>CAYGUC010000010.1:0-144670 GCA_964353005.1 uncultured Flavobacteriaceae bacterium | reverse complement strand
AGTTTAAAAATAGTAGTCAAACCTCATTTGGATACCTTCGAAGGACATCTTGGCAGTCTCTGACTTCATATCGATAGCTTCGGAGTGTATCTTGGTGTTGTCTAACCTCATCCAAGGACCATCGGAGTTCAAAAAAGAAGTAAAGCAACTCTGGTTTTAGAAAAGAGCATATTGGTATAAAAAAAATAAGAACAGTTGCCAAAATCAAAGTGAATACTAAAGAGTGCGAAAATCCCCTATGCCCCCAGAAATCTTCATAAGCAATACCAAATTTAAAGCCTAGTACATCTGCATCTGGCAATATTGCACAGAATATACCTAATAGGCAAAGTTTTTGGAATACACCGTTTTAGAAAAAATTTTATCGAAGGCGTATGCAACAAATCCGTGTGCAAAAATAGAAGCCAATTAGTATGTGTTTTTTATATTAATCAAAATAATTCCTCGAAGGCTCTGCCTCGGGGTTTCCGATTCACCTCTCCTTGGGAGAGGTCAGAACTGCCATTTTCGGCAGTTCTGGGTGAGGTAAAATACAAAATTTCGGTTTTTGGTCCCAAGACCAAAATGAAACTGGCGAAATACCTCTATGGCTCTGCCTCGAGGATAGTCGGTTTCAAGAAATTTTTTATTCACCATATTCGTTAATTAAAACGGGTAGTTTTTGGTTTAGGAATTTTATTTGTTGTTCAATTCCATTTGGGGTATCGTGGTTATGAGTGGCAACGATCACTAAATTTTTATTGGCAACTATAAGTATAAACTGCCCACCATATCCCATTCCATACTCCATACGATCTCCATTTAATTGCGCTTGATACCAACAAAAACCATGTTTAGAGTTGTTTAAACCCCAGTCTGTAGGCAATTTTTTGTCTACATCTAATAGTTTTTCTACCCATTGTTTGGATACTATTTCTGTAGAATTATAGTAGCCATTATTATCTAACAATTGTCCTAATTTTATTAAATCTTTGGGTTTCATTTCTAAACCAAGACCACCACCATCATAATTACCATCGTTTCTTTTTTCCCAATTTACTTTGGTAATGCCTAAAGGGATAAATAAATGTTCCTTTGCAAACTCAAGAGTTGTTTGTCCTGTAGATTTACTTATAATTGCAGATAATAAATGGGTAGCACCAGTATTGTAATTGTATTTTTCTCCAGGAGTATTTTCCAGATCTTTTTGTAGTACAAATGCAATAGGGTTTTTACTGGTAATCCAGTTTTGGTGTTCTAAAAAACCTTTCCAGGATAGACCAGAAGTTTGGTTTAATATATCTTTTATGGTTATGGATTCTTTTCTTTTGTCTTTTAAGTTTTTAAACTCTTCGGGCAAATAGGTATGTATTGTTTCTTCTTCACTTTTGATAAATTTTTTATCGATAGCAATTCCGATTAAAATACTGAGTAGCCCTTTGGTAAGAGATTGTATATTAGATACATTTTCTGCTGTTTTACCATTATAATATTCTTCAAAAACAATTTGGTTGTTTTTAGAAACAAGGATAGAATAAATACCATCTGATATGAGTGCCTCTTCTTTTACAGATTCTGATTTTATAGGATCATCAGAAATTTGTTTTAATTTTTCTTTACATGAAATAGTTGACCATATAATAAAAAAAGCAAGTAAAGAGGAGTATAGTATATGTTTCATTTATATAATACATTTATTTAAAGTTATAAATCTATGTATAAAAACAGAAACTATATATGGGATACCTATTTTTTTGAAGAGGTTCTACTTTGTTTTTTATTTCTAACATAGATTAGTTTAGACCGTCCTTTTGCAGCCTCTCGTTGCTCTATTTCAAAATGTTTAATAGATTGTATTAAAGGGGTTAACTTTTGGAAACCATAGTTTCTGGAATCAAAATTAGGTTGTTTTTTTTGTAACAAACTACCAACATCTCCCAGAAAAGCCCAGCCGTCGTCGTCTGCTACATCAGATATGGTATGCGAAATTAATTTAATGTCTTTTGGGGTAATTTTATCTACATTATTTTTAGGAAGGGGTTTACTGTCTGTAGATTCTGATTCATTTTCTTCTGCTTCGTATTTAAGGATTTCGAGATAAATAAACTTATCACAAGCTACAATAAAAGGGTTTGGAGTCTTTTTTTCTCCAATTCCAAAAACTTTCATTCCTGCCTCTCTAAGCCTTGTTGCTAAACGAGTAAAATCACTATCGCTGGATACCAAACAAAAGCCATTTACTTTTTCAGAATATAAAATATCCATGGCATCTATAATCATTGCAGAATCGGTAGCGTTTTTACCTCTTGTATATCCATATTGTTGGATAGGGGTAATAGCGTTTTCTAAAAGGATTTTTTTCCACTTTGCGAGATCTGGTTTTGTCCAATCTCCATAAATTCTTTTAATAGTTGGATTGCCATATTTTGCAATTTCTTCCATCATTTCTTTTATATAAGTAGATGGGATGTTATCTCCATCGATTAATACAGCAAGATTTAAATCCATAAGAAAGAATTATATGTTTTTTAGTAATTTAATGATAGTAAGTGATAAAGGGGTTTGCATTATTTTGATAAAAGCAAAAAAACAATTCTATTATCGCTTCTTATTTTTATTTTTTAAGTTATAGGTTTTGTCTCCTTTAGTTTTTGGTTTTTTGTATTTCTTTTTAATTTCTCGTTGATAGGAACCACCCAAATTTACTTTTTTGTTTTTCTCTTTTTTTTCATGAAACGAAGCTCCAACCTCATCATTAGGGCGTTTGTGAGGATTGTTGATTTCCAGAATTTTTGGTCGTTCCTCTGGAGTAAGTTGATCCGAGATTTCGACACTGTTAGGAATATCCAATTGCTCGATTTTCATTTCCATTAAACTTTCGATAGCATCCAGATGTTCTTGTTCTTTTTCTGTGGTAAGCACAAACGAAACACCTTCTTTTTCTGCACGCCCGGTTCTACCAATACGGTGCATATAATTTTCAGGATATTCTGGGGTATCCAGATTAATTACCTGGCTTACATTATCTATATCCAATCCTCTTGCCATTACATCGGTAGCAATCAAAATTCTATTTTCTCCTTTTCTAAATTGCTCGATACTTCGCAATCTGTAGTTTTGAGTTTTATTAGAGTGTATAATGCAAATTTCTTCTTTGTAATTTTTTTCTAATTGCTCAAACAAACGATCTGCAATCTTTTTATACCCAACAAAAATTAAGGTTTTATGAAAAGTCTCGGTATCGGCAAGTAAATGCTCTAACAGATTAACTTTTGTATAAAAGTTAGGCACTTTATAACCATATTGTTTAATGTTCTCTAAAGGCGTACCACTTTTAGCAACAGATATTCTTTGCGGGGAAACAAATATTTCAGAAATCATTTTGTCTACCTCTTCTGTCATGGTAGCAGAAAACATAATATTTTGTCGCTGTTGCGGAAGGATATCAAAAATATTCATTAATTGATGTCTAAATCCTAGATCCAGCATTACATCTACTTCATCTATTACCAATTTTTGTATAGATTTAAGTTGTAAAACTCTACTTACCGCAAGATCATATAAACGACCCGGGGTAGCAACAATAATATCTAATCCTTTTGCGACTGCTTGTTTTTGAGTGTTTATATTGGTACCACCATAAACTCCTGTAATTCGTATATTAAGATAGGTAGATAATTTTTCAATTTCATCTACTACCTGCACTACAAGTTCACGCGTAGGAACCAGTACCAATACTCTTGGATTGTCTTGTACAGAATATTTTAGCATCCTTAAAATAGGAAGCATATACGCATACGTTTTACCAGTACCAGTTTGTGCAATACCAACTACATCTTTACCAGACATAACTGGTGCAAATGCCTGATCTTGTATTGGTGTTGGGGTATCAAACCCTAAATCATCAAGGGCATTAATAAGTTGCGTGCTTAAATTTAAATCTCGAAAAGTCAATTTGAATATATTTTTTTGATGTTACAAAGGTAGCCTTATTTTGGGACTGTATACATTTTGGTTACTTTTGATTTCTAAATACAATACTAATGAAGAAAATTCTTGCCTTTGCAGGTTCCAATAGCAGTACTTCTATCAATCATAAATTGGTGGATTTTGTAGTTTCACAAATAAAAGGACATGAAACCAGAGTTATAAACCTTATTAATTACCCAATGCCGATGTATAGTGAAGATGAAGAAAAAAATAATGGTTTTCCTGGGATGATTATGGGGTTAAGGCAAGAAATCTCTGAGGTAGATGCTTTGATTATTTCTGTAAATGAGCATAATGGTAGTTGGAGTGCCTTTTTTAAAAACGTAATAGATTGGCTGTCTAGAATAGATCGTAATTTTTTAGAAAACAAGAAAATTCTATTAATGAGTACTTCTCCTGGAAAAAGAGGAGCAGTAAGTGCTTTAGAGTTTGCCAAAGAAGTATTACCAAGATTTGGAGCAGAGATTACAGATAGTTTTAGTTTTCCTTCTTTTTACGAAAATTTTTCGGTAGAATCTAATACAGTAATAGATGAAACTCTTTTATTGGGATTGAACGAAGTTCTAAGTACTTTTGCACATCAAATTGAATGAGCAAGTGCGAAATAGTAAAGAATACGTTTTAGAAGATCCTTTAAAATTTAAAATTAAATTGTTGCAATGGGCACAGCAATTTGAAGAGCTTGTATGGCTGGACTCTAACGATTATAAACAACAATATTCTAGCTATGATGCAGTACTTTCGGTAGATGCTTTTACTAGTATTAAAACAGATTATCACAATGGTTTTGATAAATTAAAAGAGTATCAGGAACAAACTCAGGATTGGATTTTTGGTTACCTATCTTATGACCTTAAAAATGATGTAGAAAATCTGGTTTCCAAAAATCAAGATGATCTTGGTTTTCCAGATTTGTATTTTTTTCAGCCTAAAAAACTTTTTCTGCTTAAAGGTAATACTCTAGAGATTCAGTATTTAAGAATGGTAGATGATGAAATAGAAGAAGATTTTGAATCTATAACTGCTATCAGCATAGAAACAGGTGTTTTTGATAAAGACACAGAAGAACCATGCGAAAAAATAAAAATAAGCCTTAGGATAACAAAAGATGTATATAAAGAAAAAGTAAATCAAATGCTTGCTCATATTCATCGGGGAGATATATACGAAGCTAATTTTTGCCAAGAGTTTTATGCAAAAAATAGTTGTATACATCCTTTACAGACTTATTATCATTTAAATTCTATTTCGAAACCTCCTTTTGCTACCTTTTTTAAGATGAATCATTGTTATGTATTATCTGCATCGCCAGAACGATATTTAAGAAAGGAAGGCAAAAAAATAATCTCTCAGCCAATAAAAGGTACAGCAAAGAGGTCTTTGGATATCGAGGAGGATAAAAAAATGATATCCGATTTAGAAAAAGATCCTAAAGAGCGATCAGAAAATATTATGATTGTAGATCTGGTACGAAATGATTTATCCAGAACAGCAATAAAAGGATCGGTTAAAGTTGAAGAGCTTTGTAAAGTATACTCTTTTGACCAAGTGCATCAAATGATCTCTACAGTAGTTTCTGAAATCGGTAGCAATACCTCTCCTGTAGATGTTATTAAAACCACTTTCCCAATGGGAAGTATGACAGGGGCTCCTAAAATATCTGCTATGCAAATTATAGAAGACTTAGAAGAATCTAAAAGAGGAGTGTATAGTGGTGCAGTAGGATATTTTTCGCCAGAAGGAAATTTTGACTTTAATGTAGTAATTAGGAGTATATTATATAATGAAGAAAAACAATATGTTTCTTATACCGTTGGGGGAGCGATAACAGCTAAATCAGATCCCGATAAAGAATATGAAGAATGTTTACTTAAGGCAAAGGCTATGCGTGAGGCGTTAGAAGGTGTTTTGTAGTAAGGGTTTCAAAGGTTGGATACTGGAGGAATAAATGTAAAATGTAAAACCGAAAAATGTAAAAGTTTAAGGTATGAAGTCAGAAGACTTAGGTTGGAAGTTTGAGTTCTCCTGTCTCATCAGTGTTTTTTTGAAGAGTAACATAAAAAAAACATATTTCAAGCTCAGCAGCTGCTGTTGAAATGTTTTAAGTATGTGATTTGTTTTCTCAAACCTACAAACTCAAAAATACCAAATTTATTAACTAAATAAGATTTCTTCTAAAACTTTTTCTAACATCGATAATAATTTCTTTAACCTCTCTGGCAGTTATATCTTTGATGGTTGCTATTTCTTCAAAATTTAATTTACCAAAAATAAAAAGATCAATAATTTTAGAAGTCTCCATAGGTAACCAACTATAAAATTTACCTAATAATTTTTGTTTTCTATACACAGAGGAAGGTTCAGAATCTATAACTCTAAGAATAGCAGAATCCTCATCGTCATACATAAAACTTTGTCTGTCTTCGGGATTTTGGCGATAACAAATATCATCCAATTCTTCTTTCATTATAAGTTCATTATCACCTTCTACAGTATAATTTTCTTCCAATTTTTCTAATTCTTTTTTTAAAAAATAACTGGTGCTAATATTTTTTTGGTGCCATCCTTCACGTTGATTTAGTTCATCCATAAGCTCATCTGCTATTCTAAAAAGTTTAAGCTCCAGAGATAAAGTATCTATTGCTATATCCAAATTATCTTGGTGTAATTTTACTATTGCATCATCAATGATACCATTAGAACAATACATGTTTTGAGGAAGAATCCCTACACTTTCTGCAATATATAATCGATGTTTTACATAAGGATGCAGATGGGGTACGATAGATAATAATTTTTTACTAAATTCCTTTCTGTCATTAGTACCTTTATATTTTTGTAATTCATTTATCATGCTCATAGGTCCCTGATTTAAGAGTTGTTTTCTAAAAATAAGGAAAACAAATTAGATTTAATGTTAAAAACTTGACAATCAGTACTTAATTGTGATCTTATTTGTGATTGCGATAGCCGTTCAAAATTGTATATTTGAAAAGTTAAAAAACAGATAATATTCAATTTGTTGTTACAAGAATTTAGAAATCATATCATAACCAATTTTCCATTTCTTTCAGGAAGCAAACTATTAATTGCTTGTAGTGGAGGGTTAGATAGTATAGTATTATTAAACCTTCTACATAAGTTAAAAATTGATTTTAGTGTTGCGCATTGTAATTTTAAATTACGAGGAAAAGAAAGTGATGGAGACGAAAGATTTATACTAGAGCTAGCAGGAAAACTTCAATTTCCTATTTTTAGAATAGATTTTGATACCAAAAAATATGCAAAAGAGCATAAGTTGTCTATACAGATGGCAGCAAGAAACTTGCGATATGATTGGTTTAAAAAATTAGCAACAGAATACAATTTTGAATATATTTTAACAGCACATCATGCAGACGATAATTTAGAGACTTTTTTGATTAATTTATCCAGAGGCACAGGGATAGAAGGTTTAACAGGAATACTAGAAATTAATGAAATTTTTATTCGCCCTCTTCTTCCTTTTTCCAGAACTGAAATTCTAAAATTTGCAAAGGATAATACATTAGAGTGGAGAGAAGATAGCAGTAATAGTAGTATAAAATATCTTCGAAATAATCTAAGACATGAGGTAATTCCTAATCTAAAATCAGTAAATCCTCAGTTTTTATCTAATTTTAATACTACTATAGAACATCTTAAGCAAAGTAATGAGTTTATTAAAGAACAAGTGCTTTATCTTAAAAAAGAATTATTTGAAATTTCTGAAAACGAATGTGTTAAGATCTCTATAGGTAACTTACACAAGTTAGGAAACCCAAAAACGAGCTTGTATTTTTTATTAAAGGACTACGGATTTAAAGCGTGGGAGGATATTGAACAAATGATAACGGCACAATCTGGCAAGCAAGTATTCTCAGAAACTCATAGATTAGTAAAAGACAGAGATTATTTATTGCTAACCAATATATCCGAAGAGATATCAGATAGAAAATATAGTATACCCGAAGATGAAAGTATGATAATGATTCCCCCTGGGACACTTAAATTTAAAAACACAGAAGAGATCTCAGATGTAAACTTGAATACGGTTTATGTTGATAAAGAAAAGTTAAAGTACCCTTTAACTGTAAGAAAATGGCAAGAAGGCGACTATTTTTATCCTTTAGGAATGAAAGGAAAGAAAAAACTTAGTAAATATTTTAAAGATGAAAAGTTATCTATTCTGGCTAAAGAAAGAGTATGGCTGTTATGCTCAGATAAAGAAATTGTATGGATTATAAATTACAGAGCAGATAATAGATATAAAATAAGCCCTCAAACAAAACAACTACTTAAAATAACCTTAATCTAATGCGATACCTAATATTATTTCTAACTACTTTATTGTTTTCCACCACAATTTTTTCGCAAACATTAGATCCCGTTAAATGGAAAGCAAATGTAGAAAAAGAAACGGAAGGCACTTATGTATTATATTTTGAAGCTACATTAGATAAAGGCTGGCACTTGTATTCACAAAATGAAGCAGAAGGCGATGAAATAGCACCAACACCTACCGAGTTTACTTTTAACAACACACCACAAACGTATACACTTGTTGGGGAGACTAATGAACCAAGTGGAATTGAAAAATATGATAACATCTTCGAAATGGATGTTAAATATTTTGAAGATAAAGCTGTCTTTTCTCAAAAAATACAACTTGTAGATAAAAATGTAAAACAAGTAAACGCAGAGGTATTCTTTTCGGTATGTGATGATGAAAGATGTCTTGCGCCAGAAACAGTACAATTTAATATAAATCTAGAAGGGGAGGCGATTGAAAACACAGGAGATCTGGACAGCATTACAACAACGGATCAGGAAAAATCAAAAGCATTACATATCGATGTAAAAGGATGGGATATTTTTCCTTCAGAAGATACCGAAGAGAAAAGCTATTTTACCATATTTATTTTAGGTTTTTTAGGAGGATTAATCGCATTATTAACCCCATGTGTTTTTCCTATGATACCACTTACAGTCTCTTTTTTTACCAAAGGGAATAAAGATCGTAAGAAAGGATTGCTTAACGCCATTTTATATGCGTTTTTTATATTTATAATCTATATTTTATTAAGCTTACCTTTTCATCTATTAGACTCTTTAGATCCAGAGATATTAAACAATATTTCTACAAATGTTACTCTTAATATTATTTTCTTTATCATATTTATAGTATTTGCAATATCCTTTTTTGGGTATTTCGAAATAACACTACCAGCATCCTGGAGTAATAAATTGGATAGTAAAGCAAATAGTATAGGAGGTGTTATAGGAATCTTTTTTATGGCACTAACCTTAGCGTTGGTTTCTTTTTCATGCACAGGACCAATCCTTGGATCATTACTAGGGGGGTCGTTAAGTAGTGATGGAGGAGCGATACAATTAAGTTTTGGTATGGGAGGCTTTGGTTTGGCTTTAGCCTTACCATTTGGATTATTTGCCTTATTTCCTAATTGGTTAAATTCTTTGCCAAAAAGCGGAGGATGGTTAAATACCGTAAAAGTAGTATTAGGTTTTATAGAGTTAGCATTAGCATTTAAGTTTTTATCCAATGCAGACCTTGTAGAACATTGGGGGATTTTAAAACGAGAAATATTTATAGGAATTTGGATTATAATAGGTACAGGTATGGTGTTATATCTTTTTGGTAAAATACGTTTTCCACATGATAGTCCTGTACAAAAAATAAGTACTGCCAGAAAAACATTAGGAGTATTAACTTTAGCATTTGTAATTTATTTAATTCCTGGGCTAACCAATACTGCGTATGCTAATTTAAAATTATTAAGCGGTTTTCCTCCTCCTTTATTTTATAGTATTTATGAAAAAGAAGCACACGGACCATTAGGGCTTAATGCATATACCAATTTTGAAGAAGGATTAAAAGCAGCCAAAGTGCAAAAAAAACCAATTATGCTGGATTTTACAGGATGGGCATGTGTAAACTGCCGTAAAATGGAAGAACAGGTGTGGAGCCATCCAGAAATTATGGATATACTTAAAAATGAATATATTTTAATCTCGTTGTATGTTGATGATAGAGAAGAATTATCTATAAAAGAACAGTTTAAATATCTAAAACCAGAAGGTAGAGTAAAAGATATTACAACTATAGGAGATAAATGGGCTACTTTTCAAACGCTTAATTTTAAAAATAATTCACAACCTTATTATGCACTTTTAGATACCGATATTAATTTATTAAATCATACTACAGCATATACACCAGATGCTAATGAATATTTAAAGTGGCTAAAGACAGGTTTAGAAAACTTTACGAAATAATTTTTTTTATCCTTTTTAATACCCCATAATTAGTATAGTTGTTAAAATCTCCTTAAAGCTATACAGCTCGCGGTGCCATTTTTTTATCTTCATCGATAAACTAAATTTATACCAATGCGATCGGTCAGATTAATTATTTTAAACAGTATAGTTCTTCTATACACTATTACTACATTTTCTCAAGAATTAGCCTCTTTTGATATAAAAGAGCAATACACAAAGCAAGAGGTAGATATCGTTATGAGAGACGGTATTAAATTACATACCACCATTTATTCTCCTAAGGATACTTCAAAAAAGTATCCTATTTTGATGCAGCGAACCCCATATAGCTCAAGACCTTATGGTAAAGATCAGTTTCCTTCTAAAATAGGACCAAATAAGTTCCTTATGAAAGAAGGTAACATTTTTGTTTATCAGGATGTTAGAGGGCGTTGGATGAGTGAAGGAGTGTATGATAATATGCGAGCCTATATTCCCAACAAGACAGATAAACAGTTTGATGAAGCCAGTGATACCTATGATACTATAGATTGGCTAGTAAAAAATGTAGCAAATAATAATGGTAAAGTAGGTACGTGGGGTATTTCTTATCCTGGTTTTTATGCAACTTATTCCTTATTAGATGCACATCCTGCTTTAAAAGCAGTATCCCCACAAGCATGTATAGGAGATTTCTTTTTTGATGATTTTCATCATAATGGAGCATATTTACTAAGCTATTGGAGAATAACATCTTTATTTGGTCATGAAAAAACAAAACCAATTTCAGAGCCTTGGTACAAATTTGCAGAATTACCAAGTGAAGATCAATACCAGTTTTTTTTGGATGCAGGTCCTTTAACTAATCTGGATGCATATTATAAAGAAGATAATGTGTTTTGGACACAATTAAAAGAGCATCCAAACTATGATGATTTCTGGAAAAAAAGAGGAATTATTCAACACTTAAAAGATGTTAAACCCGCTGTTATGGTAGTAGGGGGCTTATTTGATGCTGAGGACTTATATGGCCCTTTTGAAACCTACGAGAATATCGAAAACAAAAGTAAAAACTATAATATTATGGTGTTTGGTCCTTGGAGTCATGGGGATTGGGCAAGAACCAAAAAGCGGCAAGCAATAGGTAATGTGTATTTTGGAGAGGATATCTCTTTAAATTTTCAAAAAAATATAGAAACTCCATTTTTTAACCATTTTTTAAAAGGAGAAGCAAACGGAAAAACAGGGTTACCAGAAATTCAAATTTTTGACACCGGAAAAAAAGAATGGAACTCTTATGAGACCTGGCCGCCAAAAAATGTACAGAAAAAAACAGTATATCTTTCTCAAAATGAAACATTGTCAGATAAAAGCGACGAAGGTTTTTCAGAATTTATAAGTGACCCTAAAAAACCAGTACCATACTCTGAAGATATTAAAATGGTATTCACTCCTCGAAAATATATGACAGATGATCAAAGGTTTGCAGCACGCCGCCCAGATGTATTAGTTTTTGAAACGCCAATACTTACAGAGGATATGACTTTGTCAGGAGAGGTTTTAGCAAAGTTAAAAGTAGCAACTACAGGTACAGATGCAGATTGGGTAGTAAAATTAATAGATGTGTACCCAAATAATGCTAAAGATACAGAAGAAACACAAGCGTATTTAAAAATGGCAAATTATCATATGATGGTGCGTAGTGAAGTAATGAGAGGTCGTTTTAGAAATGATTTTAGTAAACCAGAACCTTTTACTGCTAACCAAAAAACAGATGTAAATATAAAATTACAAGATATACATCATACGTTTCAAAAAGGTCATAAAATCCAGATTCAGGTGCAAAGTACATGGTTTCCTTTTATAGACTTAAATCCACAAAAATATGTGCCTAACATCTTTAAGGCAGATGCATCTGATTTTACAAAGCAGACACATAAAGTATATTATGATTCTGCCATAGAATTTTCTGTTTTAAATAATTAAATAACCCAAAATTAGTATTATGAATACACTAAAAAAAAGCATATTACCATTGTTATTTCTCTTTATGGTAATTAGTTGTAAAAAAGAAGTAAAAGAGTCGAATAGCGAATCTGCTTCTATTGCAGATGGAGTAGAGGAACATTCTAAAAAATTAAATGATTGGTTTGAATCTCAATTTGAAGAAGAAGTAGCCAGATCTCCTAAGACGCAAACTTATTTAGGGATAAAAACCGAAGATTACGGTAAATGGGATGATATTTCGCCTAAACGCGAAGTTGAAGATTTAGAGCGAACAAAAGAACGACTGGCATATTTAAAAGATTCTGTGGATGCTTCTAAATTAAATAAAGGAACATCTCTTAGTTATAAATTAATGAAACAGAAGCTAGAAGATGAAATTAAACATTTTGATTATAGATTCTATAATTATCCAGTTAATCAAATGCATGGAATGCAAGCAGAAACTCCTGCTTTTATGATTAATATGCATAGAATAGAAAATAAGAGTGACGCAGAGGCTTATATTTCTAGATTAAACGGAATGAATGCACTTTTTACTCAGGCTATCGAGAATATAAAGATGAGAGAAAAAAATGGTATTATTCCACCTAAATTTGTTTTTGCAAAGGTTTTAAATGATAGTCGTAATATTATTATAGGACACCCGTTTGATAAATCGAATAAAGAGAGCACATTATTTGCAGATTTTAAAAATAAGATAGAAAAAATAGAGTTGACAGATGAGGAGCGAAAAGATTTAATCTCTAGATCAGAAAAAGCTTTGATAGAAAATGTGATGCCAGCTTTTGAAAATCTTATAGCATTATTAGAAGATCAGCAAAAAAGAGCTACTATAGAGGACGGTGCATGGAAATTCCCTAAAGGAGATACTTTTTATGATATAGCACTACAACGAACCACTACCACAGATATGACTGCCGAACAAATACATGAACTTGGGTTAAAAGAGGTAGAACGTATTCATAATGAGATGCGTGATATTATGAAACAAGTTAAATATGAAGGCACATTACAAGACTTTTTTACTTACATGAAAGAAGACGAAAAGTTCTATTTCGCAAATAACGAAGAAGGTAAAGAAGCCTATCTTAAACAAGCAGTTGGGTTGATTGATACTATGAAATCTAAGTTAGATGAACTTTTTATTACAAAACCTAAAGCAGATATTATTGTAAAAGCAGTAGAGCCTTTTAGAGAAAAAAGCGCAGGAAAAGCATTTTATCAAAATGGAACACCAGATGGATCCAGACCAGGAACATATTATGCAAACCTATACGATATGAAAGCAATGCCAAAATACCAGATGGAGGCATTGGCATATCACGAAGGCATACCAGGACACCATATGCAAATATCTATTGCTCAAGAATTGGAAGATGTTCCTAAATTTAGAAAATTTGGTGGGTATACCGCATATGTAGAAGGATGGGGATTATATACAGAACTATTACCAAAAGAAATAGGAATGTATAGCGACCCGTATTCTGACTTTGGAAGATTGGCTATGGAGTTATGGAGAGCCTGTCGATTAGTAGTAGATACAGGTATTCATCATAAAAAATGGACAAGAGAAGAAGGTATAAAATATTATAAAGATAATACTCCAAATGCAGAAAGTGATGCTATAAAAATGGTAGAACGTCATATCGTAATGCCAGGTCAGGCAACTGCATATAAGATTGGGATGAATAAGATTTTAGAACTACGGGAAAATGCAAAGAAAAAACTTGGAGATAAATTTGATATTAGAGAGTTTCATGATGTAGTATTAACTAATGGAGCAGTACCACTTACTGTTTTAGAAGAATTAGTAGGAGAGTGGATAGCAAGTAAAGACTTAGATCAGGCTATGAAGCAATAGGGTATTAAATATATAAAACAAAAACCTCACAGATCGTAAGATCTGTGAGGTTTTTTTAAATTCTTTTATATAAAAAATAGGATACTGTATATTAGTTTACAATTTGTATTCTACAGATTTTCAACAAAAATATATCTCATGAAAAAGATAGTTACATTACTTGTGTTTACAATCCTGATATCTCTGTCTTCTATAAAAGAAAGTAGTGATAAAAAGCAAATAGAATCCAAGAATCAAGGTATAGAGGTTCCTGTTTTTAAAATTAATAAAGAGAATTTTACAGCACTACAAAGTTTACACTTTTATCACTCGGTAGGAGGGAAACCAATAGAGGAAGAAACTCTGGTAGAAATGAAATACGATAAGGATTTTTTAGAAATAAAATTTGAATGTAGAAATAACCCAAGGATCGATCAAAACTATTATACCCAAGATAATACCTATCTTTTTCATCAGGAAGTATTTGAGCTTTTTATAAGCAATGGAGAGGAAGCAAAAGAGAACTATTTAGAAATTCAATTAAATCCTAATAACGCCTTGTTTTTAGGTAAAGTAACCAATAAATATAAAAGTGACAACTCGTATACATTAGAGCTTATAGATATATCGACATCAGGTGTAGAACATAAAGTAGAAAAAGATGTTAAAAATGAGATTTGGAAAGGATATTTAAAACTACCAATTACCTTGTTACAATATCCAAACAAAAAACCAGAAAGTATTTTTAGGTTAAATATGTTTAGGATTATCTCTACTATAGATCATACAAATAAAGACTGGAGTGCCAATGCAGAAAATGCAACTTTTGCCTGTTGGAACAGCCCTAATACAACAAAACCTCAATTTCATGCTCCGGAGCATTTTGGTTATTTGATATTAGAATAATAGCTACGCTATCTACAATTTTAAAGAAAATCTTTTTTGCTGTAACCAACCAGTAAAAATAACTACCAGTAGCGCAAATACAAAAGATACGAGTAACCCGATTATAGAAGTGTTTAAATAATCAGGTAGTCTAATATCGATCATATTACGTATAGGATATATAAAATAAGGAATCATATAACAAGTTAGTGTTGCAGTACCTGCCGGAGCAATGATTTTTGCCCAATGTACTTGTTTTTTTACATCTGCAATATAGTATAGTAAAACAAATAAAAGGATACCTATACCTGTACATATAGCAAGCCATGAAGGGGTTCCCTGTATTTTTGAAATTCCCCAATACGGTCTGGTTGCTAATCCATAAATGATTTGTACTATACCTAATGTAATTAGGGAAATATATCGCCATTTTATAGGGCTACCAGATAGTTTTTGAAATAATAATATAACGATAGTACCCGCAGTCGTAAATGCAGGAATAGTACCTGTATAAACGGGGGAGAAGGCGCGAATGAAATTATTATCAGAAGTGATGCCGTATATTGAATTAACGATACATAGAATATTAAAAATAAGCCACAGAACAATCATTATAGATAAACTACCCTTACTGTATAGACACACTAATGCATTTACACCGTATGCCCAACCAATTAGCCCCAAAATTCCCCACCAATGTGGCCTCATCCAGTTTTCTCCTAAAGAACCACCTTTGTATATAACAGCCAAAAATAGGAGTATTGCAAAACCAAAAATTTGAAAATAGATATGCCATTTTTTAGGAATCGGAGTTTTTTTCCAATGCATCCAAATTAATACAACAGCAAAAGCCATAAGTAAGCACCAGGTATATTTGCCGATAAGCATACTTTCTTCATGAATAGATTCATAATTAACCATAAAGAAACCTATAAGCAACAAGGATAAAGCACGGATAAGTATATGTTTTGCTATACGCTCTGTTTTTTCATTTTTTAAAACTCTGTTTTTGATCGCATAAGGAATGCTAAGTCCAACAATAAAGAGAAATAAAGGAAATATAATATCTGAAAATCCCATATAATCTTCACTAGCTTTTGCATGGGTAAGCCATTTAGGAATATTTGTAAGTGTCCAAAAATCGTTTACCCAAATCATCAAAACCATGGTTAAGGCTCTACATATATCTATAGATGCTATTCTCATATATACAACTTAGTTTTTAGTAAAATCGGTATGAATTACATTTTGTAATGCTTCCCAGTGCGCATCTGTCATCCTGTTTGGTGTAAATAAGCAAATGCCTGCAGCACCATTTTTCATAGATTCCTTAATAGCGTTTTCTAATTCTTCTGGTAACAATCCATGATTTTCTGGATCTGCTTCTTTAGCTTTGGTATCTGGTTTTGGGCAAATAAATAATCCACTGTATACGGGCTTATTATTAGATACAGAGGATACTTCTTCTTTAGTAAGTTCTCCAATCCATTTAGTGTCCTCTAAGTAAAAATCATTATAATTCATAGGGTAAAACGCATCCAGATTCCATTTGTCCCACTCTTGTCTGACTAATTTTTTTGCTACAGAGTTTGGTCCAGGAAAAACGGCAGCATTGATCACTTTATTTTTTTGATGTACAACCTCTGTTAATTTATTAACAACATTGGTAATTAAATCATATCGGAATTGTTTCCATTCTTCTACTTGCGATGGGTCTTCCATTTCTTTAATATCGATACCAGATGCCGATTTAAAGTCGGTAGTACAGGTATCACAATAGCAATAATCAAACTGAGGATATTCTTTATCCATTACTAGTTTATATTTTTCCCACAGCCCTTTGGCTAATATTACATCTGGAAAACGAATATAATCTAAATGGATTCCATCTATTTCTTCTATATCAGCAATACTTCCATATAGATCTTCCAGAAAATGATATACTTCTTCTTTGTTAGGGCATAAAAACTGATAATGAGATACGTAGGCAGGTTTGTCATAAGCAGATTCTCCTTTTCGATTTACAGCATACCATTCTGGTTTTAATTTTGGATTATTATTTTGTACCATGGTAGGAATCCATGCATGAAACTCCATTCCTACTTGTTTTACAATTTTCCCGATTCTTTTATAGACAACAGGATCGTGCCCAGCAGAATATAGTAAACCATCTATTCCTTTATTTTTTAAATCTTGGTATTCTTTTTTTAATTCTTCATCGGTAGCATCTTGCGGTAATTGTACCCAAGCGTAAAGAGGAATTTTATAAGAGGGAACGATTACTTTTTTTACTTCTTTTTTACAAGAAACGATTAAAAAAATAAATACAATAACAGAAAATACTTTTTTCATTTTAGAAATTTTTATAGAAAGTATCAGAAGTACTCAAAAAAAATTATACTTCCATTTTTTTTCTACAAACGACATATTTTCTCCTAAATACAACTTGTTTTTTGATATCTGTGTTATATGTATGGATGTTTTTTAATTTTAGTAATCAATATCTTCAAACACTAATTTATTCTGTAATTTATATATTTTGATTCTTCTATAAGTTGGGGCATATCCATCTTCATTCGATTTAATATATTCTCGTACAAATGATTTTTCTGTTTATTAATTTATAAGGATGTTACAAATGGTTTTACTATATGTGGTTTATTTAAACATTTGAGCGAGATATACAATTACAAATATCCATCCAACATACAGAACAGTATAGGTTAGGGCATAACCAGCAGAAATTATGATATCCCCTTTTGTTATAGAAGATTTACTAAAAACAAGTTTTAATGCCCTGAAGAAAACCCAATACATCATTGCTAATATTATAAAAACAGAAACCCAAAAAACAGCTTCTAACAGAATTAAAAGAAAAGTAAAAAGGATTGCCATACCAATCCAAAGAATTCCAGATAGTATTGCTCCTCCTATTTCATCTCCAATATCTATATCTGGCAGATTGGGCATAATTTCTGGTGTAGAAATTAAATCTCCGGTTTTAAAATTTTTGAAGGCAGGGAAATTGTCTTGGAGTCCGATACCTCTATAAAGCCCATAAGTCATAAACAAAAATAAGGAAGAGGCTATAATGGATAACGAAATATAGAAGTTAGAGGTTACACTTCTATTATAATTAATACCAGTAAGATATACTGTTAGAATGGTAACTACGATTACAATTAGGGATACTGTAAAAACAGATTTTCCTTTAAGATAGGGTTGTTTAATTTTTAACATCTGTAATTCTAAGATATTTTTCGATGTTTAAATAATTTACATTTAATTTTTCAATTTTTTCTATTCCTTTGGTTATTAAAGTATCTCCAAGGATTCTATATTCTAGTTCAAAACTATTTCCTTCCCATTCTCTTATATTAAAATATTCAAGATGTTCGGTATATTTATTTCCTTTCAAAGTATATTTTCCTGCCCCTGCTACAAATATTGCGGTACTGTCTTTACCGTTGTTTACATCATGTCTTAAAAAAGCAAAATGTGTTTTGTTGATAATTTTTATCATTTCTTGTTGTTGCGTGTAATCTGTTACTATGGTATCGTTACCTTTTATAGTGGTTCCTGATATCAGTTTCCAAGAGCCTATTATCGATGTAGAGTTATTTGGTGAATTTTTGATGGCATCTTCTTTTTTTGCGCAAGAATTTATGGATATTATTCCTGCCATTATAATGCTGAATTGTAGTAATTTTTTCATTTTTATTTTTTCTTGGACATAAAATTTATTCGATTGTAAAAAGTGGCACAGTTTATTAAAGACTACCTTCTCTCATGTGGGTTGAAGTGTTCGAAGCCCCGTCTACACCACTGCAAGATACATCTACATTACTGCAAGACACATCTACACTACTGCAATATAGATTTACACCGCTGCAATATACATCTACATTACTGCAAGGCACATCTACACCATTACAATATACATCTGCACTACTGCAAGGCGCATCTACACCATTACAATATACATCTGCACTACTGCAAGACACATCTACACCATTACAATATACATCTACACTACTGCAATATAGATTTATACCGCTGCAATATACATCTCACTACTAGAAAGTACAAATACATGCCTGCAATCGTGTTTCTCACCCGTTAAGTACATCAGGGTTCGGCATAGTAGGGAGTTGAGGTACTCTAAGCTTATTTTACGAGAAACTCAGTAGAACTATTATTAGTGCTTAATGTGTCATCTATGGTTGGAGGGGGGATCTATTTGATTATTTAGTTTTTAATTTTTTTATAAATATTTCTTTGTCGATTTCACGAATTGATTTTTGTTTTTGCTTTGTCAATTCCCACATTTTTACAATAAGATTCTTATAAAAGTTTTCAATTTTTTTTATTTGCTTTTGACTATCTAAGTCGTTTTCTGACACTAATTCAAGATTTATTAAAATTCGTCTGTCTAAAATTGGAATGGTTTCAATAAAGTAGGCACTAAGCAAAGCAGATAAATATGAAATACTAAACCCATCGATTTTTGTATTTGAACCTATGTGAGTTAAACTACAAATAGATTCAATTTCTTTTAATATTATTTCAAGTTCTTCTCTGTTTATTAAAGAAAGCTTTCTTTTATCTATAATTGAATCTATTGATTTTAGGTATTTTGAGTATTCTAAAAGCTTATTTTTGATAATTTTCTCAGGCTCATTAATTGTTGAATTTCCTCCTTTAAAATTTGATATAAATAATAAATCAATCAAACTCAGGCTGAATTTGTCTGATTTGTTTTTCAGGTAACATTGATAATTATCAAAACTAATTGATGATTTTTCCCATTGTGTTTTTGCTCTTTTGTCTATCAATATGCTAATTTTTAGAGATTAATTAGAACAATTAAATATGTGTGTAGCATATCTATATTCATTATACTTTATAACAAAGCTAATAAGTTTTAGGTAGCTTTTATTTTATTATGAAATGTAAAAATTTTGCGTGAGGGATTGGAGTGTAAATCCCACAGCCCGACAAAGGAGGGGCGAGGAATTGCAACGGAAAGCCCGACCCTTGTGGTCACGCCCAAATCTAAGAAATGAAAATTTGTTTCTCCTTCTTCTATTTATCCATTATTGTTCTAAACTGGTAGAAAAAACGCTCTATAAGTCGTAGATCTTCGGTTATAATCTCTACTACCCCTCTCATTTCTTGTTTAAAAGGAATTTCTTTATTGTAGGTAGTGATTAGTTTATCGGGTAAAGCAACATCAATTAGATACATACCATCTTTATCGGGTAAAAGGGATATGTACTTTACTTTTCCTTTAAGGGTACCAAACTCACTATCCGGAAAATTTTCGAGACGAATATTTGCAATCTGTCCTACTTTTATTTTTCCAGAATTTTGAGAAGGCGCTCTAAGTTTTGCTAGATACGAAGAGTCTTCAGATGGGATGATGATAAAAACTAAATCCCCGGCAGATACGGTTTGATTTTCGGTCCAAAAGTTAAGGTAAGAAACCCGTCCTTCGATATCTGCAGTAAGGACATATTGCAACTCCCAGTCTTTAATACTCTTTTTTAATTGTCCAAAAGATTGTAATACTTTTTTAAATAAATTGATTTCTTCTTTTCTTTTATTGATCTCTGTGCCTTTGGATGTTCTGTTTGCATTACTAATACTTTCATTAATCTGGGATAGCTGCATATCATTATTTTCATAATTACGTTTTGCTTGCAGGTAGTCCAGTTCTTTACCTTCATATTGTTGTGCAGAGATCACTCCTTTTTCGAACAAGTTTTTTTGTCGCTGTAATTCTTTTCGTTTAAACTCCAGCTCTGTTTTTCCTAAGCGTTTTTGAGCTTTAAGGCTTTCTAGTCTTCTGTATAGTTCTGATAAGGATATTTGGTTGGCAATAGCGTCGTTAGAGTAGGGTTGTAGTTCTTTGTTTAAAATATATTCAGAATAGCTGTTTTCGAATATAGCAAAGCTGGTTTCGATATCTCCCAGAAATAATACGGGTAATTTATCCATAGGAAAAGTAAAGGATTTGTTACTAATCCTAATAGTATCTACAATCGATTTTAATAAAAAGACATCTTTATAATTAGCACTACTTTCTAATATTGCCAAAGGGGTATGTTGTGGTACTATTTGATTGTCTTTTACCAATAAGGATTCTATTTTTCCATTTACCTTGGCATATTCTTTTTGAGGAGGTATTCTGGTAGTTATAATGGCCTCTGCAGGGATTACATCAGGGTACTTAACCAGCCACGAAAGAAATAATAATAATAGAATTAAAACCAGCATTAAAAGATTTCCCCATCGTATCATCCAATGTGGGACTCTGGTTAAGATTTCTTGTACCTCTTCACTACGTAATTGTATTTCTTCTAAATGATCTGGCATAGTGTTTAATTATGTATTCGATTTTTTTAATTTAATAGTTATTTGTCATCCCATGTAGACTGGGATCCATTTTTTGTGCCGTACTAAATCAAGTGGATTCCGGTCTACGCCAGAATGACAAACCAACTCATTTCTATAACATTCAATTTTGTCATTTACGATACAGTTTTGATATTCTAATCTAAGAATTTATCATGTGTGTTTCATCTAATTCCTAATTCGTAACTCAAGTATTATTTACCTAGTTCTAATTGATTTTTGACCAAGTTGTAATAGTTACCTTTCTTTTTGATCAATGCTTCATGATTTCCTACTTCTACAATATGTCCTTTATCCAGAACCACAATTTGGTGTGCATTTTTTACGGTACTTAATCGGTGTGCAATAACCATAACAGTCTTGTCTTTAAAAAAGGTATCTAATTTTTCCATGATAACTTTTTCATTGTTAGCATCCAGAGCAGAGGTAGCTTCGTCAAAAAACAAGTATTTAGGATCTTTGTATACTGCTCGGGCAATAAACAATCGTTGTTTTTGTCCTGTACTTAATCCAACACCTTCCATTCCGATTTTTGTGTTATAAGAAAGCGGGAGTGTTTCTATAAATTCTTTGATATTGGCAACATCTACGGCATGAGCCAATTTTTTCTTATCTACATAATCATCTCCTACAGCAATATTATTTGCTATAGTATCATTAAAAATATATCCTTCTTGCATTACTACTCCAAAATGATCCCGCCAAGATTTTTGAGATACATTTTGTAAATCATGAGAGCCAATAAATATTTGTCCTTCGTTAGGTTCATAAAATTTAAGTAATAGTTTCATCAAAGTGGTTTTTCCGCTACCACTTACACCAACTACTGCGGTTATTTTATTAGCAGGAATAGAAAGATTTAAATTTTCTAGTACAGGTTTATCAGAACCTACATATCTAAAACTTAGATTTTTTATTTCAAAATCAGAAGTATCGGGGATATCCTTTATCTTTTCATCTCCGGCTTTTTCTTCGTCTTCTTTATTATGAATTTCTCCTAAACGCTCTAAAGAGATTTGCGCATCCTGCAACTCTCTTAAAAAGTTTATTAATTGTGCAATCGGCGCATTTAGTTGCCCTACAATAGCTGTTATGGCAAGCATCATACCCAGTGTAATATCTCCATCGATAACGAGTTTGGCAGAAAAAACAGTAATTAGTATGTTTTTTAATTCGTTTATAAAAGCAGAGCCTACGCTTTGGTATTGCTCTAGCGCAAGGTTTTCGATAGAGATTCTAAATAATTTTGCTTGCACAAACTCCCAGTTCCATCTTTTTCGTTTTTCGGCATTATGCAGTTTTATTTCCTGCATACCATTTACCAACTCAATAACTTTACTCTGTTCCTCACTAATTTGAGAAAACCGCTTATAATCCAGTTTTTTACGCTTTTTAAAGAAGATCAATATCCATGCAAAATATATAGTACTACCAATTGCAAAAATCCCAAAAATAGGAACGCTATAGTAAATTAATACAATACTAAAAACTATAAGATTAACCATCGAGAACAGTACATTAAGCGAAGACATGGTTAATATTTGCTCGATACGTTTGTGATCATTAATTCTTTGTAAGAGATCCCCTGTCATTTTTACATCAAAATAGGAGATAGGCAGATTCATAAGTTTTATAAAAAAATCAGATATCAGCGATATGTTGATACGAGTACTTAAATGTAGTAGTATCCAACTTCGTAATACATCGATTAAAGTTCTACCTATAAATAATGATAGCATTGCAATAAGAACAAGGTATACAAAGTTTAGATCTTGATTTTTAATACCAACATCTACAATGCTTTGGGTTAAGAAAGGAGTAATAAGTTGCAACAAACTTCCTGCACCCAGACCTAATGCAAGTTGAAAAAGAAAGGCCTTATATTTAAATATATATTTGGAGATAAACTTAAATCCAAACTGTTCCTCCTCTTCATTTAGATTATCATTATAAAACTTTGGAGTAGGTTCTACCAATAATGCGACTCCTTCTTCTGTGGCTTCGTCTGCATTATTACCAATCCATGCTTTAATAAATTCTTCTTTTGTGTAGGTAATTAGTCCATGTGCAGGATCAGATACATATAGTGTCATTTTACCTTTGCGATTGGTCTTTACATCATATAATACTACATAATGTATTTTGTTCCAATGCACAATACAGGGTAGAGGTACTTCGTCTAATTTTTGTAGAGACAATTTTACACCCAAGGATCTAAAGCCTATTTCTTCTACCGCTTCACTAAGTCCCAAAAGGGAACTTCCTTCTCTGGTTGTTTCACTTAATGCTCTAAGTTTTTCTGTATTAAGGACTTTTCCATAATGTTTTGAGATTATCTTAATACAGGTAGGCCCACAATCTTTGGATTCTGCTTGTTTATAAAACGGAAATTTTGGCATTAAGCTTTTTAATTAGGATGTTTTGTGAATTAAAATCTATTTACAAAGTAAAGTAATTCTTTTTTATAATACTAAAGGCTTGTTTAAAAAACTGTAGGGACTGTAATCTTAGGCAGTGTTGTTTGTTTTTGGGCGTGCCCCTAATGGGGGGCTAGGCTATTCGCTGTATCTTTTTGTATATCCAGCTTTAAGACACTCAGTAGGATATACAAAAAGGATGTCGCTACTATCCTTCACGCTAGTAATAACAGTAGGTTAGGAGATAAATTGTTTTTTGGCACTATGATTGTTTATAGATACATGAAAAACATCAAAAAATTGTTTTATGGAAAATAAATTACTTTTAAAAAGCGCATATATACCAAAAAGGAAAACTAATAATCCAACAGACTGGATGCAATATATACACGCAAAAGCAAGAGAAATTCGATATGGGACACACCATTCTGTAGTGGTTAAATCTTAGACAGATAGGAGCCATAGGATTAAATCACATAATTATAACCCAGAAAAGAGTGCTCTAGAGCACTCTTTTCTGGGTTATATGGCTAATATGATAATAAAAAATACGAATGGTATTATTGTTTCGTAATAGACCATATGGCATATCCTCCTGCAGGAGCATACAATGTAGTGTTACCATCTGCATCTGTAGTTGGTGTTGCTCTGGAGTTATCGGTATAATCCACCAAAGTTTTATTTATCCAATCGGTCTTTACTGCTCGTTGCTTTGGTTGTTTACTAATATTCATATACAGAATTAATCCTGGATTCTCACCATTACCTTTTCTTTTCATAATATATTCATCTTTATTGGCTTCTATGATTTCAACATCTCCTACAGCCAAGGTATTATAGATTTGAATAAGTGTTTTAAGTTGTCCTTTAAAAGCTTCATAGTCTAAATAAAAAATGGTAGGATATCCATCATGAGTAAGAATATAAGAATATGCTAATAATTTATTACCATAGCTAATTCTGTTATCTGGATTTTCATCTTTTTCGGTATCGTGATTAGCAGTAAAAGTAACTGCCTTACTGGGGTCTAATTTTCTAAGCATATTATCTGCTTCTCCTAATGCAGTAAGATCTTTTGCTCTGTCGAGAGTTTCATCTAACCTGTAAAAACAAGCAAAATCAAAAGCAGGAGAGCCAGAAGCATCTACCCAATCTTTAAGCACTTGTTGGTTACCATCAAAATTTTCTCCTACAGAGAATCCGCCAACTTTATCATTCCATGCTTTTACCCATTTTGGATCAAAACTTTTTACATAATCAAAACGCCATCCATCAAAACCAAGGGTTTTTTTATAGAATTCTGCTACAGAGTCATCTCTACCCCATAACCAATCCTGTACATAAGGTTGGTCATGACAGAGATCGGTCTCAGCAAAAAACAAATTGCTATCATCATTAGCATGAATATCATTTGGATGAAAATGGTCATTAGTACGATTAAATTTGCCAGAAGCATTACCGTTAGATTCGTTAAATAAAGAGTATACTTCTGTGCCTCCTCGAAAAGGATTAGCTTGTAATCCACCGCCAGAGTTATGACCAATTACAATATCAGCAATAACTTCTATATCATTAGCATGTGCTTTTTGAATAAGATCTACTAACTCCTGCCTGGAACCAAAACGGGTTTTTATAGTACCATGTTGATCAAACTCACCTACATCAAAATAATCAGATGGGTCATACCCCATAGAAAAACTTCCAGAAGCGCCTTTTCCTGGCGCAGGTAACCAAATTCTATTGATACCAGCAGCTTTATAGTCTTCAATTTTGGTGCTAACCTCGTTATACCATTCTCCTCTAGGTTCTACATCCCAATAAAAAGCTTGCATAAATACACCTGCATTTTCTTTTTTCAGTTGGGTAAGATCCATTTTTAAAGATTGACTTGTAATGATATCTTCTGTTTTATTTGCAGAGTCATCATCCATAGAGCAACCTGTTAACCCAAGAACCAACCCTCCTAAAAGGAGGATGGTTTTAGGAAATATATTTATTGTTTTTTTCATTTCAACTATTAAAGTTTATTAATATTACCCTTTAGGAATGAATATGTAACGTCCGTCAAGATCGTTAAACCAAATATCGTAGGTACCTGCAGTAACAGGGATATTTGGAGGGTTTCCATCGGTAGTTGTCTGACCACTTATTGCGGTGCTTGCTCCCCAGTTACCAGGCCAGTCATTACTATGTCTAAACTTCATCTCACCATCTGTTAAAGTTACATTTTGTATGTACCAAAGATGCTCATCAAAAGCTGATTTAGTCATATCTGTATCTGCATCCCATTTATCTGGAGTAGCATCCCCGATGATACCTATGGTTGCAAAGGTTGCTGCGCTAGAAGCATCATAAGCAGCAATAGTAAATGAATTATCTTCTATATTAGCAGTTATTTCATAATATCCTTCTGCAGCTACACTAAATGGGTCTGGGTCAGAACCTGTTCCATCATTTACAGATAAAGTATTACCATCGTTAGAACCCCACTGTGGTTGCCACTGCCCCAGAACTTCTAAAAATTTAAAAGCAATATCAGTACCTGCTAAAAACTTACCTGTATATTTAAATACATTTTGATTATCAGGGTCTCTTACTAAAGGAGGATTGTTATTATCGTTTTCCCATCCCGGTGCAGTTGCATTTCCTACCAGAAAAAGATTTTTTTGTTGGATTATTGTTGCATAAGGAGTAACAGTAATAGCTATTACATTAGATGGGATAGAGGATCCACCATTACTTCCTATAGATGAGATTAGTCGTAATTCTAAAGATGCTTCTGTATCTGGGGATAATCCTAATAGAATTGCCAGACTATTAAGCTCTCCTATTGTCCAACTATAAAAACGACTTGTGGTTACAGCAACTTCTTGCGGGGTAGCAAAGTTTGTACCTGCAGCAGCAGCTTCGATTTTGTACGTAATAGGGGTGTTGATATTATAACCAGCGTGCTCCCATACTAATGTGAAAACCTGCTCTGCTTCTAAATCTTTAATAAGATTAACAGTTGCGTTAGCAGTTACAATTAAAGGCCCTTCAGATTGTTCTTCTTTAATAACAAATGTTGGGTCTTCATCTTCAACACATGCATTGAAGCATAATGCAGCTATGAATGCAAATATTAATATTGAAATTTTTTTCATGACTGTATAAATTAAATTTGTATTAGTTTTTTAGAATCCTGGATTTTGTCCAAGATTTGGGTTAGCAGCTCTACTGGATGCAGGTACAGGAAATAATTTAAAGTTATCTGAAATAGCAGATCCGTTTGGTGTTCCTCCTTTATATCTCCAGTTATAAGCTCCACCGGTATATTTATCATGCCGAATTAAGTCTTGTCGTCTGTGTGCTTCCCAATATAGCTCTCTGGATCGTTCGTCGAGGATAAAATCTAAAGTAAGCTCTGCATCAGTTATATTACCAGAAAGGTTTCCAAAAGCTCTTTCTCTTAAAGCATTTACATATCCAAGAGCTGTTGCTCGGTCTCCACCACCATTTTTAAGATGTGCTTCTGCGTACATTAGATATACATCTGCCAATCTAAACATAGGGAAATCAGTATCTGCAAATGTTACATTAGATCCAGGCTGCCCATTTGATTTTATATTAGAATATTTTGTTACCAAGTATCCTTTAGAGAAATCTGTAAAATCAGTACCAATTTCGATAGGTCTGTCTACTGTTGCAACTGTAGGATCTGTACTTACGTCTTGTGTAACTAAAGTATTTCGGCTATCATTTACAAAAAGAGGATTAGAAACAAATTTTTCAGAAAATTGTTTTCTGGCTCTATATAAAGTAGTGAAACCTTCTACACCAAGGGATGCAGGAGTAGGTTCAAATCCTGCTGCATTTTGTTCTCCTTGTATGATAAGAGAAGCGCCTCCAAAATTTCTTACAGAAGATCCATCACCAACCACAGGAAATATGATTTCGTTCTGCGCGCCGTTAGTATCGTTATCTGCATTAAAATTATTTAAGTAATTTGGGTTTAAAGAATACCCACTATTAATTATCTCTTGACATACTTGTAAACAATCTGTATATCGATCTTTTCCTTTACCTAAATATACTTCGGCGTTTAAATAGATTTTTGCTAAAATCATTTTAGCAACTCCTTTGTTTACACGAGCATAATTTTGCCCTGGATTAACATCCAGAAGTTGACTTTCTACCGCTAAAAGCTCTTCTTCAATATAATTGAATAAAGCCTCTCCTTTAATTTCTGGCACTCGGGTAAAACCAACAGCATCATTTTCTGTAGCAAAAGGAGCTCTTCCGTATAAATCTAATAAGTGATAATAAGATAAAGCTCTAAGTACTCTTGCTTCTGCTCTAAAAGTTTGAATTTCAATTTTTAAATCTGCAGAAACTCCTCTACTATCTAATTTACCATCGGTTGTTTGACGCAGAAATTCATTAGCTAAGGATATCTGAAAAGAAGCTCTGGAGAAAAAGCTAAGTACAAATACATTATTATCATCCCAACTATTTCTTTGTATATCTCGAATACCAGGATCATTTTCGTAGCTCCAGATTACTTCATCGGTAGATACGTTTTGCATAGAGAATAATCCTCGTACATATTGGCTGGTACCGTCATCTATTCCTTCAAGATTAGCAGAGTCTGGTCTACCATCTGCATTGACATCTAAACCTATTAACGATAGATTAGCATATACTCCTCCTAGAGCGCTTCTATAATCATCTCTAGTGTTAAAGACATCATTTGCCAGTAAGTCATCGTCGTCTTCTAGTTTAATATCCAGATCCTTTTCGCAAGAGGTAAAAATACCCATGGATAGAAATGCGTATAAAAAAATATTATATAGTTTCATTTCCTAATTTTTTTAATATTTATAATTTAACCCGAATAAAAGTGTTCGCCCTCTTGGAAAAATAGTATCATCTACACCATTATTTTGAATCTCGGGATCTAAACCTGAATAATCGGTAATAACAAAAGCATTTTGTATACCAGCCCATAATCGAAGACTAGATACTCCTTTCATAACATCTTTTAAGGTGTATCCTAATGTTATATTATCCATTCTTAAAAAAGATGCGTCTTCTATGTAATAATCAGAAAGAATAACATCTGGAGTACTATTAAATTTGGTGTCTAATACAGATATTGGTGTATTATTAAAAACGGTTCTTACTACATTTCCTAATTGTGCATTTGAAGAGGCAACATTATTATAGATTTCGCCTCCAATATTTGCTCTCATATTAAAGCTGAAATCAAAGTTTTTATAGTTTAAACTAGATTGAAAGCCCATGATAAAATCTGGAGTACCTTTACCAGATATGTATCTGTCGTTATTATTAATAAGCCCATCCCCATTAAGATCTGCATACGCTCCTTCAATAGGTTTGCCATTGGTATCATAAATTTGCGCGTATGTAAAGAAGGAGAAAGGAGCATGTCCCTGGCGCTGGATTTGAATAGTATTACCAGTACCTCCACCAATATCGGTAGTTAAAATATCCTGCCCAAAAGCTAATTCTTCGATTTCCCGATCTATAAAAGTGGCATTGTAACTCACATTCCAGTTTAGATCATTTTTACTAATAATATCGGTGTTAATAGAAAACTCTATACCTTGGGTAATAAATTTACCTATATTTTGAAAACCTTGATTAGAAAAATTTGCGCCATCTGGGATAGGAGCTTGAGAAAGTAGATCATCAGATTCTTTTCTAAATACATCTACAGAACCGATAATTCTATCATTCCAGAACCCATAATCTAATCCAAGATTATACTCTGTGATTTTTTCCCACTCTATGTCTTCGTTTCTAAACTGTGGTTGTACGATATTTATGACTTCACCATCTAAGATATATTGTGTAAAAGGACTACTGCCTCTGTATCTCTCTAAATATGCATATGCCTGATCAATATCTTGCTGACCAGTAATTCCATATCCTAATCTAAGTTTAAGGTTACTTACTATAGAAGATTCTTTAAGAAAATTCTCTTCACTTATTTGCCATCCTACAGAAGCAGAAGGGAAATATCCAAACCTATTGTCCTTACCAAATCTAGAGGTTCCATCTCTACGAATAGAAGCAGATATAAAGTACTTGTCTTTAAATTTTAGATTTGTTCTTAAAAAATAAGCAAGTAACACTTCGTCTGGATTAATAGTTCTTTCTGGAGCATTGCTTGGATCTCGCTGATTTCCAGTTTCTAATCGGCTTAATTCAAATTTTTGATAAGAATATCCTCCAGTACCTTCAATATTTAGATCTCCTAAAGCTTTATTATAAGTTAAATAAGCATCAAAAAGACGGTTTTTAACCGCTAAATCTGTATCAGACTTAAATCCTAAAAACTTTCCTTGAGTAGCGTTAAAACCAGTTGCACTTTCTGTAGAAACATCTTTAAATCTATCGGTTTCACTATCGTCTAAACCTAAATTTAGCACAGCCCTTAAATCTGGAAAAAAGTGTAATTGATAGTCTAGTTTGATATTACCAAAATACCGTCTTACGTTTGCTATTTCTCTGGTTTGTAATAGTTGAGCAACAGGGTTTCTAGAAACATTACCTAGTGCAAATCCTGTACTAGAATCTCTATATTCAAAAAAACCACCATAAGGAGAGCTTGTATCAAATACGGGTTGTGTAGGATCAAAAGTAATTGCGGCACCTTCTACATCAGGAGCAAATCGGTTTTTTTCAAAATTAAGGTTTGCGTTTATATCAATTTTAAGATGATCATCGAATACTCTTGGATTTAAAGCAATAGAAGATGTAGTTCTTTCAAATTTTGATGTCTTTCTAAGCCCTTCCTGATCAGAACGCCCAATAGAAACTCTGGTAGGTAAAGTTTTTAATATAGATCCGCTAACCGATAGGTTATGATCTGTAGAAAAAGCAGTTCTGTAAATTTCATCCTGCCAATTGGTGTTGGCAGATCCTAATTCTCCAACTTTATCTGGAAAATTTTGGTTTATAAATTCTCTGTATTGATTAGCAGAAAAAACATTTACGGTTTCATTTGCAGTGGTAATACTGGTTTTAGAATCCAAATTAATTTGTAGTTTACTTTTTCCTTTTTTTGTAGTAATGATGATGACTCCATTTGCTCCACGGTTACCATAAATTGCAGCAGCAGAGGCGTCTTTAAGGATAGAAAAAGATTCTATATCATTTGGATTAATTGCAGAAAGAACAGATCTTGATCCATTAGATAAATCCCCTGGATCATTTAAGGGTAAGCCATCCACAACAATTAAAGGATCGTTAGAAGCATTAAGAGATGCTCCTCCTCTTATTCTAATTTCAGAATTCCCTGCAGGACCACCATTGGTATTAATAGATACTCCGGCAACTCTACCATTAAAAAGATTTTCTGCAGTAATAGTATTACCCGTATTAAAATCTTCAGAGGTTACTAGTGCTATAGATCCTGTTAAATCTTTTTTTCGGGTAGTACCATACCCAATAAGTACTACTTGCTCAAGTTCTGAAGCATCTTCTGCTAGTATGATATCTATAGTAGGTTGACCACTATAAGTTATCTCTTGTGCTACAAAACCAACATAAGAAAAAAGTATTGTATTCCCTGTACTGACATTATTTAAAGAATAATTACCATCAAAATCAGAAGTTGTTCCGTTTGTAGAGCCTTTAACAATGATATTAGCACCAGGAATTGGTTGCCCGCTTCCTGCATCAGTAACCGTTCCAATAACAGTTGACTGTGCAAAAAAGCCCATTGGTATTAACCACAATAAAAACAATGCGCTTTTGGTAAATGTTTTCATAAAATTAAATTAGTTTTTGATTGTTTAAAATCTTATATTTTCACTTTCTGCAACCAAAGTATGTAAATTTTGTGTTAATTTTCTGCTAAGTTGTAGTTCTAATCTTACGCAAACGTTTGCGTGTGGAAAACTTTTGGAATCTCACTAAAATTTTAAGTATAATTCTGTTCATATAGCATATTTTCACCCTTAAATTTGACTTTTGATTAAAATGAGAAATGCGAAAAGCTATACCAAAGGCTATCTTGATAAGTATAATTATATCAATTTCAGCGATAATTGTTATTAAACCCAGATTATGCAATAGAACTTCGTTATGAAGCTTTGAGATACAATGAACACTGTTGTTTTCTTACTTTTAGCATAGCATCGCTATGGTTAAAGTGAAAAACAAAGCAAGGCGACAGTGTTTGCAGTAGATCACAGATGAAATAGATTTTCTATTGCATAATCTGGGTTAAACCATCTTAAGAAAAGATACTATCTAAATAATTCAAATAAAAGGTTTACGTATGAAACAAAAAATTACACTCAAACATATTGCAAAAGAGCTGGATGTTTCTATCTCTACAGTATCCAAGGCATTAAAAGATAGTACAGAAATAAGTTTAGATACCAGACAAAAAGTAAAAGCTTTTGCCAGGTTATATAATTATAAACCTAATAATATAGCTTTAAGTCTAAAGAACAGGAAAACCAAAACAATAGGTGTTATCATTCCTGAAATTGTACATCATTTTTTTACTACAGTAATCGGTGGAGTAGAGAAAGTAGCAAACGAACAGGGCTATAATGTAATTATATGTTCCTCTAACAATTCTTTTGATAAAGAGGTTATTAATCTGGAAATGCTAGCTAGCGGAAGCGCAGATGGATTTATTTTATCTGTTGCTAAAGAAACACAACTTAAAAAGGATTACCACCATATAGAAGAAACCATGAATCAAGGAATGCCAGTTGTACTTTTTGATAGGATAATTGATAAGGTGGTTTGTGATAAAGTGATTATTGACGATGCCAAAGGAGCACAAACCGCTACCAATCATTTGCTTTCTATTGGCTGTAAAAAGATAGCGATACTTACTACAGTAGATTATATAAGTGTAGGTAAATTAAGGACTAATGGGTATCTAAGGGCATTAAGAGCATATGATATACCCGAAAGAGAAGAACTTATACTTAAAATAGAAGATATAGATAATTGTGAAATAGAAATTTCAGATTTTTTAAAAGACAAAGATATAGATGCTGTTTTTGCGGTAAATGAATTGTTTGCAGTTACAGCAGTTAAAGTACTGGATAAACAAGGTAAAAAAGTACCAGATGATGTGTCTGTAGTAGGGTTTACAGATGGTATTTTATCCAAACATTTTATACCAACTCTTACTACAATAAGTCAACATGGGGAAGATATGGGGATAAGAGCGGCAAAATTACTTATAGATAAACTAGAGGGGGACGAGGCAGCTACAGAAGAATATAGAACTGTTATCATCGATACCAGTTTGATTCAGAGAAGTTCTACAAAAAAAATATAAAGAGATATTTTTTAATTAAAAAATTATAATATCTTTGACTTCTATCAAAACTTATATTTTCACTTTCTACATATAAAAATAAGTTTTGATAAGTATTTCGCTTATCAGACAGAGTAATAATCAAATATTTACTTGATGAAGAAGCGTAAGTTAAGTTTCTGGGAAATTTGGAACATGAGTTTCGGTTTTTTAGGAATTCAGTTCGGTTTTGCATTGCAAGGCGGATTTATGTCTAGAATTTTCCAAACTTTAGGTGCAGAAAAAGATGCCATACCTTTATTATGGATTGCAGCCCCGTTAACCGGTCTTTTAGTTCAACCTATTATAGGATATCTTAGTGATCGTACTTGGAGTCCAAGATGGGGTCGTCGTAGACCTTATTTTTTAATTGGTGCCATACTTAGTTCTATAGCTTTGTTTTTAGTGCCTCACTCTCCGGCTTTATGGATTGCAGCAGGTTTTCTATGGATTTTAGATGCTTCTATTAATATTTCGATGGAGCCTTTTCGGGCATTAGTAGCAGATAAACTTCCAGATTCTCAACGATCTTATGGTTTCGTTACACAAACGCTTATTATTGGTATAGGAACTTGGATAGCAAGTAATTTGCCTTGGCTGATTTCTCAAATGGGGGTTAGTGATGCAGCTCCTACAGGAGTTGTCCCAATGTCTGTAAAAGTAGCTTTTGCTATAGGAGCACTCGTTTTTCTTATTAGTATTCTTTACACGGTATTTACTACTTCAGAATATCCCCCAGAAGATATGGAAGAGTTTGAAAAAGAAAAAAAACAAAAAAACAAATTCGTTTCAGATATCTTAAACAATATTGGAAGTATGCCACTTACCATGAAAAAATTGGGGCTTATTCAGTTTTTTAGCTGGTTTGCTTTTTTTACTATGTGGAGTCTTGCAAATCCAGCACTAACAGAGCATATTTTTAAAACTCCAGTACCAATAGAATCTGCATATAATATGGATGTTCCCGAATCGGTAATAGCATTTGAAACGGCAAATACAGCATTTCAAAAAGCTTCTAATAATGTAGGAAGGTATATGGGAGTTTATGGATTATCTTCTATGGCTTTTGCATTACTACTCACATTTTATACTTCCAGAAAAAGGATCAATAGAAAATGGGTACATATGGTATCTCTTATTTTAGGAGGAATAGGCTTTATATCCATGTATTATATTCCTTCGCCACAATGGCTAACCTTTTCTTTTAGCTTAATAGGTTTAGCATGGGGCAGTATTTTATCGATGCCTTATGCTATGTTGTCTAGCTCGGTAGATCCTAAAAAAATGGGAGTCATCATGGGGATATTTAATATGTTTATAGTGATACCGCAAATCATAGCTGCTTTGGGAGGAGTAAATTTTGCATATAAACTTATTGGAGACGAAACGATAAACGCAATGATTGTTGCCGGAATAAGCTTAATCATCGCAGGTTTATGCAATGTGTTGATAACTAATAAAGATGCGATAACCTACAACCCAAAAGAAGCTATATAATAATGAAGAAAGGATTTATATTCGATTTAGACGGTGTTATAGTAGATACTGCTAAATATCATTTTCTAGCGTGGCAAAATCTGGCAAACAATTTAGGGATTTCTTTTACTCATGAGCAAAATGAACAGCTTAAGGGAGTAAGTAGAGTACGTTCTTTAGAAAAGATTTTAGAATGGGGAAATGTAAGTATTTCTCAAGAGAAATTCACCCAGTTAATGTCTGAAAAAAATGAAGAGTATCTCAAGTATATTTCAAAAATGGATACTAAAGAAATCTTACCAGATGTACCTAAGGTTTTAGAATATTTACATGCAAAAACACAGTTAATTGCTTTAGGGTCTGCCAGTAAAAATGCTCGGGCAATTTTAGAAAAAGTAAAATTATATAACAGATTTCATACCATCGTAGACGGAACTAATGTTTCTAAAGCAAAACCAGATCCAGAGGTCTTTTTAATAGGAGCAAAACAATTAGGGGTTTCTCCAAAAAACTGTATAGTGTTTGAAGATTCGGTTGCTGGAATTCAGGCAGCTAATACCGCAGATATGATTAGTATTGGTATCGGAGATAAAAATATATTACATGAAGCAGATTATGTTTTTAAAGATTTTACAGAAATAGGAGAAGATTTTGTAAATCAATTGATTATAACCAAAAAGGTTTAGTTGCGATGCAAAAAGAGCGTTCCAATTTAATATACATGTAAAAGGATACTCTAGATTGGTTTTATCCAACAACTAAAAATGAATAAAGAAAAAATGAATCAGAATTATATAAAACCAGATAACTGGTCAATTATTGAAGAAGGGTTTGATAAAGAAAGAGTTAAGTCTTCAGAAAGCTTGTTTAGTATAGGTAATGGAGCAATGGGACAACGTGCTAATTTTGAAGAAGCATACTCAGGATCAACTTTTCAAGGAAGTTATATAGCAGGAGTTTATTATCCAGATAAAACCAAAGTAGGCTGGTGGAAAAATGGATACCCAGAGTATTTTGCAAAAGTGCTGAATGCCCCAAATTGGATTGGAATAGGAGTTGAAATTAACGAAGAAGCATTAGATCTTAATACATGTGTAGCTGTAAAAAAATTTCGTAGAGAATTAAATATGAAAGAGGGGTGGTATGAACGTTCTTTTATAGCAGTTTTGCAAAATAAGGTAGAGGTATTGGTGAAATCCACACGATTTTTGAGCTTGGATTTAGATGAAGTAGGAGTAATTAAATATGAAATAACTCCTGTAAATCAAGATGTAAATATTGAATTTGCACCTTATTTGGATTCAGGAATTACTAATGAAGACACTAATTGGGAAGATAAGTTTTGGGATACATATAATCTGGCTCATGACAAAAACGAAGCATACATTTTATCCAAAACAATGAAAACCAACTTTCATGTGTGTACCGGGATGTTAAGTGAAATCTTTATAGATGGAGAACAAAAGGATATATCTCCTAAAGTAAAAATGGATGGTACATCTATAAGTTTAAACTATTCTGTAGACGTTCCTAAAGGAAAAACAACAAGCATTATAAAGTATGGGGGGTATACAGTATCCTTAAATCATGAGAAAGACAATTTAAAGAATGCAAGTACAGCAATTCTGAGGAAAGCTTCAGAATCAGGGTTTGACGTTCTATTAAATTCACAAAAAAACGCATGGTCCAAAATCTGGGAAATGGCAGATATAACTATCGATGGGGATGTAAAAGCACAGCAAGGTATTCGATTTAATATTTTTCAGTTAAACCAAACATATTTAGGTAAAGATACAAGATTAAACATTGGACCCAAAGGGTTTACAGGCGAAAAATATGGAGGAAGCACTTACTGGGATACAGAAGCATATTGTATTCCATTTTATATGGCAACAAAAGATCAGCTTGTAGCGAGAAACTTATTAACGTATCGATATAATCATCTGGATAAAGCTATTGAAAACGCCAGTAAACTAGGGTTTGTTAATGGGGCAGCATTATATCCAATGGTTACCATGAATGGAGAAGAATGCCATAACGAGTGGGAAATTACTTTTGAAGAAATACACCGTAACGGTGCAATGACATTTGCTATCTATAACTATGTAAGATATACGGGTGATTATAGCTATATCCCAGAAAAAGGATTAGAAGTAATGATTGCAATTGCTCGCTTTTGGTATCAAAGAGCAACTTTTTCTACAGATAAAAATAAGTATGTAATTCTTGGGGTTACAGGCCCTAATGAGTATGAAAACAACGTAAATAATAACTGGTATACTAATTACCTGGCAAAATGGTGTATAGAGTATTGTGTGCAGAATATTATTAAAGTAAAAACAGAATACAAAAGCGATTATGAACGAATTGTAGAAAAAACTAGTATAGCGCAAGAAGAGGTGGAAGCTATGTTAGAAGTAGCAGATAAAATGTATTTTCCATATTCTGAAAAACACCAAGTTTATTTACAGCAGGATGGGTTTTTAGATAAAGAATTAATTACAGTAGATAATCTGGATAAATCTCAACGACCGATTAATCAAAAATGGAGTTGGGATCGAATATTACGTTCTCCATATATAAAACAAGCCGATATACTGCAAGGGTTTTATATGTTTGAAGATCAATTTACAAAAGAGGAGTTAAAACACCATTTTGATTTTTATGAACCCTTTACAGTGCATGAATCGTCTCTTTCGCCATGTGTTCATAGTATACAAGCAGCTACACTAGATAGGATGGATCAAGCATATACTTTTTATTTAAGAACATCAAGACTGGATCTGGATGATTATAATAAAGAAGTAGAAGAAGGATTGCATATTACGAGTATGGCAGGCACATGGATGAGCATTGTTGAAGGATTTGGAGGGCTTAGAATTAAGAAAGGAACTTTGTCTTTTACTCCTAAAATCCCTAAAGAATGGAAAGGGTATACTTTTAAAGTTAATTTTAGAAACCAAATTATCAAAGTAAATGTATCTCAAGAAGGAACTTCTTTTACTTTAGAAGGGGATAGTGATTTATTAATTTTTGTAGAGGATAAAGAAGTTAAAATTTCACCTAACAATCTTATAACAGTATAATTTTTATCAAATTTTATGTAGTAAAAATAGTAATTATTTATTTTTTTGCCCCCCATTTTTATGTTGGGCAGAGTTAAAATATAGTAAGAAAGATAAGTTTCCGTTTTTTTTACTCTGCCCAAAAAAATAGTTACACTTTTTTTGTAAATGATAAAAAATAACACAATTATAGAAATGAGTTGATTTGTTATTCCGTTAAAGAATGGAATCTATTCATTAATAACACTATGTGAAAAAGGATTCCAGCCTACGCTGGAATGACAAAAAACAACGAGTGAGAACATTTAAAACTCTGATTATTAATCGCTTATTTTTTATTGTATACTTAGCACGTTTTTTTAATAGGTATACTATTCAATTACTCATGTCGATACGATTTTTTTAAAATCTTTAAAAATATAACACAAGGATTAAAAATATTTAAATAAATGAAATGTAAACTAATGATACTATTTTTTTGGTGCGCCATTTTTTTATGTCAAGCTCAGATAGAAAAAATAGAGCCTCCATTTTGGTGGAGTGATATGCATAATAAAGAGCTTCAAATTTTATGTTATGGAAAAAGCCTTTCTAAATATGATGTAGCGATAGAAGGTATGGCGATTAGCAAAATTACGAAGACTGAAAATCCTAATTATTTATTCATTACTATAGATACTAAAGGATTGAAGGCAGGTACGGTTTCGATTAATTTTAAAAAAAATGGTAAAGTTGAGTTTTCACAACCTTATGAATTTAAAATTAGAAAAGAGAATTCAGCTAAAAGAAAAGGTTTTGATAGTAGCGATGTGATGTATTTAATTATGCCAGATCGATTTGCAAATGGAGATTCAAGTAATGATTCTCATAAAAATACTACAGAAAAAGTAAATAGGTCTAAGCCAGGAGGTCGCCATGGAGGGGATATAAAAGGTATAATAGATCACCTAAGTTATCTAAAGGATTTAGGAGTAACAGCATTGTGGAGCACCCCATTATTAGAAGATAATGAACCAACCTATTCTTATCATACCTATGCACAAAGTGATTTGTATAGAATAGATCCAAGATATGGTACAAACAACGATTACAGAAGATTAGCTTCAGAAATGCATAAATTAGATATGAAGTTGATTATGGATTATGTAACCAATCATTGGGGGTCTAAACATTGGATGATACAAGATCTGCCAACCAAAGATTGGATTCATCAATGGCCAGAAGGTTTTAAGCGTAGTAACTATCGTATGACTACTCAGTTTGATAAAAATGCCTCGCAAGTAGACAGAAAGGGGTGTATGGATGGATGGTTTGATACGACAATGCCAGATATGAATCAAAGTAATCCTTTACTTCTTAAATATATTATACAAAATGCAATTTGGTGGATAGAGTATGCAGATTTAGATGGTTTTAGAGTAGACACCTACTCTTATAATGATAAAGAAGCAATTGCAAAATGGACCAAAGCTATTATGGAAGAATATCCAAACTTTAATGTCGTTGGAGAAGTATGGATGCACAATCAATCTCAAATTGCATATTGGCAAAAAGATAGCAAAATAGGAGCTATAGATCATTATAATTCGTATTTGCCATCTGTAATGGATTTTACATTACATGATGCTATTATAGAAATGTTTAAGGAAGATAAAAGTGAATGGAGTAAAGGAATGATAAAAGCATACGATAATTTTACCAATGATTTTTTATATCCAGATAGTAACAATATTCTAGTATTTGCAGGAAATCATGATACCAATAGGATTAATGAAATATATCAGGAAAATAGTAATATCTATAAAATGGTAATGACATTAATATGCACTACTCGGGGGATTCCGCAACTGTATTATGGTGATGAAATAGGAATGTTAGGCAATCGGGATAAAAATGGAGATGGAGATATTCGAAAAGATTTTCCAGGAGGATGGATAGAGGATTCAAAAAATGCATTTTTATCTTCAGAAATAAAAAATGGAAGAACCATAAATCAAGAAGAATATCACTCCTTTACCAAGAAAATATTAAACTGGCGAAAGAATAAACCCTCTGTACACAAAGGAAAACTATTGCAGTTTATTCCTTTTGATAATGTATATGTATACTTTAGGTATGATGACAAAGAAAGTGTAATGGTAATTATTAATAATAGCCTAAAAGATCAAAAATTAGACGTTGCCCGATTCAAAGAAGGTATAAAAAACTATAGCGTAGGGACCGATATTATTACTGATTCTAATATAGACATCACCGAGGATTTTAGTGTACCTGCTAAAACATCAATGATACTGGATTTAAAATAAAATATAACCGCAAATAACCACCTATAAATTTAATTAAATGAAAAAGATAATTTTAAGTCTTACAGTAATTGGAATTCTATTTTCCTGTGGAAAGACAAAAAAAGAAGAAAGTCTATCCAAGATAGAAATTGAAGAGGGAGTAAAAGAAAAGTTTCTTGCAGTACATGATACCATACTTGAAAATGCGGTGATTTATGAGGCCAATATTAGACAATATTCTGAAGAGGGCACTTTTAATGCATTTACCAAAGATATTCCCGTTCTTAAAGATTTAGGTGTAAAAGTATTGTGGATTATGCCAATTTATCCAATATCTACTACCAAAAGTAAAGGTTCTTTAGGTAGTTATTATGCGGTATCTGATTATACCAAAGTAAATTCTGAGTTTGGTACTATGGATGATTTTAGGACTTTAGTAAAAACAGCACACAATAACGGGATATATGTTATTTTGGATTGGGTTGCTAATCATACTGGTTGGGATCATGTTTGGTTAAAAGAACATCCAGAGTATTATACTAAAGACAAAGAAGGTAATATTACGCATACAGTAGATACAGACTGGACAGATGTTGCAGATCTTAATTATGACAATCAACAAATGCGAGAGCAAATGATACAAGATATGTCATATTGGATAAAAGAAGAAGGAGTAGACGGTTTTCGATGTGATGTGGCAGGAATGGTTCCTGTAGATTTTTGGGAGAATGCTGTAGCTGAACTCAAGAAAATAAAACCTGTATTTATGTTGGCAGAAGGTTGGGAGCCTGAATTACTAGAAAATGCGTTCGATATGGGATATGGATGGGATACACATCATAAAATGAATGATATTGCTAAAGGAAAAGCAAATGTAGGAGAATGGGATAAAAGAATGGAGCAAATAGACTCTATGTATGCAAAAGATGATATTTTAATGAATTTTACATCTAATCATGATGAAAACTCTTGGAATGGTACCGTGCAAGAAAGAATGGGAGATGCCAAAGAAGTATTAGCAGCACTTTCTTATCTGGCACCAGGAATGCCATTGATCTATTCTGGTCAAGAATATGATATGGACAAACGTTTACTATTTTTTGATAAGGATACAATTAGTAAAGAGAAAGGTGTATTTTTTCCTTTGTATAAAAAATTAGGGAAACTTAAAAACACGAACCCAGCTTTACATGGAGGCAAAAATGCAGCATCTTATAAACGCGTTAAAACATCTGATGACACTAATATTTTAGCATTTTCAAGAGAAAAAGAAAATAATAAAGTTGTTTTTATTGCAAATTTGACAAAAGAGAAAGTAAATTTTATCCTAGATGATACTAAAGAAGAGGCTTATATAGATTACTTTTCTGAAAAGCGTGTACATCTAAAAACAGGGAAAGGATTGGAACTAAATCCTTGGAAATATTTAATTTTAATTAAAGAATAGTTAAAGATTACGATATTAATTTATGAGAACGACTTGTCTACACAAGTCGTTTTTTGTTTTAATCCTTAATATTGTTGCTTTATCTCCAATTTAAAGTCTAAAAATCTGTTAAAACACCATGTTTTTTGTTTTAAAATATTGAATTTATTAACCGAAAACGTTTTAGTTTTTTTGCAAATTAGGTTATTACTGCCAATAGCAATAGATTTGACTCAATGACAAAAAAAGTTAAAAATATAGCTGTATTAACATCCGGAGGAGATGCTCCAGGAATGAATGCTGCAATTAGAGCAGTTGTTCGTGCTTGTAGTTATTACAAAGTAAATTGTTTTGGTGTTTATAAAGGATATGAAGGCCTTATCCATAATGAAATGGAAGAATTGAATGCCCGTTCTGTTCGTAATATTATTAATAAAGGAGGAACTTTTCTTAAATCGGCACGTTCAAAAACTTTTAGAACAATAGAAGGGAGACAAAAAGCACATAATAATCTTGTAAAGAACAATATAGATGCATTGGTTGTTATAGGAGGAGATGGTAGTTTTACAGGAGCCTTAAAATTATCTGAAGAATTTGATTTTCCGGTAGTTGGTATTCCTGGCACCATAGATAATGACATTAATGGTACAGATTATACTATAGGATATGATACAGCATTAAACACCGTTGTAGAAGCTATAGATAAAATTAGAGATACAGCAAGTTCTCATAACCGGTTATTTTTGATAGAAGTAATGGGACGTGACGCAGGAGATATAGCTTTAAATGCAGGGATAGGAGCAGGAGCAGAAGAAATCTTAATTCCAGAAGAAGATATGGGGGTTGATAGACTTTTGGATTCGCTTAAGAAAAGTAAAAAAACAGGAAAGACCTCTAGTATAATTGTAGTGGCAGAAGGGGGCAAATCTGGAAAGAATATTTTTGAATTAGGAGAGTATGTTGAAGAAAATCTGGAAGGCTACGAAGTAAGAGTTTCTGTTCTTGGGCATATACAAAGAGGAGGTGCTCCCAGTTGTTATGACAGGGTATTAGCCAGTAAATTAGGAGTAGGAGCAGTTGAAGCTTTATTAGAAGGTAAGAGTGAAGTGATGATAGGAATTGTTCATAAAAAGGTTACTATAGTGCCACTTAAAACAGCTTTAGAAAAAAGACCACATAAACACGATGGATTAATAAAAGTAGCCGATATAACCTCGGTGTAATTTTATAAAAATATAACCACATTATAAATTAAAACAACTAAATTTTTAAATATGAGTACGCTAAAAATTGGGATTAACGGTTTCGGAAGGATTGGAAGAATTGCTTTTAGAATTGCTTCTAAACGTGATAACGTAGAGATAGTAGCTATTAATGATTTATTAGATGTAGAACATTTAGCGTATTTATTAGAATATGACTCTGTACATGGTAGATTTGATGGAACAATAGAGGTTAAAAATGGGAACCTTGTTGTAAACGGAAAAGAGATTCGGGTGACAGCCGAACGCAATCCAGAAGATTTGAAATGGAATGCTGTAGGAGTCGATGTAGTTATGGATTGTACAGGTATTTTTACAACTATGGATTCTGCAAACGCACATCTTAAAGCAGGAGCTAAAAAAGTAGTGATTTCTGCACCTTCAAAAGATGTACCAATGTTTGTAATGGGAGTAAACCATATGGATGCAAAAGCCTCAGACACTATTGTCTCTAATGCATCTTGTACTACAAACTGTTTAGCACCTTTAGCAAAAGTAATTAATGATAATTTTGGTATAGAAGAAGGGTTAATGACTACGGTACATGCAGCTACAGCTACACAAGCTACTGTAGATTCTCCTTCAAGAAAAAATTATAGATTAGGACGTAGTGCCTTGAATAATATAATACCTTCGACAACAGGAGCTGCAGTTGCTGTTACTAAGGTGATTCCTGCTTTAAAAGGTAAACTTACTGGTATGGCATTTAGAGTTCCTACAGTAGATGTGTCTGTAGTAGATCTTACAGTAAGAACCAAAAAATCAGTGTCCTATGAGGAACTTAAGGCTGTTGTGAAAAAAGCTTCTGAAAATGAACTAAAAGGTATTTTGGGATATACAGATGAAGATGTTGTTTCTCAAGATTTTGTAGGAGAATCACAAACTTCAGTATTTGATGCCAATGCAGGAATAGCTCTTAATGATAATTTCTTTAAACTAATAGCTTGGTATGATAATGAATTTGGATATTCAACTAAATTAGTAGATTTATCAGCACATGTAGGTAATCTATAAATTAGATGTTTGGGATGTCTAAAAAGTCAAGAATAATATAAATTTTTTATAAACTTATTGTGATTTTTGTATACGCTTTTTAGACATCACTATATTAATTATCATATGAAGGTTCTAATCAAAATAAATGTACGGTTATTAATATATTTTATGGATTTTGATTAAGAGTGACTTTATATTAATTTTCTTATTTCCTTTTGTTAACAATAAACAAATTTTAAAATGATTTTATTAGCTGATGGTGGTTCTACCAAATGTGATTGGATTCTTCTAGACGATATGGGAGAAATCGTTTTTAAAACTCGTACAAAAGGATTAAATCCTGCTGTGTTTGAGAAATCTTTACTAGAGCAGCGAATTAGAGAAAATGTAGAAATTTCTTCTCATAAAAATAAAATTGATACAGTACATTTTTATGGGGCAGGATGTGGAACTGCAAAACCAGCGGCAATGTTAAAAAAAGTCTTTGAAGACTTTTTTGTTGCAGCAGAAGTTGTTGTTAAAGAAGATATGGTTGCAGCGGTGTATGCAGCAACAACAGAACCAGGTATTGTATGTATTTTAGGTACTGGTTCTAATAGTTGTTATTTTGATGGAGACGATATTCATATGTCGGTGGATTCTTTAGGGTATATCCTTATGGACGAAGCTAGTGGAAACCATTTTGGGAAAAGGCTAATTCGAGATTATTATTACAAAAGAATGCCTCAGGATATAGCCTCAGAATTTGAAAAAAGCTTTGATTTATCTTCTGATTCTATAAAAGAAAATTTGTACAAAAAAGAAAATCCTAATACCTATTTAGCCTCTTTTGCAGAGTTTATTTTTACAAGTGAGCGTAATGGGTATTTTTATAAAATTATTACAGAAGGGATTCAAGAGTTTATAGAAAACAGAGTGTTGTGTTTTCCAGAATCACAGAATGTACCTATACATTTTATTGGTTCGATAGCTCATTTTAGCGAAGATATAATTAGAGCTGCTGTTTGGCCTTACCATCTTACAGTAGGTAATATTGTAAGAAGACCTATAGATGGGATTATCGATTACTACCGCAAGGAGGTAATTAAAAAAAAAACTAATGTATAGATAGCAAATTGTAGATAACAGATTTAGAATAGCGCTTTTTTTATGAGCTCCAATGCTTTTTCAGAATACGAAAGTTGTAAAGCTGCTTGATGCCCTTTATCAGACATTTTACGCCATGTTTTTTGTAAAATATCAATGATTTTTTCTTCTGTATGCTTTATCAAAAATTCAGAGTAATAAAAATTAAGAAAAACAAGACATATTACATCTTCTAAGGTTTGTGTATCCTCATCCTTTTTTAATTGTTTTTTTTGTATTAAAAAAGATACTCTGTCTATGATTTCAGAACTATAACCTACTTCTTGTAGAATTTCAGAAGCTTTTTTAGCATGAAATTTTTTTAATTCTTCCCTCCATTTTAAATATCCAACACGATCCATGGGATAATGATCACGAGAGATTTTCCATCTACAAATATGTTGTGACCTAGCAGCAAGTTTAAGAGCGTCAGTCGCATGTGGCTCAAATTTTTCTAAGGTGTCTGTCATTCGTTTACCGTAGATCAACTCTTTAGCAACTAATTCATTATTTACTTTTTCTTTATTAGGATCTTTTGCATTTGCTTGATCAATCAAAGTGTATGCGTGTGTTAATTTATCTATGGGCATGAAATAATATTTCTAGTGAGTTAACAAATTTAAAGTATTTGTAACTATAAATATAGCTGAGGTTTTTTGTTTTTTACAAAAAAAATATTTTGTAAATTTTAAACTATGTAATAACCATTTTTTAAATAATATTTTTGTAAAATCATAAATATTACAGCTAACCCCTTTTTTTTATGTAGTTTGTTTGTGTTTTTATGTTGTTTATGTGTAGTTTTATGTTATTATGAAGGGGTGTTTGATTGTTTTTTAATAGATATAGTTTTTGTGTAATAACATATGTTTTGTAATAACTCTAGTACATATCTATAAAAAATAAATTAAAAACCTTTCTAATAATAAGACTAATCAAAATAAAAAAATGAATATAGAAGAAATAGTAATGGTGTCAATTTCAGAATTTTTGGATGTAGAAGTACATAAGGATACAGAAACCCTCGATTTGGCTGCTAAAATTGAAATTGTTCAAAAAAGAATAGTGGATAAAACAAAAAATAAACAAAAACCTTTTACATCTAAAAATAATTTCGGGGTCTGTGAATATGAAATGTTTTTTAGTAGTAAGCCTAACGATATTGTCAAAATAGATGGTTGGATTCCTGTGCAAACAGATAAAATTGATAAAAAAGAGAGGATTTCAGAATATATAGAAATAGGGCTTCTAAGAAAAATATAATACCATTTGTAGTTTGAATTTACTGGAAAAGAAAATTAAGCATAGAAGGGCTACGGTTTGTCTTTATTCTGATACTGAGGGTGAAAAAAGAACATTTTGTTATGGTAAATTCAAATTATAAATGGTATAACTAAAGCAAAAGTAAATTATATAAAAATGGTTACTGATATTTTTTGTGGTATAAAAAAATTACCAATGAAAATCTCTACCTTCTACCTTAGTGTTTTCTGGAACGAAAGTATCAACAAAAGTACTTTCGCTAGAAAACTGTTTATGTTTAAATTTTAGGACTAAAGTATCCTTAGAAAGTTTTAGGATTTTAAAGAATTTATAATTTTTTTCAATGTGCATGATCTCTGGTAATTGATCACTGGTTATCTTTATAAAAGGGTCTTTTGTTTTGTTACTAGTTATTTCCCAATTTCCTATTAAAGAAGTACCACAATCTTCCTGATCACCATTATTGTCTTTAATTACTTTATTGGGATGATAAGTTACTCTATAGGTAAGAAAGCAACCTCTCATATTCATACGAATGTTATTGTTATATCGCCAAGCTAGTTTCCATGTTTTACCAGATTTACCAGATAATAATTCTAATGAATTTTGAGGCAAAACATATGGTAATGTTTTTGATTTAGAACAGGAAAGTAAACTTAAGATGGCGAGAATAAGGAATAAAGCACGTTTCATTAGCATATGTTTTTTGTAAACCTTTTGAGTATATCAAAAATTATACCCCACTTATTGAAATTGTTAATATATCTGTGTAAAAGTATTCTGATCTTGTGCTTTTTTGGTGAATATTACGATTATTTTTATATCTATAAATGTATTACTATTTGGACACTTTTTTATTATAGTTAACTGTATAAGAAAGTATGAAAAAATGAATATCCTATGACAGAATATGTGCTTTTAACAGACGATCAAAGTTATTTTGTGGAGTATCTTATAGGCGAACTTGTATTGTCTAATAGTATTAGTGAAGCAATGAAATTTGATGATGAACATCTTGCTTTTAAATTTAAGCAAATGTTGCATAATTCTTGTAAATTAATAACAAGTGTTAATACCTATATAGGATAATGAAAAATTAATTTTAAATAAATTAGTTCTATCCCTTAATCCATCTGAAAATATAGTCTAATTCGGGATCTCTACCAGATATTAGATCTTCTGTAGAAAGAAAAATATTTTTATCAGGCAAGATACCTGATCCTTTAGGTACTGTATTGTCTAAGATATGATGATCTATCTTTTCCATAAACATAGCCATGATGATTTTTGAATTAGGGAATTCGTAAAACACAGGAAATTCACCAGTATGAAAATAATACCCTCCACCAGTTTCTTCTCCAATAATCATTATGTTAGGATTGTTTTTTGCATTTAAAACAAAAGCAGAGCCTGCAGAAAAAGTGCTCCCACTTGTCAATACATAAACTTTTCCTTTAAACCTGTTTTTATTTGGCACCATTATAGTTTCCATATCATCAAATTTAAGTTTCCATCCATCATAGATTGGATGATTGTTAAATCGGTCTTTTAAAAATTCTTTTTCATTAAAATATGTTCTAGTTACATATTCTCGTTCAGGAACAGTTAATGAAGCAACATATTCACTTGTTCTTTGTTTAAAGATAGTATCTGTTATAAAAGAATAAAGGTGGACTGCGTTTGGTCTAAAACCACCTTCATTATGTCTGACATCTACAATAAGGTGATGAATTTTTTTCTTGTGGATTTCTTGGAATATTTTTATCAGTTTGGATTTAAAGATTCTAATATCACCTCCAAAAGAATTAACAACAAGTACAGCTGTATTTATTTCATCTTTATAATATACAAAAGGGTCTTTTTTGTTGATAAATGTATCAAAAAACTCAAAACCGTTTTCTTTTTGATGAAACTTGGCAAAATAAGAATTTCGTCTGGTATTTCTAAGTCTTACTTTTGTAAAAGACTCAGAAGCAAGTATACTATTTTTTACTACCCCGTTAGGCTCTGTATAATCAATATTGAATTCTTTTTGTGTACCATACTCATAAGCGAAATACAACCCAAACTTCAATTCAATTTCCCTGTATTTTCGAGTTAGATTATATCCATCACTAGGAATGTATTTTTTAAGCGCTTCCAGTATTGTAGAAGCTTTGATTCCATTAATTTGATTAATTTTTGAACCAATAGGAATTTTAAAATCATCAGTGTCTACATAAAATTCGGCATTTATTAACTTTAGAATTAAAGGAAAATAGTATTGCTCTGTTTTTATAGTATTAGGGGGTAATAATAAAAGGTGTCCATCTTTAATTTTATCTGTAATATGAATCATTTTTTTATACAATTCTATATCAGATGTAACTGTTTTTAAGGATTCTTTTGTGGTTTTAAAAATATTTTCAAGAGAATCATTAGAGATATATTCGTATAAACTGGGATGTCCTTTTTTTAGAATGCTTTCAAAAATTTTAAAATCTTCTTTTACACCTGTAGAATCTATGTTTTTTTGAGCAGAAATAACATAAGTGTGTATGCAAAAAAATATAAAGAATTGTACTTTCTTCATTACAATGATTTTAAAACTATAGCCTAATTGACTTTTTAGAATATGAATTGTTACAAAATTTATTTTCCCAGATGTAAAAGTAACAAAATTGTATAGTGAATTTTTATGGTAAAGTGGATAATCCTTATTTGTGGGTTTAATTGCTATGAAATTACCTTGAAAACAAATATGTTTTCAGAAGTTTAATGTATGAGCTTAGTTGAAGTTGTCGATTAAAATCATATACCTAATACCGATTTAAAAGTTGCATTGGTTTAGGTATATGATTTTGGAAATAGAATTAATTATACTTTTTAAAAATAGAGATTTTGAATTTATGATATATAGAAGAAAAATATATTAATTTAGTTTCTGTAATTGCTTTTTAATTTTCTTGATAGCAGACTCTATTGGCTTTTCTGGCTCTATAACGTTATATTCACCCCAAAACTTTGGATCAGAGAACCCAGATGCTTCATCACTTATAACAACTGAGGATTTTAATCGATCTTTAGGACGTATAGTCTCATTATTAGGATTCTTTTTCCAATCGGTGATTGCCATTTCTACATTTAGCTTGTAGATAGAGTTAAATAATTTTTTCTTCCAGTTTACTTTTACAATTAGGTCAATTCGTCCATAACCGTAATACCATCTACCATCTTTTTGCCGATAATCAATAGTATAAGAAGCAAGAGTAGGTTGTACTTTTGCATTTTTTGGTTTTTTTCTAACAAACATTTTACTTACTTCTTCCTTATTATCCATATTAAGGCTAAAAACAGCTTTAGTCATAGCTAATGTTTTAGAGTCTATATACAATTTGCCAAAATATAAAGGTTCTTTTATATTTGAACGTTGTTTGAAATTTAAAACATAAATATCACGGTCATTAATTTTTGTAGACTTATCAAAACTAAACTGATAATTATTGGTCATGTTTTCTGTAAAAAGAAGCTCAGGATTTTTCATTACATCTAACCATAATGCACTAGATGGACCTCCCTGTAATTTTAATGTTAGAGTGTCTAATTTTTTATAATCAGCACTTTTTCTGGCTTTAAAAAGTTTAATGACATCTGTTTTTGGAGACTCGTATGGATTTTTATATATATCAACTACTGCTTCAGAAAGTGAAACATAGGTTCTACGTTTTCTTATAGTTTCTCTATAAAATGCGGTCATAATAGTATTATCATTAAGATAATTACTCCCTTTTTTCTTAATAACAGCACGTATTAGGGCATCAGGATCTTTAGATCCTATAGTGATTTCTGACAATTCTGTAACAGAAACTTTAAGTTTTATTTTTAATATATCTCCTTTAAATTCTGAAAGTAGAATTGTTTTGTCGCGATATCCAAGGTGAGAAATAATTATTTTTGAATCTTTCAGATCTTTGGGTACTTTTAATAAAAATTCACCCTCGTCATTAGTAATAGTAGATATATTTGTTTCTTCTACAGAAATAGTTACAGAAATAAGTGGTTTATTGTTTTCTAAATCAAGCACATATCCTTTGTATTCGTCATAATTAATATCAATATCACCGTTTGCCTCCTGAAAATAAGTAAATGCATTAGTGTTTACAGAACATCCTATTATAAAAAAAACAAACAATAATAAGTTTTTAAGTTTTTTATAAAGTAGAGTATTTTTTTTAGCCATAGCTCATTTTTTTTGGTTGTAAACTAGCTTAAAAGCCTATCGTAGCATACAAGATAATAAATTTTAGATAGAAGTTTGTTGTTAATACGTTAAAACAATAATTCCTGTAAAATTTATTATTTTATTTATTTTTAAGGATAACGGCTATGATCTCCAAACCAATTTTTGAGTTTAATATTTAGAATTTCTGTAGTAAAAGGTTTGGTTATATAATCGTCGAGACCTTTAGCAATATACCGTTCTGCATCTCCTGGTAAAGCATTAGAACTTAGTGCTATTATTGGGGGAACATTTTTATGACTTTTACGAATATGATTGCACGTTTGTACACCATCTAATTCTGGTAAATTAATATCCATTAAAATTAGATCATATAGATTTTCTTTAAACATATGTAAAGCCTGTTTACCACTTTTTGCTATATCTATAGTACAACCCAAATACTTTAAAATTTGTTCAGATACTAATATACTTGTTTCAGAATCTTCTACTAATAATACATGAAGATTATATTTTTGAGGAACAAGGTTTTGTGTGATTTGGTCTTCTTTGATTGTAGAAGTACTAATTCTGTTTGTTTTAAATGTGAACCAGAAGTTACTTCCTTTTCCAAACTCACTTTCTACTCCTAATTCTCCTTGCATGAGATCTACTAATTTCCTGCATATAGGAAGTCCTAGTCCACTTCCTTCTCCAGCTATAATAGACGCTTCGTTAAACTGACTAAATCTCATAAATAAAGTTTCTTGATCTTTTTTTTGAATACCAATACCAGAATCTATGACCTCTACTTTTATTGTTAATTCGTTGTCTGTTTCTGTTAAAACAGAGGTTTTAATATGTATTTCTCCTTTTTGAGTGAATTTTATCGCATTTCCTATAAGATTAGAAATAACTTGAGTTAAACGATTATTATCGCCCATTATATTTTCTGGTAATTTTTCTGAATATGTTGAAATTAATTTTACTTCTTTAGTTGCAGAAATAGCAGAAAAAAGATCGATATTTTGACGAATCAAATTTTTAAAATTGATACTTGTCGGGAACAAGTTAAATTTTCCAGATTCTATTTTTGATAAATCCAAGATTTGATTTAGTATATCTAATAGATTAAGGGAAGATTGGTGGATCGTAGAAACATATTCTTTTTGAAGATCATTTAAAGTAGTGTTTTTATAAAGTAAGTCGATCATACCTATTACACCAACCATTGGTGTTCTTATTTCATGACTCATATTAGCTAGAAAATCTTGTTTAAATTTTGAAGCTTTTAAAATTTGTTTATTTGTTTGTTTTAATTTGTCCAAATTTCTACCTCCAAACATTGCAAATAATCCTAGAAAAAAAGGAGCAGTATCTATGATATAATGTATTGGATGATTTTTTTGTACAAATATTGCAGATTGCCATGAAAATTTAAGACCAAGATTTGCTATATCTATACTTGTCGCCAGAATAGGAAAAGCAAAACCAAATACAATTCCGTATAGAGAGTATCTAGCAGCCTCAGATTTAAACCATGATATGCGCACCATAATTAATTTATTTGGTTGAGTTCTATGTTTAATTTAGTATTTTAAACTTGGAGGTTATGGGCTTATACTAGGGAATGAATTGCTAAATATAAGTTTTTTTGAAATACATTACTCAATTTATTGTAAATTAAGTGAATAGTAATAAAAAAGTTTTTTTAAAAAAATCCACGACAAAATATTGTCGTGGATTTTAGACCTTACTTTTAATGATTATAATTTATCCTTTAAAAATTATCTTTTTTAGTTTGTATCCTTCTATTTTTATTAAGTATGTTTTAGGGTCTATGTAGTTTTGGATATAGTCATCTACATTGCCTTTGTCTAGTAATCTTCCAGACATGTTATAAAGGCTGTAATTAAGACCTTGTGGCACATCTTTGATGTGCTTAAAAGTTTTCTGATCAATACTTTGTTGGCAGGTATCATCGGCTAAAAATCTATCAATAAAAGTGATTCTTCCTTGTTCTTGACCTTCTAGAGTTACCGTTGCGGTTTCATCAATATCGAGTATACCACTTCCAGTAAGATCTCCAAGGATTATTAAACAAGCGTTTCTAATTTTTATTCGTACTCCTGCTTCTAAGTGCAAGCTTTCCGTAATAAAAATAACACCTTCTTCTGTGTTTTCGTCCAAACCATCAACAATTGTATTTTCTGTAACTGACATTAGTTTGTATGAAATGTCAATTTTTGTATTTGCAAATGTAATGCTTGTTAAAAACAAGGCTAATATGGGTAAAAATGTTTTCATAGAGTTTGATTTTGGGATTGAACTTATTTTTTTGTAAGTAAAAACTTACTTTATTTTATAATTAATCGTTGTAAAACTTATAATCAACGACAATATACAATATTTTATGCTAAAAATATATTTTTTTCATATTTAATATTGATGGTATATAAGATTTTAATCTTAAAAATGTAGATATTTCCTGTAAATACTGTAGGTTCAGCTACTATTTTTTTTCTATTCAATTGGTTTTAAAGGACAAATGAATTATTTTTTTTTAAAATAGGAGTATTAGTTTAATTCGTTTAGATTTATACCATTCTTAAATACCTAATTATTATAGAAATGATAAAACTATTGTTGTTTTTTCAGCATTTTAGTGTCTGGTTTAAAGTGTTGTTAGAAGAATTATATAATAATCTTATTAGCTTATTTTTTTTACTAGCCGTATATTTTGCCTTGTGGCATTTTCCTCAAACAATAGATTTATTGCTAATACTTAACCAAGCAGATGCTTTTATGTTTGAAGTGCCTTTGTATTTTTTTCTTCTTACAACCTCTGCATTTTTAATTTGGAATATTCCTAAATATTTTTATTTCTATAATTATAAAGATATTTCATTTTCTAATTTAATTGGTTTTATACCAAATCAACATTATAAATTTCAAGTAAAAACCAAACCAGTACGATATCATTATCAAGTTAAAGTTCATATGAGAAAGATTGTACCAAGAGTATTAGCTTTATTGCTATTGGTCATTTCTGCCTTAAGTATATTAAATGCTATGGAGCTTTTTGAATTAGATAATATATACACTAAATATTTAAATCCAGAAAATACATTAGTTTTTAGCATCTTTTTTCTCCTATTATTGTCAGAGCCTTTTTTATATCGACAGATACAAGGGTTTTTTAATAAAATACCTAAAACCAATGTTTTTTTACTTTTATTATCTATTGGTTTAATTATCTTTATAATATCTCTTGGGACGTTAAATACACAAACAGAAAAAGATTTAGGGAATCTTTTTTTATCTAATAGTGCATTAGTAATATTCTTTTTCACACTATCCTTTAATAGTTATCGTTTTTTAAAAGAATTTCCTAAAAAAATATTTTATGGTGCAGTTTTGATAGCAGGGTTTATTTTGTTATTTTCTTTTTTACTACTCAACTTTATTCCAGAATGGTCTGGTAAAATCAATCCATTATCTATTTTGATTTTATCTTTATTAAGTTTGTTTGTGATAAGTTTTGTATTGATTCTTTTGGGTAAAAAATTTAGACTACCCTTGTTTTCTATTACGGTTATCTTATGCTTATTCTCTGCAAGATTTTTTTCAAAAGATTCGGATCATTATCAACTAGCCCTGAAATCAACTAATGTGATTAGACCTCCGATGGAGAAGTATATATATGAATGGGTTAAAAATAGAGCTGATTTAATAAAGGGTCAAGAAGGTAGATTTCCTATAATAATTGCTTCCTCAGAAGGAGGAGGTTCTAGAGCTGGTCTTTGGTCTTTTTTAGTACATAGTTATTTGTATGAAAAATCTAACGGAAAATATTTTGAAGAAAATCTATTGTCATTAACAGGAGCCTCGGGAGGAAGTGTAGGTAATTCTATGTTTTTTGTAGAAGCACAGCAGTCATGGTTAAAAGATATAAAAGCTAATTTTAGAATAGATTCAGATACTAAAAGTCCAATTTTAAGATACAAAGCAAGTGCCATTTATAAAGAGAATTATTTATCGGTTGCTCTACTTTCGTTATTAGGCAGGGATTTGTTTAAAGAAGTTACTAGTCTATTCGAGTTTAAAAATAGAGGACAATTATTAGAAGAACAATGGAGTAGTAACTATGACGAACATTTTTCCCAGAAAAAAAATGAAGATGTTTTACAAAAAGAATTTTTGTCCTTTTATAAAAGTATCACAGACACATCAGGTAGGATAACTGGTAATATAATACCTCCTTTATTATTTATTAATACAACACATACACAAACAGGAAATTACAATGTGATAAGCCCTGTTACTTATGATCATTTAAGACCTCTTACTGGGTTGAATGATTTTATAGAAAGCGTACAACAAAGCTATCCTAAAAAATCTATTGCGATAGCTACAGCTATGCGTATAAATGCAAGTTTTCCTTATATAACACCTGTTGGAGAAATACGAAAAAAATCTAAATCAGGTATGTTATATTCAGATCAGTATGCCGACGCTGGGTATTATGATAACATAGGAGGCACTGTATCCAAAGGGGTAGAAGAGGTTTTAAAAAAAGTATTGCAAGATTCTTTTCCTTTATTACAGAATAAAATAAAAATTAAACATCTAATTATTTCTAATAACGAAGAACGTAATATAGTAAAAACGCAAACACAATTTGATGCTCCTCTAACAACTTTACAAAATGTAAGATATGGTCATACTCAAGAAATTATTAAAAAATTAGGGAATAGTTACGAGGTGAAATTAAAACCAACTACAATACCGCTTTCTCCTCCAAAATCTCTATTCAGAGAAGTGAAAAAGGAAGTTCTTTTAATAAAACCTGTTTTGCCGTTAGGCAGGTATTTATCTACGGTAGCTGTTAGATCTATAGAAGCAAGGTTGTATGCGGTAAAACCACAATTGGATTCAATTTTAACAACAAAATAAGACAGTTGTCGTTTTTTTTTGTATTTTTGTCATAAATTATATAGTTATGACCGCAGTATCACCATTAGATTTTGATAGTTTTGAAAATAAAGGCTTGTTACGATACTTAAATATAGATATTCCATTGCGCAATATGTATGATTTTATAGAGTTATCAAGAAACGGAATAGATAAAAAAGCGCTATTGCATTTAGCAAAAACTATTGATTTTGATCTTAAAGAATTATCACATGTTTTAAATATGTCAGAGCGTACTATACAGCGTTATGATTTAAATAAAAAACTAAACACAGAAGCCAGTGCTAAAGTATTACAACTAGCTAAACTTTATGCAAAAGGAGAAAATATTTTTGGTGATCTTAGCCGTTTTAAAAGTTGGATGGAACATCCAAGCGTAGCATTAGCTATGAAAAAACCAAAAGAACTTTTAGATACTACTTTTGGCTTTCAATTATTAAGTGAAGAATTGGTTCGTATAGAACATGGAATTTTTGCATAATGCAGGTATATAGAATAGCAAAGCAGAAATACATTAAAGATTTAACTGGGATTGGAGCTAAAACAGTAGGTGGTAGATGGAATCCTAAAGGGGTAGCTGTTTTGTATACCAGTACTACCGCTGCACTTTCTGCACTTGAAGTATTAGCCCATTTACCAGCAGCATATTTCCCAGATGATATGGCAATTGCTTCTATAGAAATTCCGGATACATTAATAACGGAAATAGATTCAGTAGAATTACCTGATAATTGGAATAAAATACCAGTGCCAGTAGAAGTTCAGAATTTTGGAATGCAATGGATAATAGAAGAAAAATATTTGGGACTTATGGTGCCGAGTATTATAATACCTAAAGAGCAAAATCTTTTAGTAAACCCATTACATCCAAAATTTAACAAAATAAAACTTCTAAGTATAGAGCCTTTTTCTTTTGATACTCGATTATTAAAATAAAAAATATTTACTTTCAATATATATATCGATTTACTCTTATTTTTTCGTTAAAAAAAAGCTTAAAGCGAGTTAACACACTTCATTTTATATAAATTACGAGCTTAATATACGTAACGAATCCTTAATTCGTACGTCATATTACAAATAACTAATCTTAATATTAATAATAGAATGAGTATAAAAATGAAAAATGTATACTTTTTGGCAGCATTTACTTTTATTTTTGTGAGTTGTAAAAATGAAACAAAAAAAACAGATAGTGAACCCGTTGCTCAAGTAGAAAAAATTCCGGGAATAGTTCTGGAAAATATGGATACTACAGTTAGTCCTAAAGATGATTTCTACAATTATGTTAATGGTAATTGGATGAAAAACACCACCATTCCTGATGATCGTACCAGTTGGGGAGGATTTGGAGTTCTTCGTAAATCAACAGATCAGAACGTATTAGAGATTTTAGCAAATGCTAAGGAAAGTGGAAAATATAGTGCAGATACAGATCAAGCAAAAGCACTAGCTATTTTTGATACTAAACTAGATACTATAGCTAGAAATAAAGCAGGTATTACACCTTTAGAATCTGCCCTTAAAGATATAGAGTCGATTAAAAATATAGCAGACTTACAAACGGTACTTGCAAAAAATCCATCAGTATCCTCTCCTTTTATTGGTATAGGAGTACAAGCAGATTTAAATAACAGTGCAATGAATGCTGTATATTTAGGAGCAAACGGTTTGGGATTACCAGATAGAGATTATTATTTAGATCAAGACGAAAAATCTAAAGAAATTAGAGAAGAGTACAAAAAGCATATCGTTAGAATGCTACAAATCTTAGGAGACTCAGAGGCAGATGCTACTGCTGCTTCAGATAAAATTCTTGAATTAGAAACAAAATTGGCAGAGCCAAGATTAAATAAGGTAGAAAGTAGAGATGCAAGAAACTATAATAATCCTAGAACAATAGCAGAAGCAGATAAAATGTTATCGTCTATCGACCTTAATAAAATGATAAGGGATCTTGGAGTTACTAAAAAGTTTGACACTATTATTGTAGCACAATTAAGATATGCTAAAGCGTTAGACGGGTTTTTAAAGAACACTCCTATTGAAGATGTAAAGACTTTGGTTAGATGGGATACTTTTAATAGTGCAACAAATAAGTTGACCACAGATATTGAAAGAAAAAACTGGGAGTTTTATAGCAAATACTTAAGAGGACAAAAAGAACAACGACCAGCAGATGAAAGAGCGCTTGCAGTAGTTAATAATACGGTAGGAGAAGCACTAGGGCAATTGTATGTAGATGCAAAATTCCCGCCAGAAGCTAAGGAAAAAGCAGAAAAAATGATTGCTAATGTAATCAATGCGTATAAGAAACGTATCCAGAAGTTAGATTGGATGGGAGATGAAACAAAAACAAAAGCAATTGAAAAATTAGAAAAGTTTACGGTTAAGATAGGTTATCCTGATAAATGGGAAGATTATTCAAAAATGGAAGTATCTGCAGAGAAAACCTATTTTGATAATATGATTGCAGTAAACAAATGGGCTAAAGATAAAAACTATGCTGAGATAGGAGAGCCTGTAGATAAATCAGAATGGGGAATGTCGCCTCAAACAGTAAATGCATACTTTAATCCGCTTAATAATGAAATAGTTTTTCCAGCAGCAATACTGCAGCCACCATTTTATAATTATACAGCAGATGATGCTGTTAATTATGGAGGAATTGGTGCAGTAATAGGGCATGAGATATCACATGCTTTTGATGATTCTGGTGCTCGTTTTGATGCAAACGGAAACCTTTCTAATTGGTGGACAGATAATGATCTTGCTAAATTTACAGAAAGAGGAGACGCTTTGGCAGAACAATATAGTGCAATAGAAGTGTTAGATAGTGTATATATTAATGGTAAATTTACACTGGGAGAGAATATCGGTGACCTAGGAGGAGTATTAGGTGCCTATGATGGACTGCAAATGCATTTTGCAGAAAATGGTACACCAGAAAATATTGATGGATTTACACCAGAACAACGTTTCTTCATGTCTTGGGCTACAGTATGGCGTACTTTAGTGCGTGATGATGCTTTAAGAACACAAATCAAAACAGACCCACACTCTCCTGGTAAAGTTCGTGCAATACAACCACTATTAAATGTTCAAGCGTTTTATGATGCATTTGATATTAAAGAAGGAGATAAAATGTATTTAGCACCAGAAAAAAGAGTACATATCTGGTAATTAAAAAACAGTATATTTTTATTACAAACCCTGCAATTTAGCAGGGTTTTTTATTGCTTGGATTTTACAAAAAAAAAATACTTTTTATATTGTTTATCACATGAATTTATAGGGAAATTCATGTGATAAACAATAGTATAATACTAAATATACTAGTTTTCTTTTATCTCATTCATTAATAAAAAAGCCTTATTAACGTATTCTTTTTCTAAAAATAAAGTAAAATAGTTTGAAGTTGAAATAATTTCAAAAACAGGAATACCCTCGTAAGCTAATAATTTAAAAATATAAAAATATAAACCAATGGCTTTAGTGTTGTCCTCGGGTAGAGCAATAGAAATAGAAGATAAGTTATCCGTTACAGAAATACATGTTTCTTCTTTAAAATGTTGTTCAACTATATTTTTTAGAGATGAGGTTACTAAAATATTGCTTTCCTGAAAATTACTGGAATAGGTAAAATATGCTTTTGTTTCATTTTTTACATTTTCTAAAAGATTGCTTTGGCTAGTTAAAATGCTATTAGAATTTAAGAAAGTATATTCTGTTATACCAGACCTTACTACAATATCTCCTAGGTCTCTTAAATTATCAATATGTTTAATTCGTTTGGGATGGTAACGTCTTAATGCCATAACAATAGAACCTGCCTTAACAGGTTTCTTCATTATTTTCTCTACAGTTGGTAATAAATCAACAGCTAAAGAACTAAAGTTTATAATGTCTCTGGATAGAGCATCCTCAAGAAAAGGTTGGTGCCTTAAAATATTATGCACACAATCTGTAATTGTCTTCATTGTTATATATTTAACATGCTGTGCAAATCTATGCTTTTTATTTTAAAAAATTTATTATATGTATGTTATTAACTAATTATGCAGTATTAAAAATAGTAAAAAGGTAGATTGATGAAAGTTTTAAAGTTTGGAGGCACCTCTGTTGGATCTGTAGAAAACCTAAATAGAGTAAAAGATATATTGATAACAGATCAAGAAGATAAAATTGTAGTTTGTTCGGCTATGTCGGGTGTTACAGATCAGTTGGTTAGATTGGTTGAAAATGTAAAATTTAATGATGCAGATGCTATAACCCGAAATTTACATCGTTTAGAAAGCAAACATAGTGATGTTATAGATGTATTAATCACCAATGAAGAGTTAAAGAACAAACTTAAAGATGGTTTATCATCCATGATAACAGAAATGTTCGAGATAGCTAGTCAAGAATATTCAGATGTTATAAATTCTAGAATAATTACTTATGGAGAAACATTATTGACTTATATATTTTCTGGGTTTCTTAACTCTATAGGGGTTTCCAATATACTGTTAGATGCTAAGGATTTTATGTATGTGGATTCTGTAGATAATCCAAATCTGGATAGGGTTGGTGAAAAATTAAATGAAACTTTAAAAAATAACCCAGAATCATCTTTGTATATCACACAAGGTTTTGTTTGTAGAGATGAAAAAGAGCAGATTAGCCATCTAAAGAGAGGAGGAAGTGATTATACCGCTACCATTATTGCAGCATCTATAAATGCATCAGAAGTACAAATTTGGACAGATATAGACGGGTTGCATAATAATGACCCAAGATATGTAGACGAAACACATCCTATTTCACATCTTACTTATAATGAAGCAGCAGAATTAGCTTATTTTGGAGCTAAAATCCTTCATCCACAAACAGTTTCGCCTTTAGTAGATAAAGATATTCCTGTGTTTTTAAAAAATACTTTTGATCCCGACGCCACAGGAACCATAATTTCAAATAAAACATATCAAAAAGGATTAAAAGCAATTTCTGCAAAAGATAATATTACAGCGATTAAGATAAAATCTAATCGAATGTTAATGACACATGGTTATCTAAGAAGGATTTTTGAAGTTTTTGATAAGTATCATACTTCTATTGATATGATTACAACTTCAGAAATTGCGATATCGCTAACTATAGATGATACTAAAAATTTAGATGAAATAGTAAGAGAAATAGAGATTTATGGAGAGGTGACCGTAGATCAGGATCACAGTATAATATGTATAGTAGGAGAATCTGTAATTAATGATAAAAATTCATATAAACTTTTCGAGATATTAAATTTCATACCGGTGCGAATGGTTTCTTATGGAGGAAGTAATAATAATATATCAATCCTGGTAGATACCAAAGATAAGATACCAGCATTAAAATTTTTAAATGAAAAACTGTTTCTTTCTGAAAAAGAAGTAGTACTATAATTGTTTGTTATGTAATTTATACATAATATAAGTAGGGTGTAAGCTTTGTTATGATTTCATATGTAATATATTTTAATGAAGTGACAGCCCTACTTTTATAAGTATTGTTTTAATCCATATTATGGAGTTTAACTTTTCGATAGTATTGATTATAAAAAAGTTTAAAAAACATCCACTCGATAGCCTTATCATAAGAAAAGTATATCGAGTGGATGTTTTTTTTATTTTAATTTCTTTTCCATACAAAAAATAAGTTTCATTTTTTAAAACTTCTTATGCTTATGTTTGTATTTATGTTAAATATAAAATATGCTTACAAAGGTATTTGGTAGTGCTGTTTTTGGGGTTGAGGCAACTTCAATAACTGTAGAAGTTAATATTGATAAAGGAATAGGGTATCATTTAGTAGGTTTGCCAGATAACGCAATAAAAGAGAGTAGTTATCGTATTGCTGCAGCCTTACAAAACAATGGATACAAATTACCAGGAAAGAAAATAACTATCAATATGGCTCCTGCAGATTTAAGAAAAGAAGGTTCGGCCTATGATCTCACACTAGCCTTGGGGATTCTTGCTGCAAGTTCTCAAATTAAAGGAACTGCTATTTCAGAATACTTAATAATGGGAGAATTGTCTCTGGATGGTAGTCTACAACCAATAAGAGGAGCGCTTCCTATCGCTATTAAAGCTCGTGAAGAGGGGTTTAAGGGATTTATATTACCTAATCAAAACGCTAAAGAAGCTGCGATTGTAGATAATTTAGAGGTATATGGAGTAGATAACATTAAAGAAGTAATTGATTTTTTTGATGAAAAAGGAACGTTGGAGCAAACTATAGTAAATACAAGAGAAGAGTTTTATACCGCATTAGATAATCCCGAATTTGATTTTGCAGATGTAAAAGGACAAGAAAGTATAAAGCGATGTATGGAAATTGCCGCTGCAGGAGGTCACAATATTATATTGGTAGGTCCGCCAGGAAGCGGTAAAACAATGCTGAGTAAAAGATTACCTAGTATTTTACCTCCTATGTCATTACAAGAAGCTTTAGAGACTACCAAAATACATAGTGTTGTAGGGCGTATTAAAAATAATGTTGGGTTAATGGCGCAGCGTCCTTTCAGAAGTCCGCATCATACCATATCTAATGTAGCATTGGTAGGGGGAGGAAGTTACCCGCAACCTGGTGAAATATCATTATCTCACAATGGAGTTTTATTTTTAGACGAATTACCAGAATTTAAACGAGAAGTTTTAGAAGTAATGCGGCAACCTCTTGAAGATAGAGAAGTCACTATATCCAGAGCTAAGTTTACAGTAACCTATCCATCTAGTTTTATGTTGGTAGCAAGCATGAATCCAAGTCCTGGAGGCTATTTTAATGACCCTAATGCTCCTGTTACATCTTCACCCGCAGAAATGCAGCGCTATCTTAGTAAAATATCTGGGCCATTATTAGATCGAATCGATATTCATATAGAGGTAACTCCTGTACCATTTGATAAGCTTAGCGAAGAGAGAAGAGGAGAATCAAGCGTAGAAATAAGAAAACGGGTAACTTTTGCCAGAGATATTCAAACCAAACGTTTCGAATCCTTAAAAAACATACACTATAATGCACAAATGGGAGTAAAACAAATACGAGAATATTGTGCATTAGAAAACAGTTCAAAAGAACTACTTAAAACAGCTATGGAAAGGTTAAACCTTTCGGCAAGGGCGTATGATCGTATTCTAAAAGTATCCAGAACAATAGCAGATTTAGAAGGAGCCGAATCTATACAAGGGGATCATATTTCTGAAGCGATTCAGTATCGAAGTTTAGATAGAGATGGGTGGTTAGGGTGATGTATTTTTAGTGTTTTAACAGTATACTTTAATATTTACTTAAAATTTATAAACTATTCCCCGTTCTTATTAACAATTTTAGTGGTCTACATAGGGAAATCAATATTTTTAGAGAAATCATTTTTTTCAAAACTTTAAATATTGATTATGAACCGAATACTATTTTTGATCATAGGGATCGTTCTTTTAGGTTGTAATAAAGAAGTAAAGACACAAAATCAACAATTAAAAGAAGTAAACACTGAAGCAGTACAAGAAAATCCAATAGAAGCTCCTTTACAACTCACCTTAAAACAAGCAAATACTCTTGCAGATTTGCCATTAGCTTGCTTGCAAATAGAATATCCTAACAAATTAGGACAAACATTAGGAGGGAAAGAAAATATAAGAGAGCCCCATGGATTGCATCCTGCATTTTATGGTTGTTTTGATTGGCATTCTTCAGTCCACGGGCACTGGTCTTTAGTAAAACTTCTAAAAGAGTTTCCAAACCTTGAAAAAAGAGAAGAAGCCGGAACTAAATTGCTTCAAAATATATCCGCAAAAAATATAGAAGAAGAGGTTTCTTATTTTGAAGGAAAGCATAACAAATCTTATGAAAGAACATATGGTTGGGCGTGGTTACTTAAATTGGCAGAAGAGTTGCATACTTGGCAAGATCCTCTGGCAAGAGAGTTAGAACAAAACTTACAACCATTAACAGATATTATAGTACAAAGGTATATTGATTTTTTACCAAAGTTAAAATACCCGGTTCGAGTAGGAGAGCACCCAAATACAGCATTTGGATTATCTTTTGCATGGGATTATGCACATACTACAGGAAATCAAAAACTGAAAGAACTTATAGAAAAAAGAGCAAAAGATTTTTATGCAAAAGATAAAGGCTGTCCGATTAGTTGGGAGCCTGGTGGTTATGATTTCTTATCTCCTTGTTTAGAAGAAATCGATTTAATGCGAAGAATATTAGATAAATCCCAGTTTGATATTTGGATTACCAACTTTATGCCACAGCTCAAAAATAAGGATTTTACTATTTCTGTAGGAGAAGTATCGGATCGTACCGACGGAAAATTAGTGCATTTAGATGGGCTTAACTTTAGCAGAGCTTGGGTTTTATACGGGCTTGCAAAGCAATATGAAGACTATGCACATCTTTTTTCAGTAGCAAATACGCATGTTAATTATTCCTTACCAAATCTGGTAGGTGATAGTTATGAAGGAGGGCATTGGCTTGGATCATTTGCTATTTATGCTTTAGACACTAATGCAGAGTAAATGAAAAAGTTTTTTAATATAGGACCAGGTACTTGGGTAACAGCAGCTTTTATAGGTCCAGGAACAGTAACCGTGTGTACTTTGGCAGGAGTACAATTTGGGTTTTCATTACTATGGGCTTTAGTATTATCTATTATCGCTTGTGTGGTTTTGCAAGAAATGGCAGCAAGATTAGGAGTGGTTACTCAAAAAGGACTAAGCGAAGTGTTAAAATCACAGTTCGATAATAAAATTGTAAGAGGGATACTGATTGCTTTAATATTATCTGCAATTTTTATAGGTAACGCAGCCTATGAGGCAGGTAATATAAGCGGAGGAGCATTAGGGTTATCGACACTTTTAGAATCCTCGGGAGGTAAAGAACAAAGCATTTCGATCAATTATTTTAGTATAGCTATTGGTATAATAGCTTTTGTGTTATTGTATATTGGTAATTATAAGGTTCTGGAACGTAGTTTAATAGTATTGGTTTTATTAATGAGCGCAGCATTTATTGTAACTGCAATAGTGACCAAACCAGATCTTTCTCTTCTTTTTAGGGGTTTTGTTCCTGATTTTTCGACAGACAATATACTTACTATTGTAGGTTTAATAGGTACGACAGTAGTACCCTATAATCTATTTCTACACGCATCTATAGTTAGTGAAAAATGGAAATCTACAGAGGATTTACCCGAAGCAAAAAAGGATACCATAGTTGCCATAATACTAGGAGGATTGGTCTCTATGGCAATCATAATAACGGGAGCAGCAATACAAGAAGCAGAAATGAATAATGCGGCCGATTTGGCAAAAGGATTAGAACCTGTTTTTGGTTCTATGGCAAAATATGTGTTATCTGTAGGGTTGTTTTCGGCAGGAATTACATCGGCAATTACAGCTCCTCTTGCAGCAGCTTATGTTGTAAAAGGTTGTTTGGGATGGCAGTTAAATCTTAAGAGTAAATCCTTTAGAGCAGTGTGGATGTTTATCCTTTTTTTAGGAGTTTTATTTTCTTCATTAGGAATAAAATCTATAGTGATTATTCAGTTTGCTCAAGTTGCAAATGGACTTCTTTTACCCATCATAGCAGCCTTCCTTTTATGGGTTATGAATCAACAAAAAATACTAGGTAAATATACCAATACATGGAAACAAAATTGTATAGGAATTTTCATACTAGCGATTACTTGTTTTTTAGGTTTTAGAGGGGTGTGGAAAGTGATCATAAATTTGTAAGTGTAAAAAATATATTTTGTAGGAAATGAATACAATAATTTTTAATGCAGATGTGGGAGAAGAAGCAGGTTTTGATGCAGAAATAATGCCTTTTATTACTTGGTGTAATATAGCTTGTGGAGAGCATGCAGGTAATGATAAAGTGATACAAGAAACGATCGAACTGGGAATAAAGAATAATGTAAAAATAGGAGCGCATCCTTCTTATCCGGATCGCAAAAATTTTGGTAGAATAAAGATGGATATGTCGTATCAAAATTTGGTAGACATAGTAACCGATCAGATTGGGTTAGTAAAATATCATGTAGAAAAAGCAGGGGCGAATTTACATCATATAAAACCTCATGGGGCTTTATATAACGAAGCTTTTAAAAATGAAGAAGTAGCTTCTGCAATTTTAGAATCTATTAAAAACATCGATAAAAGATTATTTATTATTACGCAAAAAGAATCTAAATTATCGTATCTTGCACAAGGTGATTTTAGGGTGAAGCACGAAGTTTTTGCAGATCGTAATTATAATGAAGATGTATCGCTGGTTTCTCGTTCTGAAAAAAATGCAGTCTTAACAGATGCAAAAGAAATTTTTGATCATGTGCTTAGGATGGTGTCTAAAGGAAAAGTGAAAACTAAAAATGGAGTAGAAGTTCCTGTTGGTTTCGATACGATTTGTGTGCATGGAGATAATCCAAAAACTGTTCAGATTTTACAGTATTTGCATCAGGAGTTTTCATTGTTGAATTTGTTGTGAATTATAAAAAAGATGATCGATAAATTACAATATATAAGGTATTCAGAAAAGGCAATTTTAATTCAATGGTCTTCAAAAATAGATGAAAAAACATTGCAAGACCTTCTTTTTTACAAAAATAACATAGAAACTTTTTATGGTAAACTAATTATTGAGGTAATATCTGCATACAACTCGTTATTAATTTATTATAATGTCACTATAGAGGATTTCTATAGTGCTGTTTTGGAGCTGAAATCACTATATTCTTCGGGGTTTAAAAATTTGAAGGTAAAAAATCGACTGTGGAAAATACCTGTTTGCTACTCTCCTTCTTTAGCTTCGGATTTAGAAAATTTTGCTGGCCAAAAATCGCTAACAATCGATGAGGTTATTGCAATGCACACTGCTCCTTTTTATAAAGTTTATTTCATTGGTTTTTTGCCTGGGTTTTTGTACTTAGGTGGTTTGGCAGATCCATTACATCTTGCTAGAAAAAGTACTCCTTCGTTACAGGTTAAAAAAGGATCAGTTGCTATCGGCGGAAAACAAACTGGGGTTTATCCAATAGATAGCCCTGGTGGTTGGCATGTTATAGGTGTGTGTCCGTTGGATTTTTTTGACCCAAAATCAGATCCATGCTGTTTTATTTCTCCCGGGGATAGTGTTCAATTTATATCGATAAAAGAAAAAGAATATAACGATATAAGATTATTGGTTTCTAATGAAGTCTATCTTCCAGAATCTGTAATTTTATGATGGGATTGGTTAAAATAATAAAGCCAGGTATTTTTACTACGGTGCAAGATGAAGGTCGTTTTGGATTTTCAAAATACGGAGTTCCAAAAAGTGGTGCGATGGATTTAGAGTCATTAAGGTTTGCAAATTTACTTTTAGGGAACGATAAAAATTGTGCATGTATAGAATGGACTTTTCAACCTCCTGTTTTGCAATTTTCAGAAGCTACAAGTATCGTTTTAACAGGCGCTTCTGTAGATGCTTTTTTAAATGGTAAAAAAATAAAAATGTATCATCAAGCCAAGGTGGGTAAAAATGATATTTTGGTTATTAATTTTTGTAAGAATAAAGTGTATGGATATGTAGGGATTAAAGATGGGTTTAGGTCATCAATAGTGTTAGATAGCAGGTCTTATTACGGGGGGATTACTGCTAAAAAAAAGTTAGCAGTTGGGGATGGAATTGCGTATAAAAAACAAGAAATATTTGAGGGAAATTTCTCTGGTATTTCGGCTTCCTTTTTTGCAAAAACAACAAAGGTTGTAGAGGTGTATCCGGGACCTGAATTTGAGTTATTGTCTATAGGGCAAAAAAGGGTTTTAACCAATTCTGTTTTTACAATTTCTAATACTATAAATCGAATGGCAATTCAGTTAGAAGAAAAGTTAAAAAATAGTATTTCTTCCATAATAACTTCTCCAGTTTTGCCGGGTACGGTACAATTAACTCCGTCGGGTAGTTTAATTGTTTTAATGCGAGATTGTCAAACTACAGGTGGATACCCCAGAGTTTTACAAGTGAGAGAAAATGCGATTAACCAAATTGCACAAAAAAGAATGGGAGAGAAGTTTAATTTTCTTTTAGTAAGCTTTTGATTTAAGATATTCCCCTTGTCATCCCAGTGCATACTGGGATACAAAATAAAGTTGTTAAGCTTTTTTAAAGTAAAGAAAATGCTTAGATAACGTTTATAACACATACAGGCCAAAAAACAAGGGGGAGAATCCCCCTTAGAGCAACAGGGGGAAAATCCCCTGCTTGTATTTTTTTAAATATTCTTTTAGAAAGGCTAAGTGTTTGTTTTTATGGTGTTAAGCTGTTTTTGAGATAGATAAGTTTTGGATACAAAGGGTAGGTGTATTTGCTTTGCAACTTGTTTTTTGGATATATTAGCCTCAGTTAACGTAAAATAATATACAGTCATGGGAAAAGAATTACCAAAAAGAAAGAAAAAGAGACCAGAAAAATGTATCACACCAGAGGAGGCAAAAGAGCTTCAGCATGCTTGGTGCTGTACCAGAACACCAGAAATTGATAAATGTGTGGGTTTTGAAGATGCTCGAGAGTTTCATTGGAGTGTAGAGGAGCTACAGGAGTATCTTAAATATGTAAAAAAACAATCTAAAAAACAAGGGATTGATAACCCAGGTATTCGTATCTATTTTGGAGCATACCCTAAAGAAAAATGTAAAATGAATAAAGGATATGCTACGGTGTTTTTAGCACCTACAGGGGCACCAGCAGGAGAACTAGGTAAAGGAGGTGATAATGCTCCTAATAATTATAATATTGAACCTTATAATAGAGGAGGTAGAGATATTCCACCATTTATTTATTAATGTATACCTTAGTTGTAATAACTCAAATAATAATAAATTTTTTTGAAATTATAGCTGCGATAGCAGGAATAATCTATTTAACAAAATATCGAGAAGATAATTTATCTCGGTATTTTGTTATTTTTTTGTGGTTTACCGTTTTTGTAGAAATTGTCTTTGCTTGGCTTCCTGTTTGTGTTTATTTTTTAGATTCATTCTCTGGGTTGAAAAATACTATTTTTGCCAAAAATGTTTGGGTTTATAATATTTATGATGTTATTAGTTATTCTTTCTATTCTTTTTTCTTTATATCTCTTATTGATAATACTAAAGTTAAAGGTATAGCTAAATTGTTTTTGATATTATATATTGGGATAGGGATATTTAATCTTGTCTTTCCAGACTTTTTTTTTGACGCCGATTCGTATCCAAATGTGATTATAGGTACATTAATGTTACTTGTTATTATTTTTTACTATTATTTTCAGTTATTGCAGAGTGATCTAATTTTGAATTTTTATAAAAGTTTACCTTTTTATGTTTCTATTGGGTTATTAGTATTTAATTTAATTCTAAATCCTATAGCTATTTATGAATCTTATCATAATAAAAGTAACCCTGAATTTGTTGAAATTTATAGATACATTCTTACAGTAACAAATATTTTTATGTATACTTGTTATACTATAGGTTTTATTGTATGCTCGAGAAAGAACAAATCTTATTAATTATTTATTTTATTGTTATTATTCTTTTTTTTATAATATTCGGTATCATATTTTTTATAGCTTTTCAGCGTAGAAAAAATACATTATTACTGGATAAGCATAAAGCAGAACAACGTTATGAAGATGAGATTTTTAGGTCTAAAATAGAAATACAAGAACAAGCACTTAAAAATGTAAGTTGGGAGTTGCATGATAATATAGGGCAATTGCTGTCTACTGCGGTAATGCAAATTAATATCATTAGTACCTCTATCGAGGATAAAACAGCAGAGTCCTTACAAGATGTCCGAAAATTAGTAGGAGACAGCTTGCAGGAGATTCGTAGCTTGTCTAAAACGCTAAACCACGAAGTAATCCAGAATGTTGGATTAGAAAAATCCATACAAGTAGAGCTAAAACGTTTTGAAAAATTAAATTTTTTAACGCCTTCTTTAACGGTAACAGGCGAGGAGGTGTATATTAATCCTAAAGACGAAATTATATTATATCGTATCATTCAGGAGTTTTTTTCTAATACTATTAAACATGCAGAGGCGTCAAGACTAGATGTAACTTTAGACTTTAATCCAGAACAATTACATATTACCATACAAGATGATGGGGTTGGTTTTGATATGAAATCTGTACAAGCAAACTCTGGTTTGTTAAATATGAAAAGCCGCGCATCTTTGGTCAACGCAGATTTAGAGTATACCTCCTCCCCAAATAAAGGAGTTTTACTTACTTTATCATATCCTATACACAATAAAAATTGATTTTATACATTTGTGGTATAATAGATATTCCTACCATATCAAAGTATAAAACCTATAAAACCTATGAAAAAGAAGACTATAGTTATTGTTGACGATCATCTTCTGTTTGCACAATCGTTAGAGAGTTTAATATCAAAACTGGAGGAATATGAGGTTTTGGCAATTTTAAAAAACGGTAAGGAGCTTACGCAGTATTTTAAGCATAAAAGAAAAACACCAGACCTTATACTATTAGATGTGAAGATGCCAGTAATGGATGGGGTGCAAACTATGCAATGGCTTAAGGAGAACAAACCAGAGCAAAAAGCATTAGCGTTAACGATGGAGGATGATGAGGAAACCATTATAAGAATGTTAAGAGCAGGAGCAAAAGGATATCTTTTAAAAGATATACATCCCGAAAATTTTGAATTTGCAATGAAAATGGTGATCGAGCAAGGATTTTATTATTCAGGTAAAATAGAAAGTGCCTTACGCAATTCAGAAGAGCTTACTGCAACGATAAACCTTCATGAAAAACTAACCGATAAAGAAAGAATCTTTTTAAAATATGCTTGTTCAGAACTTACTTATAAAGGTATTGCAGAAGAGATGCATTTAAGTCCAAAAACGATAGAAAATTATCGGGAAACTGTATTTAAAAAGTTAGAAGTAAAAACCAGAGTAGGATTAGTGATTTATTGTATAAAAAATAAACTTTTTGTAGTGTAGTGATTTTTTTAATGAAATAGCTAAAATATCTGTAGAAGAAGGATTCGTAAAATGATTTTTATAAAATTAGCTCTTTTTAGAAAAAAAAACTATATTTGATTTCAGAAAATGAATAACAGAAACATAAATAGTATTGAGGTCATTAATATTGAGGTAATTATTTTACCTTGATAAGGGACCTTTATAGATATTAATCATATATAAAAATCCCTTTACTCAAGTAAAGGGATTTTTTTTGAATAAACGGTAGTCTGTTTAAAGAATAGAATTTAAATTTAAAAATAAGGATTTAAAAAAGCGTATAGATTAAAATGAGAGTATTTAATAACATAATTATCAATGTCATTGTCATTATTGTGATTATTTCGCAAGAGTGAAGGGATGTTGTATGCTAAAATAATAAAGCTCCCTTCATAAATTGAAGGGAGTTTTTTTTGCAGTATATCTAAATACTTTAAAAAAATAAGAATATAGTGATTGTAAATATTTAAAACATAAAAATCTGTATATCAAGTGTTAATGTAAGTAAAAGTGGTGTTGGATATTGTAGGGGTATTGAATAAAATCTAAAGGTTTAGATGCAACGAAATAATTTTACACTATGGTTTGCTTGGTTCAATAGATATATGGTATTGAAAAAGTTAAAATTTAAAATAATTCGTAAAACTGATATTTAAAAAAATGAGCATTAATAAATATAGTAAACAAGTCACACAAGATGATACGCAACCAGCCGCACAGGCAATGCTTCACGCTATTGGGTTGACCGACGAGGATTTTAATAAACCATTGGTTGGTATTGCAAGTACAGGGTATGAAGGAAACCCATGCAATATGCACCTTAACGACCTAGCAAAACTGGTCAAAAAAGGAACTCTGCAAGAAGATGTAGTTGGACTAATATTTAATACTATTGGGGTGAGTGATGGTATTTCTATGGGAACACCAGGTATGCGATTTTCATTACCATCCAGAGATGTAATTGCAGATTCTATGGAGACCGTAGTGCAAGCAATGTCTTATGATGGTATGGTAACGGTAGTAGGATGCGATAAAAATATGCCAGGAGCATTAATGGCAATGCTTCGGTTAAATCGCCCGTCGATTTTGGTATATGGGGGAACCATAGCCTCTGGATGCCATGAAGGTAAAAAACTAGATGTAGTTTCGGCTTTTGAAGCCTGGGGAGAAAAAGTAGCAGGAACAATATCCCAAACAGAATATAAAAATGTGATAGAAAAAGCATGCCCTGGTGCTGGAGCATGTGGCGGAATGTATACTGCAAATACGATGGCTTCAGCAATCGAAGCTTTAGGGATGGCTTTACCATATAACTCTTCAAACCCTGCAATCAGTAAAGATAAAGAACAAGAAAGTATAGCTGCAGGACGCGCAATGCGACTATTACTAGAAAAAGATATAAAACCAAAAGATATAGTAACCAAAAAGTCATTAGAAAATGCTATACGATTGGTTACTATTCTTGGTGGTTCTACCAATGCCGTATTGCACTTTTTGGCAATAGCCAGAGCAGCAGATGTAGAGTTTACTTTAGCAGATTTTCAAAGAATTAGTGACGAAACTCCATTTTTGGCAGATTTAAAACCAAGTGGAAAATACTTAATGGAAGATGTACATGAAGTAGGAGGAATTCCTGCAGTATTAAAATATCTTTTAAAGAAAGGATTATTGCATGGAGACTGTTTAACCGTTACCGGAAAAACAATAGCTGAAAATTTATTAGAGGTTCCAGATCTTAAAGAAGGTCAAGAGGTGATTAAGCCTTTAGAAAACCCAATAAAACAAACAGGACATCTTAGAATACTGTTCGGGAACTTAGCAAAAGATGGTTGCGTAGCAAAAATAACAGGTAAAGAAGGATTACGATTTGAAGGAAAAGCAAAAGTATTTGAAGGAGAGTACAATGCTAATGATGGTATAAGAGAGGGTAAAGTAGAAAAAGGAGATGTTGTAGTTATTCGATATGAAGGACCAAAAGGAGGTCCTGGTATGCCAGAAATGTTAAAACCAACCGCAGCAATAATGGGAGCAGGTTTAGGAAAAGATGTCGCTTTGATTACAGATGGGCGATTTTCTGGAGGAACACATGGATTTGTAGTTGGGCATATTACTCCTGAAGCGCAAGATGGTGGTTTGATTGCATTAGTAAAAGATGGGGATATTATTACTATTGATGCAGAAACAAATACCATTACAGTAGCTATTGAAGAAGAAGAAGTAAACAAAAGAAGAGCAGCATGGGTACAACCAGCCTTAAAGTTTAATAAAGGAGTATTATACAAATATGCAAAAACAGTATCCTCTGCATCCCAAGGGTGTGTAACAGATGAGTTCTAAAAGTACTCCTGCACAAAATTGGTTTTAAATGAATTGGTATTACAGCGAACGCTGGAGTCAAAAAACAATATTTGATGCAGGTAAACAATAAATTATCATTCTGGTGTAAATCAGAACCTAAAAAAAGTCTGGGCTATAGTTTCTAAAAGTCTAGCCTCTAAAATAATAGTGTATGGAAACACAAACACAAACAATAAAAAAAGAAACAAAAGTGTCAACAGAGAGAATGAAAGGTGCAGAAGCAGTAATTAGATGTTTATTGGCAGAAGGAGTAGATTTAATTTATGGGTATCCAGGTGGGGCGATTATGCCTGTGTATGATGAGCTATACAAATATCAAGATCAACTACATCATGTTTTAACCCGACATGAACAAGGAGCTACACATGCTGCACAAGGATATGCCAGAACCAGTGGTAAAGTGGGAGTAGCAATAGCAACTTCTGGACCAGGGGCAACAAATTTTGTAACAGGTATTGCAGATGCACAGATAGATTCTACTCCAATGGTATGTATTACAGGACAAGTAGGTTCTCATTTATTAGGGTCTGATGCGTTTCAGGAAACAGATATTATAGGTATTTCTACACCTATTACCAAATGGAATCATCAAATTACCAAAGCAGAAGATATCCCTGCGGTATTAGCAAAGGCTTTTTATATTGCCCGTTCTGGTAGACCAGGACCTGTTTTAATAGATATAACAAAAGATGCCCAGTTTGGTGAGTTGGATTTTGCGTACGAAAAATGTAAAGGAGTACGTAGTTATATACCAGTTCCCCAAACAGATCTGCATAGTTTGGAAGCAGCAGCTAAACTTATCAATAATGCTAAGAAACCAATGATCGTATTTGGGCAGGGTGTTATTTTAGGAGAAGCCGAAGAAGAACTAAAAAACTTTATTGAAAGAACTGGGATTCCTTCTGCTTGGACTATTTTAGGACTTTCAGCATTACCAACAGCGCATACATTAAATGTAGGTATGGTTGGGATGCATGGTAATTATGGACCAAACAAACTAACAAACGAGTGTGATGTATTGTTAGCAATTGGGATGCGTTTTGATGATAGAGTTACTGGCGATTTAGAAAGATATGCTAAACAAGCAAAAGTTATACATTTTGAAATTGACCCCGCAGAAGTAGATAAAAATGTAAAAGCAGATGTAGCGGTTATGGGTAATGTAAAAAGTACATTAGCGCAAATACTACCTTTGGTAAAACCAAATACCCATGATTCCTGGTTGCAAGAATTTAGAGATTATGATACTATCGAGTATGATAAAGTAATAAAAGACGAATTATATCCTAGTGAGGAAGGTTTGTCTATGGGAGAAGTTCTTAGAAGGATTAATGAGGAAACCAAAGGAGATGCAGTTATAGTATCTGATGTAGGACAACATCAAATGATAGCATGTCGTTATGCCGAATTTACAAAAACCAAAAGTAATATTACTTCTGGGGGATTAGGTACTATGGGATTTGCTTTACCGGCAGCAATAGGTGCTAAAATGGGAGCTCCAGATAGAGAAGTGGTTGCCATAATAGGTGATGGCGGTTACCAGATGACAATACAAGAACTGGGTACCATTTTTCAAACCAAAGTACCTGTAAAAATTGTTGTTTTAAACAACGAGTTTTTAGGGATGGTACGACAATGGCAACAATTGTTTTTTGATAAACGATATGCGTCTACAGAAATGGTAAACCCTGATTTTGTAAAAATAGCCGAAGGGTATCATATTCAATCCAAAAGAGTAACCCGAAGAGAAGATTTACAAGAAAGTATTAAAGAAATGATAGCTTGTAAAGATTCTTATTTTTTAGAAGTGTGTGTAGAAAAAGAAAATAATATATTTCCAATGGTTCCTACAGGGGCTTCCGTTTCGGATATACGATTAGAATAAAAGTACTTTGCTTATTATAGTTTAGACTTAGAGCGCATACAATGATATAAAACAGTAACAATGAAAAAAGAAAATTATACCATATCTATATATACCGAAAATAATATAGGATTGTTAAATAGAATTTCTGCAATATTTTTAAGAAGACATATAAATCTGGAAAGTTTTACGGCTTCGGTATCTGAAATTAAAGATGTATTTCGATTTATAATAGTAGTTCAAATAACCGAAGAACAGGTAAAGAAGATTATTGGTCAGATCGAAAAACAAATTGAAGTTATTAAAGCTTTTTACCATACAGATGACGAAACGATTTATCAGGAGACGGCATTGTTTAAAGTAGCTTCGAAATTACTTTTTGAAGATCGTCAAATTCAAAATGTAATTAAAAACAGTAATGCAAACATAGTTACAGTAACCCCAGAGTTTTTTGTTTTAGAAAAAACAGGGCGGCGTAAGGACGTAGAAGCTTTGTATAATGAACTGGAACCTTATGGTTTAATGCAGTTTGTTAGATCTGGGAGAATTGCGATAACAAAAGATAAAATGCATATCTCTAAAATACTAGAAAATTTTGGAGTAGAAACCGTGTAAGGGATAGTAGCGACATCCTTTTTGGTTGTCATCCTGAGCTTGCCGAAGGGGGACAACCAAAAAGATATAGCGCATAGCCCGACCCCAAACTTGTTTTGGGGATACACCATGATATAAAACAACTAAAAATTAAAATTTAATCAAATTTCTTAACAGAAATCACAACAAATTAAGAAGGAAATGGCAAATTATTTTAATACGCTATCATTAAGAGATCAATTAACGCAATTAGGAAAGTGCAGATTCATGAATTCTGAAGAATTTTCAGAAGGAATAGAAGCATTAAAAGGAAAGAAAATTGTTATCGTTGGGTGTGGAGCACAAGGGCTAAACCAAGGATTAAATATGAGAGATTCTGGTTTAGATGTTTCTTATGCGCTTCGTCAAGCAGCTATTCAGGAAAAAAGACAATCTTTTAAAAATGCATCAGATAATGGATTCACTGTGGGGACTTACGAAGAATTGATTCCAAAGGCAGATTTGGTAATTAATTTAACACCAGATAAGCAACATACACAGGTGGTAAATGCAGTAATGCCTTTAATGAAAAAAGGAGCTACATTATCCTATTCTCATGGGTTTAATATTGTAGAAGAAGGAATGCAAATAAGAGAAGACCTTACGGTAATAATGGTAGCGCCAAAATGCCCGGGATCTGAAGTAAGAGAAGAATATAAAAGAGGGTTTGGAGTACCTACATTAATAGCAGTACACCCAGAAAATGATCCTCAAGGACATGGTTTTGAACAAGCAAAAGCTTATGCAGTAGGAACAGGTGGAGATAGAGCAGGGGTATTAGAATCTTCGTTTGTAGCAGAGGTAAAATCAGATCTTATGGGAGAGCAAACCATTTTATGTGGGTTGTTGCAAACAGGATCTATTTTATGTTTTGATAAAATGATAGAAAAAGGAATAGATGCAGGATATGCTTCAAAATTAATTCAGTATGGCTGGGAAACTATTACCGAAGGATTAAAATACGGAGGAATTACCAACATGATGGATAGATTATCCAATCCATCTAAAGTTAAAGCTTTTGAGCTTTCTGAAGAGTTGAAAGATATTATGCGTCCGCTTTTTCAAAAACATATGGATGATATTATCTCAGGTCATTTTTCAAAAACAATGATGGAAGATTGGGCTAATGATGATAAAAATTTATTATCCTGGAGAGCTGCAACAGGAGAGACTGCATTTGAAAAAACTCCTGCCGGGAATGTGGAAATTTCTGAACAAGAGTTTTATGATAATGGAGTACTAATGGTTGCGATGGTAAGAGCTGGTGTAGAATTAGCTTTTGAAGCAATGACAGATTCTGGAATTATAGAAGAATCAGCATATTACGAGTCTTTACACGAAACACCTTTAATCGCAAATACTATTGCTCGTAAGAAATTATTTGAGATGAATCGTGTAATTTCTGACACGGCAGAATATGGTTGTTATTTATTTGATCACGCATGTAAGCCTTTACTTGCAGATTTTATGAAAACAATAGATACTAATGTAATAGGTAAAGCATATGATGAAGGAAAAAGTAATGGTGTCGATAATGCTAAATTAATAGCTATAAATGCAGCATTAAGAAATCATCCTATAGAAATTATAGGCGCTAGATTAAGAGCTTCAATGACAGCAATGAAACCCATAGTATAATAAATGGTACAATCTGCCGAGATCTTTAAGAAGTTTTGAGATGTGTATTGTGTAACCTTTTATTAGGTCTTGGCAGATCTTTTTTTAATTGTAAATCCTGATTATGAGTATTGTAACCACTACACCTGTATATTTTCCTAAGTTAGTAGATATTCAAAAAGCTGCTACCGTTATTAATGAGGTGGCTATGATAACTCCTTTAGTGAATAGTATTCGGTATTCTAGAAGATATGGCGCTAATATCTTATTAAAGCGAGAGGATCTTCAACGAGTACGTTCGTACAAAATAAGAGGAGCTTTTAATAAAATAAGTTCACTTACCAAAGACCAACTACAAAAAGGAGTGGTTTGCGCCAGTGCAGGAAATCATGCACAAGGAGTAGCTTTTGCATGCAACCATTTAGGTATAGAAGGAACAATATATATGCCATCGGTAACTCCAAAACAAAAAGTAGAACAAACAAAAATGTTTGGCGGGGAGGATGTAAAAATAGTTTTAGAAGGGGATACATTCGATGATTCTTTTAAAGCAGCTATGCAAATCTGTACTTCTGAGGGAAAAACATTTGTACACCCTTTTGATGATGTAAAAACAATAGAAGGACAAGGTACTATTGGTTTAGAAATATGCAATCAAACAGATGTTCCTATTGATTACGTTTTTGTAGCTATAGGAGGCGGAGGATTAGCATCTGGTTTATGTGGTGCTTTGAAAGCATTGTCTCCAAATACCAAAATTATAGGAGTAGAGCCAAAAGGAGCACCTTCTATGTTCACTTCAATACAAAATAATAAGAATACAGAGATTTACAATATAGATAAGTTTATTGATGGAGCAGCAGTGCAAAAAGTAGGAGATTTAAATTTTGAAATATGTAAAGAATATTTATCCGATATGATTACTGTTCCAGAAGGATTAGTGTGTCAAACTATATTAGATCTTTATAATAGAGATGCAATAGTTGTGGAGCCTGCAGGCGCTTTGACTCTGGCAGCATTAGAGTTTTATAAAGATAAGATTAAAGGAAAAAATGTAGTATGTATTGTAAGTGGTAGTAACAATGATATTACCCGTACAGCAGAGATAAAAGAAAGAGCACTTTTGTATGCAGATTTAAAACATTACTTTATCGTTCGTTTTCCGCAAAGAGCTGGTGCTTTAAAACAGTTTGTGGGGGAAGTACTGGGACCGAATGATGATATCACTCACTTTGAATATTCGAAGAAATCAAGTAGAGAAAACGGCCCAGCAGTGGTAGGTATAGAGTTAAAAGATAAAAAAGACCTACAACCTTTAATGGATAGGATGAAAGCTTATAATTTCTTTGGGGATTATTTAAACGATAAACCAGATTTGTTTCAATTTTTGGTTTGATTCAAAAATTTTACTTAGAACATCAATAGTTAATATATTGATAATTAATTATTTATATAATTTGTTTTGTTTTTTTTATTAAAAAACAGTTAAAAATTTCTTTTTATCGATATATTAGCACCTTTAAACGATAAAACTATATTTTAATTATGAAAAAACTTTTACTTTTCACAGCAGTAGCCTTATTAGGATTAACTACTACAAACGCACAATTTAAACTTGGTTTTGGTCTTGGATACGCTATGCCTTCTGGAGATATTGCCGATTTTACAGATGGAGGTGTTTCTGCACATCTAGAATTAGGATACGGTGTAACAGAGGATATTGATGTTTCTTTCTTGTATCAAGGAGATTTTCTAGTAGGTGCAGATGCAGATATAGCAGGACAGAGAGTATCTTATGGAGCTATAGCATTGGGGAGTTATTTGCTTAATGGTCGTTACTATTTTACAAAAGAAGGATTTAGACCTTATGGTAGTCTTGGATTGGGACTTACTAGTGTTGGATCTGTAGAGTTAGAAGGAAATGGAACTACTGTCGAAGCAAATGGAAGTACGTCGAATTTTGCAATTCGTCCGGCACTTGGTTTTAAATATGGAGTTTTAAATATGAATGCAGCTTATTTAAGCGCAGGAAAAATAGGAGAAGCTTCAGTAAGTGATATTACCATAAATATTGGTTTATTATTTACTTTTGGAGGAAACTAAAAACAACCAATAATATTATATAAAAAAGGCAATCTGAAAAGGTTGTCTTTTTTAGTTTGTAATCTATCTGTTGTGTAATATGATGTTTTTTTGCTAAAAAAATATTATATCCATTAATTTATAATGCTATGATTAATAAAATCATAAAAATAAGTTAGTTTTTGTATCTATTCATATAGCATATTATTTTTTTATGTAATATTGTACCATCTAGTTAACGAAAGGGGCTACGGCCGACGATTTAGAGTTACTATTATGGAAACGGAAAATTATACATTATCAAGAGTTAAAGTTCAATCTTCGAACAAATTTAGTAATATAAATATTACTGCACTTCGTTTTCGTCGCCCCTTGTGGGTCTAATCTTTTTTTGAAGTAGGTGCGTCCTTCTTCCCCTAGAAACATCAAATCTATTAAGTGAAATTAAATTAAGAAGAGTTTATATTTTTCTTAAGAACATTTAATTTTTTTCGTTCAAAAACGAAATATGGCCACTTTCCTTTCTGGATTTAGAACAATCAATTACTAACTTAATTTAAAGCTTCTTTAATAAGCGTTGTCCGTTTATGAAAAAAGTAGACATTATAATTGCTGGTGAAAACCACTATAAGTACGCGCAAGAAATATGCGAAGTAATAGCAGACTCTGCAAGAGTAAGAGGAACAGGTATTGCAAAACGTACACCAGAATATATACAGACTAAGATGCAAAATCGAAATGCAATTATTGCTTTATCAGATAATAAATTTGCAGGATTTTGTTATATCGAAGTATGGAGCCATGGCAAATATGTAGCACATTCTGGTTTAATTGTGCATCCTGATTTTAGAAATCAAGGACTAGCAAAAAGTATCAAAGAATTTATATTTAACTATTCGCTAAAAAAGTATCCTACAGCCAAAGTTTTTGGAATAACTACAGGATTGGCAGTAATGAAAATAAATTCAGATTTAGGGTATAGACCCGTTACCTTTTCAGAATTAACAGACGACCCTAAGTTCTGGGAAGGATGTAAAACATGTACCAATTTTAGTATTCTTACTTCTAAGGAACATAAAATGTGCTTGTGTACAGGTATGTTGTATGATCCTGCTAAAAAAAATAGTAAAAAACAGAAATGGTTTGACAAGGCGGTATTAAAAAGATTAAAAAACATTAAGCAAGCGATAATGCTTAAAAATAATAAAGAATTACTGTTATGGAAAAAGTAGTGCTGGCATATAGTGGAGGTTTAGATACTTCCTATTGCGTAAAATATCTTATTCACGAACAAAACCTTGAAGTACATACTATTTTGGTAAATACAGGTGGCTTTTCAGAAAAAGAATTAAAAGAAACCCAAGTAAGAGCATATGAACTAGGAAGCTCTTCCCATATTAATAAAACTATATTACAAGAGTTTTATAATAAAGCGATAAAGTACTTGATTTATGGTAATGTATTAAAAAATAATACATATCCTTTATCGGTAAGTGCAGAGCGAATTTTTCAAGCTATAGAAGTTATAAATCACGCTAAAAAAATAGGAGCAAAATATATAGCGCATGGTAGTACAGGAGCAGGAAATGATCAAATTAGATTTGATGTAATCTTTCAAACACTTGCACCAGAAATAGAGATTATTACCCCTATCAGAGATTTAAAACTTTCCCGACAAGAAGAAGTTACATATCTTCAAAAACATGGAGTTCATTATAGTTGGGAAAAAGCACAATATTCTATAAATAAGGGACTTTGGGGAACTAGTGTTGGAGGTAAGGAAACACTTACATCTCATGATACACTACCCGAAAAAGCATATCCAAGTCAACTTCAAAAAGAAAGTGAAGAAACTATCCTTTTAAACTTCGAAAAAGGAGAATTAACAGGACTAGATGGAGTTAAAGATTCTCCCGTCAAAAATATTCAAAAACTAGAAGAATTAGCAAGTGCTTTTGCAATTGGCAGGGATACACATGTAGGAGATACTATTATTGGTATAAAAGGTAGAGTAGGTTTTGAGGCAGCAGCACCAATAGTTATTATAAAAGCACATCACTTATTAGAAAAACATGTACTTACCAAATGGCAACAGTATTGGAAAGAACAATTGGCAAATTGGTATGGTATGCTTTTACATGAAGGTAATTATTTGGATCCGGTTATGAGAAATATTGAAGTGTTTTTAGAAGATTCTCAAAAATCTGTTACAGGCAATGTAAAAGTGAAATTAAAACCATACCATTTTATACTAGAAGGAATTGAATCGGATTTTGATATGATGAAATCAGACTTTGGACAATATGGAGAAATGAATACTGCATGGAGCTCTGAGGATGCCAAAGGTTTTATTAAAATTTATGGTAATGCCAATAAAATCTATCACAATGTAAATCCAAATAAACTATGATACGAGCAGGAATAATAGGAGGATCAGGATATACAGCAGGCGAATTATTGCGATTATTAGTACACCATCCCGATGTAGAATTGGATTTTGTATATAGTACAACAAATGCAGGAACCCCTATTCATAAACAACATCCGGATTTGATAGGGGAAATAACTCTAAGTTTTACAGATATAATAAACCCAAATGTAGATGTAGTTTTTTTATGCTTAGGACATGGTAAGTCCAAATCTTTTTTGACAGCCAATGGGTTTTCTTCAACAACTAAAGTTATTGATTTAGGAAACGATTTTAGATTAGATCAAGATAAGAGGTATCTCAATAGAGATTTTGTATATGGTCTACCCGAGTTGCAAAAAGATACAATTACAACGGCAAATAATATAGCAAATCCAGGGTGTTTTGCAACGGCAATTCAGTTAGGGTTGTTGCCTCTAGCCTTTTCAGGGAAACTAAAGGATGCAATACATATTAATGCGACAACAGGAAGTACGGGAGCAGGAGTAATGCCAGGTGGAACTACACATTTTAGCTGGAGAGATAACAATTTTTCTAGTTATAAAGTATTTGCACATCAACATTTAGGAGAAATTCAACAAAATATTAAACAATTACAAAAAGATTTTGATTTTCCTATTTTCTTTATTCCCAATCGAGGCAATTTTAGTAAGGGAATCTACGCAACAATGTATACTAAATATGAGGATAGTATAGAGGCAGCAAAAGAAATGTATACTTCTTTTTATAAAGAATCTGAGTTTGTAAAGATCTCTGATCAGGAAATTCATTTAAAACAAGTAGTGAACACAAATAAGTGTATTCTTCATATTAGTAAAAACAATGGAATGCTGTTAGTTACATCGGTAATAGATAATTTAATTAAAGGAGCATCTGGACAAGCAATTCATAATATGAATCTAATGTTTGGATTAAAAGAAAAAACAGGTTTAGAATTAAAAGCTAGTGCATTTTAAGATGGATATCATACCAAGATCATTAAAATGCATACAAAACAAGAAATAAAAATGAATAAAATAACCATAATAGGAGGAGGGAATTTAGGGAAATCCATAATTTCTGGATTAGCAGATAGCGATATATTCAAAAAACAAAATATTACTGTAGTAGATAAGTCTAAATATAATTTAAACGAAGTAGAAGAAAAATTAGGAGTGTCTACTTCTCAAAACATAATAGATTCTATTATAGATGTAAAATGGATAATACTTTGTGTACAACCAAGACAATTAGAGGATGTTTTGCACGAGATTAAAAATAAAGTAACACCAGATCAGATACTAATCTCCACTGTAACAGGTACATCCATAGCAGAAATAAACGCAGTGATACCTAACAATAAAATTGTAAGAGTAATGCCAAATACAGGGGCAGCCAAAAAACTATCTATGACTTGTATTGCTGCTAATGAAGATGTAAAAGAAGAGCTAACAATAGTACAAAAAATGTTTGATACCATTGGTGAAACCTTAGTGATCGAAGAGCGACTTATGCAAGCTGCAACAGTTTTGGGAGCAAGTGGAATTGCCTTTTTTCTACGATTTTTAAGAGCGATGATACAAGGAGGAATACAGATGGGGTTTCATCCTCACGAAGCACAAATTATAGCAGTACAAACCGCTATTGGTGCAGCCACATTAGTAGCAGAAAACGGAACACACCCAGAGCGTGAAATTGATAAAGTGACTACACCACAAGGATGTACTATAGAAGGTTTAAATGAAATGGAACATCAAGGGTTAAGTTCTTCGGTAATAAAAGGAGTTATGGCATCTTATGAAAAGATAAACACCATAAAATAGAAAATGATAGATGATATTTTCATTAAAATCCATAATGAACTACAAATAAAAAACTAATAAAACATGAAACTATTCGATGTATATCCATTATATAATGTGGAGCCTGTTAACGCTTATGATTGTATTGTTGTAGATAAAGATGGAGCAGAGTATTTGGATATGTACGGGGGCCATGCGGTGATTTCGATAGGGCATTCACACCCTCATTATATTAAAAGAATAAAAGAACAGATAGAAAAAATAGGCTTTTATTCTAATGCTGTTCAAAATAGTCTTCAAAATAAGCTAGCAGAAAAACTAGGTAAATTATCTGGGTATGATACCTATCAACTGTTTTTATGCAATTCTGGAGCAGAAGCTAATGAAAATGCCCTGAAATTAGCATCTTTTTTTACAGGGAAATCCAGAGTTGTAGCATTTCATAATGGGTTTCATGGCAGAACTTCTGCAGCAGTTGCCGCAACCGATAATAGTAAAATAAACTCACCATTAAATAGTCAGCAGAGTGTTTCCTTTTTGCCGTTAAACCAAATTGAGTTAGTCAAAACTGAATTAGAAAAAGGGGACGTTTGTGCTGTAATTATAGAGCCAATACAAGGAGTAGGAGGATTAGATGAAGGAACTACAGAATTTTTTAAAGCTTTAGAAATTCTTTGTAAAAAGTATAATGTAGTTCTTATTCTGGACGAAGTACAATCTGGGTATGGTCGAAGCGGAAAATTTTTTGCGCATCAATATCATGGCATAACTCCAGATATAATTTCTGTAGCAAAAGGTATGGGTAATGGTTTTCCGATAGGAGGAATATTAATTGCACCACATATACCAGCCCTTCATGGTATGTTGGGAACCACCTTTGGGGGGAATCATTTAGCTTGCGCTGCTGCATTATCTGTTTTAGAGGTAATAGAAACCGAAAACCTGATGGATAATGCCAGAATAACTGGAGAATATTTTATATCCCAAGCAAGTACGCTACCAGGAGTCCAAAAAGTAAAAGGAAAGGGACTGATGTTAGGATTAGAATTTGATTTTGAAGTTAATGAGCTACGAAAAAAAATGATCTATGAGCAACATATATTTACAGGGGCAGCAATGAATAAAAAATTATTGAGAATACTTCCTCCTTTAACTATTAAGAAAAAAGAGATAGACCGATTTATAAATGCATTACAAGAAGCATTAGTCGAAACGCCAATTATTTAGAATATTATTAATGAAAAATTACTTTTCTGTACAAGATATAGATTCCTTACCCGATTGGATAAAGGAAGCAATAGAAATAAAGAAAAACCCATTAGCAAATAAAACTTTGGGAGCAAATAAAACGATAGGATTACTATTTTTTAATCCTAGCCTTCGTACTAGGCTAAGTACGCATAAAGCAGCATTAAATTTAGGAATGCATGTAATCGTAATGAATTTTACTGGAGAAGGATGGTCTTTAGAGTATGAAGATGGTACTGTAATGGATCAAGGAAATTCTGAACATATCAAAGAAGCAGCTCAGGTTATGTCGCAATATTGTGATGTATTGGCAATACGGGCTTTTGCTAAACTTGAAAATAAAGAGGAGGATTATAAAGAAACAGTGTTAAATAGTTTTATAAAACACGCATCCATACCTGTAATTAATATGGAAAGTGCTACGGGGCACCCTCTACAGGCATTTACAGATGCTATAACCATTACTGAATATAAAAAGACAGATAAGCCAAAGGTTGTATTATCTTGGGCGCCACATCCAAAAGCTTTACCACAGGCAGTAGCTAATTCTTTTGTAGAAATAATGCAAAAAATGAATGTAGATTTTGTCATTACCCACCCAAAGGGATTTGAATTAGCCAGTCAGATTACTAAACAAATACCCATTGAGTACAATCAGGAAAACGCCTTAAAAGATGCAGATTTTGTATACGTTAAAAATTGGAGTTCGTATACAAATTATGGAGAAGTAGCACCTAGTGATTCTTCCTGGATGATGACAAACCAGAAAATGCAATTAACCAATAAAGCCAAGTTTATGCATTGCCTTCCAGTACGCCGTAATGTAGTAGTTGAAGATGCGGTAATAGATAGTGAAAATTCTATTGTGATTGAGCAAGCAAACAATAGAACATTTGCAGCACAATTAGTTTTAAAGAAAATACTTGAAAAACTTTAAAAATGAAGAAACAAAAATTATTAGTAGCCAAAATAGGAGGTAATGTTATAGAAAACACAAAAGTGCTGGATTCTTTTTTAGAAGATTTTTCAAAATTAGAAGGCTATAAAATTCTAGTTCATGGTGGAGGAAAATTGGCGACACAACTTGCTAAAAAGCTAGAAGTCAAGACGGAAATGATTGATGGACGAAGAATTACTTCAGCAGATAATCTAGATGTTGTAGTGATGACCTATGCTGGATTAGTAAACAAAACCATTGTTTCAGGATTACAAAATTATAATTGCAATGCTTTAGGTTTAACAGGAGCTGATGCAAATGTAATTGTAGCAAAAAAAAGACCTAAGCAATTTGTGGATTATGGATATGTGGGGGATGTTATTAAGGTAGATAATAGGATCTTAAAAATATTTTTAGAGCAAAATATAATACCAGTTTTTTGTGCAGTAACGCATGATGGGAATGGACAATTGTTAAATACAAATGCAGATACTGTAGCTTCTGAAATTGCTTCGGCAATGAGTATGGATTACGAGGTGTCGTTGTATTATTGTTTTGAGTTAAAAGGAGTTTTAGAAAATATAGAAGATAAAGAATCTGTAATAGAACACATTAATTTAGAAAAATATGGGCAATTAAGAGATAACGAGATAATTGTAGATGGGATGCTTCCTAAGCTTCAAAATTGCTTTGATGCATTACAGAAAAAAGTAAGTAAAGTACATATTGCTAATGTAGAGTTTATAAAAAATAATACAACCAAACACACTACATTGAGTTTATGAGTAACTCGATACATAAAGTTGTTGACAGAGAAGATAACGAGTTTTAAAAATGAAAAAATGAAAAAATTAGAGAAGGATACATATAACTTGCAAACAGATAACAATGAGGACAAGGCACTTGATAACTCACGAACTCAAATACTTTCTGATACAAAAATTAAAAACCTTACAAATCAGGCCATTGAACTTTTGCAGAAATTGATAGAAACACCTTCTTATTCTTCTGAAGAAGAAAAAACAGCTTTGTTAATAGAAGAATGGTTTACAACCAATAGCATCCCATTTGAAAGGGAAAACAATAATATATGGGGGTATAATAAATATTTTGATGCCTCTAAGCCTACTATTTTATTAAACTCTCACCATGATACAGTAAAACCAAACGGAAATTATACCAAGGATCCGTTTAAAGCTTCCATAGTAGAAGATAAGTTATTTGGTTTGGGTAGCAATGATGCTGGTGGTTGTTTGGTTTCACTTATGGCTGCATTCACTTATTTTTATACAAAAGAAAACCTAAAATATAATTTTGTAATAGTCGCCTCTGCAGAAGAAGAAAGTAGTGGTCCTTTAGGTTTAAAAAGTGTGTTAAAGTATCTCAAAAATGTTGAATTTGCTATTGTAGGAGAACCAACATTAATGCAATTGGCAATTGCAGAAAAAGGACTTTTGGTGATAGAAGTATCTGTAAAGGGAACCGCTAGTCATGCTGCGCATCCAAATAAAGATAATGCAATTTATAATGCTTTACCAGTGATACAATGGTTTCAAACATATAAGTTTCAAAAGGTGTCTGATGTTTTAGGTGAAGTAAAAATGACGGTAACACAAATCAACGCAGGTAAACAACACAATGTAGTACCTGCAAGCTGTGATTTTGTAGTAGATATACGAGTAAATGATGCGTATAAAAATGAAGAAATATTGGAGATTATAAAAAGAGAAATGCCTGAAAATGTTATAGTCAAACCAAGATCCTTAGATTTAAGTTCTTCTTCAATACCCAAAGAACATCCTATTGTACAATCAGGAATTAACCTAGGAAGAATCACGTATGGATCTCCTACTTTATCCGATCAATCTGTATTAAGTTGCCCTTCTTTAAAATTAGGCCCAGGAGATTCAACAAGATCTCATTCTGCAGACGAATTTATTTATGTTGAAGAAATCAGGGAAGGAGTAGAATTTTATATAAAAATTTTAGAAAAAATAGTATAAATATACTTTAATATAGATTTTTTAGAAATTTAGACAAAGTATAAATAAGAGCAAAAAGCAAAAATATAAAAGATGAAACTTTGGGATAAAGGATTGCCAACAGATCAGAAAATCGATATATTTACTGTAGGTAACGACAGACAACTAGATTTGGTTATAGCTAAATATGATATACAAGCTACGTTGGCACACGCAAAAATGTTACACAAGATAGAGTTACTTTCTGATAAAGATATCTTGGGAATTAACATAGAATTGAATATATTGTTAAAGAAAATAGAAAAAGGGACTTTTGTGATAGAAAATCAATTCGAAGATGTGCATTCTAAAATAGAATTTGAATTGACAAATCGGCTAGGAGAAGCTGGTAAAAAAATTCATACTGCAAGATCCCGAAATGATCAGGTTTTGGTTGCAATGCATTTATATTTAAAAGATGAACTAAACCAAATTAGATCTTTAATAAAAAAATTATCCCAACAATTATTAATCAATGCAGATGCATATAAGGAGGTTCTGCTTCCTGGATATACACATTTGCAAATAGCAATGCCATCCTCCTTTGGATTATGGTTTTCTGCTTATGCAGAGAGTTTTATAGACGATCTGTATTTTGTGGATGCGGCATTACAAGTGGTAGATCAAAATCCATTAGGAAGTGCTGCAGGTTATGGTAGTTCATTTCCTATAGATAGAGAATTCACTACCAAAGAATTAGGGTTTAAAACATTAAAATACAATGTAGTGGCTGCACAAATGAGTCGTGGGAAATCTGAGAAATCAACCGCATTTGCAATGAGTAGTGTAGCAGGTACTTTATCTAAAATGGCAATGGATGTATGTTTGTATATGAGTCAAAATTTTGATTTTATGAGCATTCCATCAGAATTTACTACTGGGTCCAGTATTATGCCACATAAGAAAAACCCAGACGTCTTTGAATTAATAAGAGGAAAATGTAATAAAATTCAGGCATTACCATATGAGTTAAGCTTGCTTACGAATAATTTGCCAAGCGGTTATCATAGAGATTTACAATTACTAAAAGAAGGTATTATACCTGCTATTCAAGATTTAAAAGCATCTATAGAAATGGCAATGTATGCTTTAAAAAATGTGCGTATAAACACAAATATTTTAGAAGATACTAAGTATGATTATCTATTTAGCGTAGATACTTTAAATGAACTGGTTATGAAAGGTATGTCTTTTAGAGATGCTTACATAAAAATTGGGTTAGATATCGAAAACGGTACTTATAAACCAGAAAAAAACACAAAACATAGTCATATAGGTAGTATTAATAACCTATGTCTTAAAAATATAGAAGAGAAGCTGGAGCAGTTTAATTGAGTGTAAGTTGAGTTAGTTTAATTTTTTGCTTCGGCTTAGACCCTCAGAGGAGTTGTTAACCACTGGGGGTTGCTTTTTATAGTACTTTTTGTAATTTCATTAAATACATAAAAATTTAGCACCATAAGAAATAAGAAAAGGTATTGATCCTGAAACCAAAGCACTCAGGTTTTACACTATTCAAATCTACATTTCAATTCTATTTCGGGTTCTATGAAATAAGTAAAAATAGCAGAACTATATAAAAAAGGTTGTTCTAACATAAATTCATGAGGTATCGTTAATGACGATTCATTTCTGTACAACCAAATATCCTTATGTATATGAACTTTGGTGTCTAATAATACTTTTTTATAAATATCTATATCCAGTGATGTTAAATCAATTTTTTTATCTGGTAGTTTAGAAGGAATTAGATTTGAATTAGCATAATGCGATACAGACTCACGTACATTTATGATAGTTCCAATTTCATATTCTTTATAATCTGAATTTTGTTTAGAATCAGTTAAGAAAGATAGATCAATTAATACATTTTCTGGGACCAATATAATGTCTTTGTTGAATTGAGGGAGCAAATTAAATAAAATAGGAACATAGCATTCTCTATATAACATAGCATCCAATGTTTCGCTAATGAGAATATGAAACGAGTCGGGATCGGGAACCTTAAAAGTCACAGCATCTGCTAAATAGAATTCTTTAATATAGTTAGATAATTTTAGTGAATTAATTAGTTTTTTAGCAGACTCTACTGAGTTTTTATTAATTTCTAATAACGAAAATTGTATCTCTTCTGGTTGAAACAGGGGTGCCACTAAAGTTATAAATGGGGCATAAGGACCACATCCTGCATAAAATATATTTATCAATTTCCCTGGTTGCTTTTTTTGCTTTTCTACGATGATCGAAATAATTGCCTTTAAAAATTTTGTAGTTCTTTTATAATCAAGTAAACATTGTGCAGCAAAGTTTAGTCCTAATGCCTTGCCTTTGGCAGCAGGAATTGCAGCCATGTGCGCAATAGTAACGTCATATCCAGTAATATTAGTAATTTGTTGAAAATGTGATTGAATTTCATTTAAACTGTTTTCAGCTTGAATAGGATCAATCGAATTTTTAATTATAGAAGAAGATAATTTTTGGATAGAACTAATTACTTTTTTTTCAATCATTTTATATGTAAGCTTTATAGTATTAAAAAAGTTCTTTGTAATGTATTATCAATGTTGTAGTAGACCGATTCTTAGTGTGGTTGATTAAATTGTTTTATGTATCGAAACTATTTGATCCATAGAGTTTACGAAATTTGTTTGCCTTTAATGGTAAATATAGTTCATTTACATGAACGCCCAAAGGGTTAAAATCTTTATGGAGAAATAACTATTACTATTATTAGACTTAAAAGAAAAGGATACGTTCCTATGGTTGACTACTTAAATAAAGAGAAAATTCCTATTTAAGAAACTGCTATACACGAGATTTTTTTATTCTTATAATACTACCATGAATTAAACTGGTCTGCCTTTTGTATTTTAATGTTAAAAATAATAAAACTAAAAGAAATATTATCCGTGGTTTTATCATTTTTAAAACTATCTTTTCTTACCAACAAATCGAATAACGCTTCCAGTTCCGTAATGAAATTCACCCTCATTTAAAAACACTTCTTTTTCTTCTAATATTTGGACTTCAAAATCAGGAAAATCTTCTTGTATTTGCTCTATCGAAAACAACATATCCAAATCTTTAGGCCCTCCAACTTTTGGGTTGGTTTTTTGAAAATCTAAATGTTTTTTACTAAAAGCTTCAAATAGTATAACACCATCAGGTTTAAGAAGTGTTTTTAATTTTTGATGAATCGTAGAAATCTTCCAAGGTGAAAAATGGGCATAAATTAAAGCTATAGCATCAAATGATTCTCTTTCAAACTTAAGTTTTTCTAAATCTCCAACAACATATCTTAGAGAAACACCTAGCTCTTCGGCTAATTTTTCAGCTTTATTTTTACCTTCAATACTCAAATCGGTTGCGGTAACATTCCAACCCAATTTTGCAGCAAATACACCATTACGACCTTCTCCATCCGCAGGCATTAATATTGAACCTATTTTTAGTTTTTGTAATTGCTCTTTAAAGAACATGTTTGGTTCCTTACCATAAGCAAAATCGGATTTTTGATATCTTTCATTCCAAAATTCCTGGTATTTTAATTCACCTTTTTTCATAATTGTATTTGATTTATCTGGTGTAAAACTAATGTTTTGCTGAAGTTGTATGCTAGGATAAAAATGAAGTAGAGTAGGACTTATTTAAGTTTTTGCCTAAATGCTTCTGGAGAATATTTTGTATGTTTTTTAAAAAACCGAATAAAATATGAAACATCCTCATAACCCAAATGATATGCTATTTGGCTTACTTGATTAGATGTTGCTAAAAGGTATCTTTTGGATTCTAATATAATTTGATCGTTTATAAGTTCTGAAGCAGTTTTTCCAAGTGTCTTTTTTGTTATTGCATTTAGTTGATAATTAGATAGATTTAACATGTCTGCATATTGTGATACCTGCTTTTTATTTGAGATATTAATCTCTAAAAGCTGCAAAAAACTTTCAAGACGTTTCTGAATATAGAAGTCTTTATTCTTAGACTCTTCATAACCCACATTTCTCAATCTTTTTAACTCTATAAAGAAAATTTGAAGATTAGATTTTATTACTTCTTTATATTCCTCGGGTCTGTTTATATATTCATTAAAAATTGAAATTAATAATACATTCACTCTTGAAAAACTATCTTTTTCTAATTGATAAAAGTTTTTAGCACTTGCCTTTTGCAATAAAATATGTAGAGCTTTTTCAATCGGATAATAGAATTCAGAATTAAATTGAATCATAAAACCAATACTTTTACTACTTAATTCTAACTTATGCACTTGACCTGGGCGAACAATGAAAACTGAATAATCGGTTACATCATAACCAATAAAATCTATTTCGTGGTTTCCAAAACCTTTCTTTACTACTAAAATGAAATAAAAATCGTGCCTGTGAAGTTCATGAATCATATTTTTTCCATCGAGTAGTTTTTGAAGATCTTTTATAGTGAAATTACCCAATAGGTTTGGTTCTTTTTGAATACTATTTAAATGTCTTACCGGGATAGATTTCATTCTTATAGAGTTCGTTTTTAATGTTCATTAAAGAACATAGTTTACACAAGTTAAATAAGTGGCCTTTCCAATATAGAAGTAAAGATGAATTCCATCTAGAACTTTAAATACATTAATAACGTGAGTTCGGTGTAAGAAAATTTACGTCAGTCAGAGTGATTTTTGATAGAAAATTGTATCGAAGACAAGTAAATTTTTAAGCAAAAGCCTAATTTCGATACAATTTTTCTCCGTTTCACTATGAAAAATCACTCAATTTGACGGCTTTTTAAAACTAAGTCCTTACGTCGAACTCACGTTAATAGTTTTCAAATTTTAATGCGTAATTCCGAAGCCCCAATTAATACTGGTGATTTTCCATTTACCGTCAGCCTTATGTAATATCATTAATTTGTATTCAGGCTTCTCCGTTCGAAATTGATCAAGTCTAAGTCTAGCCAAGGCAAGTTTATCGTAAATTTCAATACTGAGTAATTCCTCTTTGTAATTTGTATCTGCGTTATCTGAATCCAATTGAAAAAGGCTTTCTGAATATTTTCCATCTTTATTAACATATCTATAAGCGCCCTTTTCATGCATTGAGAGTTTTTTATGCTTTATACTCCCTGTATGGTCACCTATATAAAAATTTTCAATTGTCTCAATGATAGCTTTTCGGTCGGTAAAATCTGTTTCTATACTGGATTCTTTAATACTTTCTTCCATCTTTTGTGCAGATAAAGAAAATGTAAAAAAGACAGGTATAACTAGGCAAAATAAGTATTGTAATGTTCGTTTCATAGTTATGATTTATTACGTACGGTTCAAAATTTTTAGAATCTTAAATTAAGATAATGCCCCACCAACTCCAAATAGAATCAATCATTTTTCCTTAAATTCTTGCTTCATCTATAGGGTGCAAGTCTTTTATGGGCAGTGGTTACCCTTCGGTCTTGCTCAGGGCAGTCTTATTGAACCATTAGTAAGTCACAAGCTGGTTTACTGTGTGGTATGCAGTGAACACTTCGATTGAGCCAGCTGAAGCAGTGAGGAGAGAAAACGTAAGAATCGGATCCGATTAGGGATTAAACATGGACAAGCATATGCTTGGAGTCGAACCCGAATGGGAGGTTGGGCAGTAGCTCAAAGTCCTACACTAAGTAATACTATTGCCATATCCAGAGGTAAAAGAAGAGGATACGTTCCTAGGATAGACTACATAAATAAAGCGCAAACTTCGATTTGATGAACCGCCTGTTACGAGACCCGTATGGTCTGTCCTGAGATTGTAGAAGGATACGGTGGTACTTCGAGTAACTCAGTAGAGCTGTGAGAGGTGCACTCTTCTCAATTATGGGGAGAGCCGTCTACACGATTACCTGCTGGCTTTTCTTATAGCAAGATTGCTAGCGTTGGTAAAGACATACTCTTTTGCAATTTTTGGCTTGTGTGTTGGCTGAAGCAAATTGTAAATGTGTATGGCTTTTGGCGTTGGCTATTTAGTAAACCTAATTTGTAAATTCAGGTTAAAATACAATTTTCCGTTTTCCTCGTAAATTTCACCAAACCCGTGTCGAGTAGAACTTGCTGTCTCTAGTTTTGTGTTATTGAGTAAGTAATCTTCAAATTCATTTCTATTATAAATATGATAGCAAAGAACATCGCCATTTTCTTTTACAATTAAATATCCACCTGTCGCATCATATTTTCCTGTCCAAACTTTCGAAGGCATCATTCCTAACGCAACATCTGTTAAGAATCGTTTTATTTTATATTCATAGAACTTATGTTCGTTCTCTATATCAAAGTTTAATGGATTTTTGTCTGCTGTTTTATTAACCAAATCTGTCAAATGTGAGAACTCACTCGAATAAAAATCAAAAACGATTTGTGATAAAATCTCTGGAAGTAAACTATCAATTAAAACAAGATTATTTGAGAATATTGGTTTTTGAGCTCTATGAAAATCTAAAGAGCATTTGTTTTTTAAAATAGCTTTTACTCGTCCTTTCAAATCTGCTGACTCTTTTTTTCCTCTTTTTACTATTAAAGAATTTATTCTACTGATTTCTTGATGTTCTATTGAGCCATTTATTTTATAGATAAAATTTGTCGTTTTACCAGCATTTAGTAGAGTAGAAGGACTACCAAGTTGAGATTTTATGCTAAATCCTAATGTTGGTTGTTGATTTGTTCTTTGATCGTGAACAACAATTGTAATATCAGTTTTTGCAGAAGAACTAGCTTTTAGTGAAATACAGTTTATTGATTGCATAAACATCTCAATTTCTGGAACGGAAAAAGTCCTTTCCTTATTTTTCTTGATTGCGTTTAAGAGAAAAAGAGCTTTGTCTTTAAATTCTGAAATTGGGATTTTCAAAACTTCTTCATTACCCGAAACTAAAATAATCTCATCTTGAATAGAATACTCAAAATTACCGTTGTTTTCGCTACGAAGTATTTTGATGATTGGATAAACTAAACCTTCTAACTTTTCAATGTCTTTGTTTCCAAGAAATAATTGTTTGTCGCCTAATAATTTAAAAAGGGCATAAATTTCGCTCCATTCTCCTTTATTTCCTGTTATCATTTGCAGCTAAGTTTTTCTATTATTTTTTCGGCAGTTGCTTGAATTGCTGGAACTGCAACTGAATTCCCGAATTGTTTGTATGCTTGTGCATCTGAAACTACTATTTTAAAATTGTCTGGAAAGCCCTGTAATCTTGCCCATTCTCGAGGTGTCATTTTTCTAATTCCTTCTCGGTTTACTTCTCCAGAAATATTAGTTACAGGTTTGAAATTTGTTAACCTATCATCAAAAACTAAATTTCTTTCTCTTCCCATTCCTCCACAAACAACAGCATTTGCAGTTCCATCATTTGGTATTATTTCATAGCCAAATCCGTTTCCTTTACTTTCGTGTCTTGCTTTATGTTTTCTTAATGTATCTATGTAAGTTGTTGAAAGATAATACTTAACTGAAACTTCATTTTGTTCTAAAACATCTTCTAAAACTCTTTCTTTATTGGTTGGTTTTGGATATTCAAAATCTTTGATACCAGTATCTTTGTGGAATCCAACTATAAAAATTCGCTCTCGATTTTGCGGAACACCAAATTCTTTGGCATTAATAATTTGAGGTTCTGGAACATAATAGTCTAAATCTTCTCGAAGTACATTTAAAATAGTTGCCAAAGTTTTTCCTTTGTCGTGATTTCTTAATCCTTTTACATTTTCGAGAAAAATTGCTTTTGGTTGTTTTTTCTTTATGATTTCTGCTACGTCAAAAAATAGTGTTCCTCTTGTATCTTCAAATCCTCCACGTCTCCCTGCAATCGAAAAGGCTTGACAAGGGAAACCTGCACAGAGCACATCAAAATTGTCTGGAATATAATTTTTTGTTTCAGGTTTTGTTATATCTCCAAAAGGAATTTCTCCAAAATTGGCTTTATAAGTTTGTTTTGAATATTTGTCCCATTCGCTTGTGAAAACACATTTGCCTTCAAGATTTTGAAGAGCTAAACGAAATCCACCAATTCCTGCAAAAAGGTCAATAAATTTGAATTTCGGTTTTTCTGGTGCTGGAAAAGGAACAGATTTATTGAGGTCACAAATCAAATATCGAAGAGCTTCTTCCGCTATTTGATTTGTGATTTTTTCTGTGGGATATTCTTTTTTAAGAATTTCTTTCACATAAGAAAGTGCATCTTTTTTGTAAAATTGAGAAACTCCATTCTTATGGTTATGTAAATAATGCGTAAAAGAAGCTGGTTTGGAATTGTCTAGGTCAACTACTTTTGTTTCAAATAGTTGTCCATCAATGTTTTCTATGTCAATTCTTTCTTTCATCATTATTTCTTGTTTAACCAAACAAGGTAATAAAGTTTATTATTCCGATTAGTTGATTTTAATATTTTTTATTCACAATTTTATCCAGGTGGCGGTGGGGAAGTGAAAGCTCTTTTTGTTTTTTTAGTGTTGGATTTGAGCTTCAGATAAAACCAAAAGTAGCTTGAACGTGCTGTGGTTTTTCCGGCTTGCAGGTAACGCCAAATATATGAATCGGAGCAAGACAAGCAAGCCTAAACCAATTGATCTATCTGCGCATTTTTATTTCTTGTTTAATTTATAAAAATATAGGGCCATTGCAAAAAGGAATGACCTTTCGATTGGCACTAAACTTTTCTCTGATTTTATATATAATATGTGTGCCTAGTATGGGGATCTTTTATTTATCGAAGATAAATAATTCATCTATAGGGTGCAAGTCTTTTATGGGCAGTGGTTACCCTTCGGTCTTGCTCAGGGCAGTCTTATTGAACCATTAGTAAGTCACAAGCTGGTTTACTGTGTGGTATGCAGTGAACACTTTGATTGAGCCGGCTGAAGCAGGGAGGAGAGAAAACGTAAGAACCTGATCCGATTAGGGATTAAACATGGACAAGCCTATGCTTGGAGTCGAACCCGAATGGGAGGTTGGGCAGTAGCTCAAAGTCCTATACTAGGTACTACCATTACCATATCCAGACTCAAAAGAAAAGGATACGTTCCTATAATTGACTACTTAAATAAGGAGCAAACTTCGATTTGGTGAACCGCCTGTTACGAGACCCGTATGGCAGGTGGTGTGTGAGGTGCACTCCGCTATCTAATGATGGCGGAGCCATCTACACGATTGGGTACAGTTATTTTAGATTATTGGTGCATTCGAAGCATTCGTTTTTACAGATTCAATTCCGTTTAATAGGCTTTGTTTTGTATTGTACATTTCACTTGTTCCGACAATTTCTCCGTTTCGAGCTTTTAAATTGAAGTAATATTTTCCGTTTGAAGATGTTTTTGTAATATAATTTCCATCTTCACGCGAATTATATTTCACAGATTCTATTCCATTAAGACAGCCTTGTTTGCTTGTATATCCTTCGCTACTTAATATTATTTCTCCATTTGCTGCTTTTAGGTTAAAATAGTATAGCCCATTTGCTGTTTGTCTTATTTGAAATTTTCCCATTCGAAATTAATATTTTGATAAATCTTTGTGATAGTCTTTTTCCCAAGGCAATTTTGCTGAACCTGTTGTTGTTTGTATTATGTCCGCCATATTTGAATCTATATTTATGACATTATTCATAACTAAATCTTGATATGTTCTGAGTTTACTCATTCTAATATAAGAAGCTTTATTTCCATTATGAGCGATATTACCTCTGTCGGTAACAAAACGGTCTATTTCAGTTGAGTTATTTACTGTCCATAATCTAGTGTAATCGGTTATACCTAGATAGGTCAAATATAATTTTCTCAGTTTATCTCCTTTAGGCGTGTTCAATAGTTTAGTTTCTTCTTCTGCATAATTTCTCCATACTTCTTTCCACCCGTCTCCTGCTAATTCAATAGGTTTTGTATTATGATTATCCGATTTAACTTTTTCACTTATTGTCTTTTTTATTTCATTGTTTAACCGATTTATATCGGTAATATCTGCACAAATTTCATCTATCGTTTCTAATAATAAGTCTTCATTATATCTTTCCCAAGCTGCACATAACATAACTACAGCACTCCTTGTCAAATGACCTAAGTTTTTTCGACCACGCTTATTGTTAGTGTAAAATGTATGAGTTTCGATTAATTTCAGAACATCAATTCTAATATGAAGAAAATTAATATAGGAATTTGATGGCATAAATGTTTTCGTTTTAATTGTACCCAACAATAGAGTATGTGTACCAGTACACATATATCCATTATATTTCTTACAAATCTAACAGATTTTGGAGTAACTTAAAATTATTTATAGCTTAGAAGTATATATTTCATTTATAATAAAATACCAATAGAAAAAGGTGTTTTGTTACGGTAGATTAAAGGAGTAACTATTTTTATATTAATTTTTTATGGTAGCAAAGCTTTTAGGTCCCTTATTACACTAATATTATGTCTTAGACTGGCAAATAGTATAAATAATATAATTATAGCTACTATAAACCCTAGTAGAATTCCATTATTATTACTAGACATCTTTTTAGAAGTCTTTAAATAAGCTTTGGATAATTTTTTGGTATAATTAGATACTAAAGCAAAAGCAGGGGCAAAGATTAATACTACAATTAACATATCTATTAGTACTAAAATATATCCTTGTTGATCTACATGCTTTTTTACATACTTTATAATAAATTCATTAATTAAAGTTGCGCATAAAACAGCAACGGTATAGATTGCATATTTGGTAATTTTTCGATTGTTCATAGCTAGGGAAACTATTGTTATTTAGTAGGGTTAATTCTGGTGGCAAGTTAAAATCTTATAGGGTATTTTCAAAATGAATAGTAGCTTTGATAGGACTCTTTTATAGCTATAATCCTAGTAGATACATCTTTATTGGTGCTAAAAAACGTTTCCCGTAAGGGATATACCTTGTCCCAGCACTAAAAAATGCTTCCCGTAAGTGGTATACCCTTTCCCAGCAGTAGGCTTACCCTTCCCGTAGGTGGCATACCCTTTCCCGGCAGTAGGATTACCTGTCCCGTAAGTGGTTTGATCGATCCCGGCAGGTTGGTATACAGTCCCGGCACTACTTTGATGTCTCCCTGCTGCCGGGATGAGTGTACATGCGGCAAGGAAGCAAATAAAGAGCGCCGGGAGTTGCTAAAGTATAGCTGTATAATAAAAGAATACTATTAGAAATGACTGTTATATACCCAGTACATCCCTAACCAGTATACTTTTTATATATAGTATTGTGGTTACTTTTTATTGTACCTGCTAGTATATCCTCTATAGCGTACAGGATCTTTTTTAAACACATATTTACCTGCTTCTCGCACCTCGTCTGTAGCTTCTTTTAGATGTGTAAAAGCTTTGTCTCGTATTACTTTTGCTTTTGAGTTTTCTAGAGTAGCACCATTGGCTTTAGCAAGCATTTCTGCTAGATTATTCGATAATTCGGCAGCAATATTCAAGTTTTTCATTTTAAATTTTGCAGCGATAAGCTCTTCGGTATTACTTTTTCCTAAAACGCTAAGATCACTAAGATCCTGTATCATATCTGCATCTCCGTTTCCGTTATAGATTTCTTTAACTCGCCCCAAAAGATCATTACGTTTTCTAAATGCATACCTAAAATCATCGAGCAAATCATCTCTAAGTTCGTATGCTTTAGGAGATTCTTCTTTCCAGATTTTGTTAGCCTCTTCTTGGCTATAGCGTTCTTTTACCCATAGTGATTGTGCATGGCGCAATGCTCCTGCCCGAACAGGGATATCTACAACAAATTGCTCCCAATCTAATCCAGAGTTTTTAAGCAGGGCATCTTTATCTGCATCTGCCCAGATGTAAAGGTCTTCGGCTTCTTGTAATGCTGAGTCTACAGGCATATTAGGAGCTTTTGCATCGTTTGTTGCTATGGCATCTAATACCATAAACTTGTGGTCATAATTTTGTTTTGACATACAATAAATAATTAAAAATTAATACTAGGTTTTGCCCATTTTATGGTATAAAGCAGGCATAAAAGACAACGAATCTCTATGGGATGTCGAGAAGTACGTGTGTCTTATAATAGAGTACAAGAATAGTACATAGTAGTTTCATTTTTTAACACTACGGAAATTATTTTTGATTTTTATAGAAATAAAAAAGATTGCTAAGGCAAAATGGAGTGCTTTTGTAAGGGAGAAGAGGTGTGAGAGGAAGATAAACGAATAAAGTACAGGTTATTTTGAAATACCATAATTGGCATAACCAGAGAGGCAATAAAAAAACAGTTATAAACTTAAGTTTATAACTGTTTTTGGTAAAATGTTTTTTAGGGAAACAAGACTTGTGTTTATTTTTTTATAAAGGGATATTGCCGTGCTTTCTATCTGGTCGATTAACCATTTTGTTTTCTAGCATACTAAATCCTTTTATTAGTTTTCTACGGGTATCTTTTGGCAAAATTACTTCGTCTATAAATCCACGTTGTGCTGCACGGTATGGGTTCGCAAATTTTTCGGCATATTCTGCTTCTTTTTCTGCTAGTTTGGCTTCGGGATCTGGTGCAGCTTGTATTTCTCTTCTAAAAATAATTTCGCTGGCTCCTTTGGCACCCATTACAGCAATCTCGGCAGATGGCCATGCAAAGTTAAGATCTGCACCAATATGTTTAGAGTTCATTACATCATAAGCACCACCATAGGCTTTGCGAGTAATAACAGTTACTTTCGGCACTGTAGCTTCACTTAATGCGTATAAAAGTTTGGCTCCGTGTACTATAATACCGTTCCATTCCTGATCGGTACCGGGTAAAAATCCTGGCACATCTACTAATACTAATAATGGGATATTAAAACAATCGCAGAAACGTGTAAATCGAGCTGCTTTTTTAGAGCTGTTTACATCTAATACTCCTGCTAAAAACTGTGGTTGATTGGCTACGATCCCAATACTTCTTCCGCCCAGGCGGGCAAAACCTACAATAATGTTTTCGGCATAGTCTTTATGAATTTCATAAAAAGAATCGGTATCGATAATCCCGCCGATTACCTCGTGCATATCATACGGTTTATTAGGGTTATCGGGCACAATAGAGGATAAGGATTCTCTTACTTCATCCTGTAAGGTGTATTCTATTTTTTTAGGAAGCTCTTTATTGCTTTGTGGCAGGTAGCTTAGTAGTTTTTTAATATCTTCTAGACATTCTACATCATTGGCAGAGGTAATATGTGCTACCCCCGATTTTGTAGAGTGTGTACTGGCTCCTCCCAACTCTTCAGAGGTAACTTCTTCATTCGTTACTGTTTTTACTACATTAGGACCGGTTACAAACATATAACTGGTTTCTTCTACCATCATTGTAAAATCCGTCATTGCAGGAGAGTAAACGGCACCACCGGCACAAGGCCCCATAATAGCAGAGATTTGTGGGATAACACCAGATGCTTGTACATTTTTATAAAAAATATCGGCATACCCACCCAAAGATCGAACTCCTTCTTGAATTCTTGCTCCGCCAGAGTCATTAAGACCAATGATTGGCGCACCTACTTGCACAGCCATATCCATTACTTTACAAATTTTTTCGGCATGGGTTTCAGACAAAGCTCCTCCAAAAACGGTAAAGTCTTGTGCAAAAATATAGATCAATCTTCCGTTTACGGTACCATAGCCAGTAACGACACCATCCCCATAATAAATTTCTTTATCCATGTTGAAATCTGTAGTACGGTGGGTTACCAAAATACCAATTTCTTCAAAAGATCCTTCGTCTAATAAATATTCTACGCGCTCTCGTGCGGTTAATTTTTTCTTTTGATGTTGTTTTTCTATACGTTTTTCTCCTCCACCTAATTTTGCTTGCGCAATTTTATCTTGTAACGTTTTAATTTTTGATTCCATAATACTTATAGTGTTGGTATACGTAGGGTTTTTTGATCTTCGATGTATTGTTGTAAAGCTATTAATGCAGCTATTTTTGCTTCTTGTTGGGTTGCTGATTTCAGGATATTGGGAGTATAGTATTTTTTTACAAAATGGGTGTCAAAATCTCCAGATCGAAATGCTTCATGTTCACATACAAATTTACCAAATGGTAGTGTGGTTTGTACTCCTTCTACCACATAGTTGTCAATAGCCTGAATCATTAATTGTATAGCTTCTTCTCTGGTTTTTCCGTAGGTGATTAGTTTAGATAGCATTGGATCATAATAGATAGGAATATCCATACCTTGCTCAAACCCGTTATCTACTCTAATTCCTTTTCCTTCAGGAATACTATAAGTGTCGAGATGTCCTACACTGGGTAAAAAATCATTTATTGGATCTTCGGCATATACACGCAGTTCTAAGGCATGCCCTTGTATATGTAAATCTTTTTGTTGTATTGGCAGTTTTTCTCCTCTGGCAACTTTTATTTGTAGTTCCACCAAATCGGTTCCTGTTATAAGTTCGGTAACAGGATGTTCTACTTGTAGTCTGGTATTCATTTCGAGAAAGTAGAAATTATGCTTTTCATCTAAAAGAAACTCTACAGTTCCTGCTCCCAGATAATCGCATGCTTTGGCTACTTTTACGGCTGCTTCTCCCATTTTGGTACGTAGTTCTGGGGTTAGCACCGCAGAAGGGGCTTCTTCTACTACTTTTTGGTGTCGTCGTTGTACACTGCATTCTCTTTCAAAAAGATGTACTACATTGCCATGACTATCTGCCATTACTTGTATTTCTATATGTCTGGGGGATGCTACATATTTTTCAATAAATACAGATCCGTCTCCAAATGCCGAGGTAGCTTCGCTAATAGCACGATTCATTTGGGACTCGAGATCTTTTTCTTCATCTACCACTCGCATTCCTTTTCCGCCACCTCCTGCAGAGGCTTTTATTAAAATAGGGTATCCTATTTTTGTGGCAATAGATTTTGCTTTAGCAACATCGGTAATGGCTTCATCAATACCAGGAACCATAGGGATATCATAGGCTTTAACAGCTTCTTTTGCTGCTAATTTGCTACCCATTACTTTTATGGCTTTGGATTTGGGACCGATAAAAATAATATTATTTTTTTCTACTTCTTCTGCAAAGTCGGCATTTTCACTTAAAAAACCATATCCCGGGTGTATGGCATCTACCTGTAATTGTTTGGCAATTTTAATGATTTTAGATCCTAATAAGTAGGATTGATTAGAAGGTGCTTCGCCTACACATACGGCTTCATCAGCAAATTTTACATGTGGTGCATTTCTATCTACGGTAGAGTATATAGCAACGGTTTTGATTCCCATTTTACGAGCAGTAGTCATTACTCGAATTGCTATTTCACCTCTGTTAGCAACTAATATTTTTTTCATCTGTTTATTTTTTGTTCTGTACCCTTCATTATACTTTAACTAAGTAAAATACGGGTGTAGAATTTGCTAATTACTATTTTAACTTAAAGCCTATGGCTCTATACTATGCTTAACTAGCGTTTATTCGAATTCGATTAACAATTGTCCTTTGTCTACAGCATCTCCTTTGGTTGCCGAAATGGATTTAATAACACCATTTCTGGGCGAAAGAATAAGGTTTTCCATTTTCATAGCTTCCAGAATAAGTAAAGGATCATCCTCGTTAACTTCTTGTCCAACTTTTACTTGTATGTCTAATAGTAAACCTGGCATAGGAGCTTTAATGGTATTTATTTGTTTTGAAGAACCTACAGAAAATCCCATTGCTGCAATTCTAAGATCCAAATCATTAGCTATAGAAACCTGATAGGTAGTATTGTTAACTTTTATAGAATATTTTTTAGAAGTGAAATCTGATTGTACAATCTCTGCATGATAAGACTTGTTGTCGTAGAGTATATGGTAAGAGGTATCTGAGTTTTTTATAGAATTTATTTCTGAAATATCCTGATCTGTAAGGTCAAACTCAAAATCTTTATCAACTCCAACTTTGTATGTAGTGTGCATATGTGTGAATATTTGATATGCAATATATAAATAGATATTAAAAAGTACCAAAAATTGAGTAGAAGTTTATTCCTTAAATTTACGGGCTATCTTCTGAATATATTTTAAAATGTATTAAAGTGATATGATCTAGTTATTTATATATTTGATACTCCTGTTTTTGGTTGTAAATGTTAAGGGATAATAGTATAAAAGTGTTAAAAAGAGGTTGATGTATTTATTAGAAGGATATGCTATAGGATTAGGAATGATCATTTTTATAGGTCCTGTTTTCTTTTTACTATTAAATAGTAGTATTCAGTATGGTTTTAAAGCAGGAGTAGCAGTAGCTTTAGGTATAATTTTTAGCGATATAGTTTGTGTAGCATTATGTTACTTTGGTTTGTCTTCTTTTATACTAGTGCAGCAATACCAATTTTGGATAGGGAGTATTGGTAGCATTTTACTTTTTGTAATGGGAGTTAGTTATGTATTAAAAAAAGTTAGCTTAGCGTCACCATTTTCTATCCAGCCTAAAAGACTTTCTGGTTTTTTCTTAAAAGGATTTAGTGTTAATTTTTTTAACCCTTTTGTGTTTATTGTTTGGGTTGGAGTGTATAACTATGGGCAGTATACATTTACTGAGGATAGGGAGGTGCTAATTTATATAAGTGCGGTTCTGGCGGGTATTTTAACAACCGACCTTTTAAAAGTGTTTTTGTCTAAAAAGGTGAAGAGGTTTGTTTCTTTACAAAGATTGGCTTTGCTTTTTAAAATTACAGGGGGTGTTTTAATACTGTTTTCTATACGGTTATTGTATTTTATTTGGTAAAAATAGGGCAATACTATTTTAAATTAAAATCAAGAAGCTTACGTATTGCCTAAAACTCTGCTAAAAAGTTTTTTTAATAGAGGAGAAGCTTCTTCCATATCTCTTTCTCGTTCTTTAGCTTCCAAAACTCCTTTATCATTATAAAACAGTTCATAACTAAAAACAAATCGACTGGCTTCTTTACCCATTCCTAATTGTCCAAATCTTAAATCATTAAAAAAGAGTTTGCCATCGGTACTTTTTTCTATAGTATACCATCCTTCGGATAATTTAATTAGTCTGGGTAGCAGAGGATCATTTTTCATAGTTCCAAGAAGATGGTGGTTTTTCGGGAATTCTGAAAAAGTAACTACAGTATCTTTGTCTAATAAAGAATAGTAACCAATTAAAAAAGAATCTTTAGTTTCTATATTAGCAGACCACAAAATACTATTTAAAGGAGTGGGTTTGGTTTGTATTTCTTTATAGCGAATATGTTGATTATCTAGATTTGTTTGAAACACACCGTATGTATACCATTTTAATCCTAATGTTATAATCATGTATATACTACTAATATATAGTCCAATAGTATTAAAAGTTCTTCTTTTAGGATGTGTGCGTTTATAAAACATTGCTAGAATCACAAAAATTAAAAACGGTACTGTATATAAAGGATCTACAACAAAGATGTTTTTAAAAGATACTTTGTATGTAAAAGGCCAGAACAATTGTGTTCCCCAAGTGGTAAACGCATCGAGAATAGGGTGGGTAAAAAGACCAAGGAACATTAGTTTTGTCCAATCTTTCCAATTAGCTTCTTTATTAGTATAAATTTTGGCAATTCCCCATCCTAATATGGGAGCAGCGAGAATACAAAATAATATAGAGTGAGAAAAACCTCTGTGTAATTCGTTTGCAGTAACAGTATCTACAAAAAGCTTGGATAATACATCCAAATCGGGGATAGTACCTGCAATAGCCCCCCAAAGCAAAGCTTTATTGCCAACTTTTCTACCCAATGCAGCTTCTCCTACAGCAGCTCCTAGTACAATTTGAGTTAATGAATCCATTATTTTAATTGTATTTTAAAGGGGTTTCTTATTTCATGCTCACTAGGCGAAATCAACTCTACTAAAGGCTTTAAAAGAGTATTAGAGATAGAGTTTCCGTGTCTTACATATAGTTTCATGTCTACAGGTTTAGCACCTACACAACTTTTTATGGTTTCTGCGGTTCTTCCCAATCTAAGTTCGTGTGCTTTTTTGTTAATTGCCAGAGTAACGTAATCATATAGCATTTTTTGGTATACCGCATATTTTGTATTGTATTCATAGTCAATACCAATATGATTAGCTTCGATTATATCATCTTGTATAAATGAAGTAGCAAATCCTACTAATTTATGCTCCAAAAAATAACCAGTAAAAATAAAAGAGTCATTTAGCTCTTTTTTTAAGCTTTTAAAGGTAGAAGCATTTAACTTTCCTATTTTAAAATCTGCTTTTTCAATAACAGATAAATAAAGGGTGTTAATATCGTCTTTGTAGATATCAATATCCCCAGTAGTAAAATTCTGTTTAGTTATTTTTTCAGATTTTTTAAGAATATTTTTAGCACGGGCTCTAAATTTTGATCTCATACTGGCTAAATAATCATCAAAAGTATGCCAGTCAGAATGTATTTTTAAAACCATATTAGCATCAATTTTAAACTCTCTAAAATCATGTTCTTTACTATAAATACTTAGATCAAAAGATGAAGGCCAAAATTCTTTTAGCAATATAAAAGAGGGCTTATTTGAGTTTTCAGATTTTCGTAGTTCGCTTAATGCATTTGATAAAGTATCAAATATGATTATTGAAGATACAAGATCTGGGTTGTAAACAAAACCATGTTCACCACAAGAAAATAAATTTCCACAAATTAAGACTCCGACTTCTGTATTTTTAAATAAAGTATTTTTTATAGTATCACTTATTTTACAAGGAAACTCTTGAAATTTTAATTGTTCAGGGTTAAATTTTATAAGTTGTGCTGTTGCAAATCCAACAGGAGTTTCTTTATCATAAAACAAAATATATCTAAAGCTAATAGTTTTAGAAAGTGTTTGTTCTAATGTTTTTAGATACGATAGGGAAAGAAAAATATTTTTTTTTGGATTAATCAAGTCCCAATTAATGTCAGGGATATCATTAATATGAGTATAAAAAACATACCGTAGAGGTGCGCTTTTATATTTATTTTTTAATTTTTGAATCATATATCCCTAACTGTAATTTTCAGACCGATGAAGTCTGGTGTGCCTCAAATTTACAGTTATTTTTGAGAGTCTTTCTTAAAAGGAACTCAAAAACTAGTATTTTGTATATTATCTTGTATTGATTCAGTAAAAAACTAGATTTGGGATAGGCAATATATGATGTAAAACTGTTTAACGTACATATTAGCTTTTAAACGAAAACAATTTCATAAAATTTAGTTTTGTGATGGTAATGTCGACTAAGTTTATTTAATTTGACTGTAATTGGGAAATTAAATGAATACATTAGTTGATTGTGTCTTGTTAATAGATGATGATAAGGCTACAAACTTTTTTAACAAAAGAGTGGTAACAAAACACGAAGGTTTTAGAGAGGTAAATACAGTGCAAAGCGGTATGGCGGCACTAGAATATTTGATTTCTGTAGGGGATAATAAAGCAACAAAGCCAGATCTTATTTTTTTAGATATTAATATGCCAGCAATGAATGGCTGGGAATTTTTAAATGAGTTTTCCAAGTTGGATAACAAAGTTACAAATGGTATTAAAGTTATTTTACTATCCACTTCTTCTAATCCAGATGATGTAAGAGCTTCTTCTAAGAATCATTCTGTAGATGATTTTATTAATAAACCGTTATCTCTAAACTTATTAGATGATGTTTTAGAAAATCATTTTTAGAGATTAAAATTCACATATTTTTAAACATAATTTTTCTACTATTATTTTATTAAATACAGTTTATAAGTAAGGAAATTACTCTATTTTTGACCAAAAGATATTCATTAATGTCTGTTTATCGAACATTTTTGCGTTTAAACGCAAAACAACATTCTGTTTCTCAATTTTTTTATGAAAGTACTGAATTTTTAAGTTGTTTTGTTATAGATGTTTAGACGTATGTTTGTTTTTTTTCTTAAAAAATAAAATGAACAATATATTATGTCAGAATTGTAAGCTTTATACTAATCTGTTGACTTATCAAAGTATTCATAATCCTACAATTTACACACACATTAAATCTGTTTTGGGAAGGCTGATCAAAAAAAATAGTTAAGAATGGAAATGATGAAACGGTTTCTTTTAGTAGATGATAGTGATGCTACTAATTTTTTTAATAAAACAATAATTAAAAAAACAGAGTGTGTAGAGGAAATACTAGTTGCAAAAAACGGGAAAGAAGCGCTTGAATATATAGAATCGGGAATAATACCTGAAATACTTTTTTTGGATATTAATATGCCAATTATGGATGGATGGGGATTTTTAAAAGAGTTTCAGAAACTAGATAGCGAATTAAAAAAATCTATCATTATTATTTTAATGATAGGAGCAAAGCTTAGTAATGAAGAAATAAAAAAAGCGAAAAATTTTCCTGAAATCAAAGAGTTTCGAGATAAAATGCTTTCAAAAAATATTGTCTGTAATATAGTTACTACATATTATGATAATGTAAACTCTAAGGTATGTAATGAATTAAGTGATTTGATGAAATAATTGTAAAAGGTATAGTTTTGTAATACAATTATTTATAATAGATTTGAAAACAAATTATATACAACTTTAAAATTCAGACATTATTAAAATTAAGATAAAAAAAAGCCCTCAAAATTTATCACAGCAGTATAAGACACAAATTGTTTTTGTATTGTTTTTTTGCATTGTTTTTGGAGTCTTTTCTCAGTCAAGAGCAGTTATAACAGGTAATGTTTCTGATCAATTTGGTAATTTACCTGGAGCAAAAGTTTTTATTGAGGGTACAGACAAAAACACAACCACCGATATTATTGGTAATTATAGTTTTAATGTAGATGAAGGAGAGTATGTAATAACATCAGAATTCGTTATGTATACTTCTGTATCTAAATCGATAACAGCAAAGGTAGGAGATACGATAAAAGTTGATTTTGTTCTAGAAACCGGGTTTTCTATCGATCAGCCAATTTCATTAGGATCAAGAGCTAAACCAAAATCACTTTTAAAAAACACAGCAGCAGTAGATATTATATCACCACAGCAACTAACGAATTCTTCTCAGGTAGAGTTGACTCATATTTTGCATTATTTGATACCATCCTTTCATTCTACAAATCAAACCGTAGCCGATGGTACAGATCATATGGATCCTGCTACTCTTAGAGGTTTAGGCCCCGATCAGGTACTCGTATTGGTTAATGGTAAACGAAGGCATAATAGTTCTTTATTAAATGTTAATGGTACCGTTGGTAAAGGATCTGTAGGAACAGATTTTAATGCAATACCCATAGCTTCTATTGAACGTATTGAAATATTGCGAGATGGTGCTACCTCACAATATGGTTCTGATGCAATAGCTGGGGTAATTAATATTATATTAAAAAAACAGATAGAAATTATTCAGGTAGATAATAGAGTTGGTGTAAATACAAAAGGCGATGGACTCCAAATATATTCTTCGGCAAATTTTGGACTAAAAATAGGAGAAGAAGGATATGTTAATGTAACTGCAGAATATAGAGATAAGGAATCTGTTAACAGAGCAGGAGATTATACGGGGACTGTATATACTGAGGATACTACTAATGATCAGGTATTAATTACTCAAAACAATTTATTTTCTCAAAATGTGTATTCAGGTAAGCAAGTAATGGAGATTGGTAGTGCAGAGACACAAAATCTTGCGCTATCGTTTAATGGAGAAATACCTATGTCGGATTATGCTACATTCTATATGCATGGTGGTAGAAATTATAGAGAAGGTAAATCAAAAGGGTTTTATAGATTTCCTAAAAATCAGGATAGAGTCGTTTTAGAATTGTTTCCTAATGGCTTTTCTCCAGAAATTCTTACAGATATTCAAGATGATGCAATTACAGGTGGTATAACTGGGATTAAAAATAATTGGGATGTAGATTTTAGTCATTCTATAGGAGTAAATAGATTAGATTACACCGTAAATAATTCTAATAATGCTTCTATGGGAGTTACTTCTCCCAGAACTTTTTATGCAGGAGGGTTTCTATATAAACAGAATACTACTAATCTTGATATATCAAGAACATTTGATTGGTATAGCGGAGTAAATATAGCTTTTGGAGCAGAATTAAGAGTAGAAAACTATCAAATTATAGCAGGAGAAGAAGCATCCTATGTTAATGGAGGAAGTACCTATACAAATACTCAAGGAATAGAGTTGCCACGAATAGTAGGAGCGCAGGTTTTTCCAGGATTTCAACCCGAGAATGAGTTAAATCGTTTTAGAACAAATAGCTCAGGGTATATAGATGTTGAAGCAAATTTAACCGATAAATTATTAGTGAGAACGGCTGCCAGATATGAAGCGTATAACGATTTTGGAGGACAAGCTATTTGGAAATTATCAGGCAGATATAGGGTTAAAGATGCAATTAGCATTAGAGCAGGGTATTCTACAGGATTTAGAGCTCCATCTCTTCATCAAGTGTTTTTTCAGAATATAAGCACACAATTTATTAATGGAGAGAGCATGCAAGTTGGTACTTTTAATAATGAAAGTGCAGTAACAGCAGAAGCATTTGATATAGGAAAATTAAAACCAGAATTATCCAGTCATTTAAGCGCAGGGGTAAGTGGAAAATTATATAAAAATGTTACTTTCAGTTTTGATTATTATTTAATTAATATTAAAGATAGGATTGTTCTCTCAGGTAGATTTGCTAATGGTTATGAGGATATATTAGAACCCTTTGATGTTGGTGCAGCTCAATTTTTTACCAATGCTATAGATTCAAGGACTTCTGGTTTGGATATGTCATTATTTTACAAAACTACATTGGGGGAAGGAGAATTTGATGTCTCTCTAGGTGCTAACTTAACACAAACTAAGGTGAGAGGGCCAATTAAAGTGTCTCAAGCTTTAGTAGGGCAGGAAGAAGTACTTTTTAACAGAGAAGAAATTGCAAGAGTAGAATCTGCACAACCAAGTTATAAAGTAAATTCTTTAGCATCGTATGAGTTGGATAAGTTTAGGTTTCAATTAATAAATTCGCTTTTCGGAAAAGTCAAATTTATTCATCCTAATGATGGAAACCCCGCTAATTGGGTAGTAAATGATTTTACTGGAGAAATAGAGACCAGAGATCAAACATTTTCTCCTAAGATAGTAACAGATGCAGCAATTTCATATCAAATTAATGATTTTGTAAAATGCACGATTGGCGGCAATAATATTTTTAATGTATATCCTGATAAACATGCACATTCCGCAAATACCGAAGAAGGTAGTTTTAGATATAGCAGGCGAGTACAACAATTTGGGGTTAATGGATCCAATTATTATTTTCGACTATTACTTAGATTATGATATATAGACATCAAAATATATCCATCTTACAATCCAATTTCATTATAATTTTTCTGAGTCTTATTGCTTTGTTTTCTTCTTTAAAGATACATGCTCAAGAGATAGAAAACGAAGAAGTAAAAAGACTACAACGAGCAATATTCATTTTTAATTTTGCACAACAAGTAGGGTGGCCAGATCTAAAAAAAGATCAGGGTTTTAAAATAGGAGTTCTGGGACCAGATCGAACTATAGTAGATCTTTCTACTATGGCCAAAAAACGTAAAATACAGAATGAAAATGTTGAAATAATTCGATTTCAGTTTATTAAAGATGTAAAAGATATTCAGGTATTGTACGTAAATCATAAGTATAATTATGACATACATTATATATTGAGTAAAATATCAGGTAAAAACATATTATTGGTTAGTGAGGATTATAACTTTAATGCTTCGATGATTAATATGGTAAACGTAGGAGACTCTTTTGAGTATGAGATAAATACAAATCGAATAGATAAGGAAGGCTTTGTTTACACATCTTCATTAAAGAAATATGCAATCACTTCTTCTGAAAAATGGAAACGTTTATATCGCAAAACAGAGCAAGCACTGGATGAAGTAATAGAAGATAAAAAAAATCAGGATGTTATTATAAAGGATAAAGAAAACCAAATACAATATCATAAAAAAAGAGTACGAGATCACCAAAAAGAAATTTTTAACAAAGAAGGAGAAATAGGAGAGCAAAATAAAGAAATAGAAGAACTATATACCCAAAGCGAAATACAACTAAAAAAATACGAAGAAAAGGTTATTATAGAGAGAGAGTTAGAAAAAAATATTCAAGAACAAGTAACCTTTATAAAAAATCAGAATAAAAAAATAGTACAAAGTAATCTAGAAATTAATCGACAAAAAGATTTTTTGATACGGCAAATAGATAAAATTAAAAAGCAAGAAGAGGTATTAAACCAACAAGCAAGTAAAATTAGTTTGCAAAAAAAAATAAATATATTACTTGTTATTTTAGTTTTTTTAGCAATTGGAGCTAGTTTTTTTATTTACAGAGGATATGTAGAAAAGAAAAAATTTAATGAAGAGTTAGAAAATAAAAATCAAGCTATACAGGCACAATCTTTAGAGCTAGAAATTAAGAACAAAGAATTAGAACAATTTGCATATATAGCCAGCCATGATCTTCAGGAACCCTTAAATACAATATCCAGTTTTATAGGGATGTTGGAAGAAGATTATGGAAATAATTTTGACGATGTAGGTAAAGAGAGCATGACTTTTATAAAAAAAGCAAGTATACGTATGAAAAAACTAATCGATGCTTTATTAGAGTATTCAAGATTAGGAAGAAGCAGGGATTACCAAAATGTAGATTGTAATATAGTTTTACAAGAATTAAAAAATGATCTAACAAGTATTCTGGAAAACACAAAAGCAAAAGTTACCATAGAAAAGTTGCCAATAGTTAAGGGATCAGAAATAGAGCTTCGTTTGTTATTTCAAAACCTTATTAGTAATGGTATAAAATTTAGAATGCCAGATACAATACCAATAATACAAATTTCATCTAAACGAATAAATGATACAGAAAATGTATCTAAAGGGGTTTGGCAATTTATGGTAAAAGATAATGGTATAGGAATACCAAAAGAACATCAGGAACGCATATTTGCTATATTTCAAAGACTACACTCCAGAGAAGAGTATGAAGGTACAGGTATTGGTTTGGCACACTGTAAAAAAATAGTCGAAGCTCATGGCGGTAAAATTTGGTTAGAATCTAAACAAGGAATAGGAAGTACTTTCTATTTTACAATTCCTATTTAAAAAATAAAATCTATACATCGAATATCCCTGAAAACAGTGCGTTTTTTAAAAATAATATGAATTAATTTTACTGTATATTATTAATGGGTATAAGCGTATTTTATTCATACGTATTGATTATAAATTATTTAAAAACAAAAATATGGGTTGGGATATAAGTTATCATCCAATTTCAGAAAAACAAATCGAGAGCTGGTATTTTAATGTATTAGATAATCAAAGTCTAATAGAACAATTAGCTTCTGAAAATAATCTAGAAGACTTTTATAAAGATAAGTATGCCGAAACAATTAAAATAGGAATACAAACTAAAGCAGATGATATATTTGATAAAAGTCATGGGTATTATATAGCTGTTGTTCAAGGGTTTTTTCAGAAGTTTTTCTATACCAGAGGTTCTGCACTTTCATTTTCTGAAAATCAATTGCTTAAAAAATATTTTAAAAAATGGGAAGAGTTTTTACCAAACGAAAAAAGAATTAAAAACGTAAGCAATCAAATTATTGAGAATTATTGCTCAGGAGTTTACATCCCTAAAGACAAAGTAATAGAGTTAATCGATGATTATGAAAGTAAAACTGAAATTAGACAAGAATTAGATCAATTGTTTTCTGATAATAGGATACATGTTTTTTTAAAAGCGCTGAACTTTGCAAAGGATAATAATTTAGGCCTGCTAGAAGCAACAGAAGTAATTGAGCCTAATCCGATGGATTTAAATAGTTCTTCTTGTTATTCAAACTTATTCAATTGCGATCCAGAAGGAGCTATGCTTTATCGACAAGCAGCTATGGAACAAATAGCACAGATTGAAAAAAAGGAAAATTTAAAAGCAGGAACTATAGCGTCAAAAGCAGAATATAAAGTAAGTAATGTCGATCCAATTGAAAAAAAGGAAAAGAAAGGTATTTGGAAAAAAATATTTGGGAAATAAATATATTAAGATACCCCCTTGTGAGTTTGCTTTTTAAGTACTAGCAATAACAGGCATTTTTTATTTTTATCAAGATAATAAACCCCAGTTGCTATATTTGTTTAAAAATTTTAAAATAGAAAGTATTGGAAATCTCTTCAGACTATATAAATATCCTTAAAAGAGAAGGAGATAAAGTACTTGCAATATGTAAGCATTTAAATACTAAAACAGAATTTACAAATACAATTTCTTCCGTTGTAAAAGATGAATTTCGAGGCGTTAATTACAAGGCAGAGCATATTCTTTTAAGAGATATTGTTAAGGTATTTGAAGATTTTTTAGATATACATCAAGAGTCTTATAAAGTAGGAACAAAGATTAAGTTTATTTTAGTTTATTTTTATGAAAAGCTACAAAGTAGAGATCTAAGCACAGCTTATGATGTAAAAAAACTAAATGAGTTGCCTTTATCTTCACATTTTGACAAAAATATAAATACTATTAGGACTGCCTCTTTTTTTGAAGCAGTAGAGGAAATGAAAAATGAGTTTGTTTTTCCTTCTGTTTTGACAAAAATTAAAAGTGAACAAACCTTAAGTATTATTTCGTTTATTAACAGAATAGCATCTCTTATGGTAAACGCAGACGGTACCATTACAGAAAAAGAACGAGAGTTTTTAAAACAAATGTCTGTTAAAACGAATAACCCAAAGATATTTGTAAAAAAAGCAAGATATAATGAGGTGCCAGAAGAAGATACTATAGAGATTGTACTTCAGGAATTAAATGAATTAATAGGGTTGGACGATATCAAAAATAACATAGAAGACCTTACCAATTTTTTAAAGATTCAAAAAATACGAGAGGAAAAAGGATTAAAATCCTCAAATAACTCTTTGCATGCTGTTTTTATGGGGCCTCCGGGTACTGGTAAAACAACAGTAGCACGGTTGTTAGGTCGAATATATAAACATCTGGGGTATTTAGAAAAAGGACATTTAGTAGAGACCGACAGAGCAGGTATGGTAGCTGGATATGTGGGGCAAACGGCTATCAAAGCAGATGAAATCATTAAATCAGCAATAGGAGGAGTTTTGTTTATAGACGAGGCATACGCACTTACTTCTGGAGGGTTAAATGATTTTGGATCAGAAGCAATCGAGGTATTACTAAAACGAATGGAAGATTATCGGGATGATCTGGTTATTGTGGTAGCAGGCTATCCAGACGAAATGCAAGAATTCATTCAAATAAACCCAGGGTTACAATCCAGATTTAATAGATATTTTAAATTTGATCATTTTACAGCAGAAGCATTACTCGATATATTTAAACTTTTTGCAAAAAAAGCCGATTTTAAATTAACTGAAGATGCTGAAGAAAAATTAAAAGAAATACTAGACAGGATTTATGAAAAAAGACATAAAGGGTTTGGTAACGCAAGAACAATTAGAAATCTGTTTGAAAAAATTATAGAAAGACAAGCAAATAGAATTATTTCGATAGCGCCAATTACCGAAGAAATCTTAATGACATTAATAGAAGATGATATTCCTGAAATATTAAAAACAGTAAAAGAAATTATTCTTTTTGAGGAAGAAGAATAAAGGGGAATCATGCAATAAGTTCAATAAAAAAAAATAGTAAAAAACCAAAAGGTAGAGAAAATTAGCTACCCATTATCAAAATATTTGTTTCTTTTTTTTAACAAAAAAAGCGTATTTTAGAATTTTATGTATGGAGATTCTAAATACGTATAGGTATCACAATAAAACTGTAACAAATTTAAATAGGGTAGCACTAATACAATAAAGTAAACATGTATTAAATAGATATAAGCATATTTTTTTACAAAAAGCAGGTAATTATAGACGAGGAAAAGCTAAAAACAAGATTGTTTATTAGAATTTGCATAAATTTACCCCTTGATCAGTATTTTAATACTAATACGTTTATCAAATAAAATTTTAAATGGCTAAAGAAAAATTTAATTGGAAAGGTCTTTTTATAAATGACGAAACTTCCAAAGAAAAAAATACTACAGAAACACCATCACAATCACAACCTAGTTCTAATTCTTTTCCAGAATCTAGTAAACCAGTTTCAAAATTTCCAGAACCAGCACCAAAAGCAACTTTGGTAAGCGATACTGTATTAAATACCATTGTAGAAATGTACGAATCTGGTTTTGATTCACTTAATAAACCAGGGTATGATTTTTATGAATTTTTTAAAGCAATTAAAGCAGTAGGCTCTAATGATCCATCTATATATAAGATGGCATTAACAATGGCACAAGGGGTAGATCAAAGTGTAACCAAAGATACCCTTCTTACCCAAGCAGACTTTTATATAAATGAAATAGAGAAAGTACATAAGCAGTATCAAACTCAAGGCAATGCTAAAAGAACGAGTATTCTTAGCGAACAAAAAGCTAAAAAAGATACCTTAAATACAGAAATCTCAGATTTAGAAAAGAAATTAATAGAAATTCAGAATCAGATAAGCGTAAAGAAAGATTTACTTCAATCGTTGGATGCTGATATAATGTCTGAAGTTTCAGAAATAGATCAAAAGATAGTTGCTAATGATAAAGCAAGATCAAAAATATTAGAAACTATAGTAGTAGTTGTAAACGGAATTAAGAGTAATATATAAGCAATACATTAATGGATCAAGAATCAAAGAGTCATTTATTAGATCTTCCTATTCTTAAGCATTTCGATGATGAAAAAGGAGAAATATCTTTAAATCCTAAAAATTGGAGAAATGGTGAAAAAGGATTAAATGCTTTTCTTAAAATAGCATTATTTGCAGGATTAGGATATGCAGCATGGGTATATGTTCTTCCACCTTTGTTTACCGCATTAGGGCAAATTATAGCACTTGCAGGAGTAGCTGTTTTTGTTATATTTTTTATCTTAATGTTGCCAGTAATTTTTAAATTTTTGCGTAGAGTAACAAGAGGAATTCATAAGTCGTTGATTAAACACGATCCTTTTGGAGAACTACAGGAACAGAAAGAAAAAATGCTTTTGAACAGAAAAGTATTTAAAGATTCTAAAGCAAAAATTAAAGCCTTAAAGAGTAATATGGAACTAGAGGCATCCAGAGCCGAAAAAGAATCTAAAGAATTTCAGGATCACGTATTAACTTTACAAAAACAGGCAGAAACTCTTAGAAGTAAGATGGAAGCTATTATAGCTCAAAAAGGACAGGCAGGTAAAGATACAGATGAGTATGTCGAGTTGCATAGTGCTCTTGCAAAAAAGCTGTCACAATCACAACAAGTGGCACACCAGTTAAAGCAAAGTAAAAGCTTTATTCAAAAATATGGTAGTAGAGCCAATGTAATGGGTAAATTAGATAGAAAGCTAACACTTGCAGGGACTGCTATAGATATTAAAATATCAGATTTTGAAGTAACTATCAAAATGCTGGAAAAAGAATATCAATTTGCTAAATCCGCAAAAGCAGCAACAGATGGTGCTAAATCCGCTATGTTATTCACTAAAGATTGGGAACTAGAATATGCATTAGACGTAATAACAGAAACTATTGCTATGGATATAGCAAAAACGCAAGAAAATCTAACAGATATCGATATGTTAACCTCTAAGTATGATATGGATAGTGATGAATTATACTCGCAATTAGATACATTGGCAGATAATATTAAAACGGGAAAAGATTATATTCCTGACTCTAAAAAATACAAAAACCCTAACTACAAACTAACAGCCGAGGATAAAGATGCTAGTGGTGGTTTTGGAAATATGTTTGACTAACTAACTGAAATAAAAATTATCATAAAAATTAAAAAATGGGTAAAATCTTAAGAACCAAGAAACTCACAACATTATCCGAACTCATTATAGTAATTATTTTACTAGGAGGTATTTTAGGGGCAGTATATTACTTTGCACCAGGTTTAAGAGTTGGAGAAGCTAAGCAATTAGACCAACTAAACATAAATAAAGACGAAGTAGATAATGTTACCACTTCAGAAAAATTAGAATTACCATCTACCAGTCTTTCTAGTGAAGTAAAAAATAAGCCACTTGTTAGAATGGCAGCTTATGCATGGAACGCTCAGTCTGGTATAATTGTATCTAACGGAGGACCAAAGACGACAAAAGGTTCTTTAATGGAAAAGAATGGAGTTAATTTAGAAATAATCCGTCAGGATTGGCTTTCTGAGTTAAGAAATATGCAAATGAAATTTATCGAGGAGTTTGATAGAGGTGAAGAATTTCCGGATGCAGATAAAAGTGCATTTGCTATCATGATGATGGGGGATGGAGCACCTTTTTATATTAGTACCATGCAACAAGCACTGGATGATAAATTTGGAAAAGACAAATATCATGTACAAGTGGTAGGAGCTGTAGGACTTAGTTATGGAGAGGATAAATTAATAGGGCCACCAAGCTGGAAAGTAGACCCAAAGAGTATGAAAGGATCTTTAATATCTGCCGTACTTGGAGACGGGGATTGGGTTACTGCGCTAAACTATGCTTTTGCTAATGGTCTAAAAGTAAATCCAGATGTTACTACCTATGATCCAGATGCAGTAAATTTTTATCCATCACAAGATGATGATTATATAAAATCAGCCGAAGAACTTATCAAATCGCAAAAAGCAGGATGGACAGTTCCTCTTAAAGAAGTAAAAAACGGAAAACTAACAGGGAAAACGATCAATAAAAAAGTAGATGGATGTGCTACCTGGACACCTGGAGACAAAATGGTTTTTGATGCTTTAAATGGATTTACAGATATTATCTCGACAAAAGAGTTTAATAACCAAATGGCAACGACGGTAATAGCCGTTAAAGAATGGTCTGTAAAACATCCCGATATTGTAAGTAATATTTTAAAGTCTGCTTTAACAGCCTCTAATCAAATGAAACAATATGATGAGTGGCGAGTAAGAGCGTCTGAGGCAATTGCAAAAACATATGATTTAGAAACACCAAAATATTGGTATGATATGTTTAAAGGACAAAAAGGAAACAAAAATGGAATCGATTATAATATGGGAGGATCCAGAGTTTTCAACTATGCAGATGTGATGCAATATTATGGGATTACCGATGGGACTAACCGATATAAAGCAGTATACAATCAGGTATCTTCTTATCTAAGCGAGCTTAACCCTTTTGGGTTTAATGAGTCTGTAAAGAGAATTGTGCCTTATGATGAGGCAGTAAACCTTTATTTTATCAAAAATATTAATGATATAGATGCAGGTTCTGCATATAAAGCAGATTATACTAAAGAAGCAGAAGAAGTACTTGCCTCTGGAGAATGGAATATTAATTTTGATACAGGAAGTGCAAATATTTCAGGATCCTCTGCCAAAACTTTAGAAAGCATATACAACCTTCTTATCCAAGCAGAAGACACAAAACTTAGATTAGAAGGGCATACAGATAATACTGGGTCTACAGAATCAAACTATGATCTGTCGCAAAGACGAGCACAATCGGTAGTTAACTTTCTTAGAAGTAAAGGAATACCGCAATCTCGTTTTCAATCAGTAATCGGAAAAGGAGAAGATGAGCCTGTAGAAGCAAATACTACAGAAAGCGGTAGAGCCAAAAATAGAAGAGTTGTGATTACACTTTTAAAGTAATATGATAGTAAACTAATAAGAGCCGTCTTATTAATGCAAGATAATTTATTTTGTATATAAGACGGCTTTGTTTATAGCAGCCATTTTTTTATGAAGTATTTATTTAAACCATTTGAAAAAATCAGTAAAAACAATCGATTGCTAATCATCGGTGCATGGATAACAATAGTTTTGGTTTTCTGGTTTATTTCCAGCATGGGAGAGCGACATTTGTTTCCTTCTCCAAAGCAAGTGTTAACAGGATTTACAGAGCTTTATAATGAAGGCTTGGTAGTACATATAGGTAGTTCGTTGTTACTTTGTATAAAAGCAATAGTAATAGCTGTGTTTATATCTTTGATAGTTACTTATCTATCTACGATACCAGTGATAGCGCCAATTGCTAAAACCTTAAGTAAACTTAGATACCTACCACTTACAGGAATATCCTTTTATCTTGCAATTCTTATTAGTGATGCAAGAACCATGCAAGTATGGGTGCTGGTAGTATTTATGAGTACATATCTTACTACCTCTTTATTAAGTATGATTAGTTCAATACCACAAGAAGAATTTGATCATGCGCGATCTTTACAATGTAACCGATGGGAAGTGCTGTGGGAAGTGGTTATAAAAGGAAGAATAGATTATGTAATCGAAGTGATCCGACAAAATTTAGCAATTGTATGGATGATGTTGGTTACGGTAGAGTCTATTTTGGTAGCAGCAGGAGGGTTAGGTTTTTTGATTAAAAACTCAGATAAGTTTATGAATCATGGCAGGATTATAGCATTACAAATAGTAATATTATTAGTAGGATTGTCTATAGATTTTGTTTTAGACTACTTAAGAAAAACTTTTTTTAGATACTCCAAAATTTAGATAAATGAATTATAGCACGCACAATACATTATTATATGTAGAAAATTTAAGTGTCGCTTATGGTGATAAAACAGTAATAAAAGACATAAATTTTGTAGAAAAAGATGTTATTAGAAAAGATAATATTACAGGACAAGTTATTGCTTTTGTAGGTAGGTCTGGGCGTGGTAAATCTACCTTGTTTAGAGCAATGACAGGTTTAATTAAACCAACTACAGGTAAAATATTGATAGCAGATACCACTACAGAATCAGAAAATGATGCTAAAGAAGTAAACGAAGGAGATATTGGTTTTGTAGATCAAAAATATACACTGTTTAGAAATAAAACAGTATATCAAGCATTATTATTTGCTTTACGCAAAAAAAATATCCCTAAAGAAGAAAAACATGCTAAAATAATGAAGTACCTCTCGGATTGGGGGTTAGAAAAAGCAAAAGACCAATATCCTAATGAGTTATCAGGAGGACAAAGACAGCGTACCGCAATCATAGAACAGATTCTATGTTCTGGACATTATATGGTATTAGATGAGCCATTTTCAGGCTTAGATGTAGGAAATATAGAAGACGTTAAAAAAGCATTTCATTTAATTACCACTACGCACGAGTTTAATACCATTATATATTCTACACATGATATAGAACTAGCGGTTGAGTTAGCAGATAGTATATATGTAATTGGGTATCCTACCATTAATGGCAAAACAGAAGAGTATGGCACCATAGTTAAACATTTTGATATGAAAGAACTAAATCTGGCATGGAAAGATTATGGACTGGATCATATCGAGGTAGTTAAGCAAATAAAAGCAACGATGTTGGCTTCATAAATAGTATGTGTATGTTTTAAGTATTTAAAATCAAGAACTTTATATTTAAGTAATACAGATCATATTTTAACAGTAGTAATTAAAAAGAATAGAAAATACGCATGGGGTATAATATTGTCCTTATAGAACCAGAAATTCCTATGAACACTGGTAATATTGGTCGACTTAGTTTAGCATCAGGATCTAAATTGCATTTAGTAAAACCTTTTGGTTTTGAGCTGGATGACTCTCGATTAAAAAGAGCTGGTTTGGATTACTGGAAACACATTTCTGTACATATTTATGAAAATATAGAAGAGTTCTACCTGCTAAATAAGGATAAAAATATGGTTTACTTATCCAGTAAAGCAAAAAAAGACCATTATTCTATAGATTATAAGGACGATATGTTTTTTGTTTTTGGAAAAGAATCTGTAGGATTGCCAGAAGATATAACTACCAAAAATTTAGATAAACTCTATAAAATACCGATGTATAGCACGCATATTAGAAGTTTAAATCTAGCTAATGCTGTTAGTATTGTGGTTTATGAAGGATTAAGGAATTTATAATGGATAATAAGAGTCAGAATAAAGAGCAACCTAATAATCCTTTACACGGGGTAAAATTGGCGCATATAGTAGAGTTTTTGGTAGAACATTATGGTTGGGAACAATTGGCAATGAAAATTAATATTAATTGTTTTAAAAAAGATCCATCCATTAAGTCTAGTCTTAAGTTTTTAAGAAAAACACAATGGGCAAGGGAAAAAGTAGAACAACTTTATCTTCAGGTAAATAAAAACATTTAAAAATAACGAAGACGTTAATTAGTATAGATAAATTTTACTTAGATATTTTTTTCCATGCAATTCTTAAGACAAAAAGCAAAGCCAAGAAAAATAGTAGTAAATATTGAATCTTTCCAACAAAAAATACTCCAAAAAACATTCTTTGTAAAATATAAGTTATTATAAAAGTAATAACAATAATTACAAATAATCCAGAAAGTTTATCAAACCCTGGTATTAAATACATAGGTACCGTTTTATTGATAATAAGTAGAACTATTACCATAGCAATTATGGGAACAAAATAGGCTAGAATATTAATTTCGAGCAAATTTGTTTTCAAAAAGAAAAAACTATACACAGTTATAATTAAAGCTAATAACCCAGGAATAGCTACTGCATAAACTAACATGCTATACAAATAGGTAATAGGAGATTTAAAATTCCTTCTGTTAACTACAGCAAGACCCAATAAGGATATCACAAAAAGAGCAATAAAATAGCCTATTATTAGAAACGGATAATTTTCAAACCATTGTATTATATCTTGTACTGTCATAGCTAAATTATTAAAACAGAGAATTAATTTTTCTTTTTAAAACTCCGTAGAGGATAAATTTAAAGTATAAACTATTCATAAAAAAGAAGAAGTTAAAAGTAATGTGATTTCTTTTTTGTTTTTACCAGTCTAAAAATATTGCATACCCTGTTTTCGGGGTACTGTCTTTTCACGGAAAAGAGTGTTTGGGATAAGCACTGAATAGATCAAATTTGTACCATCAATAAAAAACAAGAATATATCTTAATAGTTAACATTAAAAAAAAACAGATCATGAAAAAAGTAATTGTAAATCTTTCTTTAGTTATAGCAATATTATTTACGTCTTGTAAGAGCGAAACGAAAGAAGCATCAACATCTTCAGAAAACACAGAAAGTACAGAAAACACAGAAAAAACGGAAAATACAGAAGAAAGTAGCTCTAATGATTCAGCAAAAGTTGGCGTTCCAAGTTTTAGCGATAAAAATGTTCAAGAATATGTAAATGCTTATGAGGAATACATAGAAGAGTATAAAAAAGCAGTAGAAAGTAAGGATATGACTGCTTTTGCTTCTCTTGGTCAAAAAGGACAAGAATTAGGAACAAAAGCTCAGGAAGTAATGGGTAACCTTTCAGGAGAGGATGTTACAAAATTAAGTGAGTATATGCAGAAAAAATCAGAGCAATTACAAGAATTGTCTCAGAAAATGATGCAATAATTTTACGTATTGGATTCTTTATAGTTAGTGAGTTGAGTTGGATTGGCCTTATTCTTTAGAAGAATGAGGTCAGTCTTGTTTTGATATCATTACTTTCAGTTCCTTTTAAAATAGTATCGATGATATATAGTTATGTTATAAAATAAACTGATTTATAATTTTCATCTTGATTATTTATATAATTTTATGATGTAAAAGTATGGTGTACATTATTTAGAACTGTAACTTTGCAAATCTTAAGAAAGTTAGCTTGTGATTCAGGATATAATTATTGCAATTTTGTGGAGTATTTCTCCTTTTGGAGAAGCAAAAGTAGGAATTCCCTATGGAATGATTAGAGGGTTAAATATTTATTTAGTGTTTGTGGTATGTTTTGTATCCAATGTATTAGTTTTTCCTTTAATGATGTTTTTTTTAGAAAGGATAAATAATTATTTTCTCAAATGGAAATTTTATAAAAAATCAGCAATCTACGTGGCTCGAAAAGCAAAAGTAGGATCGGGAGATAAAATTCAGAAATACGGGTTTTGGGGATTACTCTTTTTTGTTATGCTTCCTTTACCAGGTACAGGAGTATATGCAGGTAGTATTGCAACATATTTATTTAAAATAAGAAAAAGAGAAGCCTTCGTAGCAAATACTGTAGGTATATTTTTCTCATCTGTGATTGTTTGGGTAACTACTTTGCTAACCATGAAAGGGATAGGGTAGGTGATATTACCTTTTTTTTAATAACTTTCTTCTTAACTGATAAAAATCATAAATTAAAATTGTAAAAAAAATTAACATTGATGTTTAATTGCATTTATGGAAATTTCAAAAGATATTGTTTTACGTCCTAGGTTTTTTAAAGAACTCGATATTTCTTCAGAAAAGGCATTACAAGCCTTCGAGAAAGTAGGAAAGAGCAATCCAAATTTTGTAGTAAGCCGAATAGATCATCATGTTTTTATACGTATACCCAAAAGCAAGCAGCATTTTTGGTCACCACAATTGCATTTAGAAATTTATGAAATCGAAGAAAAACAACCACAACTTAAAGGGCTTTTTGGTCCAAGTCCTACAGTATGGACATTATTTATGTTTTTGCACTTTGTAGTTGCTATATTATTTATAGGGTCTTTGGTATGGATGTATGTTAATATACGTTTAGAAAAACCATATCTATTTTCTATAATCGCAATGGTATTTCTCTTTATTATATGGTTTGTACTTTATTTTGCAGGAAGCTTAGGAAAACAAGCAGGAAAAAAGGAAATGCAAGATTTATATAATTTTATGGAGAAAACTCTACATTTTGTAGAATTAGGCAGATAATGGTTTCTACAAATTCTGTTTGTGCTTTATAGTAAATACCTACAATACTTTATGATGATTTTACAGAAAAAATACTTCATCTTAAGTATCAACTGTATAAAATACTTTTCTTTTATAAAAAACCCTTCTTTTATATCGATTTTAAATACTCAGAATATTTTTTTCATTTTTTTACAAAGTGTCGGAAAACGAAACTACAATGTATTAATATTGTGCTAGAATTTGAAATTGAGATATTAATAAATGTAGTTTGATTGTGTGTATTTATAAAATACTTTTTTTGCTTCATACTACGTATAATATAGTTGTAATTAACCACTTAATTTAATATTTACAAATTTATCCAGATCTTAAAATTAAGGTTTTGTAATTAGAGGGTTATAAGGAGATTATTTTTTTACAGAGTGTTTTTTTACGTCTTACAGATATTGTTTAATAGTTAATTATAGGGTAGATTTGCCGTTTTTGTAAAAATGTTAAACCATAAGTTTATATAAATATTAAGGAGTTATGAAAAATAATTATACCACATACCTTATCATATGTAATGTTGTTTTATTAGCAATAGTATGTATAGTATTGTATCTTTTTAATGCCACATCAAATGGTGTTGTATATGTAGATAATATAGAACTTTTTAATGGATTTAATATGTCTAATGACTTAGGGAAAATGAATGCTAAAAAAATTAATTCCCAAAAGAAGAAGTTGGATAGCTTATATACGATCTATTCTATTTTTAGGCAACAAGAAAATGTAGAAAAAATGAAAGAGGTAGAAAACTATTTAAGAGAGGAAGATCAGGAGTTGAAACAAATGAATGATTTTTTGTCTAAAGATATGCATGAGAAAATATGGGGTAGATTAAATCAATATATAAAAGAGTATGGAGAAACAAATAAGTGTAAAATCATATTAGGCACACAAGGTAATGGCAATATTTTTTATGGAAAAGAAGGATTGAATATTACAACAAAAATATTAGAGTATGCAAATACTAAATACGAAGGAAATTAAAAATAACGATATTAAAATATAATGAAAAAAATAATAAGAATTTTTATTTGTGTAACATCTATTTTATTAAGTATTCTTTCTTGCTCGACAGATAAGAAAAAAGAAGAAACTAAAGTGGAATATAAGTTATTTAATTTAGAAAAATCAGGTTGGAAGTCAAAATCAATATCTCATTTTTTGTCGGGTATAGAATACAAAGCTACTTTAGTTCCTTTGCAGTATTATATCTTAAAAAACGAAGGAGTAAATAACTTTGAAAGAGTAGACTCCATATATCAATCCATTAAAAATGAACGTGTAATAGAAGTAGAATTTCAGCAAGAAAAAGAAGAGGATTTATTAAAATCAGAATATACAAACTTAGATTACGAGTCTGCAGTAAAATATATGTCTTTCTCTATTGAAAAAGATTTTAAAGTTGTTACCCAGTCGGGAGATACCATTTCTTGTTCGGGAGTAACGTTCGAAAGAAACTTTAAAGTTGCTCCTTTTAAAAGATTATTACTTCATTTTGGTAACATTTCTCCTGCTGAAGACATAAAGCTTATATATGAAGATAATTTGTTCGGCAATGGAATCCTAAAATTCAAATTTACAGAAACCCCTATTAAGTTATAAATTATAACATAGCACAAGTGATATGATTAATACCATACGAAAAAGTTGGAACTCTCCTTATGCTTTTAGTGAAAATATTGTCATATATATGGTTGAATTAGAAGAGTTAGAACCAGCAGCTACAGAACAAGAAAAGCAAGAGGTATTACAAATTGTAACAAGTTTTGAAAATGAAAAATTCGTAGATCAGCATTTTAAGAATATAACTAAAGAATTATTAGTTAAAGATCTTAGAAAAATTATTATTGATCCAGCTCAAATAGCAATACCAGATAATTCAGAATATTATTGTGCATTATATGCTTCTGCTTACTCTTATTCTAGATCCAACCCTGAAGATTATGCTAAATCAGTTATTCGTTTTTTAAAACAGGGAAAGCAAAAATAAACGGTATTACAGTTGATGGTACTACAAGTAATGAGATATCGGATAAAAAAAACTAATATACCAGATTATCAAGAGGTTTCTGTTTATGTTTTTGGAATATCAATGAGAGAAAACGAAAATGTATATTGAGACGTGGACTCTTCAATTTGGGAAACAATGTCTACATTATCAGGTGATATGAAAGATATGTTAAGTATAATGAGATATAGTATAACATAGTTTGATTATGGGGATGAGTGGATTGCAGATAGTATAACTAAACCTGATTTAGGAACATTAAGTAGTCATATCGCAAATGAAGAAATGGCTTTTTTGAGAGTAGATCATGGATAGTTTAAGAAAAGAGAAGGGTCTAGAACAGGAAAATTTTATGGAAATCATTGGATAGCATAACATACAAATTTTACTTATAATAAAGAACAAGATACAGTTACATTTGAAGTATATGAAGAGCATGGAGGTTAACCTTCTATAACAATGGATAGAGAAGTATTTAGTGATATGACTAACCATGTGATTATGACAAAGAAAAAAGAGAAAACAGATAAAGGAGGGAAAAACTTGGTGTTATAATGGGAGTTATTAAATATTTTAATGAATACAACAGTAAAAAGTGGGTAATTTGGATTACTAGATTATTGGTAACTCATAATTTATTGTTATCTATTTTCGTTAGGAATGAACAAGACAATTCGATTGAAGTATCGATTCTTGTAATAGTTAGCGTTTGGCTTACTTGGTTGAGAAAGGATTTTTTTGCAATGATATTAATGATTTTGGGTTTTTATCTCCATTTATTATGATACTATGTGTATTGATAGAATCCCGATAGGCGGATTTGTAATCCGTGAGGTTTATTGTAAAATTTTAAATAAATAAAAAGAATAAAAGATGAGTAAAAGAGTACAGTTTATAGGGGTGTTATTTCTATCGTTTTTGTTATTTCAATCCTGTAGTAAGGATGATGGTAATGATGGTTTAGAAAATCAGGAGGTTGCCACATTGAGTGTTAAGGATTTTACTTTTACCAGAAGAGAGGGTAATTATAGTCCTTTGGTAGGTAAGATAGAAGTTAGTTCTAACCAAAAAGATATTAGGTATAAACTAGTATCACAACAACCAGAAGGCGCGTTAGATATCGATGCAGAAAGCGGGGATTTAAAAGTAGGGGATATAACCTATTTTGACTATGAGTTTTTTCCTGAGTTAACGGCAGAAGTTGAAGTATTAGCAGGGGATCTTATCAAGAGGGTATCTGTTAAGGTTACATTAACTGATGAAGAAGAATCTGGAAATAAGCTTTTTAAGTATAAAAATGAGCTTTATGGTTTAAAAACGTATAATGAGAAAACTTTTGGGCGAATAGAAATGTTGTCTGAGTATGTCGAATATGGTTCACAAAGTCAAGGGCTCAGTGGTAAAGGTAATGTATTGCGTTTTTCTATTATTGATAAGCTAACTAATATATCCGAAGGAGTAGTGCATACTTTTAGTAAGAAAGATATTGATTATGATTATGTTGGTATTGTTATGAACCACGATTTTGATACAGATAGTAGCATGCCGAGTTCAGGTACTAAAAAAGTAATAGAAGCCAAGATACTTTATAAGAAGGAGCATAATGATTTTTATGATGAGAATGCTAATTATTTTATATTCAATATACATTTCATGTTTAAGTTTTCTGATGGTAGTATTTTAACAGGTACCTATAATGGATCTGGAAGTGAAGCTTAATAACAACCTATCTCTATAAGGTCATCATGCCTTGCTAATGTTCGAATAATTGGCGGTAAGGGTAACAAATAAATACAAAAACTACTTAGAAATAGGTAGCTTTTATGATTTGTGGGCTTAAATATAAAAATTATAAATATTTTTTTAAAAAATATTCCCCACTCCCGAAAAACGAAACTAAAAACTAGTATTATTGCATTGTTAATTATAAAAGTAAAGTATGATAATGAATTTTTTTCGCAATAGCCAAGCAGATTAAATTTTTATATTTGTACGCATTTATAATATAGATGTTTTCTTTATTTAAGAAGACCTATAACATAAAAAGGGGAAAATAATGGTTAATGTGTTATAAGTAAATTTTATAAAGATTTTATAGGCATCTATGTATAATTATCTTTTATATTTTTTTTAGAATAATATCAAAACGAATAATAATAGACTAAAAAATAGAAAACAAAATAATTTTATCAAAATAAAACTTCGAAAAGAACCTTTAATTATCTAGAAAAATTGATAAAGCACAATTTATAAAGAATGCAAAAATATATATACCTGATTATCTTTTTATACTGTTTACTAGGATGTAATAGTCCCCAAATTGCTTTTAATAAAAGAATTATAAGTAATTCAGAATATAAAGAACAATTTTTTATCTCAGAAAAAAAACCAAGAGTAAAGTCAAATGTATTTTATTATTGGTTAAAATCACAAGAAATTCAACTTACAAAAAGTGGATACGCTGGAAGTCTTTTGGATGGAGAATACACTAAATATTATCAGACAAACCAATTAGCAGAAAAAGGGAGTTTTAATAATGGACTTAAGAAGGGAAAGTGGAATTCTTGGTATAAAAATGGGCAACTGGCAACAACAGAAAATTGGAAAAAGGGCAAATTAAGTGGCAAGAATGTTTTTTATGATAGTATAGGTAACATTGTATCTATAGGGGTTTATAAAAATGATAAACGATCAGGGAGATGGTTATACCCTCAAAAAGGAGATACGATATGTTATAAAAGAGGAGAGAAATTTGTGAAAAAGGAAAGAGATACTACAAAAAATAGTTTTTTCTCAAGGCTTTTTAAGAAAAAAGATAGCATACCTTCGACCACAGAGAAAACAAAAGCTCCTAATTTTTTTGAAAGACTTTTTAAAAGGAAATCACCTCAAAAAAAGAGTAAAGAAACTTCTGGAAATCAAAAACCAGTAAATCAACAAAAAATAACCAAAAAACCTAATTTTTTTCAACGATTATTTGGTAAAAAGAACAAAAATAAGTGATAAAAGCTGGTAGTATAGCATATGCAATATTTATCTGTGTCATTATAGGCATCTTTTGTTATTCACTAATAGTAATGAGTGGGCATGCTAAGATACACCAAACAATGCTGTTCACACATGTAGAGCTTCTATCTAATAATACGTCTGCTCAAGAATATTTTTTAGGAAAAGTAAATGATCTAAAACAAGAAGACATTACTATAGATCTTTTTGATAATGAAATAGTTTCTTTAGGATCCATAAAACCTTGGGGATTTTATGATGTATTAACTACTAAATCTATATTTAAAAAAGATACAATTATTCAGGTAGCATTAATAGGGCAAAAAAAGAATAAAGATACAATAGCACTTTATCTAACAGATAATAATAAAGCGCTCTTTATGGTAGAAAAAGCAAAAATAACAGGAGACGTTTTTTTGCCAAAAGCAGGAATAAAATCAGGATATATTACAGCTAGTTCTTATCGTAAAGATAATTTTCTTTTAGGTAATAAAAAGGATTCTAAGACAAGGTTACCAAATATAAATACTTCTGTATTTAAATATGAACCAGAAGAAGCAATAAGAGTAACTTTTGAAGATATTGCTAGTACAAGTATGTATTATAATAGCTATACTAATAAAACTATAGTTATAGAAGCAGATGAAATAACAATACGGGATAAAAAATTATCTGGTAATATTATTTTAGAGTCCAGAGATTCTATATATATAAAAAAGAATAATGAGTTTGAAGATATAATTATAAAAGCCCCTAAAGTAGTTTTTGAAAAAGGCTTTAAAGGAAGTGTACAAGTAATAGCAGAAGATATAGTAGAGCTGGAAGAAAATGTAGTATTGATGTATCCATCTGGTATTATAATGTCAGAAAAAAGATCCGATAAAAAAGAAGTTATACTAAAAAAAGACAGCAAAATTCTGGGAGCAATTGTAGTATATGATAAAGATAATGATGTGGATAAAATAATTACTATAGATGAAAAAGCAGAAGTAGTAGGAAGTGTTTTTTGTAACGGTAAAATTCAATTAAAAGGAACTGTTTTCGGAACCGTTTATACGAATAACTTTTTTCTTAAAACAGAAGGCTCTATATATGATAATTATATTATGAATGGAATAATAGATAGAAAAAGCCTTCCTGATGTTTTTATAGGAATATCCCTTTTTCAAACGCAAAGAGAACAATTAGACACTTATGTTGTTATCAAATCGATATAAAGTTAAAGGAAGTTCAATAACAGAATCTGTAATAGCAATGACTATTATTGCAATTTGTATATCCATAGCAATTATGATGTATGCAAGAGTATTGAGAACAGACACAAATATGGCAGGCTATAGGGCACAACAAAAAGTAAAAGAACTACTCTGGGAGGTTAAAAAGGATAAGAATAAGTTAGAAGATGAAAATTATAATTTTGAATCTTTTAGTGTCGATAAAAAAATAGAAAAAACAGAGAATAAAAATAGTTTTAAAATCACATTTACTATAAAATTAAATAATCAAAAAAAAGAACATTTTCATATTGTTACCTATTAATAAATATAAAGCCTTAAAGGCATTCACTATTCTCGAATTAGTTATAGGGTTAGTTATTTCCTCTATAGTAATTTCTATGGTATATGTAATATATGAAAACATCTCTAAACAAATGATAGAATATTCTCTGCAACAAGAGGAACTAATGGAATATAATCAATTTCAAAGCATATTGTTTAAAGATATAAAATTAGCAAAAGAGCTAGTAATTATTGACCAAAAACATATCCGTTTAGATATGCAATCAAAGCAGATAGATTACTTTTTTTACAGGGATAACATTGTAAGAAAATCAAATGCTAAAGAAACATTTAATTTAAAAGTTCTAGGGGTAGAATTTAATAATAAAGAAAAAGTATTAGAAGAGCAACAAACAATAAAACTAAAAACAAGTCTTTTAAGTCAAGAGATTATTGTATTTGAAGAAAAACCGATATCAAGAGCAAAACAGATAAATAACTATTTTTTGAGTGAGTATTAATATATCTACATATAAAACAAATACCAAGAGCAAAAAACAGAAAAAGGAGCAAAAAAACTTTTTTTCTAAAGAAGTGAGCTTTGGAAACCGTTTTTCGGATAAGGATAAAATGGAGTTTTATAAAGAACTTTCTGTCTTATTGAGTTCTGGTATAGATTTTAGAAAAGCACTTGAAATTTTAAAAGAATTACAAAAAAAAACAAAACATAAAGAATTAATAGATACCATTACAAAACAAGTAGTATTAGGAAAATCATTATTTGAAGCCATAAAAGATTCAGGAAAATTTTCTCCTTATGAATATTATAGCATAAAAATAGGAGAAGAAACTAGAAAATTAGATGCTGTGTTATTAGAATTATATCAATATTTTGATAGAAAAGTAAAAATGAGAAGACAACTACTTTCTGTTTTTACTTACCCAGCATTTGTATTATTACTAACCTTTGGAGTGTTGTATTTTATGATGAAATATGTGGTTCCGATGTTTGCTTCTGTTTTTAAACAATTTGGAAAAGAATTACCAGGGCTAACAAAAAAAATTATTTATGTTTCCGAACATTTTTCTGCAATTAGCTTGGTTTTTGCTATTGTATTGATAAGCATGATTGCAATACATCTTTATTTTAGAAATCATACTTTTTATAGAAGATATATGTCTAAAATAGTTGTTAGAATCCCGTTTTTTGGTAAACTCATTCAAAAAATTTATATCACACGTTTTTGCCAGTCATTAAGTTTATTACTCTCGGCAAAAACACCATTAGTAAACTCCTTAGAATTAGTACAAAAAATGATATCGTTTTATCCTGTAGAGTACAGTTTAGATATCGTTAAAAAAGAAGTAACAAAAGGAGTTTTGTTTTCTAAAGCATTATCTAAACACAGCATTTACGATTTTAAGTTAGTTTCATTAGTAAGTGTAGCAGAACAAATAAACTCTTTAGATATTATGTTTGAGCGATTAGCAAAACAATATGATGAAGAGTTACAGCATCAAACAAAAATGATAGGAGTGATTATGGAGCCTCTTATTATTGTTATTATCGGTGCAGTAGTAGGAACAGTATTAATAGCAATGTATTCCCCGATGTTCGATTTAAGTAAAATCATTCAACCTTCTTAAGATAAGAAATATGAAAAAAAGAAAAGTTATAGCAAAAAATATCTATCTAAAAGCGTACTCAATGTCAGAGTTAGTAATAGTACTCTGCATTATAGGTATATTAATATTATTAGTTTTACCAAATCAAACTTCGGTAGTAGCACAAGCAAAAGCAATTGAAGCTCAGAGTATGTTAAACCATATATATGGATTACAAAAAAGCCATTTCTTTAGATATTCTAAATACACTACTAGTTTTGAAGCATTAGGTTTTGAACCAGCTTTAAGTGTAAATGAGGGAGGACAAGCAGTCTATAAAATAGAAATAAGTGAAGCGTCCACTAATTCTTTTAAGGCAAGAGCCGTCTCACAATCAGATTTTGATGGAGATGGTAACTTTAATACATGGGAGATAGATCAGGATAAACTATTAAAAGAAACAGTAAAAGACTAATGTATTATATTCTACATGTATTAATGTTACTTTCTTTTGGGGTAATGATCTATCAAGATATTACTTCAAGGTATATACATATTATTCTACCTATTTTAATATTTGGTATTTCTTTTTATTTGAATAAGGATGTAATAGATTATTTAGATATCATAAAATCTACTTCGTTTTTAGTAATTAATTTTATTGTTATAACAGTCTATTTTACCATCAAAAAAACAAAGTTATTAAACCCATTTAAGCATTATATAGGTATTGGGGATCTTCTTTTTTTAATAGGAGTTACTCCCATGTTTTCTTTTAGAAATTATGTGTTGTTTTTTATAACAGGAATGTTATTTACATTAATAATCTATGCGATTTTTAAAAAAAAATACAAACAAGATACCATCCCTTTAGCAGGGTATTTATCGATATTCGCTTTAATACTTATAGTAGTAGATTTTTCATTTCCTATTAATCTTTTTTACGGTTTTATATTTTGAATACAGAAAAAGACATAGAAATATCGGTAGAACTACTTCAGCTTATTAATGCAGATTTAGCACATCATTATGGCATTATTCCTAAAGAAAAAAAAGTAGACTCATTAACTTTTTATATTGACAAACAAAAATGGACTCCAGAAATAGGAGATGAATTGGAGTTGTACTTAGGAAACACAATAATTTTTGATAAAATCTCATCAGATAGATTAAACAAGGCTTTGTTTGTTTATTACAGAAAAAAGCTATCCGATGAAAAGTCTATCAATACAGTTTCTTCTGTAAGTAATAATTTTCTGGAAAATTTAATTTTTGAAGCGAAGTCAATAGGAAGTAGTGATATACATTTTGAAGTTTTTGAAGAAGAGGCAAGAGCAAGATTACGTATCGATGGAGTTTTAATTGAAAAATATAAAATACCAAGAGATAATTATCTCGAATTAATCAATAAGATTAAAATAGAGGCGAATCTGGATATTACAGAAAAAAGATTACCGCAAGATGGACGAATCAACTACGAAGAATTTGATATTCGTGTATCCATATTGCCTACTTTGCATGGAGAAAAAGTAGTAATGCGTTTGTTAGGGAAAGATGCTTCTAATATTGATTTAGAAGATCTCGGACTAGAAAAAGAAGAAAAACAAATATACCTGGAAGCTGTTAAAAAAAGTAATGGTATTGTTTTAATAAGTGGGCCAACAGGATCTGGTAAAACGACTACATTGTATGCAACACTTAAGCTTCTTAATGATATTAAAAGAAACATAGTAACAGTAGAAGATCCAATAGAATATACTTTAGAAGGAATTAATCAAGTTCAATTAAAAGAAGATATAGGATTAACATTTGCAACAGCATTAAGATCATTTTTACGTCAGGATCCAGACATTATTATGCTAGGAGAGATTAGAGATGCAGAAACCGCTAAAATGGCAATTAGAGCATCGCTTACAGGTCACTTGGTATTATCTACAATACATACAAACTCAGCATTAGGAACTATTTCTAGGTTAGTTGATATGGGAGTTCCTGCATTTTATATAGCAGAAACACTTAATGTATCTGTAGCACAAAGATTAGTAAGAAAATTATGTTCGCATTGTAAAAAAGAAACATCTCTTAATATAAATGATCTTCCTAGAAATTACAAAATGCCAAGACCATTAAATACATGCTATGAAGCATCGGGATGCCAGGAATGTTATTATACGGGATATAGAGGCAGAAGAGCAATTTATGAAATAGTTTCTATTACAGATGAGCTAATAAGCGCAATTAAAAAAGATAGTCATCAATTAGAAAAAGAATTCGAATTTCAATATGAGAATTTAGCAAATAAAGCATTTCAATTACTTGAAACAGGAGAAACTTCTTTAGAAGAGATTTATTCTCTGTTAATTAACGCATAACTATGAAGAAATTTTTATTATATATAATTTTTGTTTTTACAATTCAGTTATCATTTGGGCAACAAGATATACAACAGATAGAACAACGTTTAAATGAATATGCCGAAAAAAAACCAGCGTTAAATGAAACGATTCAAATTGATGTTTCAGGACTTACCCTGTATGATTTTCTTACCTCTGTAGCAATAGAACACAAATTAAATATAAGCGTAGATACAGACCTTAATCAAATAGTGTCTAGTAGCTTTTTTGATGTCCCGGTAAAAGATGTTTTCCTTTTTGTGACAAAAAAATATAATCTAAATATAGAATTTATAAACAATATTATAGTTTTTAAAAAGCAGCAAAAGCCTGCAGAAGTCCCAAAAAAGAGAGTAGAGAAAGAAATAGTGGTTACCTATAATAATCAAAATGATTTTTTGTCTGTTAAGTTAAAAAATGATTCTTTGCCCAGAGTTGCTCAAAAAATAACAGATATTTCAGGTAAAAACATTGTATTATCCCCAGAGGTCAAAAAAGTAAATGTATCAGCATATATTCTTAACAGACCTTTTGATCAGGTCATAGAAATGATGGCAAAGTCTAATCAATTATTAGTCACTAAGGATGAAAACGGATTCTATTACATTGAAAAAGATGCCGAAATATTAGACCCTAATATCAATTCAAATTCTAGGCGAACTACCAGTAGAAGAAATAATAAACAATCAAATTCTTATGGATCTTCTGCAGAGGTGATTGTGCAACCTAATGGTTTTTTAAGTATTAATGCATACGATGCTTCGGTAACAGATTTAATTATAGAAGCAGCAGAAAAGCTTAATGTAAATTATTTCATGTATCAAAAACCAGCTGAAATTCAAACAACTTTAGTTGTCAAAAACATAACATTTGATGATTTGTTAGATCACGTATTTAAAGGAACCATAAGCACCTATAAAAAAACAGAAGATTATTATCTGATAGGAAACCAAGATGCAGAAGGTTTAAGGAGTACAGAGCTTATTCAGTTAGAAAACAGAACGATAGAAACAGTACTGGAAACATTACCACAAAAACTTACCGAAAATATAGAACTTAAGGATTTTATAGAACTTAATGGATTTATAGCATCAGGATCTAGCCCAAGGATAAGAGAACTAAAAGAATATATAAAACAGATAGATAAAGTTGTACCTATGATACTTATTGAGGTATTAATAGTACAATATAAAAAGGGGCATGATATACAAACAGGAATTCAAGCAGGAATAGATAAAAATAAAAGAGTAACATCTGGAGTACTATTTCCAACAGGAGATGTAACAGTAAATTCTACTTCTGTTAATTCTTTAATAGATGCATTTAATGGTTTCGGTATTTTTAAATTAGGAAAGGTTGCAGAAGACTTTTATCTTAATTTAAAAGCTTTAGAAAATAATTCTATTATTAGATTACAGTCCACCCCAAAAATCTCTACACTTAGCGGTCATGAAGCTAAGATATCTATAGGCGAGACCAATTATTATTTTGAGCAAAATAATAGACTAATAAACAATGGTATAGGTAATGATATTTTACAATCTGGGCAATGGAAAGCTACAGATGCAAATTTAAGCGTGAGTATAAAACCGCATGTTTCAAAAGATGAACAAATTACTCTTACCGTTGCAGTAGAAAAAAGCTCGTTTTTGGGCAGAGCAGGAGAAAATGCTCCTCCAGGTAAATCAACACAGCAATTTGAATCTTTGATAAGAGTAAGAAATGGAGAAATGATATTATTAGGGGGGTTAGATGAATTAGAAAGAGAAAATTCTGGTACAGGAACTCCTTTTTTATCTAGGATACCAATAATAAAATGGTTTTTTAGTAGTAAAATAAAAAGGAAAAGCAAATCTAAACTGCATGTGTTTATAAAACCAACAGTAGTATATTAATGTTAGATAAATTAAAAAATATAAACCTTTTTCAAGAGAAAAAGTTTGCAGTTATAGGCGTTGTAATCGCAGATGTTACTGCTTATGAAGTTCTTATAATAGATAGGATATCAGAACAACTATCTATAGCAGATTCTTTTTTCACAACAGAATATAATGAACTTAAAGAAAAAGTAGGGATTTCTACTCCAATATTATGCAATTTTTCAGGAAAAGGGATAATAAATAAAAAAGTAGCCTCTAAAAGTAATTATTTAAAAGATATTCTTTTTAATGCCGATGTTGACGATTTTTATATTTACGAAGTTAATCAAGGCAATCAAGAGTTTGTTTCCTTGGCAAGAAAAAATGTTTTAGATACAATATTTAATCAATTTAGAGAAGATAAATATCTGGTTTTAGATTATAGTATCGGACCATTTGTTAGTGTACTGTTTGAAAAACTAATAGATCAAAACTCTTTTTTATCAGGAGATTATTTGTTGCGTTTTGAAGAAGGTTTATTAACAGAGTATCAAAAAAGAATAGATTCTGAGGAGACTTATATTTTAGGTAAAGATAAAATTAGTAGTAAACAAATAGTATTGTTTTCAACATTGTTAAACCATCTGTACCCGTTAGAAGTAATACGTTATGATTTTGAGTTTCTTAAATTAAATAAACAAGAATTATTACTTAAAAAAACATTTAATAATGGTGTTGTTTTATTGGGTATATTTTTTTTAGGATCCTTATTAATAAGCTATTTGCTTCTTAACTATTATAATGATAGATATATAACTTATGAATCTCAATTATACAATTTAAATCATACGTATGAACAAGTTAAAAAACTAGAAAAAGAAAAACAAAATAAAGCGTTGGTTTTACAAGAATCAGGGATTTTAAAAAATGCATTTTTATCTTATTATATTCAAGAGATTACAGAATCTATACCAAATGAAATTATTTTAAGTAGTCTGGTAGTTAATCCAAACAATAAAAAAATTAAAAATTTTGAAAAAATATTTTTCGAAACCAATACAATTTTAATTGAAGGAGACTCTAAATCAAGTATACCTTTAAATGATTGGGTAAAAAGTTTAAAAAAACAAGATTGGCTTTTAAAAATAGAGATTTTGGACTATAATATTAAGAGAAAAGAGAGTGGTAAATTTATACTAAAACTTATAGTGAAATAGTGTTTGAAAATTTTACATATAAACAAAAATTATTTGGATTAATAATAGTAGCAATTCTATTATTTATTACAGCAAACAAAAGATCTTTTCAGGTTACCAGACGCGCATATAATCAAGTGGATGACTTACAGAAAAAACTAGAGTATGTAAATGCTTCTACAACTAGTTTATCGCAAATGCAAAGCGAACTTAATCTATATGATAGAATTATAGGAAAACAAGGGGTAGGCCCAGAAGAAGTACAACAAAAAATATTGGATTTTACAACCACATTTGTAAACATCAAGGTTTCTGGTATGGAAGAGATACATACTGCAGAAAGTAATGGATTTAATATAATTACAAATCAATTAGTTTTAGAAGGAGATTACAATTCTTTGATAGAAATCCTTTATGAATTCGAAAAAAGTTTTCACTTTTCTAATATCGTAAATATTTCTTTCTTAAAAGAAAAAGAATATAAAACCAGAAAAAATAAATTAAGAGTTAAAATAATATTTCAGAATTATGAAAAAAATAATTAATACAATTGTAATACTATCTACACTGTTCCTAATTGTTAGGTGTGATGATATTTTAGAAGAAGATATTTCAAATGATATAGTAACAACGGTATCTCCAGAAAATGATAGCACAATTAATGGTAACTCGGTTCAATTTAGATGGACAGGATTAAAGGGAGCAAGTGATTATAGAATTCAAGTTATCGAAGAGAGTACGCAAAAAAATGTTTTGGATTCTTTAGTTAAAGGAGATAATTTTTTAATTAACCTAAATCCAGGGCAGTATAATTGGAGAATAAGAGCAGAAAATTTTGCATATCAAACAGCTTATACTTTTCCATCATCTTTTTTATTGGCTTCGTCTACAGATTTAAGTATTCAAACATTATTTTTAAATTCTCCAACACAAGATTTTTATACTAATAAGAGTACTATTATAGTAACATGGGATAAAATTCAAACAGCAACTTCTTATACCTTAGAAATAGATAAAACTATAAATGGAACCACTTCTACAGAGACTCAGATTGAAAATCTTACAACAAATAGCTATACTATTGATGCTGCAATCTTGAAAGATGATGCTATTTATGAATGGAAAGTAAAAGCGGTTAATGAGAGTAGTGAAACAGCATTTTCTTCACGAAAAATCTTATTAGATACGCAAAGCCCTAATCAACCATCTTTGAGTACCCCAGCAGAGAATGCTGTTACAAAAGAAGCCGTTGATTTTGTTTGGGTTTTAGGTACAGATTCTGGAGAAGTTAAATCTCCTGTTACTAGTGTAATAGAAATTGCCACAGATATTAATTTTACAGATATAATTCAAACAGAATCCGTTGATAAGCCTTCTATTCAGATTAATTTTTCTACTAAAGGGATTTATTATTGGAGAGTAAAATTATTAGATAAAGCAGGAAATGAGAGTAATTTTAGTAAAGAAAGAAAGTTTACAGTAGAGTAATGAATAAAAGGGTAATAAATAGCATATTGATTTCTTTTACAGTTATTATTTGGGCTCTTGTAAGTTATAAAGTATTTAAGTACTTTAACTCAGATGCACAAATTCCAGATAATTCTAATACTATTCTTATTTCTGATAGTTCTTCATTGTTTAATTTCTCGAAAGATACTTTTGATTTGAAAAAAGTACATAGAGATCCTTTTTTAGGTAAAATTAATAGCACCAGAGAACCTAAAATTAATACAGCTCTTCAAAGTCGATCAAAAAACACCAAGAATAGTAAACCTATTAGATATGCATGGCCTAAATTAAATTACTACGGTTATGTTAAAGGTGTACATAGCTCCTCTGAGTTAATATTAATCAAAATAGATAATAAATTACGTAAAATAAGGGAGGGAAAACAATTAGAAGGTATAGTTTTAAAAAAAGTGTATCGAGACTCAATTGTAGTTATGATGAATAAAGAGCTAAAAACAATAGTGAAAAATAAATAGATAACCTTTGAATGTTTCCTTTGGCATAAAATTTGGTAACTTATTAGTAATTAAAAGAATAATGATAGCAAGTTTGCTTAATGCAAAAAAATATAATTCGTTTTGATAAGCTTTTTTATAACAAATTGAAATAAGTAGCAACAGAGTTTTGAAAACAGCTTATGAAATTATAACTTTGAATACCTAAAATAACCTACTATGCGCGGATTAAATACTTGGAACACCAAAAAACTATTACTTATACCTGTAATCTTCTGTTTTTTTGTACAAATACAGGCACAAAACGATCAGGTTTCTCTAAATCGTATAAATAATAAAGAGTTTACAGTTAGTACTGTAAACGGAATTCCTTTTACAGTAGTTCTTGAAAAGAGTAATAACGATGGGCAATATAACCTAGCCAGTAATGGCAACCTTACTTTTAAGATCGAGGATATGATCGATACAAGAAGTACGCTTAGAATTGTATTCGAAGAAGAGATGTACCACTCTTTAGAAAATAAGCTTTTAGAGCAATACCACTCTGATGTAGATTGGATTAAATCGGCATTAGATATTGAAGAAGGAGAGTTTGAAATATTCCCGTCTCGTCCTGTTTTTACAGACCAAGGACTTGAAAAATTAAAAGCTAAAGTTTTTGAATATACTACTACAGATAAAAAAGAAGATACCTTCAACAAATGGATAGAAAAAATAAACTATTCTGTTGGTGCAGTACGTTTTTTTAATGAATTGTATGCAGCTTCTAATGGAGAAGAAAACGGACAGAGACACAATTTTTTGCCAATAAACATATATGAAGCACTTCAAGGAAGATGATTTATTCCCACTAAGACAGATACTTAACGAATCTGTAGATTCGTTTTTCATATAACCCTCTTCTGTTTATAAATAGGAGAGGGTTATATAATTTATTAAAGGAAGTGTGGTTACTTCCAAATAAAATATGTAATAAATCCTTGTAAATAAAGAGATAGAAGAGTAGGAGGTCTACTTATGATGGAAGTTTTTGTTTGCTTTTGGCAGGTTTTTGACTTAAACTCAATTAATAAAATGATATTTTGTATTTCTTTTATCTCCTATTTTTAACAATATACCTTCTGAAACAGCCCAATTTAAATCTCTACTAGCAGTAGCTTGAGAGATATCTTTAAAGTTTTGTAAGTATTCTTTCCTGCCAAATTGTAACTTCACAATTTTATCTTTAAAAATCGAAATACGATCATTTTTTGTAACAGTTTTATTTTGAGATTGTAATAACCCTTCTAAAGCTTCGAGAATTATGGCTAACATAAATTCAATAAATGAAGTTGAATTTCCAGATTTATCCGATATGGCTAGTACATTATAGTATTCTTCTTGTTGATTTTTGATTAGCGTTTCTACAGGGAGGTATTCAAATACGGGATATTGTTGTATTAATATTAAAGTTTGCCATAATCTACCCATTCTACCATTTCCATCGATAAAAGGGTGAATGAATTCTAATTCGTAGTGAAATACACAACTTTTAATAAGTATAAGATCATTTTCATTTTTTAAATAATCAAATAAGTCATTCATTAGACTTTTGATCATATTTCCTCCTGGAGCTATATGTGCAACTTCTGATCCTTTTATAATACCTACATTCTTTTTTCTCAGCTCCCCAGCCGAATCAATTAATCCATTCATTAAATGTTTATGCGCTTTGCAAAGGTCACTTAATTTATATGGATTAAGCTCTCGTAATAGTTCATAAACTTTTATAGCATTTTGTACTTCTAGAATATCTTTTTGAGGAGCTAGGACTCTTTTATTATCTAATAGAGCAGTGATCTGCTCTTCTGTAAGTGTATTTCCTTCAATCTCTAGTGATGCTTGAATAGTTTTAATTCTATTCTTTTTTCTTAACTCTGTTGTTGGCTTATTGAGATAATATGCATTGATCTCACCAATTCTCTCAGAAATTTGAGCAATTAGACTTACTATATTTTCTGTTATAGAATAAGGGGGCTTCATAATATGATAGTATCATTTGATAGTATCACAAATATAACGCTATAAGTTGAAATATTATATGCTAAAAATTTGAAGCTTTGTTTTTACAAATCTAAATAGTGTAAAAATATAGTGCTATATATTTCTAGAATAAACATTGGATAGATTCAAAAAATAACCTTAAGTAATTTAAGATTTTAAAAAGTCGATATATACATTTAACTATTTTAAAAAGACTTATTAGATAAGATCTTAATGGATTATTTTTTCTTTGGACTAATACTATTATAATTGTTACACCATCTAATTTGGAAACTCCTTGTGTAGTTATAGGGTTATAGGTTTCCGTTTGAGGTTTTGCTTTTTGAAGTAATAATGCTTTTAATTCGCTTTGTCCTTTTTGAAGTTCAGCGACTGCATTAGGCAGATTTTTAAATTTTAATGTTTCCATTGTACTGTATTTAATAATTCGGTACAATGATAATTTCACACTTAGGAGGGTTGATAGGGGGTACGGATTCAACCCGTGTAGAACCCGTGCGTTTTTTTATACTTTTATTACCTTTCCGTTTTCCATTTTAATTAAAGGATTCATACAAGGAGGTTTAGCACCTTTGTTTGAAATGATATCCTCTAATGTTTTTAATTTAAAATCTTTTTGAGTCCCTCCTGATTTGAATGTGAAATTTTCAAAAATCCATTGTTCAAGTTCTTTTTTTGTACAATTGGAAATCAATTTAGCTTCAAATAATTGTTTGAAAAAATCCGCTAGTTTATTTCCATTATTCGTGAAATTAAGCTTTTCAGTAGGTTTGTGCTGATTTTCTAAAAGTGACTTTAATTCTTTATTTTGATTCCTAAAATGAACATTTAATATTTCCAATATAGTGTCAATTATCTGAGCATCAAAAACTGGTAGATTGTTTGATTTATTAATATTTTTCTTATCAGGTAATTCAATTGCTTCTGTTTTTAATTTAGAAAGCGTAGTATCATTTGATCGTTCCAAATAAGTTATTATTGGCTCAACTATTGTTTCGATCTGTTTAGGGCTAAACGAACCTTGCATGTTTAATAAGATTTGTCTAGCTTCTGAATAGGAAATATTATATTTATTGAGAATTTCTTCGATATGATGATAAACTATATTGACAGTATTAGCGTTGTTTTTACCTACTAGATCAAAAGCTATTTTATGATTTTTTCGTTGTTCTCTAATTTCTTCAATTAAATTATTTAAATCAGTTTCGCAAATGGGAAAAATTTGGACATTTTTGACTTCTTTTAGATGGTTTAAAACTTGTTCTTGGAATTCTAATTGTTTTTTACTACTTAGTTTGTTATAAATGTATTTATACCTACTTTGATATTCTTCTATTCTTTTTCGAATTAATTCGATATTATTTTTGTCGTAAAGTTTTATTGGTGATTGTAAAGAGAAAATACCATGTTTAAGGTAGTTTTGAAAAAAAATATCAGGATGCACTTCGGATTTGCTATCAGGGAAAGTACCCGTAACCCAGTTTAATATTAAAGAACATCTACTGGCGATATCTGCTATCGAATATGATTCATAATCATAATTTTTAATAAATTGTATTTTACCTAGATCGGTATTGTAAAACTGCCATTTTTCTTCGTTTAAATAAATAGCGTGGAAATCTAAAACAGAATTGAAATATTTTCCAGTTTCGGGATCATTATAAATAAATGCTTTATCAAGTGTTTTATCAGGTAGAGTTTCGAAATCTAAATTCCATAGTTTGATTATATTAGAACATCTTTCATTAATTGAATTGAGAAATCCGAGATTTTCTATTTTAGTTTCCGTTATGTATGTTTGTAACTCATATTTATCTAAAAATTTGCAGTTATCTTCACAAATTAAATAGTTGTAAGTGATTACCCTGTTTTCCAAGTCTTTATTAAGAAGTTCTTCTATTTTGCTTAATTGATAATTTAAACGATTTATTATATTCATTTTTTCACTTTTCTTATTCTAAATTTTATTAGCGTCCTCTCTTTTACTTTTATCAATCACTTTTGTATAAATCTGAGTAGCCCTTAAATCCTTATAAAAAAGGATTTTAGATACGGTGTAAATATGCGTGAAATAATAAAAAGCTAATGTTTTTATATGCTACACTTATTAGAGTAGCTACTCTGGTTTGCTATTTTTTCATCTCAATACCTAAAATTTGTAACTCAAATGTTTTGAGGTACAACAAAGGTATAATATAGATACGTAAGAAACGAGTAATAGAAATTAACGAAGGGATAGTAATTATTAACAATTAATCTTTGAAATCAATTGTTTACGTAGTTTTTTGTTTGATTGGTGTTTATTGGTTTTGTGATGTTACTTCTCAATACAATATGTAACTTCAATTGATTATCAAGTAATTAACTACTAATAGATACAAATCAGCAACAAAAACTACTGATGTATAGCTAAATAAGGCATAAAGAAGGGAAAAATGGAATGTGTGGACATAAAAAAACCGCTCCGTAAATGAAGCGGTTTTCAGGGAGAAATTCAACCTTTTAAGCAACAACGGCTGAACCGATATAAGAACTGTTTGACACCTCTGACCCATCTGCTTTGATGAAAGCAATATAAGCTCTCACTGTGTCACCAGAGTAGTCAGGAGGTAAAGAAAGACCCTGAGAAGCGGCACTCCTTGCAGCTCCATCAGTAGTAAAGATTACTTCACCTTTCGTTTCATTGTAAAGCAAAAGCATTGCCTTATCTGTGCCTAAAGCACTTCCTGAACCTGTGTTGTCATCCCAAGAGAATTCTGCTGTTCCAGAGGTCGCAACGTCAATTGCTCCATTGGATGCTCCTGTCAATGCTCCTCGGCTTACTAAAGCTGCTGGATAGTCAACTACAAAGTTTGGTGAAGTGCCTGTGATGGCATTCTTTAGAATGTAAGACATGGCACTGTTGAACTCTGTTTTCTGAACTGCAAAGCCTTTGTAACCAACTTTGATAAAGTCCTTCATTGGTTGTAAGAACTGCAACGTTTCAGTGAACTTTGTTCTTTGATTTACTTGTCCTACTGTTTTGGGGTTAGCTACACTGGTGGAGTTAGTACCTTTGATTGGATATTTTTAAAACAGCCTTACGCATAAGAATTA
>CAYGUC010000009.1:0-154225 GCA_964353005.1 uncultured Flavobacteriaceae bacterium | reverse complement strand
GAGGGTTGCAACCCTCGATATTTTTTAATTACACACTTCGTGGCTTAGTGCCTTTAATTTAAAGTCAAGACAACTTTTATAATAAGTTTAATAAGTCTTGGGCAATAGTTGCGCCTTTATCTTTATTATACCAAAGCTGTAAATCTTCTTTAAATTGAGGGTCTACCCCCCCGTGTTTTGCTTTATAATCATTTACCATTTTAGTGGCTACAGATGGTCTTGGACCCCAAGAGTTTACTACTTCTTGTTTTTGATTATCGTACATAATCAATTTAGGAATCGATTTGCCACCATTAGTCAAAAAACTATTCATTAGCTCCTCATTATCGTCTCTTAAAACAATTTTTAGATCTATTCCATTATTTAATTCTGCAAGTTTATTTAAAACTGGTAATACATGCGCCGCATCCCCACACCAACCTTCAGATAATACTAACCAAGTTATATCCAGATCCGCATTAGAAAAGTCATTTTTTACCGATTCATTAATCTTTAGTGTTTTATCCCATCTTTTCATTCTACGATCATTAAGCATGCTATAATTTGTTAATGCTTCAGACTGCTCATTTCCTGTAGATTTACCATCGGCTAACAAACTACTTACCAAATCTTTATATTGTTGATACGTGTATGCTTTTTTAATACCTTCTTCGATATATATGGATACGTTTTTAAGTGTTGTATTTTTCATTTAATAAGATGCTTTTTATTATTTAATTAGATCGTTTTAATTTAAAAACCTTACAATAAAAGTATTTCATTTTGATAAAATAAATGGCGCTACCAGATCCTTATCTAATTGGTTTTTTTAATCTTTGTAAAAACAAATTCCTTTTTCAATTGAATTATGTACTCCCAAAAAGAAGACAGATTGTTATCCTTATAACTTTTCTGCCATTTATATTATTTGCCCAGAAAGATAAAGTTTTCTATTCTATCGAAGAAGCTTTAAAAGATAAAAAACAAGTGTTTATTTTAGATCTTTCTTATCAAAATATTCTAGAATTGCCTCACAATATTGTTGAGTTTCCTAACCTACATTCTCTATTAATACAAGGAAATAAAATTAGTAGTATTCCTACATTTATAGAAAAATTATCTAACCTAGAAGTCCTTAATATAAGTGATAATGATATAAGAGATTTACCAAAAGCTATCTGTAACCTATCCCAATTAAAACGATTATACCTATATAAAAACCTGCTTACTGTTTTGCCTGAATGTATAGGTGATTTATCACAGTTAGAGACATTAAATATTGAAGGCAATAAAGTTTCTCACATCCCTGAATCTATAAAGAATCTTACGCATCTAAAAATATTACATTTAGAATGGAACAAACTGACCCAATTACCCAAAGGTATTTGTTCTTTAATAAATCTTAAATCTTTTACTCTTTTTGAAAATAAGATCACAGAATTACCAGATTGCATAGGAATGCTAACAAACCTTTCTGTTCTAAATCTTTATGAAAACAGACTTGTTTCGATTCCTGAATCTATCGGAGATATAACTAATTTAAACACCCTTGTTTTAGATAGAAATCAACTCAAGAACCTACCTGTTGCCATAGGAAAACTCAAAAACCTTGTTTATTTAAAAGCATACAAAAATCAATTACAATCCTTACCTGGCTCGATCAAAAACCTAAGCAATCTAGAAGTCCTGCATCTACATCAAAACCTGCTTAAAGAACTCCCTAATGAGATAGGGGATCTATATAATTTAAAAGAATTAATATTAAGCTACAACCAACTAACTTCGCTCCCCCCTAATTTTGGTAGTTTATCTTCTTTAGAAAAACTCACATTGTTTGATAATCAAATTATTTATTTACCAGAATCTTTTGGTAAATTATCACAATTAAAATTCTTAAACTTAAATCATAATAAATTAAAAGAAATCCCAAATTCTATAGGGAAAATAGGCATGTTAAAAGAATGCACTCTAAAAGAAAACAACCTAGAAATACTTCCTGAATCTATTGGGTATTTATCTACATTACAACTTTTGGATCTAAGCAAAAATAAATTACACAAACTACCAGATTCTATAGATAAATTAACTGCACTTAAAAAATTGTATGTAAATGAAAACAATCTTGTATCCTTACCTATTAAAATCGGGCATCTTAAATCTTTAGAAAAACTAGTTCTGCACAGTAATAAACTAAATTATTTACCAGAATCTGTAAGCGACTTATCTAGTCTTGAAACTCTTTTATTATATAAAAATGAACTCAAAAACCTATCCCTTAGTTTTTCTAATCTGAAGAATCTAAAAATATTAAACTTAAACAAAAATCAAATAAGTTCTTTACCAGAAACTATTAAAAATCTAAAGAACCTAAAAGCATTATATATTGCAAAAAATAATCTTACCTCTATCCCAAAATCTATACAGAACCTAAACAAACTAACGACCTTATACGCCACCTATAACTATTTATCTCGCACACAAAGAGAGGAGTTAGTTCGCTTTTTTCCTAAGTGCAATATATTTTTGTATCCACAAAAGAGATAACTAAAACTATTACTTAACTGGTACAGGACATGGTTTTGAAGCTACTGTAAATTTATAGCACCAATACTCAAAAAAGATAGATTTACTATTTATTTTTATACGATAGCCTACAAAAAAACAAGCTATACATCAAAATTTGTAGTATCCATAGCAAATTTACCTATAGCTCCCAGTAATGAAGTGGGTACTCCTTAACCCCCAAGCAGGTGAACTGACAAAGTTGCGTGAAGCTCCCAGAACAGAAGTACCCTACCCTACTTATGTAAGTGGGTAGACTGACAAAGTTACCGCGCGCTTTAACAGTTATAGTACCCCAGGGTACTTATTAAGTGGGGTGGGGTACTTGTATAAGTGGGTATCTTTAACGAATAGTCCTTTTTATAAAGTTGAAAAGCCCAAAATAATACTTTTAAAGATACACCCCTGAAAACCGGTAACCTGTTTTCACTAATTACAGTTACATTTTATCCCCTTCATTTTTAAATATTTGTGATTAATAATACCTAAAAAAATATTGTTTAATACCTAGAGATAAAGAATTAAAATTATAACTTTACAAGAACGGCATCTAGAAAAGGCCATTCTTCGCACACTACACAGTTTTAATATACTATTTCATTGGTTTAAATAGTATGCCATACTAATAAAACAGGAGCTAACAATGAAGCAGAAATCAACCTGATTATTGGTATACACTAAATTATAAACACATGAAAAGAACCATTACTATTTCTATTCTGCTTATATGCTATTTCTCTGCAATAGGGCAAAAAAACAAAATATATTCTTCTTTACATGAAGCTTTTAAAAATAAAGAACAAGTTTATAAATTAAACTTAAGCTATAATAAACTAACAGAGCTATCTGATTCTATTACACAATTACCAAATTTACAATACCTTAATCTTGAAGGTAATAAGATAAATACAATTCCGCCATCTATAGGGTCTCTTAAAAATTTACAAACCCTTAATTTAAAAAAGAATGCGATTACCCAATTAACAGATCAGATATGTAATTTAAAAGATCTAGAAGTACTTTTATTATCTGAAAATCAAATTCAAAAGCTACCTGATGCTATCGGAAATCTAAAAAATCTGGGATGGTTATTTTTAAGAAATAATAAAATAGAAACACTTCCCGAATCTTTTGGAGAATTGTCTAATCTTATAAAACTAGATTTAAGTAAAAATCAAATCCGTGAGCTACCAGTAAATTTTGGAAATTTTGATAAACTAAAAGAATTGTTATTACAAAAAAATCAATTATCTAGCCTGCCTACAAGTATTGGAGGCTTGAAAAATGTAGAGGCTTTAAACCTTTCTGATAACGAGATTAAAGAACTGCCAGACAGTTTTAGCAATCTAAAAAACTTAGAATGGTTAATTTGCAAAAACAACAAACTAGAAGATATTCCAGAATCTTTGGGTACTATTACCAAATTAAAACTTTTGTACTTAAATTCTAATAAAATTGATGAATTGCCAAAAACGTTAGCAAATCTTATTAATCTAAGAGATCTTAATATATCTGGAAATTCATTTTCAAAAGCCGAAAAAAACAAAAGCAAACAACTATTACCTAATTGTACGATAAGTTTTAAAAACACTTATTATTCTTTACAAAAAGCTATTGTACATAAAAAAAATGTAGATGTCCTGCATCTATCCGATAATAATCTTACCAAACTACCAGAGCACATCGAAGAATTTAAAAATTTGCAAGAGTTATATCTCATAAACAACCAACTCAAAAACTTGCCCAAGTCTATAGAAAAATTAAAAAAACTAGAAGCTCTTTCTTTATCCTATAATAAAATCACCGAATTACCAGATTTTATTAATAAGCTAAAAAATCTACAACAATTAGATCTGGATAATAATCAACTATCTTATTTGCCTGAATCTATAGGAGATTTAAAAAAATTAAAAAGCATTCATTTATCTGGTAATCATTTTGCCAAAGACGAAAAAGAAAGAATCCAAAAACTACTCCCTAATTGCATTATATCTTTTTAAAATAAAGTGTATTTTAGATGCTTAGCCTATAAAACATAGAGTATGCAACGACAAAGATGTGGATGGTGTATTGGGGATTCCTTATATGAATCCTATCATGACACGGAATGGGGAGTACCATTACATGAGGATCAATTATTATTTGAGTTTTTAGTTTTAGAAACTTTTCAGGCTGGATTAAGTTGGATTACCATTTTACGAAAACGAGAAAATTTTAGACTGGCTTTTGATAATTTTGATTATAAAATCATTGCTAATTATAACGAGGCTAAAAGAGAGGAATTATTACAAAACGCAGGGATTATTCGCAACAAATTAAAGGTAAATTCGGCAATTGTAAATGCTCAAAAATTTATGGAGATACAAAAAGAATTTGGCAGTTTTGATTCCTATATCTGGAGTTTTGTAAATAATACTCCTATTAAAAATAGCTGGAAAAATCATAAGGATTGCCCAGCGACCACAGAGATATCTGATAAAATTAGTAAGGACCTAAAAAAACGAGGTTTTAAATTTGTAGGATCTACAGTAATGTATGCATTTATGCAAGCTACAGGCATGGTTAACGATCATATTGTGAGTTGTTTTAGGTATGGCGAGGTTTAATTTATCACAACTTAACCCCAAAAGCTAAATCTCCCGCATCTCCTAAACCAGGAATTATATAACTTTTGCTATTTAGTTTTTCGTCTACTGCTGCAATCCATAAATGTGTATTATCAGGGAACATATTTTTAATATACTCTATGCCTTGTTGCGATCCTATTACCGAAACGATATGTATTTGTTTAGGCGCTCCATGATCTTTCATTGCTTTAAAAGTATCTACCAAGGTTTTACCAGTTGCCAACATAGGATCTGCTAATATCAAAGTCTTATCTGTTAAAGTAGGAGAGGCCAAATATTTTATGATAACTTCAAATTCATCTTTATTCTCTTTATGCTCACGAAACGCTGAAATAAATGCATTTTCGGCACCATCAAAATAATTTAAAAGCCCTTGGTGTAACGGTAGGCCTGCCCTAAGTATAGAGCATAACACTAGTCCCTTATCTGGAACAGAAATTTCTTTTGTTCCTAATGGAGTTTGCACCTTTTTGATTTCATGGTGCAGGGTTTTACTTAGTTCGTAACTTAAGATCTCCCCTATTCGTTCGATATTTTTACGAAAACGCATGCTATCTTTTTGTATAGTAACATCTCTAAGTTCTAAAATAAACTGATTTAAAATGGAGTTTTCTACTCCTAAATTATGAATTACCATACGTATTATGATTTAATATAAATAGCAAAAATCTGTGAGTATTCTCACAAGTTTTACTTCTGAAAATATTTTTTTGAGGCAAGCTTCTAAAAATTAAACTTTAAAAAGGAGGTTATTTAATTTTTAATATCATTCCAAGTATTTCATAAAAGCTGCTCTGGTTATTTCCCTAGCACCCAAGCTTGCCAAATGATCTGTATACACCTGGCAATCGATAAGTTTTATATTTTTTTCTTCTAGCCATTCTACTAAAGTAATAAATCCATATTTAGAAGCATTACTAACTTTAGAAAACATACTCTCTCCACAAAACACTCTTTTTTCTTTTAGCCATATCCCATATAAGCCACCTACCAATTCTTTATCCTGCCATACTTCTACAGAAACAGCATACCCCATCTCATAGAGTTTTTTGTATGCTTGTTGCATATCTCCTGTTATCCATGTACCATCCTGTCCTAGACGATTTATAGTAGCACAATTATTAATTACACTTTCAAAATTTGTATTAAATGTAACCTCAAACTGATTTTTACGGATAAGCTGTCGCATTGATTTACTTATCTTAAGTTCTGATGGAAAAAGCACCATTCTGGGATCTGGGCTAAACCATAAAATGGGTTGTTCCTCGCTATACCAAGGAAAAATACCACTATTATATGCTTTTAATAATCTATTTACAGAAAGATCACCACCAATAGCCAGCAATCCATCATTATCTGCATAGGTAACGGGTGGAAATCTTATTATATCTGTAAGTATGTACAATATCTTTTTTTAAAATGATTATACAACGTTAAATATCAATCAGTTGTTTGAATTGACCAAAAAAATCGCAATCTTTGTTAGAACCTTTTAAGATAAATTTTGTTCATCATTGCTTTTTTGAGTTATATTAGAAGGTTAACCTAAAACCACAATAATGAAAAGTCCGATATATTCTATCGGACTTTTTTATTTTCAATTTAAAACTTCTTAGCAATACGCTTCAAGGAAATTAACAACCCCGAAGTAAGCTAATGAGGTATGTTTCCAAAAATATATTTTGTTTTCGAGACAAGCCTCTAGAAATTAGCCCCTCCATGAAGAATTAAAATAGTATATATCCTTATTAAAAAGGTAAATCATCGTGCTCTTCTTCAGAAAAATCTGTTGCAGGCTCAAACGCATCTGCAGGCGGAACAGGAGGAGCTGAAGCATTTTGTGCTGCAGGCTGTAAATTCTCGATTCTCCATCCTTGTATAGAATTAAAATACTTAGTTTCGCCTTGCGGGTTTACCCATTCGCGACCACGTAAATTAATACTTATTTTTACATCCTGACCCACATGAAAGGGATTTAATAAGTCACACTTATCCTGAACGAACTCTACCATAATGTGTTGCGGGTATTGCTCCTCAGTAGTAACTACAATTTCTCTCTTTCTAAAACCATTGTTTCCAAAGGTTTGCGTATCTCCTATCATCTTTACTTTGCCTTGTACTTCCATCTTAATTGTATTATTTATTTGCTGCTAAAATATTCCATGCAGTATCTATATCGTCTAAATCCAAATACTGTTTTGCAAATTTATGAATTTCTATTAGGTTAGACTGTCGAATTTTATCCTTAATATCACTATGGTTATTAACAAACTCTATAGCCTCTTTATTTTCTGGTATTTTTGCCACATTTCCTAGCTTACCCAAATCATTACCCGTAAAGACAGTGCTTTTTCTTATCTCATCTGGTAAAGAATCTACACCGATGCCTATTGTAGTTAATGGTTTAGGAACCTCGAACATGCCCATATTAGCTCTTGTATACCAATTACCCCCCATACGGGCAACCTGATCTATCTTATGTTGATCTATTCTACTATTTTTGTCTAAAACATCTTTACTAATATGCATTAAAAGCACTTCGCAAATAATAAGATTGCCAGCTCCTCCTTCTTCACCCATCGAGATTATTTGATTTACTTTACACTCAAATTGTACCGGGGATTCTCCTACTCGATACGCTTTGACTTTTTCTGAGGGCACCATGGTAAGCCCCGATTTCACAAACTCATTAATTCCTTCTGGATACTCTGTACTGGACAGTGACATTTGTTGTACAATATCATAATTTACAATATTAATCACTACTTCTTTAGTTGCTTTCGCATTCTCTAACGTATGCTTAATAGTATTATCTCTAACTCTTCTGGCTGGTGAAAAAATAAGAATTGGTGGATTAGCACTAAATACATTAAAAAAACTAAACGGAGATAAATTAGGCTTGCCATCTACATCCATTGTACTAGCAAAAGCGATAGGTCTTGGACCAATTGCACCAAGCATTAAACCATGTAATTTTCCTGTACTTACCTGTAATGGATCAATTGTAATCATAATTTGTTTTATCTTCGTCAAAGATAACCAAAGTGTACCCTTTTAAGTATTTCATAAACTAGTTTTAGTCTTTTTATAAGAACAATAAAATTATATTAAAACGGTTATATTTAAGATTTAGTTGCCAACCTATGAATTTTTCTGATGAGCGCCATTTTTCGAGCTACTTTATTATTATTGCTGTTTTAGTAATAACCGGACTGGTTTTATGGAACACCTCATTATTTATGCAACGCCTTAAAGATGATGAGCGAACAAAAGTACAGATTTGGGTACAATCTCAAAAAGCATTAGGTAGTGAACAGTCTGATGATTATCTAGAATTATCGATTGTAATTGGATCCACCAACAAATCTATCCCTATTATAATTACCGATTCTAAAGGGGATTTTATTAGAGATTCTTTAGGAAATCCTGATCCCAGCTATTTTCAAAATATTTCTAAAAATGTTATCCATAATGAAAATAAACTTCGATCATATCTAAAAAGATTAAAGTCAGAAAATGATCCTATCGAACTGGATCTTAAAGATACTGTTCAATATATATACTATGGTAATTCGGATATTTTGAATAAACTAAAATATTACCCGATGACTATTGCTATAATTATATTTTTATTAATCGGAGTGATATATTTCTTTTTTACAACCTCAAAGGCTAGTGAACAAAATAAGCTTTGGGCAGGTATGGCAAAAGAGACTGCTCACCAAATCGGGACTCCATTATCTTCCTTAGTAGGCTGGAACGAGATTCTTAAAACCGAAAATGTTAACCCTGAATATATAGTAGAAATAGATAAAGATATCGAGAGACTTAAAATAATTACAGAACGTTTTTCTAAAATTGGCTCTATCCCTAATCTCGAAGAAGTAGATATTGTAGAAGAAACTCGAAACGCCTATACTTATCTACAATCCAGAAGCTCTAAGTTGATTAATTTCTCTCTTAATTTACCCAACAAACCAATTCTGGTATATCTAAATTCTCAACTCTATAGCTGGACAATCGAAAACCTTGTAAAAAATGCTATTGATGCAATGAGAGGGAAAGGAAATCTTGAAATTGATCTTGTAGATGACGAAAAAAGAGTTTTTATAAGAATAAAGGATACTGGTAAAGGCATTCCTAAAAGTAAATTTTCTAAAATATTTGAACCTGGGTATACTTCTAAAAGTCGAGGATGGGGATTAGGCTTATCTTTAGCCAAAAGGATAATAGAAGAATATCATTTAGGAAAAATTAAAGTACTTAGATCAGACCTTGGTAAAGGAACTACTTTTCAGATCACACTTCGCAAATCTGGAGCTACTATCTAATACAATTCCTAATAGTACTAATTTACCCTTAAAATAACACCTAAACAAACCGGTATAAACTTCAAATTCACCTCATCAATATAACAATGTTTTTATCATAACGTTATATCATTAACTGCTATTAAACCCTAAAACCATACAAAGTGAAAACGGAGTACATTATTTTAAAAGAAGCACCTCTACATAACAATTGCCCAGAATGTTATTCTACTGAAGACATGGTTCTTTCTTTTAAACAAAAAAAAATAAAATCTAAACTTTTGGTAACCACCAAAAGCAACCTTACAGAAAGTATTTACTGTAATAAATGTGAAAATCAAATTTTTCCAGGACAATGGACTACAGATATAGAAAGAGTATATGATTATCATAAAAAAACAATACCTCAACCATCTGGAAAAATACAATTTACCAAGGTCTTTTATAGTATCTTATTTATCATTTTACTCTTAGTTACAGGGGTATATATCTATTTTTATCATCCTGATCTGTTAGGAGTAAATTAATACAATTAATATTGTTCCATAGTTTGTCGTAAACTATCGGTAATCAAAAAAGTTTTATCTGTATTAAAATCAAAACAAACCGCTACATCATGTCCTTCGGCGCAAAGCACTTCTGCGTCATTATACAGTAAATGATGTAATCCAAAACTAGAGTTTTTAATAAACTCAACTCTAGTTTTTATAATTACATTACCAGGAAAAAACAATGGTTTTTTAAAATCACATTTTGTAGAAACCAACATAGGACCTTTATTGGTTTCTTTATGTAATTTTGCTAAACCTGTTACTTCCCAAAATTGAACACGCGCACTTTGCATATATTTCATGAAGTTTACATTATTTACATGCTGGTAGGTATCCATTTCACTCCAATCAATCCTTAACTGTAGATTTAACTTAAAATCGGATTCTTTCATTTTTACAAATTAGATTGAATCTCTACAGCCAGTATTTTTAGATCTGACTCTGACATAGATATTTTATGCTGAAAAGTCATTTCACTCATTTGGTTAAGTGGTATCAAATGTACATGTGCATGAGGAACCTCAAGACCAACAACAGCGATTCCTACACGTTTGCAAGCTACTGTTTTTTCTATAGCTTTTGCTACTTTACGGGAAAAGCGCATTAGACCAAGATAAGTGCCCTCATCTAAATCAAAAATTTTATCTTCTTCTTTTTTAGGAATACATAGTGTATGTCCTTTTGCATTTGGATTAATATCCAAAAAGGCGTAGTAATTCTCATCTTCGGCCACTTTAAAGGATGGAATTTCGCCATTTACAATTTTAGTAAATAGGGTAGGCATTAATTAAATTTTAGTTGGGTTACGGTTTCGAAATATACTTCATTTATCTGTAAGTCAAAACCATAAAAAAGCCTTTTTTACAAAATAAAAAAGGCTTTTCTTAGATTTCAGAAAAAATAATTCTTATTAATCTCTTCTAATCTCCACAATATCGAATTTCATGATGCCGTTAGGCACCTGTATTTCAGCTACTTCACCCACACTCTTTCCTAAAAGACCTTTTCCTATAGGAGAGTCTACAGATATTTTACCTGTTTTAAGATCTGCTTCGCTTTGTGCTACTAATTTATAGGTCATTTCTGCACCATTTGTCTGGTTTTTAATCTTTACAGTAGAATGTATAAGTGCTTTAGACATATCTAATTGAGATTCATCTATTAATCGCGCGTTAGCAAGGGTTTCTTCTAATTTAGAAATTCTCATCTCTAACAATCCTTGCGCTTCTTTTGCTGCGTCATACTCAGCATTTTCACTTAAATCTCCTTTATCACGCGCCTCAGCTATTGCTTCAGAAGCTTTTGGACGTTCTACATCTTTAAGCTGACCTAGCTCGTCTCTTAATTTTTTAAGCCCTTCTGCAGTGTAATAAGATACTTTGCTCATAACTTCATCGTTTATATAAATACAAAAAATCCCACAAGAATGGGATTTGTTATTCAAAGATAACAAAAAAATTACTGAAGAAGGCAATTTTACGTAATTTGCCACCGCAATACATTATACCATAAATTGAATTGCTACTATTAGTCATCTTCAATAATAAATTAAACACTTATGTTGAGCAGAACTAAAGTATGACCATTTAATACCAAGGAACAACAGATGAAAAAGATTTTACTTTTAATACTCCCTATTTTGATTTTATCCTGTAGTAGTGATGATCGACCTGACAACAACCAATTTTTACCTCCTACACGTATTAATTATCAGATCAATCTAAATTTACCTCAATTTAATAAGCTGAAATTTCCTGGAAATCATTTTATAGACTACACTGAAAATGGTAGCATAAAGGGTATTATTATTTATAATGTTGATAATACACAATACACGGCATTTGAGCTAAGTGATCCTAATCATACCCCTAGTGATTGCTCTACTCAAGATATCGAAGGGATTACTGCTACTTGTAATTGTAAAGATGGTAATGCATATAATATTATAACTGGGCAACAAACTTCTGGCGACGGACAGTTTGCTCTAAGGCGATATACTATTCGAAGAGATGGGAATACTTTATCTATATCTAATTAATTAGCAATACGTATTTATAGTGTGTATCTCTATAACTATTTAAAGAATTTAAGACTTTTAATCTTCTATTCATGCATTTTTGAGATGATAATTTTAAATGATGGATCATAATCATAGTCTCGAAACTCAAATTTATATTCTCTCCAGAATGCAATTGCAGAGTTTTTTTTTGGTTTACTCTGCGTTTTATGTAAGGAAAGGTCTATCTCTGCGCAATTATTATTTTTAGAAAGTTGTGCATGTATAGTTAGTTTTGTTGGTTCATTGGCATGAGCATGTTTAACAGAAAAAGATGTTATAAGAATCGATAAGGAATCTTTAAGCTGTATCGGTTCATTAATTTTTGCTTTAACAAGTAATGCGTTTTTGTACCTTATCTCTGTATCTTGTTGTGCATATATCAAGCAATTATACAACAAAATAAAAGGAAGTAAAGCTATTGTATGTATGCCAGAAACTTTAATTTTCACAAGAATCTTATTTTTTTAAAGGTATTATATTCTATTGCCAATTATTAGCCCAATCTTTCCAAACGACATCCAGACCTTTAGATTTTAACATAGTTACTACTTCTTCTGTCGATCGTTCATCAGATATCTCAAATTGCTCTAAAGATTGTGGGGCAACGGCATAGCCCCCGGGGTTGGTTTTAGATTCGGCACTTATAGAGGTTATCCCAAGATGTACTATATTTTCTCTAAACACCTCACTCTCTCTGGTAGACATAGACAACTCTACATCTTCATCTAATAACCTGAAAGCACAAATTAGTTGTACCAGATCCGGGTCTGTCATCTCTACCTTTGGTTCTAATCCCCCGCTATGTGGTCTTAATCTGGGAAAAGATATAGAATATTTTGTCTTCCAATATACTTTTTGAAGATATTGTAGATGTAAAGCGGTAAAAAAACTATCTGCTCTCCAATCTTCTAATCCAAAAAGCGCTCCTAGTCCTATTTTATGAATTCCAGCACGTCCAAGTCTATCGGGAGTCTCTAACCGATAATCAAAATTAGATTTCTTTCCTTTTGGATGGTGTTTTTTATACTCTGATTTATGATATGTTTCCTGATATACCAATACTGCATACAGACCACTTTTTATGAGGGTTTCATAGTCTGATTGATCCATTGGTTGTACTTCTATCGTGATATTAGCAAATCTGGATTGTATTACTTGTATTGCATTATTAATATAATCTACTCCTACTGTTTTATTAGCTTCGCCTGTAACCAAAAGGATATGATCATACCCTTTAGATTTTAAAAAGTCTACTTCTTTTAAAATCTCATTATCTGTTAGTGTTCTTCTGGGTATTTTATTGGTCATACTAAACCCACAATATGTACAAATATTTTGACACTCATTGCTTAAATACATTGGAGCGTACATCTGGATGGTGTTTCCAAAACGTTTTTTTGTAATACTATTACTCATTTGCGCCATTTGCTCCAGATATGGTAGTGCTGCCGGAGAGATCAATGCTTTAAAATCTTCAAGGTTTCTTCTGGAGGTATTTAATGCTTTAATTACATCTTCTTCGGTTTTAGAAAGAATACTGGACAGTACTTCGTTCCAATTATATTGATTGAATATGTCTTTGAAGGTCTTCATTTTTTAGTTTTAACTGTTGGCTCTTAGCTGTTAGCCTTTAGCTCTTAGTTCTTTTTGACTATAGAATGTAATGAATTAAGCATTTTTCGTACTTCAACAATTTCTGAATTTAATTTTTTAAATTCTTCCCTATTAACATACTCGATATCCTTAGAAAATTCAATTAAATACTCTACTTCTGAAGCAGATCCAGATGCTATATTCAAAAAATGTGCAAATTCTTTTTCTGAATTTCTTGCTGTTCCTTCTGCTATATTAGTCGGAATAGAAAGTGATGCTCTTCTTAATTGTGATGTTAATCCAAACATTTCTTCTTTTGGGAACTTTTTTGTTACCTTATAAACAACTAATGTGAATTGATGAGCTTTTTTCCAAACTTCATAATTTCTAAAATTTCTCATTATAATTCTTACTTATTGATATAGTTTTAGATCGATAGTATTTTTAATCGTTTTCCAGATCAGCTAAAAGCTAGTCGCCAAAAACTAATTCTTTTCCAAAAGAAAGCTTGTTAACGGGCTGCTTGCTTCTGCATATTGTTTTATGGGTGCTAATTTTGCATTATACGCAATACGTCCTGCCTCTACTGCCATTCTAAATGCATTTGCCATCATTACCGGTTCTTGGGATACTGCAATTGCTGTATTAACCAGTACTGCATCTGCGCCTATCTCCATTGCTTGTGCTGCGTGTGAGGGACTGCCAATACCTGCATCTACAATAACTGGTATGTTACTTTGGTCTATTATAATTTCTAAAAATTCTAATGTTTTTAATCCTTTATTACTACCAATAGGAGCTCCCAATGGCATAACACATTGCGCTCCTACTTCTTCTAATCGTTTACACAAAACAGGGTCTGCATGAATATAGGGCATTACTACAAATCCTAACTTTACTAATTGTTCTGCTGCTTTTAATGTTTCTATAGGATCTGGCAATAAGTATTTTGGATCTGGATGAATTTCTAATTTTATCCAATTTGTATCTAAAGCTTCTCTTGCTAACTGTGCGGCAAAAATTGCTTCTTTAGCATCGCGAACTCCAGAGGTATTAGGCAATAAATTAATTCGAGGATGGTTTAAATGGTTTAATATATCGTCGTCTTGATTTGTAACATCTACTCGTTTTAATGCTACGGTGATCAGTTCACTTTTGGATGCGAGTAACGCGTCCCTCATTAGTGAAGAAGAACTAAATTTTCCTGTTCCTGTAAATAATCGGGAAGAAAACTCTTTATCTGCAATTTTTAATCTATCCATTTTTTTAATTATTTAGAAGAAAACCTCTTTTCTATCTGCTCTTTTATATTTTTAATCTTTTCTTTGATATTGTCTTTATTAGTCAACAGTCCTGAAACTGCTATTCCTGATACTCCTGTTTGTATAAGAGCTATAATATCTTGTTCTGTAATTCCTCCAATTGCTACAACAGGCATTGTTGTGTTTTGAATTCTAAATTCTGAGAGTATATCTTCATATCCTTTTATCCCTAATACCGGACTTAGTTTTTTTTTGGTAGTGGTATGGCGATAAGGTCCCAAACCTATATAATCTACCTCATCCTCACTATGTTTTTTACAATCCTGTAACGTATTTGCTGTAGCCCCTATGATAAAATTATCTCCTAAAATTTTGCGAGCTTCTCTGGTATTCATATCCTGTAGCCCCAAATGTACCCCATCTGCCAAAGCAGCTTTTGCTACCCCTATATTATCATTAACAATCATAATTGCATTATAGCGATCGCAGATATTTCTGCATTTTATCGCGGTATCCAAATAGGTTGCCATATCCTGATCTTTTATTCGTAGTTGTATCCATTTACCCCCTGCTTTACATACTTGTTCTATATTATCAAGATGCTCTTTTGGTGTTTCTCCTTGGGAGATATACTGCAAATTCATTTCGTTTATCATTATTTTTTTATGCTTTAACTTTTACATCTTATGATATCCCAACAAACCAGTATTAGAACTCAATACTTTCTCGGTATACCTTTTTGCTCTAAAACAGGCTTTAAGCAAAGGAAAACCTAATGCTAATTGTGTTGTAATTGCAGCAGAAAGTATACAACCACTACCGTGCTTTTCTGTTATGTTTTTTGCTTTTGGATGGAGTATATAATGCTTTCCTGTTACTGTGAACAACTCATCTTTCCCAACGGTATCTTTTCTATGTCCTCCTTTTAAAAAAAGATTAGTTTTGCTACTGATGTACGCAACTGTTTCGTCTATGGTTTTATCTGCACACAGTTTTTTTATTTCTAAATAGTTTGGTGTTAGCACATATATTTTATCCAAAATTTGGTCAAATTGTACATTCAATTTGGATGCAGGTGAATGATCGTGAAAATCAAAATCTGAACTAGATTTTAATACCGGATCCAATATAATTTTAATGTCTTCATTTTTTTCTAACAAAAAATCTATGATTTGATTAGCTATCCCCCAATCTTGAACGATCCCTATTTTTACAAAACGTATCGCAAAACGATCTAATATTATTTCTATTTGGTTTTTAATTACTTCAATATCTTGCCAAATACACTTCTTAAATTGCATATCATTCTGGATAGTATTTGCTGTACAAACTGCCAATCCATATCCTTTTAGTGCTTCTATCGTTTTTATATCTGCCGTAAGCCCGGCTCCATTTGATGGATCAAAACCTGCAATAGTAAGTATATATGGACGTTTTTTCATTCTTAAATCAACAGATGGTTTTAAGTTTATTGTAAATCGTTTTAAAACTTTTTAAAGAATCTTCTGTATTCCATATTCCCCCTAAAACACCTACTCCTTTAAATCCAAGATCGAATGTTGCTTGTAATGTACTTTCATTAATTCCGCCCATTCCTATTACAACTGCATCTAAATCTGCAACATCAAATCCTTTTCCTTTATACCCCGCTTTAGATATCGACTCAAAAACGGGGCTCAATAAAACATATTCAAAATTAGCAGTACAAGCTATAATATCTTCTTTGGAATGAAAGGAACTGGTTACCGAAAACCCTTTGTTTTTATATACTAAAATAGTAGCATCCAAAGCCGATGGATCAAAATCTAATCTGGCTTGTTCCTGCAAATGTATTCCTCGCAATTTATATTGCTTTGTAAGTTCTGGAAACTGATGAATCATAATTTGATTATGATACTGCGTATCTATCTGATCTAACAATACCTTATATCCATTACTGGTAAAGGTTGGTTTACGTAAATGCAATATTTCTAATCCCGCAACAAACAAATCATTGATTTGTTTTGCTTCGTTTTCTAATTCTCGTTCTGATGTTAGTACTATTAGCATATATTTTAAGTGTTTAAAGAATCTCATCCTTAGAGCACTTTACTCTTCGGGGTTCGATATACATAGGGAGCTGAGGCCCTCGCTCATCCTTTCGTTAACCTCACCCTTCGAGTAAACCTCAGGGTTCGGGATATTGCATTTGTTTTCTACAACACACATCTACACCACTGCAATATACATTTACAACGCTACAAAGCAAATCTACACCGCTGCAAGGCACATCTGCACCACTGCAATACACATCTACAACACTACAAAGCACATCTGCACTACTGCAATACACCTCTACAACGCTACAAAGCACATCTGCACTACTGCTAGGAACAAATACAATATTTCCTGCTCTATTCCATTAATTACAAATATACTTCGCTTCCTTTTTCTTTAAATTCTTTTGCTTTTTCCTGCATTCCTTTTTCGAGTGCTTTTTGATCATCTATCTCTTTTTTTGCTGCATAATCCCTAACTTCCTGAGATATTTTCATCGAACAGAATTTTGGACCGCACATGCTGCAAAAGTGTGCTATTTTGGCTCCCTCTGCCGGCAATGTTTCGTCGTGATATTCCCTTGCCAGTTCTGGGTCTAAGGATAAATTAAATTGATCTTTCCATCTAAATTCGAAACGTGCTTTGCTTAATGCATCGTCTCTGTGTTGTGCCCCCGGGTGTCCTTTTGCTAAATCTGCGGCATGTGCTGCTAATTTATAGGTTATCACTCCTGTGCGTACATCTTCTTTATTAGGTAGTCCCAAATGTTCTTTTGGTGTAACATAGCATAACATAGCGGTACCATACCAACCAATCATAGCAGCTCCGATTCCTGAGGTGATATGGTCATATCCGGGAGCTATATCTGTGGTTAAAGGGCCTAGTGTATAAAAAGGTGCTTCTCCACAGGCTTCTAACTGCTTATCCATATTTGCTTTTATCATGTGCATTGGCACGTGTCCTGGTCCTTCGATAAACGTTTGCACATCGTGTTTCCAGGCAATTTTTGTTAGCTCGCCCAGTGTTTCCAATTCTGCAAACTGTGCTTCGTCATTAGCATCTGCAATACAACCTGGTCGCAATCCATCTCCTAGAGAAAATGCCACATCATAGGCTTTCATTATCTCACAAATTTCTTCGAAATGGGTATATAAAAAACTTTCTTTATGATGTGCAAGGCACCATTTTGCCATTATAGACCCTCCCCGAGATACAATACCAGTAATACGCTTTGCTGTCATGGGTACATAGGCAAGTCGTACTCCTGCATGAATCGTAAAATAATCTACTCCTTGTTCTGCCTGCTCGATTAATGTATCTTTAAAAATCTCCCACGTTAAATCTTCGGCACTACCATTTACTTTTTCTAATGCTTGATATATTGGTACTGTTCCTATAGGTACTGGTGAGTTTCGGATAATCCACTCTCGTGTTTCGTGAATGTTCTTTCCTGTAGAAAGATCCATAATATTATCGGCTCCCCAACGACATGCCCATACTGCTTTTTCTACTTCTTCTTCGATACTTGATGTTGTTGCAGAGTTACCTATATTAGCATTTATTTTTACTAAAAAATTTCTTCCCAAAATCATTGGTTCTGCTTCTGGGTGGTTTATATTAGATGGTATTACCGCCCTACCTCTGGCAACTTCCTCTCTTACAAATTCTGGAGTTATTACCTCGGGAATACTAGCTCCAAAGTCTTGCCCCGGGTGTTGTTTGGATAATCTTTTTACTTCTTGTAATTTTTGATTTTCACGTATTGCCACATATTCCATTTCGGGAGTAATAATCCCCTGCTTTGCATAATACATTTGGGATACGTTTTTTCCTTTTTTTGCTCGTTTTGGTTTACGCAAATGGTTAAATCGTAAATGATCCAAGCTAGAATCCTGTAATCTCTCGTTGCAATATTTTGAAGAAAAACCATCTAACTCCTCTACATCTCCTCTATCCAAAACCCATGATTCGCGTATTGGCTCTATACCATCGTGTACATTTATTTTCTTATTTGGATCGGTATAAGGACCACTGGTATCATATACCGTTACGGATTGATTTGGGGTTCTTTTTTGCGTCATACTATCTACGGTATCTTCTAATTCGATCTCACGCATAGCAACACTAATTTGCGGATGAATAGTTCCTGATACATAGATTTTTTTTGATCCCGGAAAAGGTGTTGTACTAATTACGGTATCTTTTGGTGCTGTATCTTGTTTTTTCATTATTATGAATTTTATATTTTATTAAAAAATTATCCTCCTTGGGTTGCCTGAATAATGGTTACCTGATCCTCTTGTTGTAAAAATGTCTTTTTCCAAGTTTCTCTAGAAACAATTTCATTATTAATAGCTACAGCAATACCATTAGTAACCATATTTAATTGTTCTAAAAGATGTTCTACAGAACTGTTTTCTGCAATGGATTGTGGTTGATTGTTAACGTTTATGGTCATCTTTTTGATTTATTAATCCATAAACTTTAGGTAGTAATTACCTATTTTGAAGAAGAAATATCCCATACAAGTTATAGGATATTAACTTTTCCCTTCGTCGGTACTAACCGCATCAGGTTCAAAGGGTATTTCTCAGACCTAACCAAAGTTAAGATCACCCCTAAAGTTTATGTTATACCATTTACACTTTAAATCTACTGGAATAAAATGTCCTTTTTTCATCTCAGCTTCAAAATAAAAATAAACCGTAGCCCTGCTATGCTTGATTTTTCTTCTTTGCTGAAACAAAGAAATCTTAATTTTCTTTGCCAGTAAATTCAAAATACGAATGGTTTTATAAAAGTAATAAAAACTTATACAAAAAGGAGGTTAAAGTTAATTTTAACCTCCTTTTTGTATTTAAAATTTTAATGTTGCTCCTACCAGAAAATTAATCCCTGCTTGCGGATAATATCCTGCTCCTTCTACAGTGGTAACGGTTCCTGGAGTTGTAAAATCATCATCGTATGTAAAAAAGTAGCCATTAGACACATATTCTACATCAAAAATATTATTAACCAAGCCAGTTAGTACTATGGATTTAAAAACTGGTATATCTTTAATTTCGTATACTATATTAAAATCGTTTATAAAAAAACTATCTAACTTAGAAGTTTCACTATCTATATTGCCCATGTATTGCTCTCCCACATATTTAGAAAGCAATCCTAATTGCAAGTTTTTTACAGGCTGGTAAATAAACATATTACCTGCTACAACATTTGGCGAATATGAAATATTTGTATCTCCCAGATTGACCAAGCTACCATCTCTAGAGGTTACAAAATCTCTATTCTTATTGGTGCTAATAGCAATATTAGGTTTTACTATAAATTTATCTGTTAACGTGATATCCGCATCGATTTCGAGCCCTAAACGGTAACTTTCTCCGCTGGTAGCTCGTATTGGCGCTCCTACATCATCTAGGGCTCCTGTTAGTACTAACTGATCTTTATACCACATATAATAGAGATTAGTATTAACAATAGCTTTGTTCTTAGAAAATCTCCACCCTAATTCTATGTCATTTAATCTTTCAGCAGTATTTATACCATTTTCAAAATCACTTCTTCTTGGTTCTCTACTTGCTTTTGCATAAGATAAATATAATTGATTAGAAGTATCTATCTGATACGTTGTTCCTAATTTTGGGTTGAAAAAATCATAGTTCTCATCTACTTCAAGAAGTACTCTATCTGAGGTATCCCCAGTAGTTTTATAGGATATAAATCGTCCTTGCAGATCGAGAAAAGCACTCCATTGTTCATTAATCCTGTAGGTACTTTTTGCAAAAACAGTGAACTCATCTTTTTTTCCGTTTCCAGAATAATAACGATCTCTCAGTTCTGATCCCCCTGCGTTTTGTGCCCATATTACTTCTCCAAAATGATCTCCATCGTATAAGCTATAAAATCCTCCAAAATCGATATCTACAGTCTCATTTTTATAGTTTGCACTAGCATTTATAACATAAAAATCATTATCCAGCCATCTACGACGCACTAAATCTGTTGTATTAATGGTATCTACTACGGTTATTAGAGGTTTAAAATCATAATCGGCAAAATCCTCATCTTCTTTATATTGCTCAAAGAATCCCCTGCCATAGGTATAATTTAACCCTAAATTTGTTGACCAGTTGTTGTTATATTTTTGATTCCAGTGTAATTGATAGTGATCTTGTTTATAATCATCTACTTCATTATCATAAAAACGGATATTTCCATTATCATCTGTATATTGTCCTGCCGAATTAAATGTTCTATCCGACTCTAAAGTTGTTTTATCAATACCGTTCCAGGATTGATATGTTATTTCATGACCACCAAATGTAATCGCCTTAATTAATGTATTGTCATCGACATAAGACCCTTGTAAAAAATACGATTTTAGGTCTGAGGATGCTCTGTCTATATACCCGTCTGAAGCTATTGCAGATAATCGCCCTGCTATTTCGATGTTTTCATTAAGCAATCCTGTACTAAACTTTACATTGTGTTTTCTGGTTCCAAAAGAGCCAATAGTATTGGCTATTTCTGCATTAGCAGTTTTTGAAACTGCATCTGTAAGTAAATTTAAGCTGGCTCCAAATGCTCCTGAACCATTGGTAGAAGTACCTACTCCTCGTTGCAACTGAAGATTCTCTACCGAGGATGCAAAATCAGGTAAATTAACCCAAAATGTACCCTGACTTTCGGCATCGTTAAAAGGTATTCCGTTTAAGGTAACATTTACTCTAGAGGCATCACTACCTCTTACCCGTATATAGGTATACCCAACTCCGGCTCCTGCATCTGTTGTAGTAACTACTCCTGGTAAATAATTTAATAAAATTGGGATATCCTGCCCCAGATTACGTGTAGCCAATTCTTTTTTAGAGATATTAGAGTGTGTAATAGGTGAATCTGCTTCTACCCGAACAGATTTAACCAGAACTTCTTCTAGTTTTTCGATTTTAGGTTGAATAGAATCTGTTGGTTTTTCCTGAGCTATAACTCCAAAACTGAATACTAAAAGTGTAATAGAAAATAGTATATTTTTCATTCGTAAAAATTGATCACGAATAAAAGGGGTTATTATTCTATATTAAAATAATGGATTTAAAAATATATTTAGAAAGCATAACCGCTTTCTTATACCTTGTACTATATGTCATAAAAAATTATGACTTAGCAATCCCTTGGCAGCATTACCCGCCCAGGTTCATTGGGTATGATCTCAGCTTCATCCTAGGATTTCAGCACCCCTTTTGAGATTTCTGCGCAAAAATACTCTCTTTTACCTATTTATGGTAACTTTATTACAATAAAATCAATTATTATTAAAAAACACTTTTAAATTAGTTTAGCCTTTTTGTTAAACAACTTTAATCTTCTATTAAAACCATACAAAAGATATATTATCTAGTAAAATAAAAAAGTAATTTCGTAATTAGATATCTAAATTAATAACCTCGGGGCAATCTCACGAGGTATGCTTCTGAAAATATATTTTGTTCTCGAAGCAAGCTCCAGAGCATTAAACTCCACAATGTGGATTAAAATTTATTAAATCTAAAACAATGCTTTTTAATTTTTTAAGTTAAGAAAGCTAAGTGAAAATAAAATTATGAAGAATACAAAAAGATCGGTTACTTCTAAAATTATTGCAGGCTATCTTCTTGCCAGCTTGTTAGCTGTTACTGCTTTTTGGGTTATTTATCAGCAAATAAGTAACTATACGCAAATTGCTGAAATCAAAAATGAGAATAATCAAAAACTTTTTTTGGTTGGCGAGGCTATAACTGGATTATATGAAGCTGAAAGTCTGACGCGTAACATTATACAAACTTCGGATGTTTTTAAATTTAAAATATATAAAGCAAAAATAGACACTATACTTATTACTATAAATAAAGTTTCTAAAATATCTGACGACACTCTACAGACTCAGAAAATTGATAGTATTAAATATCTTATTGATAGTAAGAACGAAAACCTTGAAGAGCTTATTAAAATTTATGAGCAGCGAAAGCAAAAGGGTTTATATGAAACTGCCATCGATGAGCTCAAAAAAATAAATAAAAGCTTTGATGGGTATACTGATTATGATATTCGATTTAAAAAACATGATCCTCGAACCAGAAGAGCACTGATTAGTATATTGGAGTACACAAAAAAAGATAACGCAAAAAGACTAACAAATCAAACTGTAGATTCATTGGCTACCTCGGTAAGACAAGTACTTGCAGAGTTAGAATTAAAAGACAAAAAGTACAAAAGAGAAATATCTACAAAAGAAGATAATCTTCTTTCTAATGATCAAATTATAACAAAACAATTAAGAGATTTACTTGCAGCTATTGATCGCAACGAAAGAAAGCAATATTTAGCTCGTCTTGAGGCCTCTAGTCAAATCCTAGATAATACTTCTAACATTATTTTAATCATTGCTTCGATTAGCCTATTAATCGCTATCATATTTCTTTTTTTGATCACCAAAGATGTTTCTAAAAGCCAAAAGTATCGTAACGAATTGGAAGCTGAAAAAACATATACCGAATCCCTTCTAAAAACACGAGAGTCTTTGATTAACACAGTTACCCACGACTTACGTTCTCCTCTAAATACAGTTATTGGATATTCTGATTTACTAGAAAGAACAGAACTAAATAATAAACAAAAACATTATTTAGATCACCTTAAAAAATCATCTGATTATATTCTACATTTAGTAAATGATCTTCTTGACTTATCCAAATTAGAAGCTGGCAGAATGGTAATTGAAGAGCTTCCTTTTTCACCAAAAAAATTAATAGAAAATACTATATCTAGTGTTATACCTATAAATGATAAAAAAAATCTGGATATAAAAATTGTGATTGAAGATTCTTTAAAAAAACAATACCTGGGAGATCCTTTTAGAATAAAACAGGTATTAACTAATTTGGTTAATAATGCTTATAAGTTTACAGATAAAGGAGCTATTACTATTTATAGTAAAATTATAGAAAATGGTTTATCAGAAAAGCAATTAGTAGTTTCTGTAAAAGACACCGGAATAGGGATTACCCAAAAACAACAACAGTTTATTTTCGAAGAATTTTCTCAAGGAGATGATAATACCGAAAAAAAATATGGGGGGTTTGGTCTGGGACTTGCTATTACCAAAAAAATAATCAAACTTTTGAATGGCAGAATCGAATTAAATAGTATTCCAAAAGAGGGTAGTGAATTTATTTTTTACATCCCAATTAAATTATCTGGTATACTAATTACTGATGAGGAGCCTGAAAGTTTAGAAATCCAAAGTTTTATCAATAAAAAAGTTTTGATTGTAGATGATGATCCTAGTCAATTATCATTAACAAGCGAAGTAGCTTCATTAGCAGGGCTAACGTATGACATTTGTAAAAATGGACTAGAAGCAGTGTCCTTATTACAAATCAACACATATGATTTAGTACTTACCGATATACAGATGCCAAAAATGGATGGTTTTGAGTTATTAGAATCTATAAAAAATAACATCACTATATCTAACGTACCAGTTATTGCTCTATCTGGAAGAACAGACATCTCTTTTTTAGAATATCAAAAAGCAGGATTTATAGCCAGTTTACAAAAACCATATGCTCCAAAAGATTTAATTATTCTTATTGCCGAAATACTTAATGTAGATCTGGCTGGTAATGAAAATATCTCAAAAAGTGATACTAATCATTCTTTTAATGCCGCATACTCTCTTAGTGATTTAATGCTCTTTGCACATGGCGATTCTGATTCTTTATATGCTATTTTAGATACTTTTTACGAAAGTACTATTGATAACGTTAAGGAATTAAAATTAGTAGTTAAGAAAAAGGACACAGATTCTATTCAAAAAATCGCTCATAAAATGCTTCCTATGTTTAAGCAAATTAAGGCTAAAGAGGTTATTCCTATTTTAGAAAAGCTAGAACATCCAGATGTTTACAACTTAGATAAAAATGCCATACTTGCTTTAACAAAAAAAGGAATTATTGAGATAGAAAATTTAATCAAAAAACTAAAAATAGAAACTTAAAGACTAATATCATATTGTTTCAATTTATTATATAATGTTTTACGATCTATAGAAAGCATTCTGGCAGCTTTAGCCTTATTACCGTTAGCTTTTTCTAATGCATCCAGAATCAATTCTTGTTCGTTTTGATTCTTAAACAATCCATATGTTTGCTTTGTATTATGGGATGCATAAGCTATATCATTTGGCAAAACATCTAACATAATCATATCATTTTGAGAAAGAAGGACAGATCGTTTTACTATATTCTTTAATTCTCTTAAATTACCTGGCCATGTATATTTTTTAAACGCATCCAGTACTTCGTCTGCAAATCCAACTACATGTTTTTCGAGTTCTGCATTAGATTCTTCAAGAAAATGATTCGCAAAAAGCATCAAATCTTCGATTCTATCTTTTAACGGTGGTACTTTTATAGAAAACTCATTAAGTCGATGATATAAATCTTCTCTAAATTCTCCCTCTTTTACTGCATTGCTAAGGTCTTCATTAGTTGCTACAATTACTCTTATATCTACCTCTATTTCTTTATTACTACCTACAGGTTTAATTTTACGTTCTTGAAGTGCTCTTAATAATTGAACTTGCAATTCATAATTTAGGTTACCTATTTCATCTAAAAACAATGTCCCTCCGTTTGCAGCTTCAAAATGACCCACTTTATCATTTACCGCGCCAGTAAAAGATCCTTTTATATGTCCAAAAAATTCACTCGATGCGATTTCTTTAGGTATTGCTCCACAATCTACAGCAACAAAAGGTTTATCTGCTCTTTTGCTTGCTTTATGAATACTACTTGCTACATATTCTTTACCAGTACCACTATCTCCTATTACTAACACAGACATACGGGTAGGAGCAACTAACGCAACATATTCATTAAGCTTTTTAGAGGCATCACTAACTCCTCTTACAAAAGAGTCATTATTTTTTTTTGCTACTTTTTCTGGAGCTGTAGAAGCATGAAACATTTTTTCACTGCTTCTTTTATTCGAAGAATTTCTGGCACAAAGTGCTTTGTCTATAATACCCAGTATTTTATCTGGATTAAATGGTTTAGAAACATAATCAAAAGCTCCTTGTTTAATGGCATTTACAGCCATATCAATCTCGGCATAACCAGTCATAATGATTACCTGAGTTTTTGGATTATTTCTTAAAATTTCATCTAACAAAGTAATTCCATCATTATCTGGCAATCTTACATCGGTAAGTACAATATCAAATACCTCTTGTTTAATTTTTGGGATAGCTTCATTACCCGAAAATGCCGTAGAAACCTCATAATCTTTTTTTTGTAAAAAAGTTTTAAGCATTGTACAAAATGCAACATCATCTTCTACGATAAGTATCTTAGACATATTTTAATTATTTATTATCTGAAAAAAAGCTATTGTATAAAATTACAATTTAAAACACTTAATTAATATAAAAACATAAAAAAAGAGACCCTTGGGATTGAGTCTCTTTTTTAGCACTAAACAACTTTATATCGTCCTTGGTTGCAAAACGATATCTTTTTCTACCCCTAGATTTAAGATTTATTGTCGTTTGGTTTTATCCATTTACCATTAGTGCTTGCAAATACAATTTTTGTGTTTCCGTTTTTATCTTCTAGGATAATTTTATACGTGTTATCCTTTGACATAAATGCTTTTACGATTCTTAATTTTTCATAATCTTTTGCAGCCGCTTCTTGAATAGGCAACGGCAATTCTACAATATTTATCTCGGTATATTCTTGTAGTTCATGATCATAATCCCAATATTCATAATTATCGCCAAGGGATGCTAATTCGTCTTGTCCTAGAGCACCCTGAGCCGAAAAAATGCTTACTATAATTCCTATTATCATTGGTAACTTTTTCATTGGGTTACTGGTAAACTTATTTCTACAGTAAGGTAAATAGTAATAATTGTTCCAAAGACAGGAATTTATTTTTAAATATCATAAAATAATGATTATCAGGGATTTAAAATATATAAATAATTTTTATGATGATGATAAAAAATGTAGAATACCCATAAATATGTAGAAATGTTACACACTTAGAAATGCATAATCATTTTATTCAAAAGGTTTTCTTCGATTTGCCTTCTTTATCGCATGTTTTTGCTTCGTATCTAATCTCTTTTGAACAGAATTTCTAGATGGTTTTGTTGGCTTCCTCTTTTTAGGGATATAAAGATTAGTCTTAAGAATATCTATAAGCTTCTTAATTGCTAGTTCTTTGTTTTTGTGTTGACTTCTACTATCGCTACATTGTAAGATTAGAACCCCTGATTTAGTTACTCTGGAGGATAGTTTTTGATGTAATCGAAACTTTTCATCCTCTGTTAGCCCTAAGGATCCAACTATATCAAAAGTAAGCTCTATTTTTGAAGATACTTTGTTAACATGTTGTCCGCCTGCTCCTGAGCTTCGAACAGCTTTAAACTTTAATTCATTTATAATAACAGCGGTGTTCACGAAAAAAGTGTTACCTGATGTGCTGATTTAAGCAAGTCATTTACTGTTTTTACAGGATTAAAAGTGGTTAAAGGGACTTCTACAAACACACTAATCCAATTAGACATCGCTCCATTCCACAATCCAGGAAGTTCTAAAGCTCTTAAAACTTTACCATTCATTGTTTTATCGGTAATAAATCCGGCTTCGGGATCTACAAAATCTAATAAATTAAATTTATTCCCTTTATAATTTCTAACTCCACAAACTAAATCTACAGGATTAAAGTGAGTAGCACTTTTAAGGATTTCCTCCTGTCTATAATTTGTTTTATCAATTTGAGGAGTTTCAATAATTTGCAAAACAGATCTTCCGTTTTCGCGTTTGATCCAAAATGGCCCACCGCCAGGCTCTCCCTCGTTAATTACCATTCCGCATACACGAATAGGACGATACAAAGATTTTCTTAAAAATTGAAGCTTGTACTTATCTGCAAATTTATCAAAATCCAAGGGTAATGTTACGTTTAATTGCTGCACCAAAAACTTTTTAATGTCTTTCATTTCTGGTTCTGTTGGATTTTTTTGATCAATTGAAGTTAAGATTCTAAATACTTCATCTTGAATTTCTATTAGTTTACCTGCTAATACTTTTTTATACCCTGAAACCTCTTCCTGATATTTTTGAACTACAACATTATCAATGTTTTTAATATAAATAATATCTGCATCCAGATCATCTAAATTTTCAATCAATGCTCCATGTCCTCCAGGTCTAAACACTAAAGATCCATCCTCATCTCTAAATGGCTCATTATCTTCTGTTACTGCGATTGTATCTGTTTCTGGTTTTTGAAATGAATAAGTTATATCAAATTTTGTATTTGTCTTTTCTTCTACTTTCTGTTTGATTCTTTCAAACTCATCTTTAAAAGCTTTAAGGTGTTCTTTAGAAATTGTAAAATGTAGTTTAGAATCTCCTTTATCATTAGTATTGTATCCTGCCGCTTCATACAAATGTTCTTCAAAAGAAGTTGCAGCGTTATCTGTATATTTATGAAAAGGAAATACTCCTTTAGGAAAGGTACCATAATTTAATCCTTTTTCTTTCAACATCATTTCGACAAATATATAAAGTTGCCTTCCTTCAGATAAAGATTCAAATTTTGGGTATACACTTTTCACCTTTTCCATAACAATATCATAAAAAGGAAACTTTTCTAACCCTATTAAAAAAAGACGTATTGCATTTGCTTTTTCATGATTTGTATACGAATTAAGGCTTTCTTTTTCGTAATCATAATTATCCAAAAATCGAAATAAATCTTTAAACATTCTTGTTGCAGCACCTGATGCTGGAACGAATTTTATAGTTTCCAGATCTGACAATCTCGAATTATATAGTTTAATAAGTTCGGATTGATAATGTTCAGAAAATTTAAGAATCCCATTATCCAAAGTAGCAGCACTTCTTAATGTTACAAATGGAATTCCATTTTTAAATGTTTCTATTTGAGAGAGTACCTTATCAACTGTTAATCCTTTCGATTTAATTAACTGGATATCCTTATCTGTTATATTCACTTTTATTCTTTATTAATTGGCTTATACTTGTCAATGCACTTTCAAAACGAGATTTTTTATTTCCTTTTATGACGATATACGGAAGATTATGTTTTTCAAGACATTTTTTGAATCTTAAAAACATCTCTTCTCGCTCTTGGGGTTTATCTCTTAGATCATCTGGGATCCATGGGACGTCAATATAAGTTAAAAGATATAAATCATAAACATTTTCTAATGAAATTTTCTTTAAGTTTTCTGGCACTAACCCATCATAATACACTTCTGAATATACTTTTAGTTCTAAAAGATTTGTATCACAAAAAATTATTTTATTAGCTTTTTTAATGAGTGTGTTTTCTAATTTGATCTGTCCTTCTGCAATAGGCAACATATCATCATACGTACAAACTGCTTTAGTTTTATCCCATTTTTTTTGTAGATATTCTCGCATATATTCAGGAACCCACTGTGTATTATAGTGCCTTGCCAACTGTTTTGACAAAGTGGTCTTTCCTGTACATTCTGGACCAAATAAAACTACTCTTATACAGCTACTGGACTCTTGTCTAAGCTTTTCTTCCATGAAAGGTATCCAAAAATTGCAATAATAGTAAACAATATGTATTGAAAACTTGTTAATGTAAATCCTTTATAAAAATATAACGGTACAGAAATAATATCTCCTATAATCCAAAATATCCAATTCTCTATTTTTCTTTTTGCCATTAGCCACATCCCTACAAAAAATATTGCTGTAGTTATTGTATCTACATATGCGGTCCAATCTTTCCATTTATCAAAAGCTACATAAACCCCAAATACAAAAAGCAAGGTCATAACAAAAATTATTATTGCTATATTTTTTTCTTCAATAGTAGTCCTGGAAATAGGAGTTACATGGGTATCATCTATCTTTAATGTCCAAATATACCAACCATAAATGCTCATTATAAAATAATACGCGTTAATCATCATATCTCCCAATAACGACCATTGCAATAACAAATACACATAAATTGCAGTACTTATGATACCTGTTGGATATACCCAAATCTTATTAAACCAAGCAAAAAGTACACTTGAAATACCAAAAAGTGTGGCAATAATCTCAAGAGTAATATGTAAAGTAGAGTATTCAGAATACTGCCCGAAAAAAAAATCAAAAATGGGGTTCATACTTACTTCTATTGCTTTTTACCATTTTCATATATACTAAAACATGCTCCATATCACCAAAAGCTCTTTTAATTTCTTTTGTTAAAAAGAGCATTACTTTATCATATTCACCATAAACTTGAGTACTTAGCGGATTTTCTAAAACAGTAAATTCAGATAACCTTAATCTTTTTATAAAACGAATTATATGGTCTTCATAATCCTCTTGAAGTGGGGTAAGAGTAAGTTCTATAGATATTTGCATTTTCCTTAATTAACTTTTATAATTTTAGAAATGCGAAGGTAAGCAACTATTTTTTGAAAATGCACAAACTTAAATATACACTTAATTTTAACATATATAAAAACTGTTCTTTATCCTCTCTTTTATATAGCTATACCTCTGCTGGTAATGCATAAACACATGTAAATTCTTCGAATTCTATAAAAGACATGTCATAATGACTAACCTCATCTTTGTAATTAATTGCTCCATAAATAAATGGATACTCTAGATCAAAAGGAGACAGATATATATGTTGTTCAAAACTTAATCCTGAAGTTGCATATAACTTATAAAGAGATTCTTTAGCTCCCCAAATTATAGTTAAAGCACGAATTTTTTCTAATCCATTTTTGGGAATGTGATCATTTTCAAAATCATTCACAAACTTATGAGAGATTTTTTCAATCTTTTCTCTTTGTTTTTCTATATCAATACCTACTGGTTTATCACTAATAATAATACCTGCGAATTCATAAGAATGGGTAATCGATATTTGCTTATCATCTACAAGATGTGGCTTTCCAAATTTGTCATAGTACAAATCATGATCTGTATACCCTGCAACTGCAAGTAAATGCCTTACACTCATAAAACCTTTACGATGCATTTCTGATTTCATATTGTCAACTCTATTTTGACAATTTTGTGTTAATTCTATTCCTTCACAAAGAGCCTCATAAGGCTCTTCAATCTTCCAAATCAACACGTTAGTACTCTGATCTACTGTTATGGTTTTGTAAAGAGGCATTTACATTCTTAAAGTTATTATGTATCTTTGCACACTGAAAAAGGAAATTATATTCTATTTTTCAAAAAAACGAATTTAGAACAATTTTGTGCAAAATACCAAAATGCACTTCATAAACATAAAATAAAAACTATGAGTATTAAAACAGTACCTTATATTCCTTATAAAGTAAAAGACATCTCATTGGCTGCTTGGGGAAGAAAAGAAATAGAATTGGCTGAAGCAGAAATGCCTGGGCTTATGTCTCTTCGTGAAGAATATAAAAATGAGCAACCTCTAAAAGGTGCTCGTATTGCTGGATGTTTGCACATGACTATACAAACAGCTGTATTAATTGAAACATTAAAAGCTCTTGGTGCAGAAGTAACCTGGAGTTCTTGTAATATATTCTCTACTCAAGATCAAGCTGCTGCTGCAATTGCTGATGCTGGAATACCTGTATATGCATGGAAAGGTATGAATGAAGAAGAATTTGATTGGTGTATTGAACAAACTTTATTTTTTGGAGAAGACAGAAAGCCTTTAAATATGATTTTGGATGATGGTGGAGATCTTACTAACATGGTATTAGACAGATATCCAGAATTAGTAGGTGACATTAAAGGTTTGTCTGAAGAAACTACAACCGGGGTGCATCGTTTATACGAAAGAATGAAAAAAGGGACATTACCAATGCCAGCCATCAATGTAAACGACTCTGTAACCAAATCAAAATTTGATAATAAGTATGGGTGTCGTGAGAGTGCTGTAGATGCTATTCGTCGTGCTACAGATACTATGCTTGCTGGTAAACGTGTAGTGGTTTGTGGGTATGGAGATGTTGGTAAAGGTAGTGCTGCATCTTTTAAAGGAGCAGGCTCTATTGTAACCGTTACCGAAATTGATCCTATATGTGCATTACAAGCTGCTATGGATGGTTTTGAAGTGAAAAAATTAGAAACTGTCATCGGAAACGCAGATGTGGTAATCACTACAACCGGGAACAAAGATATTGTACAAGGGCACCATTTTAAAGCCCTAAAAGACAAAGCCATCGTATGTAATATTGGTCATTTTGATAATGAAATAGATATGGCGTGGCTAAATAACAATTACGGAAATACGAAAGACGAGATCAAACCACAAGTAGATAAATATACTATTGATGGAAAAGATATTATTATCCTTGCTGAAGGCCGTTTGGTAAATCTTGGTTGTGCAACAGGGCACCCTAGTTTTGTGATGAGTAACTCGTTTACCAATCAAACACTAGCACAAATTGAGCTTTGGAAAAATTCTGAGAACTATAAAAATGAAGTATATATGCTACCAAAGCATCTAGATGAAAAAGTAGCAAAATTACATCTAGAACGTCTTGGGGTAGAATTAGAAACATTACGCCCAGAACAAGCTGAATATATTGGCGTTACTGTTGAAGGACCTTTTAAACCAGAGTATTACAGATACTAATCAAAAATCTCTGAGGTACGCTTTCGAAAATATATTTTGTTTTTGTGATAAGCCTCAAAGATTAGACTACTCCATACGGAATTAAAATCACACAAAACACCCTTACCTTTTTGACAGGTAAGGGTGTTTTTGATTTAAAAAATCAATTCCGAAAAAATATTTTATTTTCGAAGTAAGTTTCGAGAAAATTATACCATTTGTAGTTTGAGTTTACTGGAAAAGAACATTTTATTACGGTAAATTCAAATTACAAATAGTATTAAACTCTCTATAAGGGATTAAAACCCTAATTTCTCTACATTATAAAAATAAAAATTACGTTCTTCATTCATCGCTACAAAAAGACCTTTGGTAAATGTGGCATTTAATGGAACCGTAACCACATCGCATCCATCTGTTTTAATAGTTCCCAAATTGACTGCTTTGATAAAACTATTATCTTTTCTGGAGAACAAATTAAATTGTCCTTTTTGCTGATCCGAAACTATAAGAAAACCTTCTTCATCAGATGTTGCTGCTATTGCAATTCCTTCGATATCTTGTTTAAAATATTCTCCTCCAAATACAGCTAACTCTTCATTACCTTTAGTAGGATTTGCATAATATTTTCTTATTCCAACCCCTTCGTCAGAATAATATATATATCCTAATGCATCATCTACTGCGATTGCTTCAATTTCTTTTTTCTCACTAAACTTACCAAATTTTCTAACTAATTTTGAAGAAACCCCTGTACTACCACCTTTAAGTTGATATTGATATAAATACATATCAGAAGGTCCTGTTTTTCTACTAACTATTGCAGTTACAGTTTTATCTACAGGATTTTTGTATAGCGCTATGCCCATTGGTTTTCTAAACTCAGGATTTGTTTCATCCTCAAAAACAGGAAACCCTCCTCTATCCAAAGGTTTCATATCAGGAACAGAAAAAAGGCGAATTTGATTTCGTTCTCTTTCTGTAAAAACTATAATGTCTGTCGTTATAGAGTCGTTAATTTTAAAACCATACTCAACATCTATATTATTAGGGTACTTAATGTTTTTAATAACTTTATCCAAAATTACTTTACCCTCTAAATCAAAAGCATAAATAGCGCCATTAGTATCTTTATCTGTACCAAAAATGATACTTTTTGAAGGGTCTGTAGGGTGAATCCAAATTGCAGGATCATCTGTATCATGTGGTACTTTTTCTGAAATAACATTAGGATTTATAGGTGGTAATTTTTTATCACATGACAATGATAAAATTGCAATAATCAGTATAATAATATTCCTCATCTACTTTTACTTTATTTTGTATTACTATTAAATTAATTGAAAAAATATTCTAAGCTTTTATCTGTATATAATTACGTAACATATTATTTCTTAAATAGATCATATTTTAGTCCAAAGGTGAGTCTCCTTTCATAGTATTCTACTTGCATAGTTCTTTCTGAAACACCTTGATAAAAGCGTAAAGGTTGGTTTGTAATATTATTTAAATCGGCATAAATACTCAAGTTTTTTGTGATCGCATAACTCGCATTAAAATCAAGAAAAAACTGCCTGTCATAGTATCTATCTTCAAAAGCATCTCCTCCTATTTCATCAATATAGGCATCAGAAAAATTAGCGGATAACCGCACACTAAGTTTATCCCCGTTATACCCCAGAGAGCCATTAAATATATTAGGAGCTGTATTTGGAAGGTCTAAGTCTGTACGTTCCTTCCCTTTTTCATTACGAATTCCATCGGCGTTTGAAATTAAGTGTGTATAATTAAGATATACACTTAATTTCTTTGCAAAACCTGGTAAAAAATCTAATTGACGCTGAAAAGCTACTTCTGCACCAAAAATAGATGCATCATCTCCATTAAGTGGTTGAAAAACATCAAATCCTGAAGTTCCTACTCCAAATCTGTCCTCTGAAGTTTCCCCTCTAAAAGTATATATAAAATTATTTATTTTTTTATAAAACAATCCTCCAGAAACAATCCCTAAAGACTTAAAGTAATGCTCTCCCATAAGGTCAAAATTCATAGAAGTCGTTGGTGCAAGATCTGGGTTTCCGGTAAAGATTTCCTTATCTCCAAAAACTACATCTAAAGAAGGAACCAGATCTACATAATTAGGCCTTGCTAATGTATTAGTCCATGCAAATCTAAAAATTGTTTGAGGAGAAAGATTATATTTAAAATGTAGCCCAGGCAAAACTTTTGTATACGATTTTTCTTCAGTAACCTCTCCTATTATATTTTGTTCATCTTCAATTTGATTTCCAGTTGCATTAATCTTAGTATACTCTACTCTAACACCTACTAAAATATTAAGATTTTCAGATAATTTTTGGTTCGTCATTACATATCCCGCTAGTATATCTTCCTTTACATCAAAATTAGCTCTCAAGAACTCATCTGGAACAGACTCTCCGTTTACAAGATTAAGATTTCCAAGCCATTTTTCATCCACAAATGATCCTGCTTGATATTGATTTCCTGCCAAAAAATCGGAGTTTGTGTAATCTCGGATTTGAACATCAGAAAATGTAGTAAAGTCATCTTCTAAATCAAACTCGAAGAAATTATTATCTCTAATCTTATTTTTTAAACGGCTTCTCACTCCAAATTTTATATTTCCATCTCCTTTCCCCAAGAAATCATAAGGCAATTCTACATTCGCAAAAAAGTTTATATCTTCTTCCTTTGTATATTGATTTTCTTCTGTAATCTCTCCAAATTCAAAGGCAGAAAAATTGTTAGCATCTTCAGTATTTACTGCAGTAAATATTGGGAATTTGGGGTTTGAGTTATTATTATTAATAATATACTCAGATTCATACTCGGCGTATCTCTCATTCAACCTTTCTTCAGAAGCTTTAGCAAAAGATGCCATCCAATCTACTTTTACATTATTAAATAAGTGATTTCCTCCCAAGCTATAATTCTGCATACGCTGATCTTCTAAACGCCGATTTTTATTTCGATGGTTATTAACCCCTCCTTTAGTTTGTCTTTTTACTTCCACAGGAAAACGAGTAAGCGACCTGTTGATTATTGTAAAATCATCATTATTAATGTCTTCTGCATCCAGTATTTCTTGTTGTAAGCGAAATCTATTTTCTCTATCATCTCGCCAATTATAAATTGTTTTTAAATATATATTGTGATTATCCTGTAACTGATAATCAAAATTAGCCGCAAAACTCCTACGTATTCGTTGTACCCGATAGATTCGTTGTTCAAACGCGCTTGTATACGGGTCTACATCAATTTTGTCTAAAATAGGCTCTCCATCTGTATCGTCTACCCCTGTATAAAATTCAAATTCCTTACTCCACTCTGCTTCTATGTTATCTGATCCAAAATCATTATCATTAATAGAAGCCGAGAGCATCCATCCAAATTTTTTGTTTTTTGATCGATCTCCTACAAGTAAAGATCCATTAAGTATTCTTTTATTTGTAATAAAATTGACTCCAGAACCAAGGTTAGTCGAAAGTCTAAATCCTTGAGGAGCAGTTCTGGTAATTAAATTTACTGATCCACCCAAAGCATCTGCATCCATATCTGGTGTAACTGCTTTATTGACTTCTATGGTTTGTATCATATCTGAAGGTATTAAATCCATTTGAACATTTCTGTTATCCCCTTCAGCAGAAGGAATTCTACTACCATTAAGCATCACCGAATTTAGTTGTGGAGAAAGCCCTCTTATGATTATATTTCGAGCCTCTCCTTGATCCACTTGCATAGTAATCCCAGAAATACGTTTTACAGCATCTCCTATATTCGCATCTGGAAATTTTCCTATCTGATCTGTAGATACCACATTGGTGATATTGATATTATTTTTTTGTGTATTTAATGCTCTTGCTTGCCCACTAGTACCATATCCAGAAATTATCACATCTTCTAATTGAAAATTTTCTGTCTTTAAAACAATAGATACAACTGTTGTTTTGGATGCTACAATATTTATCTCTTGTTTGATATTAGAATATCCCATATATTGAATTTCTAAAATATGCTTTCCTTCTAAAATATTGACAATGGTAAATTTTCCGTCAAAATCAGAAATCGTTGCTTTATTAATGGATTTAATTATAATGGAGGCTCCTGGTAAATAAATACCGTTTTCATCTGTTATAATTCCTTTTACAGAACCATTTTGAGCATGTAATACATTTGAGCTTATTACAATAATAAGCGTTACAAAAATTGATTTGAAAAAATTTGAAAGTATCATTTTTATGAGTTTAAAATCATTCCAAAACTATACAAACCCAATGTATTACGGGTAAAACACAAAGCAACAAAGGATAAACATTGGATTAAAATTACAGAAACAAGAGAGCAACAATTAAGATTAATTTACATTGAACTAACATTTAAAAACAAGAGAGAATATACTATCCAAAAATATCTATAATGCTATCATAAAATTAACGAGTTCATCTTTTTGATCTATCGGAAGTTTTTTGCGTAAACGATATCTGGCAACTCTAACACTATCTGGAGTTACTCTTAAAATGGATGCTATTTCTTTTGAGGATAGATTAAGTCGCAGTAACATCCCTAAACGTAGTTCTGCGGGTGATAAATTTTCTACAGACAAAGAAGATAGATTTTTAAGAAAATCTGGATGAATTTCTTTGAAAAAATTATTGAACTCATTCCACTCGTGTTCTTGGCGTAGATTGAAATTAATTTCTTTTACTATTTTTTTGATATTAGCATGTACATCCATGTTTTTTCGATTTGCTATATTCGTTAATGTAAAAGAAAGATCTGATAATATTTTATTTTTTTGAGATAAGTGCAGACTATATCGGGATAATGCGGATGTTTTTACATAAACCTCGTGTTGCAAATTCTTTTCTTCTATTGCTTTTTTTTCTAATTCTGCTTTTAATGTTCGCTGTTTGTATTCTTGTAATTTTACATTCTCTTTTCTTTTCCTCCTTAGATATAAAAATAAAGCGCCTACAATAAATAATATTGTTCCAAGTACAACGATAAGTAATTCTTGGTAAACTTGACTTGTTTCTTGTTTCTGCAAAAGTAGATTTATTTGCGCCTCATTTTGTTTCGTTTCATATACAGTTTGAAGAGTATTTAATTGATTTGTGTTTTGTAAAGAGATTAGCATCTCATTAATTCGCTCAGACTCTAAGAGATGATCGAGCGCTTTTTCAAAGTCTTTCATAAACTTATATGTCTTTGAAAGATCTTTATGAGCACTCTTTAGTTGGTACATATCCTGAATATTAACTGCTAATTGATAGGCTTTATATGTATACCCTAGGGCCTCTGTATATTTACCTGTTTTTCGGTTAATATCTCCTAAGTTATTTAAGATACTTATCTTCTCATTTTTGTCTATTTCTTCAAAATATTCATATGATTTTTGAAAATATTTATATGCCAGATCATATTGTTCCAGATCTTCATAAATGCTTCCTATATTTTCATTTACAAGAGCTATTCCTTTTTTATCCTCTAATTTTTTAAATAAATCAAGACTTTCTTGTTGGTATTTAAGTGCTTCTAAATATCTTCCTTCTTTTTCAAAACAAGAACCTAATAGTTTTTTTGCTAAAGCTTCTTCTTTCATATATCCATATCTTGAAGATATAGATATACTTTCTACAAAATATTTTTTTGCCTTACTTCTATTTTTTAATGATAAATATATTTTACCTATTTCGTTTTTTAAAAGAGTTGTTAATGTATCCTTTTCTTTTATAAGATCTAAACCATTATTATATTGCTCTATTGCTTCATTATAAATATGTGCTTTACTATAAAAATCACCTAGTTGTAAGTGTTTTTTAGCAGTTATATACGGTATATCGTTATCTTGAGCAATTCTGAGCTCTCGTCTTAAGCTAGAAAAAACTGAATCTATTTTTTGTTTTTTTTCTGTATAGATATTAGTAGTTTGTGCTACTGTATTACAACAAAAGTATATCGTTAATATATACAAAAGAAAGAAAGACCCTTGTGTTAGTTTCATAAACTGCTCGAAAATAAGTGCTATTGATATTATAAAATTTTATAAATCTAAAGCTCACACAATTACTAACTGTTATTTTATCATTATCTTAATGTTATAATCATTATTAATAAATAGAAAATATTTAATACTATTTGCTCTTCTATATTTTATAACATTTAAGCTTAACTTTAAAACGAAACCATAACAAATACTGAACTCAATCTACAGTATTCAAACAATTTAACTTTGAAGTTTTATCGTTAAAAAAACAACAAAAGCCATTTTCTTTTATAGAAAATGGCTTTTGTTGTATAAAAGTTTTATCCTTAATTTGCTTCTGCAAGCAAACAATTTTCATAAGAAGCTATTTTATTTTGAATCATAGCTAATCCTTCATTTCTAGAAGCCATTGGATCTATTTTTACTTTTTCGCCATCTGGTAAGTGCATTACATAAAACCCGTCTTCAAACGAAGACAGCTTAATAACCTCTCCATTTGCTTTAATTGCACTCCATGATTTTTTAGAAGGACTATACACTAGATCTAGTTTTTCTCCTACTCTTTCTCCTTCAATAATTTTAATCTGTAATCTGTTTTTTGTTGCAGTCATCTCAAAAGTGCTACCATCTTTTTCAACTATTTGAGTTTCTATATCTCCTTCATTCATAGCTAAAGGATTGGATCCGCTCCAAAACTCTATGACATTAAAAATAATCATATCTCCAATCAAGAATAGCCCATAAACTGGCACAATATTTAACACCCAAAAAATCAGATTATCTAAGAATTTACTACTAGTTAAGCCATCATTCCAATCTCTTAACCCATTAAACGCACTAAATGACCCTAAGCAGCTAGAAAATAAAACAGATGCCGAAAGTGCAACACAAATTGTTAGTTTTTTCATAATTATTAGTTTTTAAAGTATTCATTAAAACTATGATTACTTTTTTTAATATTGTCTGTTTTATGATTTTTTTAAGAAATATCATTTTTCAGAAAAATAAAAAAAGCCCTCTTCTGTGCAGAAGAGGGCTTTTATATAACAAAGGAAACATGCTCTATGCCTCAAAAGGGACTATAGAAACATATGACTTATTATCTTTCTTTTTTGTGAATTTTACTAGACCATCTACTTTTGCATGTAGAGTATGATCTTTACCAGCATATACATTTTCACCTGGCTTATGTGCTGTACCTCTTTGTCTTATAATGATATTTCCAGCTACGGCAGCTTGTCCACCAAATATCTTTACGCCAAGACGTTTTGATTCTGATTCTCTACCGTTTTTCGAACTACCAACTCCTTTTTTATGAGCCATTTTCTTTTGGTTTTATATTGTTAATAATCGTGAGATTGAGACTATTTCTCTACACCACCGTCTAATCTGTCTTGTAATTCTTTAAGTTCATCCCACTTTCCATCAGCAGCTAATTGTGCTTGTGTTGGCCATGTGTCAGGTACGTGATTTCCACGAACGTCTGCAATAAACTCAGCGATTTTTTCAGGATTAGCTTTTGCTAAATCTGCAAAAGTAACAATACCATTAGCATTTAAAGTCTCTGCAATTTTAGGTCCAATCCCTTCAATTTTCTTAAGATCATCTGCTTTACCAGCAGCTTTTTTAGGAGCTGTAGCCTTCGCTTTTGGTTCTGCCTTTTTTGCTTCTGTTTTCTTCGCTCCAGAAGTCACTATACTTTCGATAATGATTTCAGTAAGAGATTGACGGTGACCATTTTTAACACGGTATCCTTTACGTCTCTTTTTCTTGAAAACAATAACTTTATCACCTTTAAGGTGTCTTGTGATTTTTGCTCCTACTTGAGCTCCATCTATAGCTGGGGCGCCTAAAGTAATATTATCTCCATCTGCTGCAAGAAGAACTTTATCAAAAGAAACTGTGTCTCCTTCTTGTCCTGCTAAACGATGAACAAATACTTTTTGGTCTTTTGCAACTTTAAATTGCTGCCCTGCTATCTCTACAATTGCGTACATAGCGTAACGTTTAATTAATTATTTTTTACTGTAAAAGAACTTGTCTATTTTTAATAGACGGGTGCAAATATACTGCTAATTAATTAAATGACAAATATTTTATACCTCTATAGGATATGAGCTATATGTTTTTTTTAGATTCCAGCTTTCTTTAAAGAGTTGCATAAAGGATAAGGTTAAAACAAAAGTGGTTGCAAAACCCATAATTGCCGCAACAAACACTACTACTCCAACCCCCACATGATAGTGAGAACTCCAATTAGCTAACATTTCTGGCAAAAAATTAGTATTTATATTAGTGACATATATCGCAAAAAATGCGGTAAATATAATCGTGGCGTTAAAACCTGTAAAAAGACCTGCCATAAAGCCTTTCTGAAATTCAAAACGTTTACCTTTTTCGTGTTTATAATCTTTCATCGCTTTATATAATCCCAAAGCAACGATAATACCATTACCTATACTAAAAATAGGATTTGTTTGCACTCCTACTAAAGAGAGAACCAAAAAATAAACGATAAGTCCAACGGCAATTAAGGCTCCATATCTAATAGGGATAACTGATTTTTTCATATTCTTTTTCTTTAAGATTCTTACTTAAAGATAATGAATTTAAAAGGCTCTACACCTTAAACACCTGTTAATTTACTATTTTACAAGTAGATACCTCACTTATTCCTATTTGCCAAATACACTCCAAGAACAATAATCCCTGAAGCAAGTACCTGATAAAAACTAAACCGCTCATTATCCATTACTCCCCACAACAAAGCGATTATAGGTATGGTATATGTTACCGAGCTTGCAAAGACCGGAGTACTCATTTGAACTAACTTATTAAATAACACTTTTGCTATACCAGTACCTACTACTGCAAGAATAAACACATATATTAAACTAGTATGGACTTTAGGATTAGTAATTATTTCTGTTTTAAAAAAATCTGAAAAACCAAGTACTATTAACGCAGGAATAACCAATATAATAAAATTTCCAACGGCAATCGCCATTGGAGATATATGCTGCATATATCTTTTTATTATATTTACATTTATCGCGTAACAACATGAAGCACAAAGCACTAAAAAAGCATACCAGTAATTTTGATCTGGATTTATAGAGGCTCCTTCTAAAATTAACGCAAGGCAACCTACTAAACCTACGATTACGCCTATAAATTGATTCTTATTAAATTGAACGGAAAAAACTAACACCCCCAAGATTAAAGTTACCAAAGGAGTCGTAGAATTAAGTATAGATGCTATTCCGCTATCTATTTCTGTTTCAGCAAAAGCAAATAAAAAAGCAGGAATAAATGATCCCGCAAAAGCAGATATAGTAATCCATTTCCAATCGGACGCCTGAATAGTTTTTAAACTTTTAAAACCTATTAAACACAAAAACAATGCAGCAAACAGTGTTCTTAATGCCCCCAATTGCATAGGAGCAAGCCCGATGAGTGATTTTTTGATAAGAATAAACGAACTACCCCAAACAAGAGATAATATCGCCAAGTATATCCATTTAAGTTTTATGTTTTGCATCCCTTAGAAAGTAAGCTACAAAAGTGATAAAATTATAACTGTATATTACTGATTTTTAAAGAAAATTAACTTGAAGAAAGATTATTTCCATCGAATGGTTTCCATAATATGTTTCATATCATTTCGCAAGTAATTTGCTGCAGGAAGAATAGAATCATAGTTCGGTTTTACCTTAAAATATATAGACCCTACTATAAAATGATTAACACTATCAGTTACATAAAACTGAGATTGAGAAGCTGCATCGCCAGAGACTTCATAAAACATACCGTATACTTTATTTTCTGCATCGACATATGGCTCTTGTAAAATTCCATCTGCTTTAATTACATGCTCATGTGTAAGATTTTGAGCATCCTTAAGCAAAGAATCTAAATTGTTATTAATCTCAAAATAAGAAATATACAACGTAGCTTTCCATTTTTTATAATCCAGATTATACCAGCACTTCTTATTTCTTCTTGCTTTTTCTAATTCTGAATATTCGTTTTTTTCAAAAGTATAATGACACGGAAACGATACTTCTTTATATTCAGGAACTGGATAGCTAAGTCTAAGCATCCCTTCTGGTTTCGGAATTACTTCTCCTGCACAAGAAAGCAGTATTAACACAAAAATTGTAAAAAAAAGTTTAGTTCCCTTCATTATCATTGATAGTCAATTTCACTTGTTTTATTCTTTTATTATCTAAGGATTCTATCTTAAATACATACCTATCCAAAGCAATCATCTCTCCCCGCTTAGGAAAACTTCCTGATATTTCGAGTAACAATCCTGCAATGGTTTCCGCATCTCCTTTGCTATCTTCAAAAACATCACTACTCTCTAGTTTCAATACTTTATAGAAATCTTTTAATGCGGTTCTTCCTTCAAAAACATAGTTTTGATCATCTAATTTTGAAAACACTAAATCTTCGTCATCAAACTCATCACTGATATCTCCTACTATCTCCTCTATAATATCTTCTAAAGAAATCAGCCCACTAGTTCCTCCATACTCATCTACGACTATTGCCAAGTGATTTTTTTTTATTTTAAAATCATTAAGCAAATCATCTAATTTTTTATTCTCTGGTACAAAATAGGGCTCCCTTAATAAAGATACCCAATTAAAAGAAGATTCGTTTACATAAGGCAAAAGATCCTTTACATATAAAATACCGATAACCTTATCTATACTATCTTCATAGACAGGTATACGAGAGTATCCGTTTTCTATAATTTCAGGAAGAATTTCTCTGTATACTGCTACATTATTTAAAGCAAAAATATCCATACGAGGTCGCATAACCTGCTTAGTATCTGTATTTCCAAAAGAAACAATACCTTCTAATATTTTCTTTTCTTCGTCTGTAGTATCCTTGTCTGATGTTAACTCTAAGGCTTGTGATAATTGATCTACACTTAAATTAGACTTCTGTTTCCCTAACTTATTATGAATTGCAATGGTTATACTTCGCATTGGTAAACTAATTGGAGAAATAATCCAATCCAAAAACCCTAAAGGTCGAGCAATAAGTTTCGCGAATTTTACCCTATTTCTACTTGCATATATTTTAGGTAAAATTTCGCCAAACAGCAAAATTAAAAATGCAACTACTCCAACTTCTACCACAAATCTTACATTAATCCACCCAAACCAGGTATAGTCTAAATTGCTAAAATAAATTTCGCCCAAGCTATCAAAGAGAAGTATTATCGCAATATTAATAAAGTTATTTGCAACTAGTATTGTCGCTAATAATTTTTTAGGCCTATCTAATAATTTTGATATAATTTTTAAGTTCTTGGAAGCTGCATCTTCTTCTTTTAGATCGGTAGGTGTTAACGAAAATAATGCTACTTCACTACCCGATATTAAAGCTGAAAAAACAAGTAATACTATCAGAGCCAGCACATTAATAGCTTGCATCATATCAAAAGTATATAGTAAAATAAATAACGGTTCAGGATCAGGGTCCAAATTATTTTTGTTTAGTTAAACATTAAAACGGAAGATCATCATCTTCTACATCTGTTGAATTAGACGAAATAGCCTGCGAGTTATCCGCGGGAGTATTTGTGTTTACTTGAGGAACATTCTGAGTACCAAGATTAGAAGGTGAACTCTCATTCTTAGGAGTAAGAAAAGTAAAATCCGTACATTGTATCTCTGTACTATACCTATCTTTTCCTTGTTCATCTTGCCATTTTCTGGTTTTAAGACGACCTTCTATATACACTTTATCTCCTTTGTTAAGATATTTTTCGCAAATTTCTGCAGCTTTATTCCTAACTACAATATTATGCCACTCTGTAGTAGCTACTCTCTCTCCTGTATTTTTGTTTACGTACGAATCATTCGTCGCAAGCGGAAACCTACCAATACAATTACCTCCTTCAAAATAATGCATCTTTACCTCATCTCCTGTATGCCCTATAAGCATTACCTTATTTAATGTTCCTGACATTTTAATTTATAATTGATTAGGGTTTAAGACTACAAAGAAAAACAAACCTCATTAAATAACGCTATTTACACACTTGTTATTTTCTTAAACACCCTATAATAACTTTCTCTAATAGTAAATGTAATAAAAATGATATCCAAATCATATAGAAACCATCTTAACTTGTGTTTCAAATATTTTATTACATATAAATTATTTAAAAAAAACATCTATAAAATTACCTAACAAAACAGGAACAGGATATTTATGTATATCTTTTGCTTTTATTATTTTTTGAGTTTCATCAACTTTTATAGGTGTATCCACTTTAATAATATAAAATCGAGTATATAAATGTTGATGAGATAGTTTATGAATTATTGGCTCACTATAATATGGTATAATCTCATATGCTCCATCTTCCACTATTTTTTTAAAAACAGGATGATCTACAATAATGTCCTTATTAATGTCATCGCTTTCTATTAATGGAAACTCATACAACCCCTGCCATATCCCACTATCTACTCTTTGACTAATAATTGTTTGTTTATCTTTTATAGAAAAAACTAAATAATTAAAATATCTTTTTCTAATCTTAGTTTTTTTCAGTTTGATTGGCAACACATCTACATTACCATTTTTTAAAGCCTCACAACTATCACACAACGGGCAAATAATACAATACGGATTTTTTGGTTTACACTGTAATGCCCCAAACTCCATAATTGCTTGGTTGTAATCTGCAGGATCTTCATGATCCATTAGCTCAACCGCCAATTGCTTAAACTGTTTAACCCCGTTGGTACTATTAATAGGTGTTTCAATATTAAAATATCTAGACAACACTCTATACACATTCCCATCAACAACGGGAACTGCTTCTTTATAACATATAGATGCTATCGCACTAGCAGTATAATCCCCAACTCCTTTTAACTGTAAAAGATCTTTATGCGTAACAGGAAAGATACCACCTAAATTATACGCGACATGTTTTGCTGTAATATGTAGGTTTCTTGCCCTCGAATAATACCCCAGTCCTTGCCATAATTTCAACACTTCTTCCTCACTTGCTTTTGCCAGATCAAACACTGTTGGAAAAGCCTCAATAAATGACATATAATACGGTAACCCTTGCGCAACTTTAGTCTGCTGAAGTATAATTTCGCTAAGCCAAATATGATATGGGTTATCGGTTTCTCTCCATGGCATGAATCTTTTGTTTTGTAAGTACCACGTAATGAGTTTTTTAGAAAAAATCATAGTAAAAATATAAGATTTACAAAATTAAACGTTTAAAGATTAAAATATCATCTTAAGTATTGATATTTTGGATTTTAAATTCTTATATTTGCCCCCTTGAAAATTTAAAAACCCCTTAATAGGTAGTATAATGACTAAAGCAGATATTGTAGCAAAAATTTCAGAAAAATTAGGAATAGAAAAAGGTGATGTTCAGGCAACAGTTGAAACCTTTATGGAAGAGGTAAAAAGCTCACTAGAAAGTGGAGATAATGTGTACCTTAGAGGATTTGGTAGTTTTATAATAAAAACAAGAGCAGAAAAAACGGGTCGTAATATTTCTAAAAATACTACGATTAAAATTCCTGCACACAACATACCAGCGTTTAAGCCCGCAAAAGTTTTTGTTGAAGGGGTAAAAACTAACGTAGAAGTTAAATAAATAATAATAAATAAAAAGTATACACTATGCCAAGTGGTAAAAAACGTAAAAGACATAAGGTGGCTACGCATAAGCGTAAGAAAAGAAGAAGAGCAAACCGCCACAAGAAAAAGTAGTTTCTAACTACTTTTTTTATTTAAAAAGTTGAGTTCTTTGAAATCGAAATAAAATAAGATACCTATATAGGTATGCCTGTTTTATTTCAATGGAATTGTAAAAAATTCCTGTGAAAAAATTGTTTAATCCATTCCGGTTATTATCGGGATAAAAATCTAAATCAGAGTGAACAACGAATTGATCATTAGGTCAGGTTCCTCTACGGATTTTGCCTTATTAAAGGATGGAAAACTAGTTGAATTACATAAAGAAGAAGATGACAGTAATTTTGCGGTTGGCGATATATTTATCGCCAAAATTCGCAAAGCTGTCCCTGGTCTAAATGCCGCATTTGTAAATGTTGGGTATGAAAAAGATGCTTTTTTGCATTATCACGACTTAGGTCCTCAAATATCTTCTTTACTTAAATTCATTAAACGTGTAAGCACAGGTAAATTAAAAAATTATTCTCTTAAGGATTTCCCTATAGAGAACGATATTGATAAACACGGTACAATTACCAATGTGTTAAAATCAAATCAATCGCTATTAGTACAAATAGTAAAAGAACCTATATCTACCAAAGGCCCTCGAATTAGTTCAGAACTTTCGATTGCTGGTAGATATATAGTCTTGGTTCCTTTTTCTAGTAGAATTTCTATTTCACAAAAAATAGAATCTGCTGAAGAAAAAGAACGCTTAAAAAGACTTGTAAAGAGCATTAAGCCAAAAGGTTTTGGCATTATTGTACGTACAGTAGCAGAAGGCAAAAAAGTAGCAGAACTAGACAAAGATTTACAAAATCTTATGGGAAGATGGGAGAGTATGTGCAAAAAATTGTACAAAGCCCATCATCCATCAAAAGTATTAGGTGAAATGAATAGGACATCTTCTATCTTAAGAGATGTTTTTAATGACTCCTTTACTTCTATTGTTGTAGATGATGAAGATCTATACAACAGAATCAAAGAGTATCTGCAAGAAATTGCTCCAAAAAAAGAATCAATTGTGAAACTTCATAACCCGAAAGTACCAATTTTTGAAAAACATGGTATAGAAAGGCAAATCAAAACGAGTTTTGGCAAGACGGTATCTATGAGTAAGGGCGCTTATTTGGTTATTGAGCATACAGAAGCTATGCATGTAATCGATGTAAATAGCGGTAACCGATCTAATAAAGCCAAAAATCAAGAAGATACTGCACTAGAAGTTAACCTTATTAGTGCTTCTGAAGTAGCTAGACAGCTTCGTCTTAGAGATATGGGAGGTATTATCGTAGTCGATTTTATAGACATGAATAATGCCGACAACCGTAGAACTCTTTTCAATCAATTACGAGAAGAAATGAAGGACGATAGAGCAAAGCATAAAATTTTACCGCCAAGTAAATTTGGCTTGATTCAAATTACGCGACAACGCGTTAGACCTGAAATGAATATCAAAACCCGTGAGGAAAATCCGAATGGAATAAATGGCGAAGTTGAGGCGCCTATAGTTTTGGTAGAAAAAATGAAAGTCGAATTAGAAAAATTAATTAAAAAAGACCATAAAAAGATAACGCTAAGTGCGCATCCTTTTATCGCAGCTTTTTTAACAAAAGGATTTCCATCCACCCGATCTAAATGGTATATTAATCATAAAAGATGGGTAAAGATTGTACCTAGAGACGCTTACACGTATTTAGAATATCATTTTCACGATAAAAATGGGGAATTGATATAAATTAACAAAAAAACCCAACTTTTTAAAAAGTTGGGTTTTTTTGTTTTTCACCCTATCTCTTACTAAAATAACATCGTTATAGTTAGCCGTTTTTTTTTAGAAATAAAATGCTTTATTCAATATCCTTAGAGCAAACTTACCAGGTATGCTTATGAAAATATATTTTATATCGAGATTCAAAAAAAACAGAAAATTAAGAAGACACCGAATAACTCACTTGTGTTTTTTGATAACGTAATAAGAAATCATAACAAACTAACTCATAAAAACGCTGCTTAGATCTAAATGCACGATTTACTAACATATGTATATAACTACTAAGAAGATCATCTAAAGGCATTTCTAATTCCTTTTCTTGACACTTATTTCTAATTTTTTGAATTGCTAATACTGACTTTTTAGCTTTATAGTCAATAATCTGATCTAAAATAGAATAATCCTCATCCACATAGTCTCTCTCTAAAAACGAGGTTAGCTTATTTTTTAAGCCTCTATATTTTTTATCTAATTGCTTATTTAACAACTTATCTGCATTAAATTCTCTTTTAAATGCCAAACTATTTTGGCTTACCAATTCTAATTTTTCTTTATTGTTATAGTCAAAACTATTCAATAAACTATCTATTGCTTTTACCACAAATAAAAAATATAATTCCTCATCTTCAATACGCTCCATTCCATCTAATAGCATTACACTATCGTAAAAAAACAATTCTTCTGAAACTATCATAGTATCCCTACCATAACGCTCCAGCTCCCTGACATACGTATCTGTTTGTATTTTATATATTATATGTTGCTCTACATACTTTTGTAACGCTGCGTTTATTTTAAGAATACTATCTCCTATATACTTTACATCTTGTAAATGAAATCGTATCCTAATATGAAAATCTGGATCTGCGTATCGTATAAAAAACCAGGAATCTATCCATCCTTTTTCCAAAAACTCCTCTGTAACAGGTTTAATGGCTTCTGTAAGAATGGTATCTGATGTTCTTGCCCCGCAATATATCTTATAATATAACCACTCATCGCCAAGTATAAATGTTCTTTTTATGCTCATACAGTACTTTATCTTATTGCTGGTTTTACTTTTGTGAAGCCTTATTTTTTTCTATTCCTTGTTTTAATTTCTCCTCATTATATAAAGAGATAACAAATTGATTGGTATAATTATTTTCTGCTTGCCTAACTATCCCTGATTGTTTTTTAGAATCAATTTCATCGGCAAATACAAACTCTTCAAGAATACAGGTTTTTTTATTTTTTATGGTATCTAACCACATTTCTATAGAATTACTGTTTTTTAAATTAATCAACAGAGTATTATCTCCATCTACTAATTGTACCAGATTAGGCATATTTAATTTTGTTTTCCATGCACTAACTGCTTCAACTATATCTTGCTTATTACTATCACTTACAAATTCTAAGTCTGCAATGGTAATTCTCCATCGAGCTGTTGCCAAAACAAAATCTTTATATACTACTCTGGGTAAAAAAGTATTTTTTTCTAATGCTTCTCCCCAATAAAATCCCATCCCCGATCGACCACCTTGTTTTTGTAGATCGCATAAAAAATGATACACTGGCAATGCATTAACACTATAGTTGTGGGCATTGGTTAGGCGTGGAATAATTTCTTTATTTAAAGCTTTAGACCGCAACACAACCCTGCCATATTGTACAGATATCATCAAATCCTCTATAGGTATTTGCTTTTTTACAGATACGTTAGATTTACCTAAATATGGTATTTCGTATTCTCTTATAGTTGCCCTGCGTATTACATTTCCTGTTCTGGACTCTGGTAAATGAATAACCTCTGCCAAAATATGGTTTGGATGTATTTGCTGTTCTACGTCTACGATATTATGAATATGGTTTAAAACCTGTGTATTTCCTGTAGAAAATCTGCCCAGGAGATTTGCTGCAGAAGATCCCCCTATAGAGGATAAAATCATCTTTTCTTCGCTATTTATTTTTGCAATTTGAACAATTGTCGACATCGTATCTGGCAAGTCATTCCAGTTGAACTCTAAATCCTCAAAATCTTCATCTTCTAGTTCTAGAATATATGGATTTTGTATCTCTTGTAATTTATTGCTTAATATTTCAGAAACTAGACTCCATTTTATCTCTTGTTTTGAATTTGATTTAGAAGGAACATAAAGCCCATCCAAAAAAGAAGTAGAATCGCTAGCATCTTGGTATTGCAAATAGCCAATACCAATTTCGGTATCCAGAGCAACAGCTAAAGACATCTCTTGTGTTTCATATCGTTTTACAAAAGCATCTACAAATCGTTTTAAATCTGTTTCTTTATTAGCTATGCTTATCTTGTTTAATAATAGTAACGCCCGTTTCAATTTATATCCCCATTTAATATCTAATTGATTAGATTGTGTTTGCGTATAGATATCGGTTTGAAAAAGATATTTTAACTCAAAAGGAGTTTCTAATTGTTTTAGCCTTTCGCTTACTTTAGAATATTTTTCAATCTTATTGCCTAAGGTACCATCCATCTGATCCAAAAACTTCTTGTAATATTGAATTTCTTTTAAAATAGGCGTCTCGATATCCAGCCTAATCAAACATTGCTCTAATTGAATCAAAAAATCTTCCCCAGTTACGGTTGGTTCTATTTCGCTTATTAAAATTTGATTAGCGATAAGCTGTTCTATAAACTCTTCGGCTTCTTCTATAGTTATTTCATCATCTACCAATAATAACGCTAATTCATTTATTTTTTTACCTGTTTTGGCACTTTCTATTATAGTTTCGAGATACTCTGCATACGTAACTGCTTCTATAGAATGCTCTCTGCGATTGTTTTTATTATAGGTATATTCTATATATCGGTATTGATCTCCTATCCTGTACAGACTACTATTAGGGTACCATACTAATTGTTTTTTGATAGTACTTTCTTTAGCTAGTTTCTGCGAAAAAGCTACCAAAAAATTCATATCAAAACGGGTTTGTCTTTGGTGGTGATTATACTCCCCTAATTCGATATTTGTGGTTTTTTCAAACTCTCCTATACTACAACCTGCAAATAGCCCAAAAGGAGTACATCGCGAACTCATTCTAGAAATATACTTTAATAAAGATGCTTCTAATCTTTTATGCTTTTTGGTATCTTTTAAATTTCCTGACACCCATTTTTCTATTTCAGAGAACAACTCTGGCGAGGCCAAAAAAATGGCTTCTCGTATAATAGCATCTTTCCAGATGTCTATAAACACATCTTTTTTTATATTTTTCTCTTTAGTAAGGTTATAATAAAAATCTAACGGTAAGATTGATGTTCTAAGGCAATACTGATCAAAAAAAGTATACGGATTTTTTAGTTTCAAGAGGTATCTGATTTATGTATGTTTTATTAATATGGAATAAATATACTACTTTCTGTTTTTATAATTTTTCTTTTAAAATTGTGTAATACAATGGTAATGGTTTTATATAGAAGTCCTAAGTACATGACAAAAACCTATATTTTAGTATGAATGATGGATACTTAGAAAACTATCTGTGTATTCGTTGTTTTTTGTCATTCCAGCCCTTCGTCAAGCTCAGGATAAACTAAAGACTGGAGTTTATTTTGGTATAGCATTGTCAACGAGTGAATTTCGTTCTTCAACGAAATGACAAATCCGCTCATCCCCTATATCGCGTAATTTTTTGTCATGTACTTAGAGAAGTTTTATAGAATCCTATAGATGGATATTTTTCTTATTACAAAAGTACTTTACCTTTGTATACTATGTATAAAAATCCTGCAATATCTATAACTGTAACCGAAGCGATGAGAAAAATGGAACGTTATTGCGCATATCAGGAACGTTGCCATAAAGAAATAGAGGATAAGTTATATACTATGAAACTTATACCAGAAGCCAAAGAAAAGATTATATTACATCTTTTGGAGCATAATTTTTTGAATGAAGAACGTTTTGCCAAAGCTTTTGCAAGAGGTAAATTTAGTATCAAAAAATGGGGAAAGCAACGTATCACTCAAGAATTAAAAATGCGACAAATCTCTGCGTATAACATTACATCTGCTCTTAAAGAAATACCCGAAACAGATTATTTAGAGACTTTTCATACACTTGCCGAAAAGAAATACCAAAGCATAAGGGAACAAGACAAGAATAAAAAACGTAAAAAACTTATAGATTATCTTTTATACAGAGGTTGGGAAACAAATCTTATATACGAAAAAGTAAATGAGCTTATTTCTTAAACGACTATCTTTTTGGGTATGTGTTTATATAACAATCCTACTTTATCATCTTAGATTTAAAAAACCATCTATCCCAACCTTCCTTCAAAGGAAGGAATACAAGTCTCCTGATTTTGAATGCCTTATTTTACGCATATTCTTTATCTCTTTTCCTACTTTTGGATTTACTATTTTATAGCATACCCCACTTAGTAAGTACCCCTACCCACTTATATAAGTACCCCCACCTACTTAAGAAGTACCCTGGGGTACTACAACTGTTAAAGCTTGCGGTAACTTTGTCAGTTTACCCACTTCATTACTGGGGGTGGGGTACTTCAGAACCAGGGGTTCCATGTAAATTTGTCAGTTCGTCTACTTGGGATTGCAGATGTACCCACTTCATTACCGGGGCATTGGGGTAATTTTGCTGTCCATCTGGCAAATTTTGGGGTACTGCCCGTAATTTTTGCTATCTATCTCGTCTTTTTTGAGGTACAACCCGAAAAAAAGGATAGTGCGCCTGTGTTTTTTGTTTCCTGTATAACAAATTTTACCTATTACTCTGGCGTACTTGGCTCTTTCCCCTCTTCTGCAGGAGTGGCATTGATACTTTATGTAAATTGGGTTTTTAATAGTTCGTGTGCTGTTTATATGTCTTCCATCTGCAAGAATATAGACCGATAAAGCTATTCGATATACATTCTCCCAAGTATGATTTAGGTATTTTACCCTCTATTACCACACCGATAGTATTTGGGGTAGCAGCTTTAATAAGATCCTACTACCCAAAATTAAAGGCAAAAGAAGTAAAATAAATATTGATGAAATCTGGGGGTATCTTATAATATCGATGTAGAAATTAAACAAGAAGATGGCACAAAAAAACTAGTGTCTTTTTCCCAAATCTCCAAATCTGGTAAAGTGGTAAATGTTTACAATGTGTTATTAATAGCAGAACAGGTTTCTAAAAACAAGAACTAAATTTCTAAAAAGTATTTTTCACTCTTTTATTGGTCCTTTTTATAGCCTCTTTATTTTTATATTCTATCCATTTTTGTCCTTGGATTTTTCGCATAAAATTATCAAGACGTCTTAATACAAAAACATTATATATAGCTTTTATAAACCTGATCTTGCTTTTGGTAACAGAACGAAGACTCATAGAAAACCCAGGACTTAGATAGGTCATTTGGTGCCAGTATCCTTCTGGCATATATAACATCTCACCATGTTTTAAATTGGTTATATATCCTTTTGCGTTTTGTAATGCTGGCCATTTATTAAAATCGGGATTTATATAATCGATCTCTTGATGGGACAGTAAAGAGTGTGGTAATTTATAGACATATTTGGTTTGTGAAGGAGGAAATAGTATACATCGTTTTTCGCCATGAAAATGAAAATGAAGTATGTTGGCATAATCTATATCATAATGCATAAATACTTTAGAACCTTTGCCTCCAAAAAAAAGAAAAGGTAGCTTCTTCATGAATTTTAAGCCAATATCAGGGTAGTTAAAATCCTTTTGAAGCTGAGGAACTTCTTTTAACAAATTATATAAAAAAATACGATAATTTGTAGGACCATTATGTAGTAAATTAATGTAGTCGCGCATTTTCATATAGGTATGCGCTTCATTAAACTTACGATCAGACGAAATAGGTTTGTCATCGTATATAGGCACGATATTTTCGGCTGCTAGCGTATTTATATAATTAAGATTCCATTTTTTGTATGCTGGCCAATCTTCTATTAGTTTTTCGACCACAACTGGCTTTTGTAAATGGACATACTCCTTAAGAAATTTTTCTTTAGTAATTGTATGTACCCTTGGTATTTGCTCTAAGTTTAATTTCACTTACTTATAAAGGAGCTAAAAATTACGTTGATATTCGCCAAAAGTAGACACCACTTCATTTGTACCGATCTATATAGGCACAGAATCCAAACAAACAGTATCTTAATTATAAATCATCTAAAACCAATGTCTTTTAGTTATCAGTAAAAGCATTTCGAAGGTATTAGAAAATGTAAATTAAAACACTTTTACAGGCTCAGTGTGACAAAGAGTTTTTAAATACCTTTAACTAAAGGCATTGAATGTAAAATAGTTAATACACTTTTAAAAGCTATATTATCACATACTAGTCCTTAATAAAATACTCTAGCATTATTTGTTTGCCGCTACTTCTTTTCCTTTTTGTTTTGCAGTTTCATTTTTTTCGATGGTATGGTCTGGTCTGGACCATTTAGGTTTTTCTCCCAAAGGTTCGTATTTAGAATCTTTTGCCTCTATTGTTTCTGGCTGTGCTTTTTTAACAAATGGTTTTTGTGGGTTAAGCCCTAGCATTTTAAACATTTCCATATCCTCACTTACATCAGGATTAGGGGTGGTTAGTAGTTTGTCTCCTGCAAAAATTGAATTAGCTCCTGCAAAGAAACACATTGCTTGTCCTTCTCTACTCATTTCAGTTCTTCCTGCCGATAGTCTTACCTGAGTTTTTGGCATAATGATTCTTGTAGTAGCTACCATTCGTATCATATCCCATATTACTACAGGTTTTTCATTTTCCATTGGTGTTCCTTCTACAGCAACCAATGCATTAATCGGCACCGATTCTGGTTGTGGGTTTAGTTTGGATAATGCGACAAGCATTCCTGCACGATCTTCCACTTTTTCTCCCATACCAATAATACCACCACTACATACGGTAACATTGGTTTTACGAACATTATCAATCGTTTGTAAACGATCTTCATATCCTCTGGTAGAAATCACTTCTTTATAATATTCTTCAGAAGTATCTAAATTATGATTGTATGCATACAAACCTGCCTCTGCAAGTCGTTGTGCTTGATTTTCGGTTATCATACCTAAGGTACAACATACCTCCATATCCAACTTATTTATAGTACGAACCATTTCTAATACATTTTCAAACTCTGGTCCGTCTTTAACATTACGCCATGCAGCACCCATACACACTCTGGAGCTACCTGATGATTTTGCTCTAAGAGCCTGTGCTTTTACCTGCTGCACGCTCATAAGATCATTACCTTCAATATCGGTGTGATATCTTGCTGCTTGTGGACAATATCCGCAATCTTCTGGACACCCTCCTGTTTTAATAGATAAAAGAGTAGATACCTGTACTGTATTTGGGTCATGATACTCCCTGTGAATGGTAGCTGCTTTATACAGCAAATCCATTAATGGTAAGTTATAAATGTCAAGAATTTCTTGTTTTGTCCAATTGTGTTTAATAACGCTCATATCATCTAAATCTAAAAAAATCAAATGTAATAAAATCTGGTATGGTAGCCATTAAAGTACTAAACTAAAATAGTAAAGTTTATTTTTTTATACTTAAAAATTGCTCAAATAGTTTAAAAAATTTCTCTGGTTCTTCTAAATATGGATTGTGACCACTTTTTTCGAACATTACAAACTCTGCTTGTGGCATATAGGTTTTATATTGTATTGCAAACTCTGGTGTAGAGACGCCATCATATCTACCAGCAATTACTAATGTTGGTGACTTCACTTCTTTTAGCTTCCTTCTAAAATCTGTTTCTCCCATATCTCCGGTAACATGAAAATCTCCATCCCGACCTACAATATTATAATATACATCCAGATTCCATGAGCGTTTTACATTTTTGGGTACCGGTTGATTTAATTCTGTATTATGATAGTATATATATTTGGTTGGAAAACTACCGTATACTTTTAAAAACTCAGGATCAGAAGACACATAACCTGCTGCTCTTAAAGAATCCACTGCTTTCCATTTTTCAGGAAAATGTGTTTTGGCATAGTGGTTATAGCTATCGCAATTTGCCTGCCACATTAGTCCGCTATGAAACCCATTAATCAAAACCATTTTTTCTGTATACTGCGGGTATTTTATAGCATAGGCTTGCGCTACTACTGTCCCATAAGAGTGTCCTACAAGCGTCCATTTAGGCAACTCTAGTGCTTTTCTTATCCCTTCTAATGTTTCTACATCTTCTTGTATAGAATATTCTTTTTTGTCTTTGGCATCTTCAGACAAACCTCTGCCCAATCCATCAAAAAACACTACTTGCGCAGAAGTATGATATTTCCCAAAATTACCTTGTAGATAATCGTGCGAGTTCCCTGGACCTCCTGCAATAAATACGATTGGATTTCCTTTACCTTTAGTTTCTACATTAATTTGATACCCATTAATATTTATAAATTTAGGTTCAAATTGATCATGAATAGTTGTTTCTTGTCCTTTAACCTGAATAGCTAAAACAAAGCTTATAAAAAGAAAAGTGATTTGTGTTTTCATTTATTTACTTCTTTTTCAATTATATTTATTTCACAATATTTAAGGAAGTTCTAATACTATACTTACCGCATTGCCTCCAAAACCAACAGCGTTAACTATGATTTTGTTCAACTGTTTAGGGGTTATTTTATTCTTTATAAAGGGTACGGGAATAAATTCTTGATGCTGCATCATCAATATTGCTAATTCTAAACTTAAAATTCCGCTAGCCCCAAAAGTATGCCCTATTTTCCATTTATTAGTGGTTAAAGCTGGTAATGTATCTTTAAAAACGGCTTTAATGGCATTATATTCTGCCATATCTCCTTTTACTGTTCCTGGTGCATGCATTACAATAGCATCTACATCCTCTATCGGGGTTGCTCCCAAAGCCATTTTCATTGATTTCTGAAAACAATCTGCGTCTGTAGATATCGATATGTTATGTTTTAAAGGTTCTGTAGCATATCCTATACCTTTTATTAAAGCTATGGCATTATCTTTTACTCCCTTTTCGAGACAAGCAATAGCGGCTCCTTCTCCCAAAAACATAGAATTCTTTTTTTTATCTAAATTCATTGCCTGACAAGGATAAGCAGATTCTGCATCCAAAGCATATATTTTTAATGCTTTCATTTGTGCAATAGTAAAAGAGGTTAATGGTGCTTCGCTCCCGCCTACCAAAAATTTTTCTGCTAAGCCCGATTGTAACCAGGCAACTCCATTAAGGATTGCATGTAATGCCGTAGAGCAGGTTATAGAATGGCTTATTTCTGGTCCGTTGGTTTGCAAATCATGTGCTATCCAAGAGGATATATTACCAAGCGTTGTAGTAGGAGAGCTTAATGTAGAAGACTTACCTGTTTTTAGAAATTCCTGATGGTATTTTTCAAAAAGACTTGTTGCTCCTCTGGAGGAACCTATATTAATTCCAAAATCATACTTTTTATCCCACCCTGCATTTACTACTGCTTGCCTGGCTGCATAGATCCCAAAAAGAACAGAGTCGTCTAAGTCTTTATAATGATCTGTTTCTTGCCTTAATTCTTCGATTATTTGTTTCGCTTCTTCAGAAAGCAAAGCTACAAGTGCTTTTTCTCCATCAAAATTTTTAATAGAAATACGATGGGATGGATCTCTGTAGGCGTTCCAGATATCTTTAGAAAAAAATCCTAAAGGAGATATGGAAGAAATCCCCGTTATAGATACTATTTGTTGCAATTTATTAGTTTTGGCAAATGTACAGGTTTGTTCTATCTTGTTCAATAGTTATTATACTTTTTACTGTATTTTAGAGTATAATTAAGTAACAAAAAATAGATTTTAGATACTTATATTTACAACAATATACATGTTATGGAAGATCATATACCACAGAAAAGTTGGTTTGCCAGAAATTGGGGATGGGCAGTTCCTGTTGGTGGTTGCTTAACTATCATTATTTTATTTTTTATTTTTTTAGGTTCTTTGATATTTGGGGTAAGCGAATTAATCACCGAATCTGTTCCTTATCAGGATGCTATTAAAAAGGTAAACGAAGATGAGTATGTTATAAATATTCTAGGAGAACCTATAGAAACGGATGGTATGATGAATGGCAACCTATCTTACAAAAACAGTAAAGGGTTAGCAGATATATCGATACCAATTAAGGGTCCTAAGGGGGGAGCAGAACTATACTTAGTAGGTACTAAAGAAAATAACCAATGGACCTATACAGAAATGTATGTGATCATTGAAGAAACCGATGAGCAAATTGATTTATTAGGATATCAACAAGATGAATACAACGAAAACCCATAACTATTTAATCGTTTTTGGAACACCATTGCTTCTGATTTTATCTGTGATTTTAATCTCTAGAGATCTCTTGTTTGAAACAAATAGCAATGCCTTATCTATTGGTATAACATTAGATCTGCTTTTTACTATTCCTTTTTTTTACTTTTTATTGATTAGAAAGAAAAACATACCAAAAACTACTGTAATTCCTTTTTTTGTTTTAGGGATATGGGTAGCTTCCTATAGTATTCCTAAAGAACATCAGTTTTTGCTTAACTGGATTAAAACCTGGGTGTTTCCTCTTGTAGAAATTGGAGTGGTTATTTTTGTTTTTCACAAAGTTAGACAAACCTTAAAACAGTATAAAACTAATACAAAAGACAAGCAGGATTTTTTTACTGCTTTGAAACAAACCTGCTTTGATATTTTACCAAAAAGAATAGCTACATTTCTTGCTATGGAGCTTGCTGTATTTTATTATGGATTTATAGTCTGGAAAAAAAGAGTTCTAAAAGAAAACGAATTCTCCTACCATAAAAACAGTGGCACCATTTCTTTATTAGTAGCTTTTATTTTTATTATAGGGGTCGAAACCTATGTGATTCATATTCTCCTACTAAAATGGAGTGCTATTGCTGCTTGGGTTGCAAGTGTTTTGAGTATGTATTCTAGTATCCAGATCTTTGGTTTTTTGAAATCTATTCTAAAAAGACCTATATGTATTGAAAAGCAACAGATACAACTTCGTTATGGTATCCTTAGTGAAACAACCATAAATATTAATGAAATTGAATCTATAGAAATTACCAGTAAAAATATAGAGTTTAATACCGAAACTCGAAAATTATCCCCACTCGGGGAGTTAGAAAGTCATAATATGTTAATCACTTTAAAAAACAAGAACACACTTTTTGGTCTGTACGGAACGCAAAAAACATATAAAAAATTAGCTTTTTATATAGATCAAAAAGAGAAGTTTAAAACTACGCTTGATAATATTATGCTTATAAAATCAAATCTGATCTAACAGCTCTACAATGGTATCATAAATTTTTTCTAACTGCTGTTGTGTTATCACATAAGGGGGTAAAAGATACACCGTACTGCCCAATGGTCGTAGTGCTACCCCGTTTTTCATAAAATGATCAAAGATCTCATACCTTTTTTCGCCATAACGATCCATTTGGATATCCAGATCTAATGCATAAATCACTCCTTGTTGCCGGGTGGTCTTTACTTTTGGATGATTGTTTATTTTAGCATCAAAATTTTTATGAGACATGGTTATCCTTTGTATGTCATTTTGAATTTCTTCGGTATGCAATAGCTCTATTGCACCTAAAGCTACAGAGCATGCTATAGGATTGGCAGAGTAGGTATGGGCATGAAAAAAAGCTTTACCTACAGAATCGTCTAAAAAGGCATCATAAATATTCTGTGTGCAACTGGTTACTGCCATTGGTACAAAACCCGCTGTTAAAGCTTTGGACATAGAAATAATATCTGGTTTGGTTTCTATATAGTCAGATGCAAAAGTTCTTCCTGTTTTTCCAAAACCCGTCATTACCTCATCTGCGATGGTAATAACATTATTTTCTTTACAGATATTAAGGATTTGATCCAGATATGTAGCCTCATACATATGCATTGCATTGGCCCCTTGTACCAAAGGTTCATAAATAAATGCAGCTACTTTATTGGTAACAATATATTCTTGTAGTTGTTGTAAAACAGAATCTATGTTTTCAAAATTTGGAGTAGGTATTCGTTTTACATCTATAAAAAAATCTTCGAAGGGCCCATTATATATAGATAATCCAGAGGCAGACATCGCTCCAAATGTATCTCCATGAAAACCATCTTCAAAAGCAATAATAGTATTTCGTTTTTCGCCTTTATTAAAATGATATTGCAATGCCATTTTAATACCTACTTCATTTGCTGTAGAGCCATTATCTGAAAAAAATATTTTTTGCTGATTATTTGGTAAAATTTTAATTAATTCTTCAGACAGCTTAATTGCAGGTTTATGCGTAAATCCTGCAAATACGATCTGATCCAACTTTTGCATCTGATGATTTACTTTTCGCAAAATATAATCATTACAATGCCCATACATTGCTGTGTACCAAGAGGCAATACCATCTATATATTCTGTACCATCCTCTCCAAACAACAAAGCTCCTTTTGCTTTTATAATTGGTAATGCATCTGGATGAACTTTATGTTGTGTAAGCGGGTGCCAAAGGTGTTTTTTATCTCTTTCTGTTAACGTCATATGTATGGTATTTCCGCAAAAGCTAGAATCTTATTATTTTTTATTTCTCTCAAAAATTGAAATACACAACTAAAGGTTTTCTAAGTTTTCTTTAAACAACTCTGCGTATTCTGCTACTACACTTTTATCAAAATAAGGCTCCTGATCTATCCTACCCAGTATAGAAACCCCTGTCATTTTTTTGATAATATCCTCAGTAGTTTTATTCTCTTCTCCATTAAAAATCACAGAAACATTATACCCTTGTTCTTTCAAAATTTTAATGGTCATTAGGGTATGGTTGATACTTCCTAAATAATGTCTGGAAACCACAATTACTTTATAATCTGGTTGTATAAGATCTAAAATAGTATCCTTATCATTTAAAGGCACTAATATACCTCCTGCTCCTTCAATAACGATATTATTATCTACTTTAGGAATATTTATTTTATCTGTTTGTATAGTAACATTATCAATTTCTGCAGCAGCATGCGGACTCATAGGTGTATGTAAAGCATAGCTATTATCATGAAATTTTGATGTTGAATTAGACACTAACTCTTGTACCTTATGTGTGTCTGAATATTCTAAATCCCCTGCTTGTACTGGTTTAAAATAATCTGCTTGCAACGCTTCTACTACGATTGCCGAAGCTATAGTTTTACCAACATCGGTACCTATACCTGTAATAAATATTTTTTTACTCATCGATATTAAATTCTTTGTTACAATCTTGACACCGGTACTTCATTTTTTGATACATCGGCAATAAAAATAAAATAAAACCAAAAAGAAAAAAAAGCAACCCTTTAAAGCTATCTATGGTGGAAGCAAGAATTATTTTTTCTCCACTACATTCTGGACAATGAATTGGATTTCCTTCATCGTTCATAGAATATTCGCTTATGCTTTGTATTATCTGAAGTGCTTGTTCCTCATCTTCTGTTCTTACCTTCAATTTTACACCACCTATAGCATTACTTACCAAAGGATCTGTATCGATGGTATGCATATCTGTGGCAAAAACCTCTATATCTTCTGATTCTAATCTTCCTTTTACAATCAGGGCTTCTGCAGAATACTGAAAAACCGCAACTGTTTTAAATGTTTCCTTCATGGCTATACAAAAGTAGTAAGTAGTTCTAAGACTTCAGAGATTTCTTCTTTAGAATTGTACGAATGTAAACAAAAACGCAGCCTTTCTTTACCTTTTGCAACGGTTGGGGATAAAATTGGTTTTATATCAAATCCTTTCTTCTGTATATAGAATGCTACTTTTTTTACATTTTCATTGCCAGGGATAATGCAACAGTGTATTGCCGAATTACTTTGGATAAACTTTGTTTTCAGGTTAGCAGACTCTAATTTTTGGTTAAAAAAAGTAATGTTTTCTTTCAGTTTTTTGATTTGGGAGGTTGTTTGAAGTTCCTGATATGCTACCAGTATAGTTGCCAGAGAATGTGGCGGTAAGCCTGTTGTATATATAAAACTTCTGGCAAAATTAATCAGATATTTTTTTAATTCTTCACTCCCTAATATTACTGCTCCGTGGCATCCCATTGCTTTACCAAAGGTATGGATTCTGGCAAAAACCATGTCTTCAAGACCTAATTCTTGTAATAGCCCCTCACCTTGTTCTCCATAAACTCCTGTCGCATGCGCCTCGTCTATAACCAGATTGCAATTATGATCTCTACAAATTGCTACAAGACTCTGCAGATCCGGGATATCTCCATCCATAGAAAAAACAGATTCTGTTACTATATATACCTCGGCAAGCTTATTATTAACTGCTTTATCAAACTTAATGAATTGAAGTTTTTTTTGTAGATCACTCCAATCATTATGTTTAAATTTATAAGAGGTAGCAGTACTCATTTTAATCCCATCCCGAATCGAAGCATGTATTAGCTCGTCATACAAAATAATATCTCCCCGCTGCGGAACAGCAGAAAAAAATCCAACATTAGCATCATATCCCGAATTAAACAATAATGCCGCTTCTGCATTATGAAATTTTGCCAACTCTTTTTCTACTTCTACATATAAATCATAATTACCAGAAAGTAAACGAGACCCTGTGGCTCCATTTTTATAAATTCCTTTTGTATCTAAAAGTTTATGTGCTTTATCAAAAATATTTCTTTCGGTTGCAAAACCAAGATAGTCATTAGAATAAAGATCTATTCCTTTTTTATCTATAGAGAGTTTACGAAGCGAATTACTCACTTCTCTATCCCCAAGTTTTTTCTGAAGTTTTTCTGGTAATTTCATATACAGAATCAAAAATAAAACAATTACTACTTAAATAATGTTACTTTTTTAAGTAATCGATACACTATATACAAATCTGATAATTTTATGTAGGTATAATACTTATATTTGATTTTATCGATCTGTTCGTAAACAAATCCTAATAAAGATAAAATGAAAGTAGTTCAAATATTAGTTGCCTTACTATTTATTCAATCCGGCTTCTCACAAATAAACAATAAATACTCTATATCTTTTGATAATGCAGTTCATCATGAAGCTAAAATAGAAGCTGTATTTTCTAATTTAAAGACAGACACTATTTCTTTACGAATGAGTAGAACATCCCCAGGAAGGTATGCCTTACATGAATTTGCAAAAAATGTATATGATGTAACTGTAACTGACGGGCAAGGAAATAAAATTAACGTTGTTCGTCCTAATCCTCACCAATGGGATATCTCTGGTCATGACGGTACCATAAAGCTTTCTTACACTTTATTTGCAGACCGAGGAGACGGAACCTACTCTCAAATCGATGAAACCCATGCCCACCTTAATATTCCTGCTACTTTTATGTATGCTCCGGCACTTAAAGACAGATCTGTAGAAATAACTTTTAACCTTAGAAAAGACCTGAACTGGAAAGTAGCGACGCAACTTATACCTAAAGGCGACAACACATTTACTGCTCCTAACTTACAGTATTTTATGGACAGTCCTGTAGAAATTAGTAACCACTCTACAAGATCATTTAAGGTTACCTCTGAAGGGGAAGAATATACTATACAACTTGCAATACATCATCTTGGCACCGAACAAGAAGTAGATGCTTATTTTGAACAAATAAAAAAAATTGTAGTGCAAGAAAAAGAAGTGTTTGGAGAATATCCAAAATTTGATAACAAAACATATACTTTTTTAGCTTGTTACATGCCTCAGGTATCCCGTGATGGTATGGAACACAGAAATTCGACTATCCTTACCAGTACTAATAGCCTTTCTGATGGCGGAATGAAAAAAAATATAGGAACTGTTTCTCATGAGTTTTTTCATGCATGGAATGTAGAACGTATTCGACCTAAAACATTAGAGCCTTTTGATTTTGAAAAAGCAAATATGTCTGGAGAATTATGGTTTGCAGAAGGATTTACAAGCTATTACACTAAACTAATTTTATGCAGAGCGGGGCTAATTAGCCCCAAAGAATACATAAATGGGTTAGCCGATACTTATAACTATGTATGGAATTCTCCTGCAAGAGCTTATTTTAACCCTACTGAAATGAGCTATCAAGCTCCTTTTGTAGATGCAGCAACCTCTGTAGATCCTGTTAATCGAGAAAATACATTTATTTCGTATTACTCGTATGGTAGCATACTTGGTTTGGCTCTTGATTTATCTTTAAGAAACTATAAAGATTCTCTAAATCTGGACGATTACATGAAAATGATCTGGGAAAAATATGGCAAGCAAGAAATACCATATAGTCATAAAAACTTGTTTACTGCACTACAAGAATATGCGGGAGATACATTTGCTAATGATTTTTTTAATAAATACATTAACCATAGTGAAATCCCGGATTATAAAACTTTATTTGCTGATTTTGGAATTTTAATGAATAGTGATCCAAAAAAACCATACTACGGCGCTCTTATTGAGTTTGATGAAAATAATAATGCTGTTATTTCTAATTATCCTCAAAAAGAAGGACCAGCATACAATGCGGGTTTAGACAAAGGAGATATTATTTTAACTATAAATGGAAATCTTTATAATAATCCAGAAGAATTTTTAAATCTTATGACAAAAACTACTTTAGATAAAAAAACACCTGTTACTTATCTAAGACTAGGAAAAAAAATCACTACCCAAATTATTTTTACCGCAGATCCAAATGTTGAAATAACAGCACAAGAAAACCCTGGCAAGAAAGTTTTAGAAAAACGTAAAAAGTGGTTACAAGCAAAATAAAGTCGTTTATGAAGAATTTTATCTATACTCTAACTACTTGTGATGAAGAATTAGAACAAATAATAAGGCTTCAACAAAACAATTTATCCTCTTCCATTTCTAAAAAAGAAAAAGAAGCAGAAGGTTTTGTTACGGTAACACATGACTTATCTATTCTAAGAAAAATGAATAGTAAACAGCCTCATATCGTTGCAAAGGATAAGGATAAAGTTGTTGGTTACGCTCTATGTATGCTAAAAGATTTTAAGAATGATATTGAAATCCTTAAGCCTATGTTTACTATGATCGACAATCATTTAACACTTTCCTCTTCTTATGTTATAATGGGACAAGTATGTATAGATAAATCCTATCGTAAGCAAGGGCTTTTTAGAGGTTTATATCAAGCTATGAGAGACGAATTGCAAAAAAAATATGATTTCTTAATTACCGAAGTAGCATCTAATAATATACGTTCTTTACAAGCCCACCAAGCCATAGGTTTTAAGACATTGGTCACATACGAATCAGACAATATACAATGGCATCTTATTTATTGGGATTGGAAATAATATTAGATGTTCTGGTATCCTCTAAATCATAACCAAAATCTTTTCCTTTTTGTATTCTGGGAATACCACTGGTCATCCATTTTGGGGCTGGCTTACCTTTTAGATAGTAATCAAAAAACTGCATCATACGAATAGACAGATCTTGTTTGTTTTTTACTTTTTTTAGATTATGATCCTCATCATTATACACCAAAAGCCATACTGGCTTTTGCAATCTTCGCATACCCATAAACATTTCTATTCCTTGATAATATGGTACTGCACCATCATTATCATTATGCATCATAAGCAGTGGGGTCTCTATTTTAGGAATACCAAAAAGCGGTGAGTTTTCGATATAAAGATCAAAACCATCCCATAGGTTTTTACCTAATCTGCTTTGTGTTCTTTCATATTGAAAAGCTCTGCTTAGACCAGATTTCCATCGAATACCCCCATAAGCAGAGGTCATATTACTTACAGGGGCGCCTGCCATTGCTGCTTTAAATTTATTAGTAACTGTTACCAGGTATGCTACTTGATACCCACCCCAACTTTGTCCTTGTATCCCTATATTATCCCTATCGATATATCCCGATTCCTCTAAAGCTTCTACCCCAGAAACAATACAATTATATGCGCTAGCCCCTGGTTTACCCTCGTCATACACGATATCTGGCACAAACATAACATAACCATTACTCACTAAATAAGAAGGGTTTACAATAGAAGCACTTGGGCTTGGAATATGATAATTTCTATAACTATCAGACCTTTTTTCATAAAAATACGTAATCAAAGGGTATTTTTTTGAAGGGTCAAAATCTTCTGGTTTATAAACAATCCCTTCTAATTTTCTTCCATCATTTGTCTGCCATGTAAACAATTCTGCAGTTCCCCATTTGAAATGTTTTTGATGGGGATTTATATGAGTGATTTTGTTTATGCTTTTAAATGTATTTGTAGTAATATAAAGGTCTGGAAATGTGGTAAAATTTTGCTTTCTGTAAGTAAAAACATTAGCATCTTTTGCTTTTTTATAGGAACCTATACGAAACTCTGAAGGTTTGATCTTTTCTATAAGCTTTCCATTTTTAAGGGTATATAATCCAGAAACCTTGGTGGTATTATCAAAACTTGTAATTAATAATTCCTTATTAATATAAGCTGCCTGATATTTTTGTTCGGGATCCAGCATTTCTGTTCTATAGGTTACATTTTCTTTTCTTCCGTTTTGGGTTAGGTTTATTGGTTTATCTTTCCCCGATAAAGATATCCTCCAAACATCAAACTTATCATATATTAATACTTCTTCATTTACGTCAAACCCTCCAAAACCGTAAGGAGAAGGCAACGAGGGATGGTCATCGTCCTCATCATAAAAAGCTACTCCCAGATCTTTAGTGAGATTATTTTTTGTATTGGTAGATAAGTTTATAGAAAACCAATCCTTTTCTTGCATATCATAATACAATACAAATTGCCCGTTGGGAGAAAGTATCGGTTTTAACCCTTTATTTTTGAGAATCCGTTTTTTGTTTCCTGTATAAGTATCGATTGTATAATAATCTTTTGTCCAAGGATAATCCCAGGAGCGTCTTATGTCATAAGGAGAAGTAACAGAACCCAATATAAATTGTTGCTCTTTCGTTTTGTCTAGATTTATATCTTCAATCGTTTGATCCTGAATATGAATATATTTTTTGGATGCAATATCATAATATGATAAAAATGCTTTTTTATTGAGTTCTTCAAATTTTGATTTTTGCTCTGGTTGAATCAATTTATCCTGCCAGTTCCATACATCTACTTGTGGGATTTCATCCTCTAGCATTGTCGTATCTTTTGCATAAACAACTTTTGGTTTAGAGTAAAAGTATAATCTATTACCACTATCAGAGAAAAAAGGGTGCTTGTCTTTACTTAATTCCCAATTTTTTTTAAGATTATTCCCTAAAGAATCTACAAGCTTTTGTGTTATCTTATTTTTATGATAGTATAATTCGAATTTTAGGGAGTCTATTGCTGTTGAATCTGTTGCCGATAAATAAGTAAATTGGCTACCATCTCTGTATATTGCAAGTTTATCATAAACATATTTTGTGGTATCAATAGCAACTTTTTCTGCAGATAATAAATTATATGTGTATACCCCAATGTCCTTTTGTTTTTCTTTTTTGTTTTTTAATGAGAAATAAAAAGTAGAGCCCTCTTCTGGCAGAACAAAATCTTTTATCTGGTGTATAGTATCCTTTTGTTTGGTTTTTAAGGTGTATACCAAAGCATAGTTTTGTTTATATGCCATAGGGGCATCTGTGCTTAAGGTGTCTTTTTTACCTTGCTTGTCTCCTGTTTTTCTTTTTTCTTTTTTCTTAACCTCTTTAAACTTTTCTACAATCAACCACCCTTCTTGTTTTTTTGGCATTTGATATTTTTTTACTCTGGAAACAGAATCGTAGATCTTGTTATTTTTTACATCATAAATAAATAACTTATCCTTTGTTCTTTCTTCTTTTTTTATTTCCTTCTTTTTCTCTTTTCTTATTAATTGATACCTTGGTTTTTGCTTAAAAACCACATAATTTTCATTAAAAGATATGGAAGGTTCATATCCATTAGGATATACAAATTTTTCTTTGTTTTGAGTATTATATATTTCTATATATCCATCTCCTCTTTTTGTATTCGTCTCAATGGTAGTTACCACCAATTTTCCTTTCTCTGATATCTTTACATCTGTAATGTTTTTCCATAAATCATAGTCTGTATGCATCAAAGTTCTTTTTTGCGCAAAAAGCGAAGAGGTAATTAATAGAAAAACAAAAATGATTAGCCTTGGGAACATAGTTAAGGTTTTAATATTAGAGTGCTTTTATATCCTCTGGAAAAATATAAAACCTTTTACCAAAAAAGGAGAGGTTAACATAATTTTATCTAAAAATCAGTAATTTATATACTAAAACATCTATTTTTTTATAGCAAGAACAATGTGTTTTTAAGAACGTTAAAAATATATTGTTATCGTTATGTTATGCCCTGCATAAATTATTAGGTGTAATATTTCCATAGGTTTATATTATCGTTAGGCTTTGCTAACCAGGTATCTTTTAGGTTTAATATTTTATAATTTCGAGAAATGAATTGTTAATCATATGTATTATGAAAACCACAAAAAGGTTTGTTTTTTCGATATTAGGAGTAGCTATTATTTTTACCGCTATTTATGTATATCATGTTCATTTTAATTATAGATTTTTAGAAGTAACCGAAAATAAAGTTTATAGATCTGCTGCAATACCTCCAGAAAAGATTCATAACTATATCGAGAAACATGGTATTAAAACTGTGATCGATCTTAGAGTAGGGAAGGTTAGTGATCCTCTTAACCCTAGTTTATCTTCAGATATCACAAAAGAAAAAATAGCTGTAGAAAAAATAAAAGGTACAAAGCATATAAATATCCCTTCACAACAAATACCCAGCGAAAAAAACCTTAAAGAATTTTTTAAGGTACTGGATCAGGATATTTCTTACCCAGTATTAATACATTGTCATCATGGTACAGGAAGAGCTGTTTTATACAGTGCTTTGTACCGAATTGAATATGAAGGATTTTCTAATGAAGAAGCGCGGTTAAAAACAAGAGTTCCTGTCTTTTTAAGCTCTTTTGATCATGGTACCCCAAAAGGAGAGTGGTTAAAAGTCTATACCTCTAAAAAGGAGGATGAGTTTGCTACTACTACCATTAAAAAAGAAGAAATCAAAAAATAAAATTATTAAACATATTCCTTATGAAGATTTTGGTCACAGGTGCTGCAGGATTTATCGGATTTCATACTGTTAAAAAGCTACTACAATCAGGTCATGAGGTTTTGGGTTTTGATAATATTAATACTTATTATGATACTTCCTTAAAGTATGATAGGTTAAATGAAATAGGGATACCTCGTAAAAAAGTAATCGATAATGAATATGTAACTTCATCTACATTCAAAGCTTTTCGTTTTATAAAGATGGACTTAACACAAAAGGCTGCCATTATGGATTTATTTCGTTATGAACGCTTTGATACTGTTATTCATTTAGCAGCTCAGGCTGGTGTGCGATATAGTATTGAAAATCCGGATGCATATATTAAAAGTAATATAGATGGTTTTTTTAATATTTTAGAAGCTTGCAGACATTATCCAGTAAAACATCTTACTTATGCTTCTAGTTCTTCGGTTTATGGAAACAATAAAACAATTCCTTTTTCTGTAGATCACAATGTAGACAAACCTATAAGTCTATATGCAGCGACCAAAAAGAGCAACGAATTAATGGCACATACCTATAGCCATCTTTTTAAGATACCTACTACCGGACTTCGTTTTTTTACGGTCTATGGTCCTTGGGGAAGACCTGATATGGCACCATCTTTATTTGCTGATGCTATTATTAATAACAGGCCGTTACATATTTTTAATAACGGAGATATGGAGAGAGATTTTACGTATATAGATGACATCGTAGAAGGTATTTTAAAAGTAAATGAAACTCCTCCTAAACCAATAGATCCTGAAACAGCTCCTTATTTATTACATAATATAGGTAATAGCAATCCCATAAAACTAATGGATTTTATTACCTGTATCGAAAAACATGTAGGTGCTGTGGCGAAAAAAACTTTTTTACCTATGCAACCTGGAGATGTTAGTACAACATACGCAGATATATCCAGCATAGTTAAAGCCGTTGGTTATACACCAAAAATAAATATAGAAACTGGTGTTAAGCATTTTGTGAACTGGTATATTTCTTATAAGATCAAACACAAAAGTAAAATGAAAGAAATCATTTAACCTTACCTTATCTTCCTGTATTAAACCTGATTCACCTGAAATGCGTCAGTTTGAAATTTATCGCCCCTTCAATAAACTCAGGATGACTAGCATTTCAGTACTAAAAACCTATTCTCGATAGCTCTGCTTAGCTTGCCGAAGTTCTTAAGCGTTCAAAAAACATAGTATTTAAGCTTTTTTACCCCATACCTACAAGGGGATACCCCCTTGTAGGTATGGGGTTGAGCCCACCCAGAGGTAGTTCGAGCCGATATAGTATCGCTTCGAAGGGTCATAAAGATCCCCTTTAGCCCATAAACAGACCCTTATAAGCGATAATTTTTGGGCTAAAGGGCTTGCCAGAAGGGGTAAAAGTGATATGTTTTGGGGTCAGAACCCATCCAGAGGTGGTTCGAACTACCTCTGGATGGACTAGAAGTACCTCGATGATTCTTCGGAAGAACCTTTAAGGTGTTTCTTTCTTTAGCAACAATAGATAATAGAGAAAGTTTAGGCAATATGGGGTAATATCTTCTACCTATTTTGGAAGATATTGTAAAAGAAAAGCTTTTTCTAAAACTCCATCTCTTGTATTTGGGTTTATAAAAGACCCTGATACTCTTGTGATCCTAAAATGATTGATCTCGTATTTTTCACTCCAAGAAATAGCATCCTCTTTAAGTTCTTTTAATTGATAATCGTATAAAAACAACCAATCTCCATTTTTTAGAGTTTTAGAAATGTCATTAATAGCAACAACTGGTGTTATCCTATGGGTATAAAAATCTAAAGACCAACTTGGTTTTCCTGCAAGTATAAAAACGTTTTCAGGATTAATATTTTCTGTTTTAATAATATTAGCCGCATTGTTTCCTGCTTGATACAACAATAGTTTTGGATAAAACTGTGTGTTTAAACAAAAATTAATCAATACCATAAAATATACAGAAATCAATACTATTTTTCTATATACATTCATCTGTTTTGTAACAACATAACACAATCCAGTAATTAAAAGGAGATAGCATAAAATAATCCCAATATTAGGCATAGTAAAACCCCAAAAGATCAAAAACAAAACTAATATACTTCCAGATGTTAAGACAAAGTATTGTATTCCAAGAATAATTTTTGCTAATTTTTCTTTACCTATTTTAAATAATTGCACAATATATCCGGCAACTAATACCGATATCACAGGTAATAAGCTATTAAGATAGTGTGGCAATTTAAATTTTGAAAAACTAATAACAATCATTACTAAAAAAAAACCAACAGAGGTTAGTATTTCAACTCCTTTTATATACTTAAATCTTGTTGTGAATACGAGTTTTAATTTTGCAAAAAGAGCTATGTATGTTATTAGCGACCAAGGTAAAAATGCCCACAATAAGGTGTGAAAGAAAAACAAATAATCTGAACTTGTTTTCTCGAATCCACTTGCTGTAAGCCTATTAAAACTTTGATCCCATAAAATAAACCATATTCCTGAAACATTAGATTGCCCGTGTATTACTTTTTCTGGATGTAAATCAAATTGAATATAATATGCATATAAAACAGGGGATATCGAAATTACAAAAGCAAAAAAAGCGATTACTATTTTCCAAGACCATAATACCTTCCATTCTCTATTATATACTAAATAACTTAGTATACAAACCCCAGAAATAAAGACTCCTAATTGTCCTTTTGTAGAAAAAGCTATCGCTACACCAATAGCTCCCAGTATGGAATGTAATACCCTCTTGTTGTTTATGTACAATACAAACTGCCAAATCCCAAAAATAGTCGCCCCGGTAAGAACGGCATCTGTTCGTACATCGTGATTAGATAGAAAAATTGCCTGTCCAGATAAAAATACTAAAGATGCTATGTGCGCTGCCTTGTTTCCATAAAATTCTTTTGCTAATCGATTGCATGAATATGCGCCTAAAATAGTAAACAAAAGTGCTGGAATTCGATATGTCCATTGCGATATTCCAAAAACCTTAAAGGATAATGCTGCTAACCAAAAATGCATATGGGGTTTATCTAAATAATCGTTTCCTGCTTTGTAAATGTTAAGAAAATCATTTTCAAGATACATTCGCATTGCCATGGTTGCATGCTGTGCAGAGTCGTTCTCCATTAACGGAATCCATAATCCTGAAATATAAACAATGGCTAATAATATATACAGTAGTACGTAATCTCTTTTAAATAAAATGGTATTCATATAAGATTTAAAAAATTCTTGCAATTCGACCAAAAGTAGTTTAAGAATCCCATATAAAGCTTTTAGAAAATAGCTCTTAACAATTTTATAACCCCAGCAGCATTCCTTATCAATTTGTTATCAATTATCAAATATTAAATTGATATGTTACTTCTATTTTTGCAAATCAATACAAAGTACAGTATGTGTGTTTCTCCATTTTTATCCATAGTAATTCCAGTATATAATGAGCAAGGAAATACCAGCTTATTAACAGAGGCTATTGAAAAAGCATTGCACGATTACAAATATGAGATAATATATATAGACGACTTTTCTACAGATAATACGAGACAAGAAATTAAAGCATTAAAAAATCCTAATGTAGCTCTTATAGAACTTAAAAGAAATTATGGGCAAAGTTCTGCTTTGGCTGCTGGTATAGAATATGCAAAAGGAGATTATATTGTTACTTTAGATGGGGACATGCAAAATGACCCGTCTGATATTCCTAGAATGTTAGAAATAGCAATTCGCGAAGAATGGGATCTGGTAACAGGAATACGCCAAAAAAGAAAGGATAATTTTATTAGAAAATTACCTTCAAAAATAGCAAATTATATTATTAGAAAAGCAACCAAGTTTCATATTACAGATGCTGGATGTGCTTTAAAAGTAATGACTGCAGAAACAGCAAAAGGGATTCCTCTTTATGGTGAAATGCATCGATTTATTGCATTAAATGCCCACATAGATGGCGCACTTATTACTGAGGTTCCTGTAAGACATCATCCCAGAAAATTTGGAGTCTCTAAATATGGGTTAGGAAGAACTTTTAAGGTAATGAACGATCTTTTGCTTATTCTTTTTCAACGTAAATACTTGCAAAAACCTCTATATTTATTCGGCAATATGGGAATGTTGTTTTTTGGGACAGGAATGTTAATCAACATATACCTTATTATAGTCAAACTAATGGGGAATGATATAGGAACAAGACCTTTACTGCTTTTAGGTATTTTATTAATACTGGTCGGAATTCAATTTTTTACCATTGGGATTGTCGCCGATCTTTTAATGAGAACCTATTATGAATCTCAAAACAAAACGCCTTATAATATAAGAAAAATCTCCACTTTTGAAAACAAAGAAAAAAAAACTGCTCTCCACGTTTTTTAAAATTGGGGTAACCGTCTTACTACTGTATATTATTTTTACCAAAATCCCATTTAATGAAGTATGGGATACTATTAAAAAATCGAACACTTTATATCTTAGCTTTGCTATATTATGCTTTATTGTATCACAATGGATTTCTGCTAAAAGGTTATTAATTCTTTTTAGAGCAGTACATTTTTCTCTATCTGCTACAAGTAATTATATTCTATATTTAGTAGGAATGTTTTATAATTTTTTTATTCCTGGTGGAATAGGTGGTGATGCGTATAAGGTATATATCCTAAACAAAAAATTTAAATGGTCTATAAAAAAATTATCTGCTGCTGTTTTGTTGGATAGATTTATTGGATTAACGGCTATTGGCATTATACTTATTATTTTATTAATATTTATACCTATGGTAGCAAAGTTAAATCTACTTTGGGTCGCTCCTTTTACTCTAATATTCGGTGTATTAAGCTCTTATCTCTTCACTAAACAAATGTTCCCTTCCTTTCTATCTGTATATCCAAAAACATTACTATTATCTGTTTGTATACAAGTATTACAATGTATTTGCCTTGTATTTATTCTTAAAAGTATTTCTCTAACAGAAACAGATCAATACATCCATTATGTTATTGTATTTTTAATTTCTTCGGTTTTATCGGTTTTCTCTTTTTCTGGTATTGGAGTACGAGAAATGATTTTTTATCAAGCATCTTCTTTATTTATATTTAACAGTACAACTGCAGTTACTATAGGTATTTTATTTTCTATTATTACAGCTTTTGTTTCTCTATTTGGTTTTATTTTTCATATCAAAAAACCAGAATTAAAATGTATAAATACAAATTATATTACCAATTTAACTATGTAAAAAATAAGATATATGTTTGCTCTTGCTCCATTACCAAAGAACTCCATATATAATCGTTTTTTATTTCTTATTGTACTATACTTTTCAATTCATTTACTAGTACGTTTATTACTAACCCATACTCTGGAAATTGATGAGGCAGAACAAGTTTTTTTTAGCCAGCAATTACTTTGGGGTTATAACCAGCAACCCCCATTATATACTTGGATTATTATATTTTTAACTCACCTATTCGGGCATCATCTATTTAGCATTATTATATTTCGATTTATATTATTAATAGGTATATTCTGTATGGTTTTTAATATTTCCAGAAAATATGTAAAGGGTATAGAGATTCCTGTTATCACTTGTTTAAGTCTGTTATTATTTTTTCAATTGTCGATTGAAAGTTTGCGACAAACACATACGGTTATGGTAACATTTGGGGTAGTATATCTACTCTATTCTTTACTGCAATTAGTAAAACGCCCTGGTATTACTAACTATATACTATTTGGAACCGCAATAACTTTTGGAATGTTGTCCAAATATAATTTTATCATTCCTTTGGCTTCTCTTTTAATAAGTGCTTGTTTAGATCCTGTATATAGAAAAGTTATTTTTAATAAAAAAATAGCGATAAGTTTTGTGGTATTTGCATTATTAATTTCAAAACATGCGATTTGGCTATCTCAAAACTTATCTGCCACCAGCAAAGAAACCATAGAAGATTTAGCCGCTTCTAACCATTCTTCTTTTTTATATATAATCCTGCTTAATACATGGGCATTATTAAAAGGTATTCTTTCGTTTGGCGGAATATTTCTTGTTTCTGTATTAATTATATTTAAGGGTAAAATAAGTTTTATATTTAAAAAAGATCGTTCTGGTTTTATTCACTTTTTAGGAAAATTCTTTCTTATTTCTTTTATACTCTTATGGGTGATTTTATTACTAACAAAGGCTACAAATGCTCATGAGCGCTGGATTCAACCTCTATTTTTTTTAGTCCCTGTATATATATTTATAAAATATGACAGAAGTAAAACCCGTATTATTAAATTAAATCGATTAAGAAATATACTTTATACTGTTTCTGTACTTATTTTGATGTATGTTATAATTAGCATATCGTTAGGTCCATATTTAGGGTTTACAGAACGTATTAATCGTCCTTATAAAACCTTTTCTAATTATTTGAAAGAGCAAAAAATACTGGTTAACGATACAAACCTTATCATTAGTGATGCAACAGATATAGCTGGAAATATAAAATTACAATTTAACGATCATCCTGTAGAGATTCTAAACCCTACAGATTGTCAAACTTTTTTTACACCTCAGGCAATCTATAATACCAAAAACCTTCTTTTAATCGGAAGCCAAAAAAACAATGAAGATCTAATTAATTGTATAAAGAAAAATTATAAAAGATCGTTTACTAAAAAACATTATAAAAAAGAATTTTTATTCAAGTACAGTACTTCTCAATACTATACTTTTTATTACACTAGCATACAGTTTTATAATAAGTAAATAATATATGGTTTCTATGTTTATTGTTGTTTATATATCCTGGTAGTATGAGACTCAAAAAGAGCTTTGACTTCAAAAACCTTAGTAAGATTATTATTGTTATCTAAATCCCCGACATTTCTATCATTAGTAATAAGATAACCATCTGGAAATTCTTGAAAAAAAGAATCTATTTCTTCAACAGTAGAAAGTACCGTAAACGTTTTTCGAAAATTAATAGGAAAAGCTGCATCAAATCTTTTATAAGCAGCTATTTGTTTATTATTCTTAATCATAGTTTTTGCTTTTTCTACAGGATTATGTATGGTAAGCGCTGGGTATATAATCAAAAATAATATAGGGACCAGAATTATCCAGCCTGATGATATAGCTATAAATGCTTTTTTGTAATGTTTTCTAAAATATAAAAATGCCCCTCCTATTGTGATAAGCGATGTTGGTAACAGCCATAAACTAATATTACTGCTATTTTCTAATCCTTTCTCATTGAGTAAAGCAAATTTACCTGCAATTGGTAAAGCAACAGCTAATAAAGTAATTAGTAGTACTACTACTGTTATATGAGTGCTTTTTTTTTGTTTTAGAAAAAACTCCAAAAGCGCTTTACTTATTACAAAAGCAAGAAAAGGATAACAAGGCATCGTATAGTTAGGCAATTTTGTGTTAGAAATACTAAAGAACAAAATAAATACCACACATATTATTGCAGAAAATTGCAAAAGAGTATCCTTTCTGTTTTTGTATGTATTTATAAAAGCATAGATTACAAAAAACGAAAAGGGCATCATTCCTAATAAAACAAAAGCCCACGTAATTAGAAAAATCCCTCCGTGCCCCTCCATTTCATTACCAAATCTATGTATATTATGATCTAAAAAAAAACCTTTTGTCCATACGCCAGCTGTTTTAATATGTACCAAAACATACCACGGCAATGCTATGGTTACTACTAGCAATAACCCTAAAAATGGTTTATACCTAGAGACATTTTTAACAGTAAGACTTTTTGTACCAATAAAAAACATAAGGCAAATTAAACCTGGTAATAACAAAGCAACAGGCCCTTTGGTTAGTGCTCCAAGACCAAACAAAATATACATAAACCATAAAGACGATTTAACTCTTTTTTCATAAAAATTATAAAAAAACCATAATCCAGTGCTAATAAAAAATATAAGATATGGATCTGGAACTGCTAAATGAAACTCCTGAATAAAGAAAATGGAAGACCATGTTATTAAAGCAAAAATATATGCTACATTTTTGCCAGAAAAAAAATTAATGAAATGAAATGAAAAAACAATAGTAAGAGCGCCAAAAATCCCAGAAAAAAAGCGTGCACCAAATGAATTGACTCCAAAAATTTTATATCCTACCATCATAAAGTAATAGTGTAAAGGAGGCTTATCTGTTCTTAATATAGTATTAAAGGTTGGCACTATGTATTCTTTATTGAACAGCATCTCTCTAGCTGCTTCGGTATTTTTTGCTTCATCTAATATATATACTGGGTATACCCCAGAGCCAATTAGACAGAGTACAAGGCTTATTAAAAAAACTAATATTAGATTTTTATTATCTTGTAAAAAAACCCTTAACATTTAATCTCTTTTTTGTATTAAAAAATGCATCTTTTTATATGTTAATATTTTGGTGAAGATTTTAGATTTTTATGAAAAGATTGTTTTAGAACATCAAAACCAATACTTGTATACCCAGGCATTACTATAATTAGATGCATATCCATCCACCAATATCTGGATTGTATCTTTTTTACAATAACAGCAGCTATAACAGAGGATAGAGTGCCAAAAAGAAATCCAAAATAGATATCAATAATAAAATGCTGAGCAAGATACACTCTGGAAAACCCAATACTTATTGCAATAAAAGCTAAAACAAAAGAAGTTTGTTTATTTTTCATAATTAAAGCAATAAAAGAGGCGGCAAAAGTTGCTCCTGTTGTATGTCCTGAAGGAAAGCTTGTTTTATGATTTACCCTAATACCATCTACGATATGTAGTAAATATTCTTTTTCTATAGACTCAAAATAACCAAGTGGTCTAAGCACCTCATTAAAAAGGAATTGCTTATTAACTTGAATAAGTATTACATGCAATAGTAATCCAAAAACAAAAACAATCCACCATCTTATTTTAAGAAATAATAATAGTACAATACAACAACATATCATAAAGCCTTCTCCTAACCAGGTTACTTTTTTTAAAGCCCAGTCCTTAAAAGGAGAGTGAAAACCATTTAAAAGTAAGAGACTTTGCTCTTTTGGCATCCACAATAGAGGAGAGATGAGAATCAGGATAAGAATAAAAGGGTAAATTGATTGATACTGTATCTCTTTCATCTGTTTAAACTTATAAATTCATAATAGTCAGTCAGATAGATTTACTAAAATCCGTTTTGTAATAATATCAACTAATATTTCTAGTTATTTATACCATTTACACTTTAAAATTATTATAAAGTAGTCAAGAGTTCTTTATCTATATGTTATAGTTACCTCTATTAAGGGTTAAAAAAAATAAAGTTATTTAAAAAATTGTTATCTCACAGCCAGAGTTTATAACAACAAAAATCCCTGTTAATAGCTATTAACAGGGATTTATAATGATAATTATTTAGAAGAATTAGTCTGCCAGAATAATTACTTTATTATCTTTCATTTCGATAGTTCCTGAAGAAATAGAAAGTAGTGTTGAACCATTTTCTCCTTTGGTAAATTTATCGTTTACTTCTTCCTCTAGATTTATGTCTCCATATATTTTAACATTTCCTTTTCCTAATAAAGAAATTATAGGTGCATGGTTATCTAACATCTGGAACTCTCCATTTACTCCTGGCACTGCAACCGAGGTTACTTCTCCGCTAAATAATACGGCTTCTGGAGTTACTATTTCTAAATACATATTTTTTAAGTATTAAGTATTGCGCAATTAGTACTTAGGTAATAAATAAGAGAGAAACTAATCTTATTTTTCAATTACTAACCTCTCGCTACTATTTTATGCTTCTGCTAACATTTTCTCACCAGCTTCGATAGCTTCTTCGATAGTACCTTTAAGGTTAAACGCTGCTTCTGGAAGGTGATCTAATTCTCCGTCCATGATCATTGTAAAAGCTTTAATTGTATCTTTAATATCTACCAAACATCCTGGTATACCAGTAAACTGCTCTGCCACGTGGAATGGTTGAGATAAGAAACGTTGTACACGACGAGCGCGTCCTACGGCTAATTTATCTTCTTCAGATAATTCTTCCATACCAAGAATTGCGATAATATCTTGTAATTCTTTATAACGTTGTAACAGCTCTTTTACTCGTTGTGCACAGTTATAATGCTCATCTCCTAAGATATCTGCAGAAAGGATTCTAGAAGTAGAATCTAATGGATCTACTGCTGGATAAATACCTAGCTCAGCAATTTTACGAGACAATACTGTAGTTGCATCTAAGTGAGCAAATGTAGTTGCTGGTGCTGGATCGGTAAGGTCATCTGCAGGTACATAAACCGCTTGTACAGATGTAATCGATCCTGTTTTAGTAGAAGTAATACGCTCTTGCATTACCCCCATTTCTGTTGCTAGAGTAGGTTGGTATCCTACGGCAGATGGCATACGTCCTAAAAGAGCCGACACCTCAGAACCTGCTTGTGTAAAACGGAAGATATTATCTACGAAGAAAAGTACATCTTTTCCTTGTCCATCTCCAGCTCCATCACGAAAATATTCTGCTATAGTAAGACCAGAAAGCGCTACACGTGCACGTGCTCCTGGTGGCTCATTCATCTGTCCAAATACAAAAGTAGCTTTAGAATCTTTCATAACTTCTTTATCTACTTTAGAAAGATCCCATCCTCCATTTTCCATAGAATGCATAAAGTCGTCCCCATATTTGATAATCCCAGATTCTAACATCTCTCTAAGAAGATCATTCCCTTCACGGGTTCTTTCTCCAACTCCTGCAAATACAGAAAGACCACCATGTCCTTTTGCTATATTATTAATCAACTCCTGAATCAGTACTGTTTTACCAACTCCAGCTCCTCCAAATAATCCAATCTTACCTCCTTTTGCATAAGGCTCAATAAGATCAATTACTTTAATACCAGTAAATAAAACTTCTGTAGAAGTTGATAAATCTTCAAATTTAGGTGCTTGACGGTGAATCGAAAGGCCATCTTTTCCTGCTTTTGGAAGATCTCCCAAACCATCAATCGCATCTCCAATTACATTAAATAGACGTCCATATATATCTCCTCCTATCGGCATTTGGATTGGAGCTCCTGTCGCAACAACTTCAATACCTCTGCTCAATCCATCACTGGAATCCATTGCAATAGTACGTACAGTATCTTCACCTATGTGAGACTGAACCTCTAACACTAGCTTACTACCGTCTGTTTTGTTAATTTCTAACGAATCATAAATTTTTGGTAATTCAGTACCAGCAACGAATTCTACATCGATAACTGGACCTACAATTTGAGATACTTTACCTGTAACTTTAGACATTATATAACTATTTAATGTTTAGTATTAATTATATTAAAAAAAATCAAGCATCCAAGAGTACTGAATACTAGCTTTTTTCAGGCTGCAAATATAGTCTTTTAAAATGAAAAAAATAACTCATTTTCTTTTGTTTTTTTAAAGCAGGCATTCTCTTTTGTTTTAGACCTAAAAACACAATCTTTTTTAAGACGAAGGATTGGCTTTTAATTGTTTAAGAATTAATTTCTACCCATAAATATTTTTCTTATTTTTAGATAAATCAAAAAAATAATGGAAACTTATGCCACAGCCTTAAGCTATGCAATACCAGGTTTTATAGTCCTAATACTTATAGAATATTTAATAAGTAGATGGAAAAAGACACCTGTTAATGAAAGTATGGATACTATTTCTAGTATTAGTTCTGGCATTACCAATACACTGAAAACATTAATTGGACTTACTGTAATTATTATTAGCTATGAGTGGATGGTCGAAAACCTAGCTTTATTTAAAATTAAATCCACACTAATGGTATATCTTCTAACTTTTATAGGTTTAGATTTTGCTGGATATTGGTCTCATCGTTTTAATCATACTATAAATTTGTTTTGGAACAGACATATTATTCATCATAGTAGTGAGGAGTATAATTTGGCATGTGCATTGCGACAAAACGTTTCTGCTATATTTTCTATCTATTTTTTTCTTTATATTCCTTTGGCATTAATTGGCATTCCAGCAGAAATAGTAGCTTTTATTGCTCCTATCCATTTCTTCTCTCAATTCTGGTACCACACCAAATTAATCAATAAAATGGGGATTTTAGAACATATTATTGTAACCCCATCGCATCATAGAGTACATCATGCTATTAATGATGAGTATTTAGATAAAAATTATTCTGAAATATTTATTTTCTGGGACAAACTCTTTGGTAGCTTTCAAGAAGAAATTCCTAACAAACCCCCTGTATATGGAGTAAAAAAACCTGTAGACACCTGGAATCCTTTCTTAATTAATTTTATGCACTTATGGAGTCTATTAAAAGATGCATGGAGAACTAACAATTGGCTGAATAAAATAAGAATATGGTTTATGCCAACAGGTTGGCGGCCAAAAGATGTAAAAGAAAAGTACCCTATACAAGTGATCACCAACCCATATATTAGAAAAAAATATAACCCAGATAGTTCGTTATTATTAAAACTATGGTCCTGGGTACAATTGGTTATTACTGTTTTATTAATGTATTATTTACTAATTAGTGTAGGAAACCTAGAGTTTGCTAAAATTGTACAATATTCTGCTTTTTTAGCTATCTCAATATTTGCATATACCTCTCTTATGGATCGCCATTTAATTTCTTTAGTTGCCGAATTTATAAAATTTGTAATGGGATTGTTTTTTATAATATATCATGGTAGTTGGTTTGCTATAGACACTGTTTTTCAAGGAGCTACACTTGTGGTTTTAACATATATAATTGTATCTTTTTTAATTTCGCTTTATTTTCAGTTAATAGAAAAAAATCATCCCACACAAACCATACAACAGGCTATATAACGGTATTTCTAATTTTAGATCACTCAAAAAAATAGCATAAAAAACCTTCTCTAAAAAAATTAAAGAAGGTTTTTATCGTTCTTATTCTATATATCTTATTCTAAAGTAGCAGAGTAAAAAGTAGGATAATTTTTTGCCTTTACCATAGGCAGGTTAGATCCGTATTTAGCATTTATAGACTCCATTGCTTTGTTTGCCAAAAAAGCATATCCTCTTGCAGTAGGATGAACTCCATCTAATGAAAACGCTCCTCCAAAAACAAGGTTACCTTTCAACAAAAACTCGTCAAATTTTACTCCATTTTCTGAGGCTTCTCTAAGAATTGCATTTGCATCTACAAAAGCCAAGTCAGCTTGTTGTACCGTTGTGCTTATTATAGTATTAAACAAAGAAGTTGCAGACGCAATCTCCTGTTGCTCATCTGGCAGTAACACCCACTTATCTTCTAACGGATATGTAACCCCGTTAACTGCTAATTGTCCTGCTTGGATTTGTGATAAACCTAACCCCATTAATGTGGCTACTGCCTCTGTATTTACCTGACCTATTATTGAAGAACTTGGCAGCAACAATAGATCCTCTTTATTTGCAGGCCTGGCTTGTCCATATAAAAACCCTGTAACAGCAGCAGTTCCCGCATCTACGCCGTTACTCTGAAGTGCTGTTGTAATCTGAACGGACAAATCTGTTAGAGATTCGTCTTTAATTATTACCGGGCTTGCTGCATCTACAGCAAAAGAAATAGATCTTTCTGGAACTCCTAATGCGGTAAAAACAAGGTTTAATCCTGCAAACTGAGCATTTAAAGCAGGTATTAAAGGACCAAAACTCGGACTTTTTGGATCTAATGGTGCAAAAGGAACTGTTGTAAAATGTGGTATTGATGTTACTTCTGGAATATTAAACACTACTCCTTTTGCTCCTCCAGAAGTTAAGGCGGTAACCAAAGTATTGTATGCCTGAGTAAACAGGGTTACATCTGTAATTGGATCTGATTTATCTGGGTCTGATTCTCCTCCAGACAAAGCATACCCTAAAACATCATTATTACCTATCCATAGCGAAAAAAATGTTGGATTTTGTGCCATTGCATCCCCAAGAACAGAAGCTGTAGCACTAGATGCTATTCTTGCAAAATATGGATTTGCCAATCCTGCAGCTACTCCTGCCACGTTACCATAGCCTTGTGCAGGCAAATGGAAACTCTTTGCCCCTGGGATCCCCATATTATTATAGAATCCCGTTATCTGAGTAGTAATTTCTGTAGTTGGAACACCATTAAGAACACTTGGTTTAGATCCATCAAAAAAGAATCTTGGATTCAAAATTTGAGCTCCTCCTAAAAGCGCTCCTCCAATATTATCATTCATTAAAGGTTGCTTAAACTCTCCTCCTCCTGCCAAAGCAAATTGTTGCGCTAAAATATTAGGCATCGAATTTTCTTGCCCTGCAATAAACAAAGCCCCGTCTGTAAATCCAGCGGTTAAAGAATTTCCTAAAGAAACGTATTTTGAAAAATCTGCCTCTCCTGAAGTAATTACTATATTTTCGTTGACTGTAGAGGTGTCATCATCTGATTGACAGGAAATACATCCAAAAATAAGCAGGAGTATTAACCATTTATATTGTGTATTCATCTGTTATTTTTTTTTTAGTTTTATTATAGCGTCATTCGACTTGCTCTTATAAATTATTTATAGACAATCCTATATAATACTGAGATCCTATAAACCCTGTTCCGAATGCGGTAAAATACTCATCCCCTCCAAGGTTAGTTGCTCCAACTTTAAGGGTTGTTTTCAACTTTGGGATCTTATAATTTATTTGTGCATCAATAACAGAAAAAGAAGGTATGTCTCCATCTCCAAATGATGCTTCCCATAGATAGCTATCACTCCATCTATAACTGGTATTGAATCCAAAGTTTTTAAATAAATTTGTGTGCCCAAAAGTGGCTTTTACTTTATGTTCTGGAGTATTAAATTCTGTTCTAAAATCCGGATCTTTATTTTTATCAAAATCTTGTTTTGAATAGGTATAATTAACCCCTAAATCAAAATCTCCGGGAATTTTAGTGTTTACTCCTATAGTAGCTCCAAAAGATTTTATATCTATATCAGAATTGGTATACGCTTGATACACCTCGACATCATCATTTTGCAGAGCTAACAGAGATAATGTCCCATCTCCTACTTGACCATACAAGGGTACCAATACATTTTCTGTAGATATAAAATCTTTATATTGGTTATAATACCCGCTTAAATCAATAATAAATTTGTTTACTTTACCTCGGTATCCTACCTCGAATGCAGTAATTTTTTCTGGCTTTACTATGGTTGCTCCAGATGCTTGTGGAGTTCCATTTCGCACAGAATTTACTGAAAAAGAATTTTCATAGGCATCTCTACCCGTAATTGTTACCGAACTAGATCCTATAAGATTTTGACCATTTCCACTTACATCAAACGTTCTAATATCTCTATCTAAATTATCTTCTGCAGAACCTACTAATATTGCTCTTCCTACATTTAACCCTATATATAAATCTTGCGTAGTAGGATTTCTAAACCCTGTTTGTACAGAAGCTCTAATATTATGATTTCTTTCTGCACCAAGTGTATACCCTACAGATAACCTTGGAGACAAATTACCGTCAAATAATTCTGACTTGTCATAACGAACAGATCCTGTTAACTTTAACCTGTCATCCATCATTTTTTTCTGAATCTGCGTATATATACCATATTCTGCATATCGAATAGGGCCATCAAAATCAGTAAAAATTGTGCCCGAAGAATTCAACTTATATTCTCTAAACGAACCTCCTACTTGTATATCTGCAAAATCCCCTGTTAAATGAGTGAAATTGTAATTAACATCCATATGCCGTAATTGAGTTGCATCCTGAAATTTTGATCCAGTAGCCAAATTAGGGTCACTAACAACTTCTTTAAAGGCTTGTTGAAAACCAGATGTTCCTGGCAGTAATCTCCCTGTATCTGCAGCTCGCCTTGCAAGAAGGTGCGCTTGTTCTGGTAATTGCCCTGCTAAGGTTGCCTGTACAAATGCCCCTGCATATTCCCCAAACCAAGTTTGATCGTTTTTCCATTTTCTATTAATATTTATTCCTGTAAATCTTGTATCATAGGAATCCCCCGCATCTTCTGCTGTTAAATAGCCCCTTATAAAAAAGTTGTTATTTTTAAATTCTAACTTATGTTGTTGCAAGAAAAAATTACGAATTGAATATCGGTTTGCTCCTTGATAAATTGTAGTTCCTTTTCCTATTTTTCCATTATAAATGATCTCAAAATCATTTGCAAATGGTCTGTAATGCATCGCAGCATCAAATTTTATACTCTCGGCTCTATATTCGTTTAAATCTTGTTCGTCATATCCTGTTCTACTAACGCTTTGATTTGGCAGTATGTTTTCTGCTCCCGCAGGCAGAACTCCTAAATTCACTAAAGCCACTCCAACTCCTCTAATATTTGTACTAACCTCATCCCCATATACATTTAAACCATCATAATTAGGATCTGACCTATCTGTACTTGAATTTAGGACATTAATTCTATTAGATGCAAACCAATCTGTACCTCTTAGGTAAGAGAAATTGGCTTTTGCAGCAAACTTATCTGAAAATTTATGCGCTATTCGTATTCCATAATCATAAAATTCATTGTCTCCTGCAGCTTCTTGAGAAGTAATACCTCCTTTAAAATATGCACTTATACCTGGATGATCAAATGGGTTTTTACTTGTCATAAATAAAATTCCATTAAAAGCATTTGCTCCATATAAGGCAGAAGAAGCTCCTGGCAATAATTCTACGCTATTTACATCTAGCTCTGTCATTCCTAATAAATTTCCTAAAACAAAATTAAGAGCAGGAGCAGTATTATCCATTCCGTCTACCAATTGAACGAATCTTGTATTTGAAAACGTGGCAAATCCTCTGGTGTTAATAGATTTAAACGTTAAACTATTTGTATTTATATCTACTCCTTTTAAATCTTCTAATCCTCCATAAAAATCTACTGAAGGAGTATTTTTTATTTCTTTAATCCCAAATCGCTCCACACTTACAGGAGATTCAAAAACACGTTCGGGAGTTCTGGAAGCAGAAATAACGACTTCATCCAGTTCAGTTCCTTCCTTTAATACGATAACTAAATCACTAGTTTGTGATGTTATATCTACAGATGAAGATTCAAATCCTACACTACTTACTTCTATAGTAAAAGGTGGAGATTGTTGAACAGTGAAAGAAAAAAGACCATCAAAGTCTGTTACTGTTCCCGAAGAGGAATTTTTTAAAGTAATATTGGCTCCTGGTATAGGTTGATTATTATCATCTACCACCTTACCACTAATTGTTATCTGTGCAGTAGCAGCAAAGCAACTTGCCATTAGCAAAATCACTAATGTAATTTTTTTCATGCCCCAAAATTTTAAATTATTATAACAACAAGATACGTTTTTTTACCATTCCTATAACAAAAACGTTAAACCTCTACTTATTTCACACAGAAAAATATTATAACTATATAGTTTTTTGAGACTAGTATTTGATATGAAACGAAGTATCTTAATATGAGTTCTGTGTATCTAAATTATCGTGGGTAACATTTCTGTATTATTGGAACTTGTCTATAGTTGAAATAATTAATCTAAATAAATGAATAGTATGTTAAAACAAATTTCAAATTTAGGCACAAGTTTAAGTAAAACTGACCTAAAATCTATTACAGGAGGAAGAACAGTTGTATTCACTTCGGATGGTGAAGGAGGTTGCACAAAAGTTATTTTTAATAACGAAGGAAACATCATTAAATCTAAAAGTAAAGATCGTTATACTGGAAGGTGTTAATCTCATAATAAATCATAATACTATTTTAATTTTGAATAGTATAAGAGAAATAAAAAACCTGTCTGAAAATTTCTTCAAACAGGTTTTATCTATTTTGTATACAAAAACTTGCATTTATACAAGTAGAAAAATTACTCTACCGTTACTGATTTCGCAAGATTTCTTGGCTGATCTACATTTTTACCTAACATTACTGCTATATGATACGATAGTAATTGTAGAGGTATTGTTGTGAGAAGAGGAGTTAAAAACTCTTCTGTTTCTGGTACCTCAATGACATGGTCTGCGAGATTTTTAACAGTTTCATCTCCTTCTGTAACTATTGCAATAATTTTTCCTTTTCTAGATTTAATTTCCTGAATATTACTTACCACCTTATCATAATGTCCTTTTTTGGTTGCTATTACCACCACAGGCATTTGTTCATCTATCAAAGCAATTGGTCCGTGCTTCATTTCTGCTGCCGGATACCCTTCTGCATGAATATAAGATATTTCCTTTAATTTTAAAGCTCCTTCTAATGCCACAGGAAAATTAAAACCTCTACCCAAATACAAAGCATTTTTTGCTCCTTTATAGGTGTCTGCAATAAACTTAATATGTTCGTTAGACTCTAATGCTTGTTTTACCTTTTCTGGAATCCTTTCTAATTCTTGCAAATAATAATGGAAATCACTATTAGAAATTGTTCCTTTTCGCTCTGCCAGTTTTAATGCTATCAAAGATAAAACCGTAATCTGGGTAGTAAATGCTTTGGTTGAAGCTACTCCTATTTCTGGTCCTGCATGCGTGTATGCTCCTGCGTGAGTCTCTCTAGAAATTGAAGATCCTACAACATTGCATACTCCAAAAACAAAAGCTCCATTTTCTTTAGCCAACTTAATAGCTGCCATGGTATCTGCCGTTTCTCCACTTTGTGATATTGCAATAACTACATCATCTTGATGAATTACAGGGTTTCTATACCTAAACTCTGAGGCATATTCTACCTCTACAGGTATACGAACTAATTCTTCAAAAATATATTCTGCAACCAAACCAGCATGCCAAGATGTACCGCAAGCAATAATAACAATGCGCTTTGCATTTAAAAGTTTTGCTAGATTATCATCAATCCCTGCCATTTTTATAATTCCTTCTGCTACTCGCATTCTCCCTCTATAGGTATCACTAATAGCATTAGGCTGCTCATAAATTTCTTTGAGCATAAAATGATCATATCCTCCTTTTTCTATTTGCTCAAGGTTTATCTGTAATTCTTGCAAATACGGATCTACTAACTTATCATCTTTAATATTTCTTACTTTAACCCCTTTTTTTCTACTTACAATCGCCATTTCACCATCTTCCAGATAAATAGCATTATTGGTATACTCTATAAAAGGAGAAGCATCAGAAGCTATAAAAAATTCATCCTCTCCGACACCAATTGCAAGTGGGCTACCTAATCTTGCTACAACAATTTCATCTGGTTTTTGCTTATCAAAAACTGCTATTGCATAAGCTCCTACTGTTTGGTTTAATGCAATCTGAACAGCTTTCCCAAGTTTTACATTTTCTTTAGTTTTTACATCCTCTATAAGATTTACCAATACTTCTGTATCTGTGTCTGAGGTAAATGTATATCCTCGATTTGATAATTCTTTTTTAAGAGATTCATAGTTTTCAATAATCCCATTATGAATTATAACAAGGTTTCCAGAATTAGAGTAATGTGGATGAGAATTTACATCGTTAGGAACCCCATGAGTTGCCCATCTGGTATGTCCTATACCAATAGTTCCTTTTGTAGGAATTTCTTTTACTAATCTTTCTTCAAGATCCGCTACTTTCCCTTTTGTTTTCGATAATTTAATATCATTACCATCATACAAAGCAATTCCAGCAGAGTCATACCCTCTATACTCTAATCTTTTTAATCCTTTTAACACAATTGGATAGGCTTCTCTATGCCCAATGTACCCTACAATTCCGCACATGATTTAATTTTTTAAAATGTTTTTAGTTTTTTTTTGATGCTGTATAAAAAATATCAAGTTTTAAACGTTTCGCTTCAGGAACATTTTCTCTATTACCATAGAGAATAGTACCTTCATGTGAAATTATCGATGAGGAGGGAATGACCTCATCTTTAGGGGTATTGTTTTTATTTTTAACTACGCCGATTGCGCCTCTTGTTGTATTTACATTTTGAGATACTGATACTCCCAAACTAATATTATCTGCTTCCTCATCTTCTAAAAGATTAATAATATGCCTAGTAAGCCTTATTTTATAGAAATCTCCTCTATCATCAGAACCTCTGTCTATCCTGCCTAAATGACTAAGAATAGAATTTACTGGTGTTTCTTCATTAATCAATTGAAAAGCTACATCAGAAGCATAATCTGCCAGAACAGAACCCGTTTCTTCATTAAAAACAAATATTCTCTCTGGTTCTGTTGCTCCTCCGGATGTCAAAGCACTTTGATTTACATAAAACGTAAGAGTTGCATCATTAATTAGCCAATCTTGCCTTCTTAAATAGCTAAGTTCATTTTCTGGCTCTCCATTTTCGTTAAGAACAGTTCCTCCAAACAAATCAACTACAGCATACGCTCCATCTCCACCTTTTATATATAAATTATCTTCTCCGTTAATGGAATCCTGAGATTCTATCTTCAATTCATCGGCAATCTCTGGCTTAAGATTTGTCTGTATAGAATTAACAATATTATTAGCAAAAGAAAGCTCTAAAGTTTTTTGCTCTTTTTCTTCTGATGTTTCTGAGCTAGAGGTATAATGCAATGTTATTCTTCCTTGACCCATATCAAAAAGAACCATGTTTCCTGAAGCACCAGAGGCTTCTGCCTTAAAATAGATTCCTCTAAAATAGTTAAAGAAGTTATTCGAGTTACTCAACTCAGCACTACCTTGTTTCTCTATAAACTGTGCTTTAAAACGATCTCTAACTGCATCAGAAAACTTAACTCTTAGTGCAGGTATCGCCTTAGTAACATCGGGATCTGTATTCTCATCACTCCCATCAGGACTAAGCAAAGTTATTTCTGAAGAAGACGGCACAAAAGATTCATTAGTATACAATAAGTTTTCAGGCTTTTCTACCTCAGGACCAAATTTAGTTAGTACATCATCTGAATAATATAATTGTATATCATTAGATACTGGGTCAAAATCTCTTAAAAAGTAATTGGATTGATATATCGATAATTTAAATGGTTGATTACCATAAATAGAATCTAATCGGTATGTCTTGGTGGTTACATTATTATTAGTTACCGTATTTGTTTCTGCACTAAAATAAGGTAAATTAAGAACGACACTATCTAATACTGGATCTTTTCCAAAAGTAGGCCTATCAGTCCCTAATCGTACTTGCGACAATATACTATACACAGATTGTCCGTAAGCAGGATCTTGATAAACACCAAGTAAATTAGCATGATTAACTAGTTGATTATTTGCACCTACCTGGCGAACCAATCTACTGGCCTGGACTCTTTCTAATTTTTTACTGTATGCTACTGGTATCGAACTATATTGGCTGTCTTCAAAATTAACATCTCCTATAATCTCACTACCAACAGAATTAAAATCATCATCACAGGATAAAAAAGTAAAAACAACAACTACTATAGTTACTATTTTAGTAAAAATGTTCATTAATTTCATAAATAATTTTCATCGTTTTACTTATGTTAATACTTCTGTTTTATAGAAGGTTTCATAAGCTTCGGCAAATTCATCTGGTTTTTTATATTCTAAAACTGGCTGGTCGATAGTTTTTAGATGCTCTACAAGTTCTGCAGGAATTTCTTCTGATCCTATAATTACCGCATCAGAATTATTCACAGCAACTTTCATAAGGTTGCTATATGTTGGCTTTGATAAGTCGCTAATCTTTTCTTCTCCTATCCCATCAAATTTCACTTTTGCCATCATATTTTTATCTAAGATCCCATCAAAACCACTATTATATACAGAGGTTACAATTTTGCTATGACCAAAAAGGGGTTCATTAGCATAATAATGTTTTAGATATAATGGTAAAAGCGAAGCCAACCAACCATGCACATGTATTACATCTGGCGACCAGTTTAGCTTTTTCACCGTTTCAATAACTCCTTTAGCAAAAAAGATTGCTCGTTCATCATTATCAGGAAACAATTTCCCTTCTTCATCTGTCAACGTCGCTTTTCGTTTAAAATAATCTTCATTATCAATAAAATACACCTGCATTCTTTCTTTAGGTATAGAAGCTACTTTAATAATTAAAGGCATATCTAAGTCATTGATAACCAAATTCATCCCCGAAAGCCGGATTACCTCATGCAATTGATGCCTTCTTTCATTGATATTCCCATATCTTGGCATAAAAATTCTTATTTGACCTCCTTTACTATTTACCATTCTTGGTGCTTCAAAAGACATGGATGAAATTTCAGTCTCTGGCAGGTAAGGTATTACTTCTGATGATACATACAATATCCTCTTATCTTTCATATAATCGATACTTTTATCGTCCTCCTTTTGGAATTAATTTTGCAAAATTACGAAAATTTATGCAGTCTGCCAGTAATATCTTATTTTTGCACGCCTTATAAGTTTATATGCCAATGCAGGTACACGAAAAAAGACTAGATATATTAGTAGATGTTGCATCTATTAAAAAAAATAAGAAAACCATTGGATTTGTCCCTACTATGGGCGCACTGCACCGTGGACATCTTGCTTTGGTAGAGAAGGCTCTAAAAGAAAATGACACTGTGATAGTTAGCATTTTTGTGAATCCCACTCAGTTTAATAACGATGCAGATTTGGTTAATTATCCCCGTACTTTAGATTCTGATATCGAACTTTTATCTGGTTTATCCAAAAATATAATTGTTTTTACGCCTACGCCTAAAGAAATATATGGAGATAAAATGCTGTCTACTAATTACAATTTTAATGGTTTAGAACATGAAATGGAAGGTAAATTTAGAGCTGGACATTTTGATGGGGTAGGCACCGTATTAAAACATTTCTTTACGATCGTTGATCCAGATAAAGCATATTTTGGAGAAAAAGATTTTCAACAACTACAAATTGTTAAAAAACTTGTTGAAATTGAAAAAATGACAGTACAAATTATTGGCTGCCCTATTTATAGAGAAAAAAATGGTTTGGCTTTAAGCTCTAGAAATAAAAGACTTAACGCAAAACAACTTGAAGCTTCTCCATTTATTTATTCTATTTTAAAACAAGTTAAAAAAGACTTTGGCACAAAAAGTGCTATTACTTTAAACAACTGGGTATTAGAACAGTTTAAAAACCATGACGAATTAAAACTAGAATATTTTGAAATTGCCAAAGTTTCAGACCTAAAATCCATTAAACGAAAACGAAAAGATACAAAATACAGAGCTTTTATAGCTGTATTTGCAGGAGAAATAAGACTTATTGATAACATTGCCCTAAACTAAAAATAACTAACTTTGTAAAATGTTTGTACACGTAGTAAAATCAAAAATTCATCGCGTTAAAGTAACCGGTGCTGATCTTAATTATATCGGCAGCATTACTATTGATCAAGATCTAATGGAGGCCGCTAATATTGTTGAAGGAGAAAAGGTACAGATTGTAAACAATAATAACGGAGAACGCTTAGAAACGTATGCGATACCAGGACCTAGAAATAGTGGAGAAATCACACTTAATGGTGCCGCAGCCAGAAAAGTAGCCAAAGGAGATGTTTTAATACTAATCACTTATGCTATGATGGACATCGAAGAAGCTAAAAACTTTAAACCGAGACTCCTTTTCCCTAACGAAGAGAACAATTTATTGAAATAAATAGTGAATCCTAAACTTATAAAGTTTCTTAAAATAATACTCCCATTAGCAGTGGGAGTTTTTTTAATATGGTATTCGATCTCGTCTGCCGCTCCCGAAGAAAGACAGAAAACGCTTCAGTACGTCACACAAGCAGATCCAAAATGGGTTCTTTTATCTATTGCTTTAGGGATTATTTCTCATCTTGCCAGAGCTTATCGTTGGAAATTTTTATTAGCACCATTAGGGTACTCTGTAAAATTATCTAATAGCTTTATGGCAGTTATGATAGGGTATCTTGCCAATCTGGGAATCCCCAGATCTGGTGAAATTCTTAGAGGCGGTACTATCTCTACTTATGAAAACATTCCTTTTAAAAAAGCATTCGGAACTATAATTTCTGAAAGAGTTATCGATTTACTTATGTTATTACTTATAATCGCTATAACTTTACTTTTTCAATCTGAGCTATTATTCTCTTATTTACAAGAAAAAATTGCAAGTCCGTTTATTTCACTAGCTATATTAACAGGATTATTAATTGGTGGGATTATATTTCTAAAAGTTATAAAAACATCAACAAACCCTATACTTATAAAGCTCAAAAATTTTGGTGATGGTCTTTTAGAAGGAGTAAAAAGTATTTCAAAAATCAAACAACGAGGAGCTTTTGTTTTTTATACCTTTCTTATTTGGGGATTGTATGTTTGCATGTTTTATGTAATTAAATTTACGGTTCCAGAAACCGCATCTTTATCTATTGGGCCAATACTTGCTACTTTTGTTGCAGGATCTTTTGCAATGTCTACCACTAATGGAGGAATTGGGGCTTTCCCCATAGCAATAGCTGCTATTTTACTGCTTTTTGGTGTAGAAAAACCTGCAGGAGAAGCGTTAGGCTGGATATTATGGGGATCCCAAACCGCAATAAATATAATTATAGGAGCGTTATCCTTTTTATTTCTTCCTATTTTAAACAGAGAGAAATAAGGAAATAATTTATATCTTGTCCCTTGCTTAACCTTAATCCTAATTTCATCATGAAAAAAAGTGTAACTCTTATTATAGCTTGTCTTTTTGTATTTTCTGGCTATAGCCAGGCAATCTATGAGTCTTTTAGATCTATCAAACTAGATCAAAGCAGAGAGTTAAAAATACAGCTCCCTCGTAATTATAAAAAAAATGAAGATAAAATATATCCTCTAATTATTGTTTTAGACGGAGATTATTTATTCGAACCTGTTGCTGGTAACGTAGATTATTTTTCCTATTGGGAAGATATGCCAGAATCTATAGTGGTAGGTGTCAACCAACGTAAAACCAGACAAACCGATTGCCAATACGATACCGCAGAGTTTTTACCCGAACTTAAAGGAGCAGAGTTTTTTGAATTTATTGGTCAAGAACTTGTTCCTTATCTAAATCAAACCTATCGTACCGCACAATTAAAAATTATTGTAGGGCATGATTATACTGCCAACTTTATAAACTATTTTTTATTTAAAGACAATCCTATTTTTCAAGGATATATAAGTCTTAGTCCAGAATTAGCACCATCAATGGCAGATCGTATTGAAAGTAAACTTGCAGGTTCTTCTGATATTTGGTACTACTTAGCAACTGCAACTAACGATGCCGATAATATTAAAAATGATCTTATTGCTTTGAATGAAAAATTATCTGCAATCGAAAATACCGAAATGAATTATTTCTTCAATAATTTTGAAGAATCCTCACACTATACTCTGGTAGGAAAAGCAATCCCTCAGGCGTTAGAAAACATTTTCGAGATGTATCGCCCTATTAGTAAAAAAACCTATAAAGAAGTTATTCTTCCGCTAGAAACTTCTCCTTATGAATATCTGGCAGACATCTACAGAACTACAGAAAAATTATATGGTATTAAACGCAAAATAAGAATTAACGATTTTATTGCTGTTTCTACTGCTATCGAAAAAAATGAAAATTGGACAGAATTAGAGCCTTTAGGTAAACTAGCTATCAAAGAACATTCGGATCTAATGCTAGGATATTATTATTTAGGAATGTTTTATGAGCAAACAGGAGAGCCTAAAAAAGCAATGAGAGCTTATGAAAGTGGATTTCAGTTAGCTGAAGTTGCTTTCTTAACCAAAGATTATATGCTGGATAAAGTAAACAAGATCAAAGAAGATTTTGGCTGGTAAAAGCTTTTAAAAAGTAAATAAAAAGATCCTGTTTTCGGGGTCTTTTTTTGTTTATAGAGTTCTTAAATAAATAGTATTTTTACACTCTTATCAAAATCTTATGGCGAAGACCAAAACTGTATTTTTCTGTCAAAATTGTGGTGCTCAATATTCTAAATGGCAAGGGCAATGCACCTCTTGTAAGGAATGGAATACTATTGCAGAAGAAGTCGTGCAAAAAGCAGAAAAAAAGGATTGGAAAAGCGCCACTTCTAGTCCAAAAGCAAATAAAATTGCTAAACCTTTACGAATTTCAGAAATCAATACCAGCAAAGATATTCGTTATAATACGGATGATGCAGAGCTAAACAGAGTATTAGGCGGCGGGCTGGTACCAGGATCTTTAACGTTGTTAGGAGGAGAACCAGGAATAGGAAAAAGTACCCTTTTACTACAAATAAGCCTTAAACTACCATATAAAACATTATATGTTTCTGGAGAAGAAAGCCAACAGCAAATAAAAATGCGCGCAGAACGAATACATTCTAAAACAGACAATTGCCTGATTTTAACAGAAACCAAAACACAAAATATTTTTAGGCAGATTGAAGAAATACAACCAGATATTGTTATTATAGATTCTATACAAACCTTACATAGTGATTATATAGAAAGTAGCGCTGGTAGCATTTCTCAGATTCGGGAGTGTACTACAGAGCTTATTAAATTTGCTAAAGAAACCGCAACTCCTGTTTTGTTAATTGGACATATTACAAAAGATGGTACTATTGCTGGCCCAAAAATATTAGAGCATATGGTAGATACTGTATTACAGTTTGAAGGAGACCGTAATCATGTGTATCGAATTTTACGTGCATTAAAAAATCGCTTTGGGTCTACATCAGAGTTGGGTATTTATGAAATGCAGGGCAGTGGTCTGCGTGAAGTAAATAACCCTAGTGAAATCCTTATCTCTAAAAACGATGAAGAATTAAGCGGTACCGTTATCGCGTCTACGGTAGAAGGTATGCGACCGCTTATGATAGAGATACAGGCTTTGGTAAGCACCGCAGTTTATGGTACTCCACAACGTAGTGCTACAGGTTACAACCTAAAGCGTCTTAACATGATCCTTGCTGTTTTAGAAAAGCGAGCTGGTTTTAGACTGGGAGCAAAAGATGTGTTTTTAAATGTTACAGGAGGCATATCTGTAGACGATCCTGCTATTGATTTGGCGGTAGTTGCAGCCATTTTATCCTCTAATGAAGATATCCCTGTACCAAAAGATTATTGCTTTGCTGCAGAGGTTGGATTGGCAGGAGAAATACGCCCCGTAAACAAGGTAGAACAACGAATACAAGAAGCAGAAAAACTAGGTTTTTCTACCATATTTGTCTCTAAATACAATAAAATATCGCTACAAAATACGCAGATCAAAATCCAATTGGTTACTAAGATCGAAGATGTAGCAGAGCATTTATTTGGGTAATACGTTAAAAAACACTTCGACAAAGCTCAATGTGACATAAAAATCTTTTACTCTCTTAGGATTTTACATAAACTAAAAGATGTGATTCATTTTACTTAGGTAGTATTACTATTAGATTCCGTTCTTCAACGGAATGAATTCGACCAATTTTTGTGATGTACTTATACCATTTTAACTTTGAAAATGTTATAAAATAATGCTTCTTGTTTTTTCTCCTCCCAGTCCTTCGACTTGGCTCAGGATAAACTAAAGGCTGGTATCCATTTGGGCATAGTGTTATTAATAAGTGGATTCCGTTCTTCAACAGGATGACAAATCAACTTGTTTCTACATCCTGAAAATTTTTATCCTGTGCTGAGCAAGGTAATATATCTTGAAAATAGCTCGAGTTGTAATGCCTTTTCTAATGCATGATTCTGGTTTACCTACGGTGCAGGGTTTGGATTATTTTCATGTACTGCTTCTATCTCTTTTATAATAGCATCAGAAAGGGTTATATCTATACTGCCTATGTTTTCTTTTAGCTGTTTTAAAGATGTTGCTCCTATTATAGTACTGGTTACAAAGGGCTGCTGGTTTACAAATGCTAATGCCATTTGCGTTAAACTAATTCCATGATTTTTGGCTATTTGGTTGTATGCCCGGGTAGCTTCAAAAGATTTTTCATTATGATATCTAGAAAACTGAGGAAATAAGGTTACCCTTCCATTTTTTGGTGTTTCTTCGAGATATTTTCCTGTAAGTTGCCCAAAACCAAGAGGAGAATATGGTAAATGCCCTATGTTTTCGCGATGTAAAACTTCGGCAAGCCCAACCTCATCTTTTCGATTTAATAAACTATATGGGTTTTGAACGGTAATCATTTTTGGCATTCCATTTCGAGCTTCTTCCGCATATCGCATAACTCCATAAGGAGTTTCGTTAGAGAGTCCTATTTGCCTTATTTTTCCTGCTTTTATAAACCCTTGTAAATAGCCTAGCACTTCCTTAAAGTTATCGCTCCATTGCTCTTCTTCGTCATGGGCATACCCTCTTACTCCAAAAAAGTTGGTGTTTCTTTCTGGCCAATGTAACTGGTATAGATCAATATAATCGGTTTGCAGGCGTTTTAAACTTTTATCGATAGCATCTGTAAATTCATCTTTCGTAAAACCACCTGTACGAATATGTTTTACAAAATCTCTTGGACCTACAATCTTAGTAGCAACAACTACTTCATCCCGTTTACCTGTTTTACGCAACCAGGACCCAATAATTTTTTCGGTGCTGCCTTGTGTATCTTTATTTGCTGGTACCGAATACAACTCTGCAGTATCTATAAAATTAACTCCCTGATCGATAGCATAATCTAATTGTTCATGTCCTTCTGCTTCTGTATTTTGCTCTCCCCAAGTCATACTACCCAAACATATTTTGCTAACTTTTATATCGGTATTAGGTAATGCAGTATATTTCATTTTTTTTCTTTACGTTAATATCTATTCCATTGTAAAGTAGAATATCTAATTTGCTTTGTTGTTATTTTATTTTCAAAAATAAAAACTCTAAGAGTAAACTATTGCAAAAATTATCATAATACTACAAGAAGTAAAATAAATACCCCTCTGTTTTATCTTTTTTTTATATCATTTTTGAATTGAAATTATATGTGAAACATCTCTACAATGTATAACGGAAAGTCAACAGTTTAAAAACCAATAAAAAACCTTTAACTATTTGTTTTTTAATTATTTATAAATACCATATATCCCTATAATATTCTGGAATGATAATTTCTATAGTAGTAGATAAATATATAATCTTAAATTAATATCCTATGAAAAAGATACCTGTTCTTTTAGCTATATGTGCTATATCGTTATCCTCTACAATTACATCTGCGCAACAAGCAGAAGAAGCATTGCCAATTACAAAAACAGAAGCCTCTACCGATCAAAAGGATTATACAGAAATCCATACCGATAAACTTTCTGAAATCATTAAAGCTGCTGTGGAAAAAGAGTATCCGGGAGCAACTATTTCTGAAGCTTATACCGATAAAGCTGGCAATTATAAATTGGTTTTGGCAATGGATAACGGCACAAAAACGGCGTACACCAACTCTAGAGGAGAGTGGTTTACTCCTGAAAAATAAACATATTTATTATCAACTGTTTTTCCATTACTCTCATAACCTGAAAAAGAGCTTCTTTAAGTAGAAGCTCTTTTTTTAATCAAAACGAACAGGACTACCCCATTGCCCCATTCGTTTCTTTTCAACTAACCAACCTAAAATTATTTCCTCCAGCATCCATCCTATAAATTTTAGAGAATCTATGTAAATTATACTCTATTTGCATATACTACAACTCTCGCCTTATTCTTTTACTTTTTTTGAAATCCCTTTTTCTAAAGTTATGCCTTAGAGCAAAGTGTGCATATATTCATTGGTTTACTCAAAAGTAACAACGAAAATCTTTTTGTAAAATATCAAATGAGGGAACGGTTATTTTGAATTAGGGAAACCTTGTTTTGATATAGAATATCTAAGTAAATGACACACTTTATTGAACACTACCTCTTTTTTAGAAAAAATATCCTTATCGACAAGTGTAGTACTCCTTACCGAGACCCTTCGAAGCGATACTAAGGTTTCTTATACCCCTTACCAACATCCTTCGAAGGGTTTCTGAAGTGGTTCGAATCGATACTAAGGTGGTTCGAACCGATAAATTATCACATATAGAGGTCTGAATATCCCTTCGAACCGATACTAAGATGGTTCGAAGGGTGACCGAGGTGGTTCGAATCGATAAATTATCACATATAGAGGTCTGGATATCCCTTCGAACCGATAAAAAATCACTTATATGTGATACATTATCCCTTATAAGGGTCAAAATATCGCTTCGAGCTGATACATTATCGGCTCGAACCACCTCTGGGTGGGCTCGACCCCATACCTTTCAAAGGGAGGCTTTTACTCCTTCCTATGAAGGAAGACTGGGATGGATCTATTTTTAAATCTAAGATAACAAAGTAGGATTAATCGCGAGTTCAATTAATATTTGGATTTGCCATAAAAACCGTCAAGGAGTGGTTTTCAAGGCAAGTCTTGGGGAAATAAACTCCACAATATGGATGAAACGGGATTAGTAGAAACAAAAAAAGCGCTCCTCGCGCTACTTTTAGGATACGGGTAATATTTCTATTACTTTGCCGTATACATTTTTGGTCCAGCCATTAAGGCGACCACGGTTATTACCTATAAGGAGTCCTCGTTTTACATTTTTTCCTTTTACTAAATGCGTAAAACAGTTTCCTTTTACTTTACAAAAAACAATATCTCCTGCTTCACAATCTTCCCAATGTACGGGTTCTAAAAGTACAGGTTGTTTTGATTTCAAAATAGGTAACATAGAATTACCAGGTTCTTTAGAGACGATAGTCTCGCCATTCAATAGCTTTTGAATTTTCCAATTCATCATATATAGTTTTAAAATTAAACATAAATTCAAAAACTATGGAGTATGGTTTGTTTTTACAAAGAACTGGTACAAAAGTAGGTATTTAACTTGAATTAGTATAATTATCTGTTTTTTTATAAGTTGCAACATCTTTAGAACCTGAGTTCGATATAAGAAAATTTACGTCAGTCAGATTGATTTTCGATAGAAAATTGTATCGAAGACAAATAAATTTTAAACCAAAAGCCTTGTCATCTTGAGCTTGTCGAAAGAGCGATACGATTTTTCTTCGTTACCCTATGAAAAATTACTCAATTTGACAGCTTTTTTAAACCAAATTCTTAGATCGAACTCACGTTTAGAAATAATACTGGCACGAAACGCTTCTACTGTATCGGTAAGCTGTGGGGTAGCTATTTCGTGTTATGGCTTATTCACTTTTTTGGCGATACCACATTTTCTGCGGACAGTTCTTTCGGCGAGGGCTGCGGCATTTCTGGCTTGATCCTCAGAGCCTCCGTTTCTAATAATCTCACTATATATGGTTTTGTTTTCTATAAGACCCTTTAGGACACAGGTAAACCCCGGGCTGTCTTTACCTTTAAAATGCTTCTTTTTTTTGGATTTTGCGATCAACTCACCAAACAAACGATCTTTTAATACGTTATCTTTTTGGACCTCTACTACCAACGTATATAGGGTATTTTGATCTTCTGGATCCATATCATTCACTTTATCCATAGCATTAGAATATTCATCATTGGTAAAATTAAAATATTCATAGATGTCAAAGTAGTTGTTTTCTCCTTTTTCATCCTCCTGCACCTCTTCTTCGCTCTGTATTTCTTCTTCATTTGGATAGCCTTCTTCGCTTTCCTGGCTTACTCCTTTGATCACAGATACCAGTAACATTATAAAAATGGGTAGCCTCTTCATTTGCTCTATAGTTTTAAATTAATTGGGTATACTAAACGTTTGGTAACCTCCTTTTGTTACCTGATTTCCTTATTTTTATACTTCTATGTAAAAATAGTTTGTTTTTTTACTATATACATAATTAAGGATTTTATTTTTTGTTTACTAAATTCGTGGCATGCTTTTTGGTTTTTATGAAATAAATTGCCTAATTTGAGTCGATTTTTAAGGTTATTTTAACAATAAAAAGTATTTTGCCTCGTTAAATAACCGGTGTAATTAACCTATAAACTTATAATACATTAAACACCCAAACATTATGAAAAAATTATTTCTACTACTATTCGTGCTAGGCGCAGGAATTGCAACTCAAGCTCAGCAAAAAAACAGCAAGGAACTTAGTGATTTATTTAGTGATGAATTATATCCTTTGGCGAAAGATGTCTCGGAATTTACAAATAATAAAGTTATTGCGCATGGTAATGTGATTTCTATTGTAAAAGATACTGGAACGACTTCTTTAGCAAAAAAGAAGATAGAAGGTATGTCTATTGAGGCATATAGTCTTTCATTACTTACTACCTCTGGAAAAGAAATAATATTAAGTGATCAACTATTAGCTAATAAAGTAGTTAATAAATTCTTTGATGTATTAAGACGTGTTAAGGAAAGTTCTAAGACTGATAATAGACTAGAAGTTGAAAACATCCTTAATGCTTTATAATATTCATTGATATATTTAAATCTTTTACATTCAAAAACAGCGACCTAAATAGGTCGCTGTTTTTGAATGTAGCAATCTCTATAGACTATATATCATTCAATAATTTGGTAATCTCATCTAATTTTGGAGTTAGGATTACCTCTATCCTTCTGTTTTTACTTTTACCATCGGCAGTCTCATTAGATGCTACAGGAGCAAACTCCCCTCTACCTGCTGCCGTAAGGCTTTGTGGGTCTATATTTTTATTTTGCAATAAAATGTTTACAATTGCCGTAGCCCGTTTGGTAGACAGATCCCAGTTACCTGCTATCTGTGTGGTACCAATATAAGGATCATCATCGGTATGCCCTTCTATCAACACCGCTATATCCGGGTTTTCTGCCAGTACCTCTCCTAATTGCTGTACTGCTTTTTTTCCTTGTGTTCCTACTGCCCAACTACCAGATTCAAACAGTAATTTATTTTCCATAGAGATATATACTTTACCATTACGTTCTTCTACCGTTAGTCCTTTTCCTTCAAAATTTCGTAAGGCTTTGGATATTGCAGTTTTTAATGCTTGCATTTTGGCATCTTTTGCTGCAATTAACCCTTCTAATTCGTTAACTCGCTTAGAGCGTGCTGCTATTTCTTTTTCTAACGCATCCAAACGGTTACGCTCTGTGGCAAGGGCTCTTTCTTTTTCTTCTAACCTTGCCAACAGCTCTCTGTTTTTTTTACTATTGGCGGCAATGGCATTAGAGCTATTTTTTTCTAAAGCGTCATAGGAGTCTTTTAGGTTTTCATAATTAGCCAAAGTAGCATTATAGTTTCCTTGCAGATCGTCTCTTTCTGCTTTTAGCTTTTGATATTCAGCATCTAATTGCTCCAGTGCTTTTTTATCTGCTTCACTGGTTCTTTCTAAACCTGCTAACTGATCTTTGGTTTTGCGATTTTCGCGTTTAAGACGAGCATATTTACTTTCTAATTCTTTATATACTTTGGTACTTACACAAGAGGTCATTAACGCTCCTACAAGTATCATACATAGAATTTTTTTAATCATTTTTTATTAATTTATGGGGTTGTTTACTATAAAAATAAAGAGGTTTAATATCTATCCTTTACTACCTGTTTTGTTTATTAAAATATTACATCTCTAACTCGACAACAATAGGGCAGTGATCACTATGTTTAGCTTCTGATAAAATAACGGCTCTTTTTAACTTATCTTGTAATGGCGTAGATACCATACCATAATCTAACCGCCAGCCTTTATTATTTGCTCTGGCATTTGCTCTGTAGCTCCACCAGGAGTATTGGTCTGGTTCTGTATTAAAATGTCGAAACGAATCGATAAAACCACTATTCATAAAGTTTCCTATCCATTCGCGCTCTACTGGTAAAAACCCAGATACGTTTTTGTTACGCACCGGATCGTGTATATCTATTGCCTGATGACAAATATTATAATCTCCTAATATAACAAGGTTAGGTCGTTCTTTTTTCAGGTCGTTTATATAGGTCTGAAAATCTGCCATGTATTGTAACTTATGTTCTAAGCGATCTATATTGGTACCACTTGGCAAGTAAAGACTCATTATAGATACGCCATTAAAATCTGCCCGCAAGTTACGCCCTTCAAAATCCATATATTCTATCCCGGTACCATACTCTACATGATCTGGTTCTTTTTTAGACAGAATAGCGACACCACTATATCCTTTTTTTTGGGCACTATACCAATAATTATAAGCGTATCCTGCCTCTGCAAACATATCCAGATCTAATTGTTCTTTATTGGCTTTTATTTCCTGAAGACAGATTACGTCTGGATCTGCTTGTTGTAACCATTCTAAAAAACCTTTGTTTATTGCTGCTCGGATTCCGTTTACGTTGTATGAAGCGATTTTCATGGAAGTATTCGATTTTAATTTTTAGTAAAAATAAAACTTATGAAAGAAAATGGATACTATATCGATATTTTTTAATCTGCTAAATCCTGTTCTATTCTAATTATTTTTTAGGATCTTTATAATTCAAGTTTATAGATAATACCACAAATCATGAAGAATATGCTTAAAATAGCTTGTGCACTACTGCTGCTTAGTACTTATAATTGTGCTCCTTCAAAAGGGAAGAAAGATACTACTAATATTAATAACTCTGCTGTTATTGCTAAAAACGAAAATATTACAGATATGCAAGAAAAAGGGTTTAAAAAAGGAACTATACTTGTTAATAAATCTAAAGATTGTCCTTATATCCTAAATGTAGAGACATATAAAGACAATCTTGATCCTATTAATATTAATGAGTTTTTTAAAACCGAGGTCCCTGAACAAGTCTGGATAAAATTTGCCAGTCTTAGAATGCCAAGCAGATGCAATGATGCCCGCCCGGTCTCGATTTTAGAAATTCATAAAAGAAAGGAATAAATTACTCTACCACAAACTTAGCAGAGTATCCTTTTTTCTTTTCACCATATCTAACAAAGTAAACTCCTGTTTTTGCATAAGACATATCTATTGTGTATGCAAATCTGTCGTTAGCATCTTTTTTAACCATGTTAGAAGCAATTATCTGCCCTAGTACATTAAAAACATATACCCGTAATTCTTTTTCTAATCCAGTATCTTGCTTCGTGATCAAAAACTGGTTATCTGAATTATTAACTACAAACACCTCTGTACTTGCCTCTTTACTCTCTCCTATAGTCACCGCATAATCATGAGTTGTACCTTGTTGCATTGAACCACAAGGCTCATTTAAAGGCGCACCACTATTCGTATCAACATCTCCTGCCCGAATTCTAAGAATATGCTTTCCTAAAGGGATTTCTTTAGTAAGAGAAAGTATAATTTCCTGATTTGTATTTGCTTTTTTTACAATTATATTATCCAATAGTAGTTCTGATTCTTCAAAAACTGTGTTATCATTACTATCAATCCATAAAGATAAACGTTCTGCGCCTTCTGCATTTGCAAATCCTGTTTGTATGGTTAGCACATATGCCCCAACAGAACGATTTAAGTTAATATTGAAATCTATATCTTTAGTAAAATCTTCATACCCAGTGTTACAAATAATAGGTGCATTGGTAACATTAGATAATTGAAAATAGGTGATCCCATCTCCAAATTGATTACAATCTGAAGTTGGTCTGCAAAATACTCTTTCTATCGTTGTTGTAATAACATCATTAGATGTATCCTGATCGCCTCGTAATTCTGTTCCTGTTCTAAATTCAAAGCTACCAATCCCTGTTACATCTGCGTCTACAGTAAAAGTATAATTTACAGACTCTTGTGATGGTACAGTTCCTGAAAACACTTCACTTATAGTATCTCCATTGTTCAAAATATAAAATACAGGAATATTGGACTGAGATTCACTACCGTAATTAAAAATAGTTACAGTTATCTGCTCTGGAGCAGTCGAAACCCCACTATCTGATGTTGGTGTAACCAGTTCTGATACTCCCACATCTACAGGAAATAAATTTCTTAATTTTTTGGTAGTACAATCATTTTCTGGCGTAACGTCACCAGTCAAATTTGTCTGCACTTCGATAGTATGTGTGATTTTTTCACTAAGATCTGCAGTTGCTACAAAAGAGAAAGAAGCTGTTTGTCCTGGATTAAGAGGTCCTGCAAATAGTTCATTAGCTACCGAGACTCCGTTAACTGTACATGCCACTGGAATATTACTTTGAGCAGTGGTTCCAAAGTTTTTAATGGTTACTGTAATTGTTTCTGTAGTACTAAAAACCTCACCTGCTACAGGAGCATCTATACGTACTACGCCAACGTCTGTTGTTACCACTTCTGCTACTTTAAAGACTCCAACAATATTTCTGGCATTGTTTCCTGCCGATTCAAAATATTCTGCGATATGCCAAAAGGTTTGATCATCTACAGGATCTACCGTAAGATGTGCATAATCCCCATAACGAGCACCTCCATTAAGTTGTGGTCCTGTTCCCTCTACAATAGTTTGTTCTGCAATAGTCATGGTTCCAGGAGCGTCTCCCGCCAATCTACCTGTATATCGAATAGAAGCAAAACTATCTGCTGTTGCTCCGTTTGCTATAGTACCCATTGTGGTATATGCCATACCTATATTACCAAAAATATCCATAGCCATACTACCACACCACGCACTTTTGCCATCTGGGGAGGTATACGTTCCTTCTTGAAAAACAGTCCAGGGTTGTCCATCGCCATTTTGGCGCAACTCGTACCATCGTATCCCTGATATATTATCTGCTACAGTATCTATATCTACTGCAAAATTAAGTACTACAGAGTTATAGCCACAAAACCTTCTGTAATTAGTAGCATACATAACCGCTCCTTGCAATACATCTATATTATTACCTGCACCCCCTGGTTGTGGGAGATTACTAAAATCTCCTCCATCAAATGTAGAATCAAATGGTGTTACTGCTATTTCTTCTGCCTCTGCAATGGTAGATTGGCTTGGAGCGCCCCAATCTACATTTATTTTCCAAAATTTTAAGGCATCCTGGCTTACTCCTTCCCATTCATCATCTTGATAAAAAACTATTCTTGCATCTCCTTTTGGAGGTAATTCATTTCCTAATGCATTAAAAGATGCAGGACTGTAAAAACCAAAAGTATTACCACCAGGAAGTGGAAAACCAACTATTTTTGCTTCCTCATTTCCTAATAACATTTTATCTCTTTCCATTACATACACTACCTCATTATCTCCTATTGCATTTTGATTTTTATTGGCCGTGACGTAATACCCATCAGACCAGATAGAAAATTTTGGATAATCTGGAAAAGAGTCTAAAATAAATTGATACGTATACCATCCATCAGTTACTGGGTTAGGACCTTTACTTACAGCTATTAATAACCCGTCTGGATTACTAAAAGCACCTTTAAATTGCGTTATAACGAAACGATCTGCAAAATTATCATAAAATACTACAGGATCTCCATCTGTTTCTCCTGGAAAAATCTCGGATAACGAGGTCGAAGATACTAGTTCATTTCCAGATCTATCATGTATTGCAAATGCAGAATTTTTAGCACTTAGATAATGATTTGGTCCAACAGCTCCTGTGGGATCTGTTGGTGCTCGACCACTAGAGTTTACCTCGAATGTAAGAGATGGTGCTTTACCTGCTCTTTTATTTTGATTATTTTTTTGCTTTGCCAATAAAGGATCTATACCTCTGGGATATCCTTTACCAGGAACTAGCTTATTAGAACCTGCCTTCCTTTTTGGATTGATTTCACCTTCTCTTGGTTTTGCTGGCTGCAGTTTTCTTCCTTCAAATGGTGCTACCTCTTTCATATATGTAGCGGTAGTAACCATAGTGGCCTTCTTAATTTTCTTTTCTTGTGAAAAGCCTAAGGCAACAAAAAACAGAAAAGAAACAACTATAATTTTCTTAAATAGCATAGGTGATAATTTATATAATAATACGACTTGGCTTTTTAACCCGTTTTATATTGCGACTAAAATACGACTAAACTTCAAAATATGATAACTATAAATCATTTTATCTAAATTATTACTAAAAAATCAGCTATTTTTTTAGTAATAACTCTATAATTCAAAAAGCTTTCTTGATGAAGAAAGCTTTTTGAATTATAGAGTTATTTTAACCAATATTCTGCATCGGTTTTTTCTGCAATAATATTTTTTAGATCTGCGATGGGTACTCGTTTTTGCTCCATCGTATCCCTATCTCTAATAGTAACGGTATTATCCTTTATCGTATCGTGATCTACCGTAATGCAAAATGGAGTTCCGTTAGCATCTTGTCTTCTATATCTACGACCTATTGCATCTTTTTCGTCATAAATGACATTAAATTTCCATTTTAGATCTTCTACAATTTTATCTGCGATCTCTGGCAAACCATCTTTTTTAACCAACGGAAGTATCGCAGCTTTTACCGGTGCAACAACTGCTGGTAATTTTAATACTACCCTACTGGTACCATCCTCTAACTCCTCCTCTTGTAGAGCTGTAGAAAACACTGCTAAAAACATTCTGTCTAATCCTACCGAAGTTTCTACAACATAAGGAACATAACTTTCTTTAAGCTCTGGATCAAAAAATTGTAGCTTTTTACCAGAATGTTTTTCATGTGCTTTAAGATCAAAGTCTGTTCTAGAATGTATTCCTTCTAACTCCTTAAATCCAAACGGGAAGTTAAATTCTATATCGGCTGCCGCATTTGCATAGTGTGCCAATTTATCGTGATCATGAAAACGATAGTTTTCTTTACCCAAACCTAAAGATAAATGCCAATTTAATCTGGTTTCTTTCCAGTACTCATACCACTTTATTTCTTCTCCCGGACGAACAAAAAATTGCATTTCCATTTGTTCAAACTCCCGCATTCTAAAAATAAATTGTCTTGCTACAATTTCATTTCTAAAAGCTTTTCCGGTTTGTGCGATACCAAATGGTATTTTCATACGACCAGTTTTTTGCACATTTAGAAAGTTAACAAATATACCCTGGGCAGTTTCTGGTCTTAAAAACAGGTCTGTAGCAGATTCTGCAGATGCTCCTAATTTAGTTCCAAACATCAAATTAAATTGACGTACTTCTGTCCAGTTTTTAGATCCTGTTTCTGGATCTGCAATTCCTAACTCTTCAATCAATGCTTTTACATCTGCAAGGTCTTCGTTTTCTAAAGAATTTGCCATACGTTGTATTATTTCTTCCTTTTGTGAAAGATATTTTACAACTCTTGGATTTGTGGTTATAAATTGTGCTTCGTCAAAATCCTCTCCAAAACGTTTTTTGGCTTTACTGATTTCTTTTTGCGCTTTTTGATATAATTTCTCAGCATAGTCTTCAATAAGTACATCTGCTCTATATCTTTTTTTAGAATCTTTATTATCTATAAGCGGATCATTAAAGGCATCTACATGCCCTGAAGCTTTCCATGTTGTGGGGTGCATAAATATAGAGGCATCAAGCCCCACAATATTCTGGTGCATATTCACCATGCTTTTCCACCAATACTCTCTTATGTTTTTTTTAAGTTCTACTCCGTTCTGACCGTAATCATATACGGCGCTAAGCCCGTCATATATCTCACTAGAACCAAAAATATACCCATACTCCTTAGCATGGGAAATCACCTTTTTAAATTTATCGTCTTGCTGTGCCATTCCGCAAAAATAACTGAATTAAAATAAATTGAAAATGAATTTACACAATTAATATTCTACAAAAGTAATTTCTGATAAAAGCACAAAAAAACCGTCATATTTTTCTATATAATATGACGGTTTTTCTGTTTTTATATCCAATATTATTTCAATTCAAATTGTGTATTTGAAATCATTCTTGGTCCAGAGAAAAGGTTTACTACATAGTTACCTTTAACAAGCTCTCCTTGTGCTGCATCTACCAATATACAAACATCTAATGCTTCGTTTTCATAAAATACTTTATTACGACCACTATATGTAAGTACTGCATCGTCAAAGTTTACAGATATTTTATCTCCGATAAGATTGTTTTCTGGATTAATAACCTGTACAAAAAGTTCTTTATCTCCTTTTTCTGTTAATTTATTTGGAGAAAGAGTAAAACAAACTCTTACTTTTTCGGCTCTACTAGCTTTAGAAGCATCTGTAATTTTACCATTGTTACGAACTCTTACTCCTTCTGCTTTTATATTAGCAGCAGTAAGGGCAGAACCTCTTTCAACTATTTCAGCTAACTTGCTGTTTTGCGTTTGTAAAGAATCGGATAAGATAATTCTTTGATTAAGGGCTACAGAAGTACTATCTAAATCTGTTGCCAATTGAGTGTTTGCTACGGTTAAACTATCGGCTAGCTTAAATAATCTTTCCCGTTCTTTTTTAAGTTTACCAACTTCTCTTCTATATCGAGAAATTAATGCCAAATTAGCATCGTTGTCTTTTACACTATCTAACAAAACTACAATTCGCTCTTTTGCTTTAAGTAAATGATCGTCCATTACTTCATTTAGAGCAATCGCATTGTCATACTTTGTAATTAATTCTCCTAATTCGCTTTCAATAAGATCTTTTTCTTGTTGCAAAATTGCTTTATTTTGCTTCTCTTCGTTGTAAAACTTATACGTAAATATCCCTAAAATAAGCAAAAGTGCCGCTAGAACACCAATTAGAATTTTAAGGGTCAAGTTATTGTTTTGAGTTGTCATAATTAAAATTTATAATTTTTGATGGTTATTTTAATGGCTAAATATAATAATTAATGTTAATCTCCTTATAAAAATGCTAAGAGACTTAGCTTATTTATTCTTTCCTATACATTGTGCGGCATGTGACAGCCCATTATATAAGAACGAAAAATTACTCTGCACTTCTTGCAGACACGAGCTCCCTTTGGGGAATTTTCATAACGTAAACGCAAAAAAAATTGAAAAAGTATTTTACGGGCGTGTCAAAATTGAAAATGCAACCTCTCTATTTGTGTTTCATAAGGATGGTTTAGTTCAAAACTTATTACATAATTTAAAATATAGAGGGCAAGAAGAAATAGGAGTTGAATTAGGAAAATGGCTAGGACAAGAACTACAACAATCTACTAAATATCAAGATATTGACATCGTAATCCCTGTTCCATTACACAAAAAAAGAATGCGAGAGCGCGGATATAATCAAGTAGAAAAATTTGGTGTTGAAATTGCAAAAACACTGAATGCTGAGTACATAAATTGTGTATTGAAAAAAATTTCCTACAATAAAAAACAATCTAAGCATGAACGTAGGAATAGGTGGGGGAATACTGTTGAAACATTTGGAACGCAAAAGGAGTCTTTACTGATAAACAAGCATATTCTTTTGGTTGATGATATTGTTACCACTGGTGCAACTATAGAATCTTGCATAAACGTACTAAAATCAATACCTGGAATAAAAATAAGTATTGCAACTATGGCAATAACAGAATAAAAAGCATATATACTTAGAGATAAAAAATAATGATATGTTAAAATTGGAGTTCTGTTATAAAACTAAGATCACTCCTGTTATTACCTTACAACACGTTTTAATATGGTTTCTAAATAGAGTTTCATTAAGTTTTTTGTTTTTTAAATATAGTTGTTTCTTTGTGTCTTAAAAAATTATCCTGGAGATTATGAGTAAAAGAATAAATACGATACTCCTTATTTTAACTTTATTGGTAATGGTTATTAGCTGTGCCAAAAAGGGTTCGATATCTGGTGGACCTAAAGATGAAAAACCTCCGGTTTTCATAAAAGCTTTGCCTCCTAATTTTTCTACGAATTTCAATAAAAATGAAATCCGTATATATTTTGATGAATATATTAAATTAAAAGATCCTCAGAAACAAATTATTGTTTCGCCACCTATGGATCCTAAACCAACTATTACTCCTCTTGGAGGTGCTAGTAAATATATAAAAATAGAATTTCTGGACACCTTACTTGCAAATACAACCTACAGCATAAATTTTGGAGAAAGCGTAGTAGATAATAACGAAGGAAATCCTAATCCATTTTTTAGATACGTGTTCTCAACAGGAAATTTCTTGGACTCTCTAAGCATAAAAGGTACTGTAGGAGATGCTATTCAAAAAAAACCAGATTCTTACATTACAGTAGCGCTATATGAAATCGACGAAGAATACTCTGACTCATTAGTATATAAAACTGTTCCTCGATATATTACCAACACTTTAGACAGTATCGCTTTTAGTCTACACAATCTAAAGGAAGGGAAATTTAAATTAATTGCCCTAAAAGATGTTTCTAATAATTATTTATACGAACCGAAACAGGATAAAATAGGGTTTCACGAAGAGATTATTACTCTTCCTGAAGATACTGCTAAAGTTTTTAACCTCACTATATTTAAAGAAATTCTTGATTTTAAAGCATTAAACCCAAAACAAATTTCAAAAAACGAATTTATATTTCCTTATGAAGGAATACGCGACAGCATGAAAGTAGCATTGCTAAGTAATACTCCTGAAACTTTTGAAACAAGAACATTTCCAGACAAAGAAAAGGACACATTGCACTATTGGTTTAAACCATTTTTTAAAGCAGATTCTTTACTATTTGAAGTTACTAATTCTATAAATTACAAAGATACTTTAATCACTAGGTTTAAAGATCAGTATAAAGATTCTCTTCTTGTTAATTCTACTGTAGGATCTATTCTTGCCCCTAATAAAAATTTCATTTTTTCTGCAAATACTCCTTTGGATAGTATTAATGAAAAACGAATTTTCCTAACCGATAAGGACACTTTGGACATTCCTTTTTCTATAGTATTAGATACTTATAAAAACGAAGCAGAACTTACTTTTGAAAAAACAGAAAATAATGCGTATCGATTGCAGTTTTTGCCAGAGGCAATTAAAGATTTTATAGGAAACGTTAATGACACCATAAATATTAATTTTAGAACAAAAAAAGTGGCCGATTACGGCACTATTTTCTTGACACTTCAAAATGTAGAAAATTATCCTGTTCTGGCCCAAATTACTAATGAAAAAGAAGAAGTAATCTCAGAAAAAATAGTTCGAACCCAAGAAACTCTGGTTTTTGATTACCTCGAACCTAACAAATACTATGTAAGAGTAATTTTTGATAGCAATGACAACGGAAAATGGGACACAGGTAGTTTCTTAAAAGGAGTACAACCTGAAGAAATTCGCTATCTCGCAGAACCCATTGATGTGCGAGCAAACTGGGAGATAAAACAAACTTTTATTTTAGATTAATTGAAAAACATCTCTATCTTCTAAAAAAGGTAATTTTTGTCTACTATTTTTGATATGGGATTTATCTAAAGTCGCATACAGAATAGTTTCTTTTTCTACAGGAGACTCTTGTAAAATAGTGTTTCCTAAAACATCATAAATATTAGAATGCCCATTATATTCAAACCCTTTACCATCTAATCCTATACGATTTACTCCTATACAATAACTCATGTTTTCTATTGCCCGAGCCTTTAGCAATGCATCCCAGGCATTAATACGAGGTTTTGGCCAACTAGCTACATATAACAGTGCATCATAGCCTGAAGTATTTCTTGCCCAGACAGGAAATCTAAGATCATAGCAAATCAAAAGTTTAATTTTCCAACCCTTAAAATTTACAATTACCTCCCTCTGTCCTGCTGTAAACACTTCTTGTTCTTTAGCTAAGGTAAACAACTGGTGTTTATCATAGGTTTCATAAGTACCATTGGGGAACATAAAAATCAAACGATTATAAAAATTTTCTTTTTCTTTTATAATAATACTTCCTGTAATTGCACAATCTGTTTCTTTAGCCATTTTCTTCATCCAATTAACCGTATCTCCACTCATTGTTTCTGCCACTTCATTTACATTCATAGTAAAGCCCGTGGTAAACATTTCTGGCAAAATAATCAAATCTACTTTAGAAATAATTGAATTGATTTTTTGAGTAAAAGCTGCACGATTATGCACTGGATTTTCCCACGCCAAGTGAGATTGAATTAATGCTACGTCTAAAATTTCTTTCATCTAAAATTATTCTAAGCCAGAATCGACGACTCTAATCATTTTTGTTATTAATGTTTAAAAATACTAAAATCTAATCTCTAAAAAATATTTTTTCAAAATAGTTAATTCTACCTTTAGCTATATGTTGAATATTTTAGACATATCTTGAATGCTCTTTTTAACAAAAAACCAAAGACCTTCTTAAAAGTTGATGTTTCTATAACAATTATTTTATATCGTAATTCAAATTCCGTCTTCTTTTTTATAGAAAATCCTTATTTTCGCAGACTTAATAGAAAGAACGACAAAATGAGCACGAAGTTTCCTGAGTATAAAGGACTTGACTTACCTAAATTAGCTAATGAAATATTAGACTTCTGGCAACAGAATGATATATTCGAAAAAAGTATTAGCGAACGGGATGGAGCTGAACCATATGTATTTTTTGAAGGACCTCCTTCTGCAAATGGGTTGCCTGGTATTCACCATGTAATGGCTCGTGCAATTAAAGATATCTTTTGCCGCTATAAAACTCAAAAAGGATATCAGGTACAGCGTAAAGCAGGATGGGATACTCATGGGCTTCCTGTAGAGCTTGGTGTAGAAAAAGAATTAGGAATTACTAAAGAAGACATTGGTAAAAAGATTACTGTAGAGGAGTACAACGAAGCTTGTAAAAAAGCTGTAATGCGCTATACGGATATATGGAATGATCTTACTCAAAAAATAGGATATTGGGTAGATATGGAAGATCCATACATTACCTACAAATCTAAATATATGGAAAGTGTGTGGTGGCTACTTTCTCAAATTTATAGGAAAGGGTTATTGTATAAAGGATACACCATACAACCATATTCTCCTAAGGCTGGTACTGGATTAAGTTCACACGAGCTTAACCAACCAGGGACCTATCAAGATGTTACAGACACTACTGTTGTAGCTCAGTTTAAAACCATAAAAAGTACTTTGCCATCTTTTTTACAAGATATAGATGGAGATCTTTATATTTTAGCATGGACTACCACTCCTTGGACATTGCCATCGAATACTGCATTAACTGTAGGTCCAAAAATTGATTATGTTGTTGTAAAAACAGTTAACCAATATACTTTTGAGCCTATTCATGTTATTCTTGCTAAAAATTTAGTAGGAAAACAGTTTGCAGGTAAATTTAATGCTGTTGAAACCGAAGAAGAAGTAAACTCCTTTAAAGAAGGAGACAAAAAGATACCATACCTTGTTGTAAAAGAATGTAAAGGAGTAGATCTTGTAAATATTCGTTACGAACAACTTATCGATTATGTACAGCCTTATCATAGTCCCGAAAATGCTTTTAGGGTAATTGCTGGTGATTTTGTTACCACAGAAGACGGAACTGGTATTGTACATACCTCTCCAACTTTTGGTGCAGATGATGCTTTGGTAGCTAAACAAGCTACTCCAGAAGTACCTGCTCTATTAGTAATGGATGAAAACGATAATCTGGTACCAACTGTGGATTTACAAGGAAAGTTTATCCAACAAATGGGAGATCTTGGTGGTAAATATGTAAAAAATGAGTATTATAATGAAGGGGAAGCTCCCGAGAAATCGGTAGATGTAGAGATTGCAATACAGCTTAAGACAGAAAACAAAGCTTTTAAAGTTGAAAAATATGTACACAGCTATCCAAATTGCTGGCGTACAGACAAACCAATTTTATATTATCCTTTAGATTCATGGTTTATAAAAGTTACCGATTTTAAAGATCGAATGCATGAACTTAATCTTGGTATTAACTGGAAACCAAAAGCTACAGGAGAAGGTAGGTTTGGCAACTGGTTGGCAAATGCAAATGACTGGAATCTATCCCGTTCTCGTTTTTGGGGAATCCCATTACCAATATGGAGAACAGAAGATGGTAAAGAAGAACTTATTATAGGTTCTGTAGAAGAATTAAAATCTGAAATGGCAAAAGCTGTAAAAGCCGGAGTTCTGAAAGCAGATATATTTGCAGATTTTAATGTTGGGGACATGAGTGAAGAAAACTATGATAAAATAGATCTTCATAAAAACGTGGTAGATCAAATTACTCTGGTTTCTGCCTCAGGAAAACCCATGAAAAGAGAAAGTGATTTAATCGATGTATGGTTTGACTCTGGATCTATGCCTTATGCACAGTGGCATTATCCTTTTGAGAATAAAGAAAAAGTTGAAGGTGGAGAAAGAAAAGCAGATTTTATAGCAGAAGGAGTAGACCAAACCCGTGGATGGTTTTATACCCTTCATGCCATTGCAACCATGATCTTTGATGATGTTGCCTACAAAAATGTAGTCTCTAATGGTTTGGTATTGGATAAAAACGGACTAAAAATGTCTAAGCGATTAGGAAATGCTGTAGACCCGTTCGAAACCCTAAAAGAGTTTGGGCCAGATGCTACCAGATGGTATATGATAAGCAATGCAAATCCCTGGGACAATTTAAAATTTGATTCTGAAGGAATTGCTGAAGTTCGCCGTAAATTTTTTGGCACCCTATACAACACCTATTCGTTCTTTACTCTTTATGCAAATATTGATAACTTTACCTACAGCGAAGCAGATATCACATTAGCAGAACGCCCAGAAATTGATCGTTGGATATTAAGTGAACTGCATACATTAATTAAAAACGTAGATTCTTTTTATAAAGAATATGAACCTACAAAAGCAGCAAGAGCTATCTCTGATTTTGTGCAAGAAAACCTAAGTAACTGGTTTGTGCGTTTAAGCAGAAGAAGATTTTGGAAAGGAGATTACCAACAAGATAAAATTTCTGCCTATCAAACATTATACACTTGTATGCTTACTGTTTCTAAACTTGGAGCACCAATAGCACCATTTTTTATGGATCGATTATATAAAGATCTAATAACAGGAACAGAAAAAGAAGTCTTTGAAAGTGTACATCTGGCAAGTTTTCCTGAATATGATGAGAATTTTGTAGATAGATTACTAGAGCATAAGATGCAAAAAGCACAAATTATCTCTTCTTTAACCCTTTCTTTACGACAAAAAGAAAAAATAAAAGTTCGCCAACCGTTACAGCGTATCATGATTCCTGTATTGAATGATGCAGAAAAAAATGAGATTAATGACATAGCTGATCTTATAAAAAGCGAAGTAAATGTTAAAGAAATAGAACTTATTGATGATGCTTCTGGCATCTTGGTAAAACAAATTAAGCCTAATTTTAAAACATTAGGCCCTCGCTTTGGAAAAGAAATGAAGCTGATTGCCAATAAGATACAGTCTTTTGGTCAAAAAGAAATCAAAATTCTTGAACAAACTGGGCATTTTGATGTAAAAATTAATGATAAAATTATTACATTAGGTACCGATGATGTAGAGATTAGTTCTCAGGATATAGAAGGATGGCTAGTAGCAAATTCTGGTGCATTAACCGTAGCACTAGATGTAACTATTAGTCCTGAGCTTAAAAAAGAAGGTATTGCCCGAGAACTTGTAAATCGTATTCAAAATATTCGTAAAGATAGTGGCTTGGAAGTAACTGATAAAATACAAATTGTATTTCAGGAAAATGAAACTATACGAGAAGCTATTGCTACGAATGAGGATTATATTAAAAATGAAACCTTAACCGAGACAATTGAATTTGCAAAAGATGTAATAAATGGTACAGAAATTGCGTTTGACGACATTGCAACCCAATTGATAATTAAAAAACATTAAGAAGTATGGCAGACGATATCAAAGTAAGGTACAGCGACGCTGATTTAGCAATGTTCAAGGTAATAATCCTTGACAAAGTAGAAAAAGCTAAAAAGGATTTGGATTTACTAAGAAGTGCTTACAAAAATGATGGAAATAATGGTACGGATGACACCTCACCTACATTTAAGGCATTCGAAGAAGGAAGTGAAACAATGTCTAAAGAAGCAAATACGCAACTTGCCATTAGACAGGAAAAATTTGTGCGGGATTTAAAAAACGCTTTATTAAGAATTGAAAACAAAACCTATGGTATATGCCGTGTAACTGGTAAATTAATCAATCCAGAACGATTAAAACTAGTGCCGCATGCTACATTAAGTATTGAAGCAAAAAATATGCAAGGATAGATTCTAATAAAATAATGTATATCAGACCTCACAAGTGTAAAACTTATGGGGTCTTTTTTATCTTAATAATAGCATGTACCTCCCTTTTTTAAATATTAATTAATAGGATCAAAATAATAAATTCTTAAAAATGTAACTGGATTTACTCTTGAGACAACCATGCTGTTCATCTCTTATTTTGATCCAAATTAAAGTTTAGTTGCATTGTGAAAGTTTTGAATTTGAGTTTCCCTAATAAAACACTATTTTTGTCCGTCGCTTTTAGTATCTAAGCAAACTAATGTATCTATGTCTATAAAGAAATCTATTCTAGTTATAATTTTAGTATTACTTATTGATCAAATTTCTAAAATTTATATCAAAACTCATTTTACTATTCACGAAAACATAGAAGTTTTTGATTGGTTTAGAATTATATTTGTAGAGAACAAAGGAATGGCTTGGGGATTTGAACTTCCTGGAAATTATGGAAAGTTAATTCTTACTCTGTTTAGACTAGTTGCAATTACTGGTATTGGGTATTGGCTTTACGACTCTGTGCGCAAAAACAGCGCCCCGATACTTACCTTTTGTATAGCCCTAATTTTTGCAGGTGCATTCGGCAACATCATTGATTCTATTTTTTATGGTCTTCTGTTTAGTGAAAGTACAACTATAGAGGTTGCAACATTTTTACCTGAAGGAGGAGGATATGAAGGCATTTTTTATGGTAAAGTTGTAGATATGATACAATTTACATTTTATGATGATATTTTACCAGAATGGATTCCTTTTTGGGGTGGTAAACATTTTTCTTTCTTTGACCCAGTATTTAATATTGCCGATTCTGCTATAAGTGTAGGAGTGTTTTTACTTATTATTTTTAATAAAAAAGCTTTCCCTAAACAATAAATAATATCGATTCATTATCTGGTAAGGACGCTCTATACCGTTATTGCCTTAAAACACCTTAAGTCAAATAAAACCAACGCAAAAAAGAAAATTTTATAAACAGTTTTTTTGAAGAAAGCTCTGAAAAAACTTTTTACAAAGGATTAAAACACTCAGTTTTTAGGGGTGTCACGCAAAAATCAAGACGTATATCTGTATCGTTTACATCCTTGATTTCAGCTTCAGCTTCAAAAAAGGAAAGCCCTATTTTAAGAGTTTCAGAATCGCATTTTGCTAAAAATTTATCATAAAACCCTTTACCATATCCCACTCTATTTCCTTTAGTATCAAAAGCTAATAATGGAACAAAAACCACCTCTATTTTATCTTCTTGGATTTGGATTCCATCTACTGGTTCTGGAATTCCCCATTCGTTTTTTTTCAATACTGTTGTATCCAAAAGTAAAAAATGAGCTAATGTATTATCTTCAAAATTACTTTTAGATATAATTACATTCTTATCCTTTCCTTGAAGAATATTTAATATATATTCTGTATTAATTTCTTTATGTTGCTCTATTGGTAAAAAAACATGATAGAATGATTTATCCCAAATCGGTAATTTTAATAACTCATTAGCAATATCAACACTTAAATCCTCGATTTGTTTATCGCTTAAACCCGATCTTAGAGTTTTATATTTAGCTCGTAATTGTTTTTTATTCATTGACCAGTTCTTTGGTTATATGAAAAATTGCATCTCCTTGATATACAATTGGTGCTTCATTTACATTAATCACATATCCATCGTTAGTAGATTTAACCACATGCCTAAGTTTACCATATGGATCTGTAATTGTTGCCAAAATCTCTCCTTTTACCACATGCTTACTTATAGGTATCTTTATATGTAGTAAACCACTATATTTTGCACGTACCCAAAAACTATTTTTAATTATTATACTATCTGAGTCTCTTGCTGGTACTTCAAACTTTGTGTCCAGCATTTCCAAGTGATGTAATATACGCATTGTACCTTGTACTCCTTCTATAGCAATTTCTTTACTACTATTTTGAGACTTCCCCCCTTCAAATAATAAAACGTCTTTTCCTTTTTTAGCACAGGTAGCACGATATGAGCCATCCAGATTTTTAGATAACAATATAAAAGGGGCATTAAACTTTTTTGCCATTTCTACCAACCTTTCATTTTTGGGATCTACTCTAATATGTGGAGCGTTAAATCTGCTGGCGCCCCCAGTATGAAAATCTAAACAAAAATCTGCTACTGGCAAAATTTCGTTAACAAACTGATACGCAAAACGGCTTGCCAAAGATCCTTTTTTGGTTCCAGGAAAAACTCTGTTTAAATCTCTTCCATCTGGGAAAAATCGATCCATGTTTAAAAACCCAAAAACATTAAGTACGGGAATACATATAATGCTTCCTTTTACGGGCTTATTAATCTTTTTTGCAATAATTTGCCTTACCACTTCTACGCCATTAATCTCATCTCCGTGAATCCCCGCCGTAATAAGCACTATTGGGCCTGGCACTTTTGATCTTTCAATAATAATGGGTATTTCTACTTTGGTAGATGTATACAGTTTAGCAATATTAAAATTTATCGTTGTACTAGTTCCTGGCAATACTTCTCTACCAAGAATATTAAGTATGTTTTCTGTTTTTCTCTTTGCCATAAAGTTTATATACTTCTCTCTATATAACGAATAATCGTTTTTGCTATATCTTTACCTGTTGCTGTTTGAATGCCTTCTAGCCCAGGAGATGAATTTACTTCTAGAATTAATGGTCCTCTTGTACTTTGCAACATATCTACTCCTGCAACTCCTAATTTTAAAGCTTTAACTGCTTTTATTGCGGCGTTCTCTTCTTCGTCTGATAAGGTGATAATAGATGCGCTACCACCCCTGTGCAGGTTGGATCTAAACTCTCCTTCTTTTCCTTGCCTTTTCATTGCTCCTACTACCTGTCCATCAACCACCAAGGCTCTAACATCTGCTCCTTTAGCTTCTTTTACAAACTCTTGCACGATTACTCTTGCCTGTAAACCATTAAAAGCTTCGAGCACAGACTCTGCAGCAGTTTTTGTTTCTGCCAATACTACACCTAATCCTTGGGTGCCCTCTAAAAGTTTAATAATCAAAGGTGCTCCACCTACATGTGATATAACTTCAGAAACATCTTTAGAATAATTAGTAAATACTGTTTTTGGCAATCCTAAACCTGCTTTAGATAATATTTGTAAGCTTCTTAATTTATCTCTGGATTGTACTAAAGCCTGCGATTGCACTGTAGTAAAGACATTCATCATTTCAAATTGTCTAACCACAGCAGTTCCATAAAAAGTTATAGAAGAACCAATTCTTGGAATTACAGCATCTACATGCTCTAACTTTTTACCTCGATAATAAATTTCGGGTTTTTTCTTTTCAATTACGATATCACAACTAAGTGGATCAATTACCTGTACATTATGTCGCCGTTTTACCGCTGCCTGAACAAGCGCATTAGTAGAAAACAAATTCGCACTTCGCGACAATATTTTTATATTCATGGTGATTTTTGGTTATAAGACTAATTTTATAGTTGTGAATTCACTAAAAATTTTCTGCTTAAAAATTTACGATTCTCGTATATTTGAACGTAAATCCCCTTATTAAGAGATAGTATGGGATTTATAAGATAAGTTTTTATAAAACAAGTGATTTTTCTTTTAATAGTATTCTTAATTTTTAGTTTTTTGCACTGTCTCTTACGTCCGTATTATCATAATTATTAAATATAAATATTTTACTATTATATCTTATACATACAACATCAAAAAAGAGGTAATATAACAATTGGTTAACTTCTATATCCTTATAAATAATCAAAGTACTTATATTGTTTTTTTATATTCCTTTCTTTTTAAGAAAAATCTATTCCTATAAAGGCTACTAAAGTAATAAAAATCAATTAGCATTATAACACATCTATTCATTTTAATAAAAAACAGCTTTCTAATATGAATTTAACAAAAATTTAATCCCCTACTATTTGCCTTTCAATTAAGGTAAACCCTTAACTTTACTTTTATAATATGCAAGAAGCAACTTTAGATATACAGATTAAAACATTGCCCACCAGTCCTGGTGTATACCAATATTATGATAAAGAGGACAAGTTACTTTATGTAGGAAAAGCAAAAAATTTAAAGAAAAGAGTAACTTCTTATTTTACAAAAAATCACGATAGTTATAGAATAAATGTTCTTGTAAAAAAAATAAAAAAAATACGTCATATCGTTGTTGAAACAGAGACTGATGCTTTGCTTCTTGAAAACAATTTAATAAAAAAACATCAACCTCGTTTTAATGTAATGCTTAAGGATGATAAAACGTATCCTTGGATTTGTATTAAAAAAGAACGTTTTTCCAGAGTATTCCTTACTCGAAACCTTATTAAAGATGGATCAGAATACTTTGGACCTTACACCTCTGTAAGAACGGTACACATTCTCTTGGATCTTATTAAAGGGCTATATCCTCTTAGAACATGTTCTTATGATCTGTCTCAGGAAAAAATAAATAATGATAAATATAAGGTGTGTCTGGAATACCATTTAGGAAATTGTAAAGGACCCTGCGAAGATTTACAGGATGAAAAAGAATATACTCAAAATCTGGAAGCTATTCGACAAATTTTAAAAGGTAACTTTAAGGATTCTCTAAATCGTTTTAGAGATCAAATGACTGCTCATGCTGAAAAAATGGAGTTTGAAGATGCGCAACGAATAAAAGAGAAAATACAAATACTTGAAAATTACCAAGCAAAATCAACGGTAGTCAATCCTAAAATCAACAATGTAGATGTATTTTCTATTATATCAGATGAGTCTTACGGCTATGTAAATTTCCTTCAATTATCGTATGGCTCTATTATTCGATCACACACCACAGAAATCAAAAAAAAGTTGGAAGAATCGGATAAAGAACTTTTAGAGCTTGCTATTATCGAACTTCGGCAACGTTTTGATTGCACCTCTAAAGAAATATATGTACCCTTTAAAGTAGCCGTTGGTGAAAATCTAAAAATTACTATTCCTCAATTAGGAGATAAAAAAAAGATACTAGATCTATCCATACGAAATGCAAAATACTACAGACAAGAACGTTTTAAACAAATCAAAATTATAGACCCCGATCGACATACAAATCGATTGATGGCACAAATGAAAAAAGATTTAAGATTGCCTGAAGAACCAAGACATATTGAATGTTTTGATAACTCTAATATACAAGGAACCAATCCAGTTGCTGCATGTGTGGTTTTTAAAAATGGAAAACCCAGCAAAAAAGAATATAGAAAATTTAATATCAAAACCGTAGAAGGACCTAACGATTTTGCTTCGATGGAAGAGGTTGTGTACCGCAGATATAAACGCTTAACTGAAGAACAACAACCCCTGCCACAACTAGTAATCGTAGATGGAGGAAAAGGACAACTTTCTTCTGGACTGAAGGCTTTGGAGGAATTAGGATTAAGAGGTAAAATAACCATTATAGGTATTGCAAAACGGTTAGAAGAAATTTATTACCCAGGGGACTCCATACCTCTGTATCTGGATAAAAAATCAGAATCTCTAAAAGTCATACAACATTTACGTAATGAAGCACACCGATTTGGAATAACTTTTCATCGACAAAAAAGAAGTAAAGCTGCTTTAGAAACAGAATTAGATGTAATCCCAGGAATTGGAGAAAAAACAACGATAGAGTTGTTAAAACACTTTAGATCTGTAAAAAGAATAAGCGAAGCCTCCAAGAAAGAATTAACCGAAGTAATTGGTAATTCCAGAGCAACCAAAGTATATAATTATTATCTTTCTAAAAAAGAATAAAAGTGGTTATTCATAATATTTTGAGACTTTTTATACTCCTTATTACATGTATAGTATTACTTATTCCTAGTGTAATTTGGTCACAAGAAAAAGAAACTATAGAGGAAACTCCTCAGGATCTCTCTACAAAAGATATTAAAGTAGGCTTGGTATTAAGCGGTGGTGGAGCAAAAGGACTTGCACATATTGGGGCTCTAAAAATAATAGAAGAAGCAGGAGTACGTATTGATTATATTGGGGGCACAAGTATGGGTGCAATAGTAGGAGCCCTTTATGCATCTGGATATAGTGCCACAGAATTAGATTCAATATTTAAAGCTGTAGATTTTAATGCTTTTATACAAGATGAATTACCAAGAGCTGCAAAGACTTTTTATGAACGAGAAGATGCCGAGAAATATGCGGTAACTCTGCCTTTTGATAAATTTAAAATCGATTTACCTAAAGGACTATCTAAAGGACAAAATTTTTACAATCAATTTTCAAGATTTACAGCCCATGTAAACGAGATACAGGATTTTAACAATTTACCGATTCCTTTTTTTTGTATGTCTACAAATATTGAAACTGGAAAACAAGTTCTTTTAGACAAAGGGTATTTACCAGAAGCAGTCGCAGCAAGTGGTGCGCTACCTTCTGTTTTTAATCCTATAGAATTAAATGGTGTTTTAATGACCGATGGAGGCGTAACCAATAATTATCCTATAAAAGAAATTAAAGAAAAAGGAGCCGAAATAGTAATAGGAATTGATGTACAAGATAGTTTAATGCCTAAAGAACAATTAAATTCTGTAACAAATATCATGCTACAGATAAGCAATTTTAAGACTTATGAGGCGATGAGAGCTAAAGTTGCCGAAACAGATTTATATATCAAACCTTCGATAGTAGATTTTTCGGTATTATCTTTCGATCAAATTGATCAAATTATTGCTAACGGAGAAAAAGCGGCTTTTGCAAAGTATGAGAAGTTAAAAAAGATTGCAATGCTACAAAAATCCCCTTCAAAAAAAATAGCTATTCCTAAAGGTTCTAATAATATACTTGTAAATAATCTAGTTATTTTAGGAAATGAAAGATATACAAGAGCTTATATTAAAGGAAAATTAAAACTTAAAACTCCAAGTATTACAACATACGAAAAATTAAATGAAGGAATTAATAACTTATCTGCTACAGGAAATTTTGATCGCGTAAATCATAGACTAATAGATACAAAAGAAGGAAAAGAACTAGTTCTTAATGTCAAAGAAAGTGAAAATAAAATGCTATTGCGATTTGCACTTCATTATGATGATCTATTCCAAACAGCAGCTTTAGTAAATGTAACCAGAAAAAGTTTATTTGTAGATAATGATGTACTTTCTGCCGATGTAGCTCTGGGAGATAACATACGATATAATTTGGATTATTATGTAGATAAAGGTTTTTATTGGAGTACTGGATTAAAAGCTAGTTATAATAAATTTAATAAAGCGATTGATTTTGATTTCATAGGTCGATTTAGAGAGGTTCCTAATTTAAATATAAACACCATAGATATAGAATATGGTGATTTTAATGTTCAAGCCTATGCAGAAACACTACTACAGCAAACTTTTTCTGTTGGTTTAGGAGCAGAATACAAACATCTTAGCATCATTTCTGAAACATTTGGACAAGATGAAAATCAAGTTCCAAGAACTATATTTGATGATAGTGATTATTGGAGTGCATTTGGGTATATTAAATTAGATACATACGATAATAAATATTTTCCTAAACAAGGGTTTTTATTTGAAGGAGATATACACACCTATCTATTTTCAACTGATTTTACTACTGATTTTACTGAATTTTCTATTGCAAAAGCAGAATTTGGGTATGCAACAACATTATTTGATAATCTCGCAATGAATATTAGCTTAGAAGCAGGTACAAAAATTGGTAATGCTTCTTTAAACTCTCTCGATTTCCTTTTAGGAGGCTTCGGAGCAAAAAAAATCAATAATTTTATTCCTTTTTATGGATATGATTTTTTAGCTATAACAGGTCAGAGTTTTGCAAAAACCTTAGTAACATTAGACTATGAAGTACTTAGAAACAACCATATAAATTTGTCTGCTAATTTTGCTAATGTAGGCAACAAATTATTTAGTACAGGAAGATGGCTTGAAAGCCCTGAGTTTTCTGGATATGCACTTGGTTATGGATTGGATACTTTTGCAGGACCAATACAAGTTAAATACTCCTTTTCTCCAGAACTAGATGAAAGTAATTGGTTTTTTAGTATAGGGTTCTGGTTTTAAAATAAATATACTCTTAAAAGACGAGAAATATTTACGATATTTGTAATGTTATGAACTTGTTTTGGCAGGATTTATTATTATTACTACACTACCTTATTAAACGAAACCCCGAATAAGGTAAAATTACTATGTATTTATATTATAAAAAAAGTAGTTAATACCTTAAACTTGTAACAACATGCCTTTTTATCACTCTCTCGGCAAAATACCTCCCAAGCGCCATACCATCTTTAAAAAACCAGATGGCAATTTGTATTATGAACAACTATTTGGCACCATCGGTTTTGATGGGATGTCTACAAATCTATATCACTGCCATAGACCAACACAAGTAAAAGAAATCAAAGAAAGCTATAATGTAGCTCCTAAATTAGCTATTAAAAACAACATCAAATCCTATCGTTTTCATGGCTTTAAAATATCTCCAGAAAAAGACTATTTGCAAAGTCGAAAAAATGTTTTAACCAATAGCGATGTAAACATTATTTTATCTGCTCCTCAAGAATCTACTACCAATTACTTTTATAAAAACACTGATGCAGATGAGTTAATTTTTGTACATCGCGGAAGCGGAAAATTTCGAAGCCATCTAGGTAATCTCGACTTTAAATACGGAGACTATATACTTATTCCCAGAGGAACTATTTATAAACTTGATTTTGACACTACCGATAACCGATTTTTTATTGTAGAGTCAAAAAGACCAATCTATACTCCAAAAAGATATCGTAATTGGTTTGGACAACTATTAGAACATTCTCCATTTTGTGAACGAGACCTTAGAGCCCCATATGAATTAGAAACCAATGATAAAAAAGGAGATTTTTTAATAAAAGTAAAAAAACAGGATGAAATTTTTGATATGATCTACGCCACTCATCCTTTTGACGTAGTAGGTTATGATGGTTTTAATTTTCCTTATGCGTTCTCTATACATGATTTTGAACCCATTACTGGCAGAATACACCAACCACCTCCTGTTCATCAAACTTTTGAAACCGATGCGTTTGTCGTATGCTCTTTTGTACCTAGATTATATGACTACCATCCAAATAGCATTCCTGCACCATATAATCATAGTAATATTGATAGTGACGAAGTTTTGTATTATGTAGATGGTGATTTTATGAGCAGAAACGATATTGATGCTGGTCATATTTCTCTACATCCCGCTGGTATACCCCACGGACCACACCCAGGAGCAGTCGAACGAAGTATTGGAAAAACTAAAACAGATGAATTAGCTGTTATGGTAGACACCTTTAAACCACTTATGATTACCGATGAAGCCATAAAAATAGCAGATGAGGACTATTATAAATCTTGGTTAGAATGATAAATATAAAATATTTTAACTGAAAATATTTATTATGTTAAATTATAGGAAAGATATTACTGCACATCTAAGAGCTATGTGGTAAGTTGTATTACATCTAATTATTCAACGCAACAATCAATCACATTTTGTTTTTAAGGAAAACCTTAAAAAATTCCCCCTCTGGGAGGGATTAAACAATTTAAAAAAATAATATGTCCACCAATACAACTTCTCAAAACTTAGAAAAAATAGTTCCCGAAGCTGAAGATTTTTTACCTCTTTTAGGAACAGATTATGTAGAACTTTATGTAGGTAATGCAAAACAAGCCGCCTATTACTACCAAACAGCCTGGGGCTTTCAAATAGTAGCCTATGCTGGCTTAGAAACAGGTCGTAAGGATAGCGTCTCTTATGTAATGCAACAAGATAAAATAAGACTAGTACTTACCTCTCCTCTACAGCCCGATGGCGACATTAACAATCATATAAATGCACATGGTGATGGCGTAAAAGTAATAGCCCTTTGGGTAGATGATGCCACTAAAAGTTATGAAGAAACCGTTAAAAGGGGCGCTAAATCTTACCTAAAACCAAAGGTAGAAAAAGATGAAAATGGTAGTGTGGTTTCCTCAGGAATTCACACTTATGGAGAAACTGTTCACATATTTATAGAAAGAAAAAATTATAAGGGCATCTTTTTACCTGGATATATACCTGTAAACAAAAGATACAAAACAGAGCCTACTGGCTTAAAGTTTATAGATCATATGGTAGGTAATGTTGGTTGGAACGAAATGAACAAATGGTGTGAGTTCTATGCCAAAGTAATGGGATTTGCCCAGTTAGTATCTTTTGATGATAAAGATATTTCTACAGAATATACTGCCTTAATGAGTAAAGTGATGAGTAATGGCAACGGGCGAATCAAATTCCCTATCAACGAACCCGCAGAAGGACGAAAAAAATCTCAAATTGAAGAATATATAGATTTCTATAACGGTGCAGGAGTACAACATATGGCTTTAGCTACAGATAATATTATAGAAACCGTTTCTACACTTCAAAACCGAGGAATAGAATTTCTTACCGTACCTGCCAGTTATTATGAAACTGTTTTAGATCGAGTTGGTGAAATCGATGAAGATCTTGCTCCACTTAAAGAATTAGGAATCTTAATTGATCGTGATGACGAAGGCTATTTACTTCAGATTTTTACAAAGCCTATTCTAGACAGACCAACCATGTTTTTCGAAATTATACAACGCAAAGGAGCACAATCCTTTGGAAAAGGCAATTTCAAAGCACTATTTGAAGCTATCGAGAGAGAACAAGAACAAAGAGGCACCCTATAAACGCCATATTCTTTACTCTTTTTTGTTTATCCACTATTATACTTTTAGTAGCATAATAGTGAATAAACAGCTTATGTGTATTTCCTTAAAATCAGTAAAAAACTTCTTTAAAATAATCCTAAATTATCAGATAATCGCTTTCTAAAAAGTACAAAATGAAACTAGCAACAATAAAAAATAATACCAGAGACGGACAATTAGTAGTCGTAAATAAAAATTTAACCAAGGCCGTAAAAGTTCCTGAAATTTCTAAAACATTACAAGAAGCAATAGATAATTGGGAGATTATCGCTCCTAAACTAGAAAAAGTATACCATCAATTACAAAACGAAACAGTTCTTAACTCTTTTGATTTTGACTCTGCACAAGTAATGGCTGCAATTCCCAGAGCGTATCATTGGGCAGATGGAAGCGCTTATGTAACTCATGTTGAACTGGTGAGAAAAGCCAGAAATGCAGAATTGCCAGAGGCATTTTGGACAGATCCGTTAATATACATGGGAGCTTCAGATGCATTTATTGGAGCAAATGATGATATTAAAATCGAAAATGAAGAATGGGGAATAGATTTTGAATCTGAAGTAGCTGTGATCACAGATGATGTTCCCGCAGGAGTAAGTGTTAAAAATGCGCAAAAACACATTAAACTCATAGCAATAATTAATGATGTGTCTTTAAGAAATCTAATCCCTAATGAACTATCTAAACAATTTGGATTTTATCAATCAAAACCATGGACATCATTTGCTCCTGTTGTAGTTACACCAGACGAATTGGGCAACTCCTGGAATGACACCAAAGTTCATTTACCATTACTATCTACATTAAATTCTAAAATTATAGGTTCTCCTAATGCAGGAATTGATATGACATTTAATTTTGCACAATTAATTGCTCATGCAGCCAAAACAAGGTCTTTAATGGCTGGATCCATAATAGGGTCAGGCACCGTAGCAAACCAAGGAAGTCCTAGTGGATCTAGCTGTTTAGCAGAGGTTCGCTGTTTAGAAATTATAAAAGATGGTAAAGCCTCTACTCCATTTATGAGCTTTGGAGATCGTATCGAAATAGAAATGAAAAATGAACAAGGTAATTCTATTTTTGGGAAAATAGATCAAGTAGTAAAACCATATAAACCTACCTCTTAAACAACAAGAAACGCATCTTTAATTAAAAAGATGGCTTCATTAAATTTTGAGAAAAATGTAATTTTTAGAGTACTCAGTATAAACTTTTGTTAAAGTCAATAATAAAAAAACGTTTTCGTTTGATAATTATGCAAAAAAAGTCCACTTTTGTAAATGTAGGTGGAGTGGTTACTACCTATATCTAAAACAATAATTATTCTCATAATTTAAGTTTTTAGTTGGTTAATAAAAGTAAAAAAGAGAGCTGTGGTGGCTCTCTTTTTGTTTATATTTTTAGATTTGATAACAATATTCATTTTTATCTCTTCACATTAAATAGTACTTTTGGAATAGATATTGTAATTACACAACTAATTATATGTATGTTAAATTATAATAATGCTCTAAACTATGAAAAAGTATATCCTAATATTACTTTTAGCAATAAGTTCAATTTCTGCTATAGCACAAGAAAATCATAAAGCATTTGATTCTGGCGAATGGTTTAGATTCCGAATTCATTATGGATTATTTACTGCAAGTTATGCTACTCTTGAAATTAAAGATGAAAAACTTAACGGAGTTCCTGTTCATCATATAGTTGGTATAGGAAAATCTTCTGGTTTTTTAAGCTTGTTTTTTAAAGTAGAAGACTACTATGAAACATATATAGATAAAAGTCTGGTTATACCTTATCGATTTATTCGAAAAATAAATGAAGGAGGGTACACCAAAGACATTGAGGTAAATTTTGATCATCAAAAAAATGAAGCTTTAGTTTTTAATAAAAAACATAACACTAAAAAATATTTTTCTATAAAGCCTGGCGTACAAGACATGATGTCTTCATTTTATTATTTAAGAAATAAAATCAACACCTCTTCCTTAAAAAAAGGAGATGAACAGTATGTAAATATGTTTTTTGATAACGAAAACTATCCTTTTAAGTTAAAATTCTTGGGGAGAGAGGTTATTAAAACAAAAATGGGTAAAATTGCGTGTTTAAAATTTAGACCATACGTTCAGGCAGATAGAGTTTTTAAAGAAGAAGAAAGTATGACGGTATGGATAAGTGATGATGACAACCGTATGCCAGTAAGAATAAAAGCAGATATAATGGTAGGTTCGATAAAAGCAGATTTAGACGCCTTTAAAGGACTTAAACACCCGTTTAAAATTGTAGTAGATTAATGGATGACACTATAAAACCAGAGATTGCTGAAAAAATAAAGCAACTAGAAAAAAAATTTCAAAATTCTGGACAAGATTTGGGGTCTTACCTAGATGGATTACTTCATGATAGATACCTAACCTATTGGGATTACATCCATCTGGATACCTTGTTAAGTTTACAAATACCGAAAACACATTTTCCTGACGAAGAAATATTTATTACCTATCATCAAATCACAGAACTCTATTTTAAATTAATTATCCATGAATTAAAACAAATTGTGGATGATAAATTACAAAATGCAGAATTTTTTACCGACAAAATCCATAGAGTAAATCGTTATTTTAGAGTTCTAATCCGTTCTTTTGATGTAATGATCAAAGGAATGGATAAAGAACAGTTTCTTAAATACAGAATGTCTCTTCTACCAGCAAGTGGCTTTCAATCTGTACAGTTTAGACTAATTGAAATCTACTCTACTCCATTAGTAAACTTGGTAAACACTAAAGAAAGAAGCTTATTTTCAGAAAAAGATTCTCTAGAAGAAGTATTTGAACATTTATACTGGAAATCTGGAGCTACCGATAAAGAAACTGGAGAAAAAACACTTACTTTAAAACAGTTCGAATATAGATACACTCCCAGAATGATTCGTATCGCTCAGCAAGTAAAAAGCAGTACTATTTATCATAAATACCTTGAACTACCAGAAAAAGAGCAAAATAATGCACTCCTTATCGAAGCTTTACGTACTTTTGACTCTAATGTGAATATTAATTGGTTATTAATGCACATGGGTGCCGCCTTTAGGTATCTTAACAAGGAAAAAGGAGAAGTTTTGGCTACAGGAGGAACAAATTGGAAAAAATTCTTACCTCCTAGTTTTCAGAGAATACAATTTTTTCCTACACTTTGGAGTGAGGAAGAAAAAGAAAACTGGGGTCAACAATGGGTTACCCATCAATTTAATACCACAAAATAAAATAGTCGTCAGTTGAAGCAATTTGGTCATCTACTACTTATAATGGTAGTATTATTTTCATGTAATACAGAAAAAAAAGAAGAAAAAGTTATAGTTCCTGAAATTACTAAGGCAGAAAAAAAACCTCCCATAATAAAAGAATTTGGTTATGTCCTAAATGATTTTAATGTGGTAAAAGACACCATAAGATCAGGAGATAGTTTTGGTGAAATCTTAGATACTCATGGAATAAGCAGGGCAAAAGTTTTTGAAATCAGCAATACCATTAAAGATACGTTTAACGTAGCCAGGATTCAAGCAGGAAAACCCTATATGCTTCTTAAAGCTAAAGACACTACAGAAAGAGCCCAAGTTTTTGTATACCAAAATAATAAAATAGAGTATACGGTAATTGATTTTAGAGATAGTATTATCGCTAAAAAAAACAGAAAACCTGTAAAACTTGTTGAAAAAACTGCCTCTGGAACCATAAACAGTAGTTTGATGCAAACATTTGACGATATGGATCTCAATTTTTTAGTTGCCTATAATATGGCAGACATTTATGCATGGACTATAGATTTTACAAGATTACAAGCAGGAGATCGATTTAAAGTAGTATATACCGAAAAATTTATTGATGATACCATTCCTGCTGGAATTGATAAAATCAAGGCTTCCTATTTTGAACATCGAGGCAAACCAATTTACGCGTTTAGATTCATGAACGACTCTGTAAATAAAGTATTCGATTATTTTGATGACCAAGCAAATAATCTACGAAGAGCATTTCTTACTGCTCCGGTAAAATTTAGTAGAATTTCTTCTCGCTATAATCTTAAACGTAGAATAAAATATTATGGTAATAAAGTAAGGCCTCATAGAGGAACCGATTTTGCCGCACCTATTGGCACTCCTATATTAGCAACTTCAGACGGGATTGTAACCAAATCCGAACGCAAAGGAGGTAATGGTAAATATGTGAAAATAAGACATAACGCTACCTATGACACACAATACTTACACATGAGCAGGCAAGCCGTAAAAGTCGGGCAATTTGTTAAACAAGGAGATGTTATAGGATATATTGGTATGACTGGTAATACAGGAGGGCCTCATGTATGTTATAGATTCTGGAAAAATGGAAAAGAAGTCGATCCATTTAGAGAAGATCTTCCTGCATCAAAACCATTAGCCGATAGTCTTAGACCAGCATTTTATAACCATATTGAGCCTTTAAAGGCAGAATTAGACAAGATTGTTTTTAAACCGCAAAAACCAAAAGAAATTTTATAAACCATGACCTTACCAACTATTAATCCTACCACCACAAAAGCCTGGGAAGCACTTAACACACATTATCAAAATATAAAAAACACCCACCTCAAAGATCTTTTTGCACAATCCCCAGAGCGCGCACAAGATTTTTCGATTATATGGAACGATTTTTATGTAGATTATTCTAAAAATAGAATAGATTCTACTACCAAAAAACTACTAATAAATCTCGCCAAAGAAGTAAAGCTTGATGAAGCCATACATCTTTATTTTAACGGAAGCATAATTAATGAAACTGAAGGTCGCGCAGTTATGCATACAGCACTTAGAGCCCCTTCTACCAATTCTATAAAAATTGATGGTAAAAATGTAGTTCCAGAAATCACTGAAGTCAAAGAAAAGATAAAAAAATTTAGCAATCAAATCATTTTGGGAGATCGCAAAGGGTATACCAATAAACCTTTTACCGACATTGTAAATATTGGTATTGGAGGGTCTGATCTTGGCCCTGCAATGATCACAGAGGCCTTAGCTTTTTACAAAAACCATCTTAATGTACACTTTATCTCTAATGTAGATGGGGATCATGTACATCAAAATCTAAAAAAACTAAACCCAGAAACTACCTTATTTGTAGTAGTATCCAAAACTTTTTCTACACAAGAAACTTTATCCAATGCTACTACAGCAAGAAACTGGTTTACCAAAAACGCTCCAAAAAACGCTGTCAGCAAACACTTTGTAGCCGTATCGAGCAACACCCCTAATGTTACCAACTTTGGGATAAGCGAAGAAAATATTTTTCCCCTATGGGATTGGGTAGGCGGCCGCTTTTCTTTATGGAGTGCTGTTGGATTATCCATAAGTCTATCGGTAGGTTTTGAAAATTTTGAGGCATTACTAGAAGGTGCTCATGAAATGGATGAACATTTTAAGAACACTCTGTTTGAAGAAAACATTCCTGTATTACTAGCAATGCTAAGTATATGGTACAATAACTTTTTTAAGGCAGAAAGTGAAGCTATACTGCCATATTCTCAATACTTACATAGATTACCAGCATATCTGCAACAAGGTATTATGGAAAGTAACGGAAAAAGTATAGATCGCAACGGAAACCCTGTCTCTTATCAAACAGGAACAATTATTTGGGGAGAACCCGGAACCAATGCACAACATGCTTTTTTTCAATTAATCCACCAAGGTACTAAACTAATTCCTTCAGAATTTATAGGCTTTAAAAACTCTTTATTTGGCGATCAAGAACATCAAGATAAGTTAATGGCAAACTTTTTTGCGCAAACAGAAGCCTTAATGCATGGCAAAACAGAAAAAGAAGTAATAAAAGATTTAGGCTCTAAAAACTTATCTCCAGATCAATTAAAGCAACTAATTCCGTTTAAAGTTTTTACTGGTAACAAACCAACTACTACTATTTTAATAGATTCTCTTACACCAAAAAATCTCGGAGCATTAATAGCTATGTATGAGCAGCGTATTTTTGTGCAAGGTATTGTATGGAATATCTTTAGTTATGACCAATGGGGAGTAGAACTAGGTAAGCAATTGGCAACTTCTATATTATCTGAGATTAGTGCTGAAAAAATTGAACATCACGACTCTTCTACCAGTGCACTTTTACAACAATATCTGGAAAAGAAACAATAAACAATTTTTACACATACACAATGGGTATTCTTTCAAAGAGGTTACATTAACAACTTTTATAGTATATAAAAAAACTACGATTTAAATTCTGCTAACGTTCTTTTTTTATAATTGTTACAAAAATGTATCAATTGTTAGTTAATATTTTTTTGAACCACAACTTTTCAGTATTTTTAATTTATTAAATATCAATACACTATATCTAAAAATCAACTCAAAAACCATAACAAAAATCTGTGAAAAACTTAACATTAAGATAAACTATGCATGCATAAAGATTCGTTTTTTTGCGAAGATTATTAATGCTATAAATTAATGTAAAACAGGATGCAATTTAAATACCTCTTAAACTACGTATTGGTATGTTTATTTTTTTGCTGAAAGTTTTATAAAACAAACAAAACAATTAAACAACACTCATGAAAAAGATTACATTTTTATTAGTTGTAATCCTTATGGCAATCGTTGGGGAGACGTTTGCACAGGGGGTAGTAACAGGAACGGTATTTGATGCCGAATCAAATGCTCCGCTACCAGGAGCAAATATTTTAGAAGTAAGAACTTCTAATGGAACTACAACAGACTTTGATGGAAAATTTTCTATTAAAGTAAGTAGTCTTACAGGAACAATTAATATTTCTTATGTAGGATTTGGACCCAAAAACATCGCTTTTGATGTAACTAATGGAGATCAAGATCTTGGAACTATTAGTTTAGATCTGGATAACTCTTTAGAAGAAATTGTAATAACTGGGGTATTAGATATTGCAAAGGACAGAGAAACTCCTGTGGCAGTATCTACAATTAAAGCTTCTGAAATTCAAGAAAAATTAGGGTCTCAAGAATTACCAGAGATATTAAACAATACGCCTTCTGTATATGCTACAAGACAAGGTGGGGGATTTGGAGATGCTCGTATAAATATTCGTGGTTTTGATCAAGAAAATACTGCCGTTCTTATTAACGGTATTCCTATTAATGACATGGAAAATGGTGCCGTATTTTGGAGTAATTGGGCAGGATTATCTGATGTTACTACTGCAATGCAAGTACAACGAGGTTTAGGATCTTCTAAATTAGCAATTTCTTCAGTTGGAGGAACAATAAATGTTGTTACCAGATCTGCCGACCGTAAAGAAGGTGGTTTTATAAGTACTGCAGTTGGGAACAATGATTACCTTAAAACTGTAATGTCTTATTCAACAGGAGTTAATGAAAAAGGATGGTCTTCTTCTTATCTTTTCAGCAGAACCGCTGGTGATGGATACGTAGATGGAACTTCTTTTGAAGGATTTAACTATTTTGTTGGTGTTGGTTATAAGCCTAATGATAAGCATGATTTTAACTTTACTCTAACTGGTGCTCCACAACAACATAACCAGAGAAGTTTTGCTCCTTCTATAAGAGATTATATAAGATATGGAAATGGAGTAGATCCAAGAATAAAATATAATAGTGACTGGGGAACCAGAGAAGGAAAAGAATTTACTTTTGGAGGAAACTTCTATCACAAACCTATCACCTCTTTAAACTGGGATTGGAATATTAATGATAAGGCAACTCTATCTTCTTCATTATATGCATCTTTTGGTCGTGGTGGCTCTATTGGATCTATAGGACAAATAAAAGCTAACGATGGTCCTGATACAAGAAGCTCAAGATCCTTTAGCTCTGCTTTAAAGACTCCTAATGGATTAATACGAGTAGATGACATAATTAGTCACAATTCTGGTGGTAATATCGCTGGATTTGACCCAAGACAAGGATACACAGGAGGTGGAAACACTGCTTACCAAGGACAGTTTATTAGTGGAAACAATAGTGATTCTGATTATGTAAATGATGCAGGTCATGTATTTGGTAGAGAAAATGGTATCTCACAACGATCTTCTGTAAACTCTCATAACTGGTATGGTGCTATCGTTAATTTTAACAATCAAATCAACGATAACTGGAGTTATGATTTGGGAGTTGACATACGTACATACAAAGGCATACACTACAGAAGATTAGTAGATCTTTTAGGGGCAGACGCTTATGTGGATAATGATAATATAAATGCACCTTACAGATTTATTACACAAACCTATAAGCCAACTGCAGGAAATGCGTTTAATGTATTTTCTAACATCGACGATGAAGTTAAAATAGATTATTATAATGAAGGTATTGTAAACTGGCTGGGAGGATTCGGTCAGGTAGAATATACTAATGGAACAATATCTGCTTTTGCTCAAGGATCTGTTTCTCAACAAGGATTCAAAAGAATAGATTATTTTAATTATTTAGATTCGGATCCTGAACAAGAATCAGATTTTGAAAACATACTTGGTGGTAACATTAAAGGAGGATTAAACTGGAATATTAATGATATTCATAATGTATTTGCCAATGCTGGATATTACTCTAAGCAACCTAAATTTGATGCTGTTTTTCCTAGTTTTGTTTCTAATGATATTAACAAAAACCTAGAAAACGAAAAAATCATAGGAGTTGAAGTTGGATATGGTTTAAGAGTCCCTGGTTTTAGAGCAAATGTAAACCTATACAGAACTTCATGGGCTGATCGTTTTGAAAGTACTAACGTTACTTTTAACGTAAATGGTACAGAAATAAGAGGTTCTGCAAACTTACTAGGTATAGAGCAAGTACATTCTGGTCTTGAAATAGATTTTAACGCTCAACCTCTAGATATTCTAGAGATCAACGGTCAGTTTTCATATGGTATATGGGAGTATAATGGAAATCCTACCGCTACTTTCTTTGACGAGAGTAATAGCCCTATCACAGGATTAGACGAAATACCAGAAAGCGTAAACTTACCTTTAGACGGTGTTAAAGTAGGAGATTCTCCGCAATTAACAGCTAGTTTAGGAGCTGCAATCAAAGTGACTAAGAATTTAAAATTAGATGCTAATTATCGATATGTTGACAAATTATTTGCTGACTTCGACGCAACTAGAGTAACAAATGAAGGAGCGCTAGAATTACCTTCGTATGGTTTATTAGATAGTGGTTTTTCATACAAAATGAAGCTAAGTGGTACTAATTCTTTAAGCTTTAGACTTAATGTTTATAATGTACTTAATGAGATTTATATTTCTGAATCAGATACTAATAATTTTGCAGAAGAAGGAGATGATACCTATGATGGTATTGCAACTTCAAACCGAGTATTTTTTGGCGCAGGAAGAACTTGGAATGCTAGTTTACGTTACAACTTCTAAGATATAAAAATTGTATTTTTAAAAATCCTCGTTCGATTATCGAACGAGGATTTTTGCTTTTATACTCTTTTAGACATTATGCCAATTCCATTCTAAAATGTCGTATTTCAAAATTAAATTGGTTTTACTTATCCACCGCTACTCTAGAAGAAGTATATCCTATATAAAAAAGCCTCCAATTTTTAACTCTCCTTATTCCTCATAATAAAAAGAAATAAAACACTTCAAAAACCGTTTTATATTTTGATTTTTAAGCACTTATATTTTTTAGAAAAAATATTCTTTTTTTTTGTAAGCATTACTATAGTATAACGACAGTAAGAAAACCAACTTTGACATATATAACACAAAATTAACAACATGAAAAACGTACTTCAATGGGTCTTTATCCTTGTATTATGCATAGGATGTAAAAAAGATCCCAAACAAAAAGACAAAGACTATGTTCCGGTTTCTATTGGAACTAAATCAGAAACAACATCAGAAACCGACAAAAAGGCCAGAAAAACCTTTGGAGCATTGCCCGAAATAGCCGAAAATAAAAACAATCCCATTTCTAATGAAAAAGTAGTTCTGGGTAAAAAATTGTATTATGATAAGAGACTCTCTAAAGACAATACTCAAAGCTGTAATACCTGTCATAATTTAAAAACGTTTGGGGTAGACAACCTATCTTTTTCGATAGGTAATGATGGTAAACCAGGAGGACGTAACTCCCCTACAACTCTTAATGCTGCACTACATATATCCCAATTTTGGGATGGACGCGAACCCGATGTAGAAGCACAGGCAGGAGGCCCAATCTTAAACCCTATAGAAATGGCAATGCCCAGCGAAAAAGTAGTAGTGGATCGAATATCTAAAATTGACGAATACATCGAGCTTTTTGGCAAAGCGTTCCCCAAGGAAAAACAACCTATAACCTATAAAAATATAGAAAAAGCCATTGGCGCTTTTGAACGAAAACTAATTACCCCATCTAAATTTGATACTTATATAGCAGGCGAAAATTCTGCATTAAATAAATACGAAAAACAAGGTATGGAAACCTTTATAAGTGTTGGCTGTACCACCTGTCATTCTGGAGCATTATTAGGAGGGGATATGTACCAAAAATTTGGACTTACCGTAAATTATTGGGATCATACAAAAAGTAAAAACATTGATAATGGTAAATTTGATCTTACCAAAAATGAAGCAGATAAATATGTATTTAAAGTTCCATCATTACGTAATATTGAAAAAACCGCACCTTACTTTCATGATGGTAGTGTCCAAAATCTTAGAAAAGCCATTGCTATTATGGGAGAGACGCAATTAAACCAAAAATTGAGTTCACAACAAGTAAATGAGATTCATTTGTTTTTACAAACCTTAACAGGAGAAGTCCCTCAAGAAGCCTTAGAGTAAAAACATCTGTTTATAGTTTGTAAAAGAACCCATATACTATATTTTAACCCGGATAATCTGGGTTAATTTTTTTTAAAATCTTGGTTTTAATCAAATAAAAAATTGTTTTGTGAGAAACACATACTAATCACAATCCTTTGTTTTTAAAAACAAGGTTTTTTTATGCATTATATGTACCTTTGAACAAACTAAACACCTCATTATGTACGAAGCTATTCAAATCGTTCACTCTTATTGGGCTTATCTCGTTGTTCTTATTGTTACCTTAGCTACTATTAATGCACTTATTGGGTTCTTTACCAAAAAAGAATATGGTCCAAAAGATTTTAGAATTTCTTTATTTGCGCTTATTGTAACGCATATTCAACTTTTAATAGGTATTATTATTTTCTTTGTATCTCCTCTTGTTGTCTGGTTCTCAGGAACTCATAAAATGGGCGAAATCATGAAAGATGCTACTCTACGATTATATAATGTAGAACATCCTACCGTAATGATTTTAACGATTGTTTTTATTACTATGGGATATTCTAAACACAAGAAAAAACTTACCTCTACACCAAAATTTAAAATACTAGCTATTTTTTATACTATTGCATGGATTCTTATGCTATCCAGAATTCCTTGGGCAAATTGGTTTTAAAATAGTAACATATATCTTGTAAATCAAGTACAACATTAAACCCTTCAGAACGCTCAAAATTGTGCTTTGTGAAGGGTTTTTTAGGCTTTCGAAACAAATTACCCCATTCCATAAGCAGTTAAAATTAAACTTCTGCCTTCTGCATAATCCCTATGCTCACACAAATAAATACCTTGCCAAACTCCCATATTTAATCTCCCATTCGTAATTGGTATAAGAACCGAAGCTCCTAGTAATGAAGCTTTAATATGAGCGGGCATATCATCAGGCCCTTCGTAGGTATGTTTATAATAAGGTGCTCCCTCAGGAACCATTATATTCATATGGCCTTCAAAATCCTCACGTACTGTAGCATCTGCATTTTCGTTTATAGTAATACTGGCAGAAGTGTGTTTAATAAACACCTGCAATTGCCCTATTCTAATTTCTTTGATTTCAGTAATTTCAGTAACGATTTGTTTGGTTATAAGATGAAATCCCCTTGAGTAAGAAGGAAGCTGGATCTCTTTCTGAAAAAATTTCATTTCCTGTTTTTGTTTTTTTAAATTATCGTACTTCTTATTTTTCTGAATCCATACAATTTATTAGCTTAGCCATAGTACCCCAGATATACTGAAGAGCTTTAAAGCCTGTTCAAATTACAGAATTTTCAATAAAAGATACCCTTTTATAGGTTTTTGCTAATTTAATATAAATTTCACAGTACCACCATATTCTATTTGTGGTAACTACATACCTTTGTATCTTATAAATTATAAATCAATATGGATTTAGCTAAAATCAAAATGGTTGCTACAGATATGGATGGCACACTTCTTAATAGTAAAGGAGAAGTAAGTCAATATTTCTTTGAACTATTTGAAGAACTACATAGCCTTGGAGTAACTTTTGTTGCTGCCAGCGGAAGACAATATTATAGTATTATCGATAAGCTAAAACCTATTAAAGACGATATCTATGTTATCGCAGAAAATGGCGCATTAACTATGCGACAAGATAATGAGTTACAAACTACAGAGATTGATCGCCAAACATATCTTGAATTATTAGAAATTATTAAAACGCTAAAGGGCTCACAAGTTGTTCTGTGTGGACGAAAACGTGGGTATGTCGAGAACCATGGACAAAGTTTTATAGATATGTTTAGTGAGTTTTATGATCGTTACCAAATAGTGGAAAACCTAGCAGATATCACCAATGATCAATACCTTAAAATTGCTATTTGTAATCAAAAAGGAGCAGAAAAATACCTGTACCCAGCTTTTAAACATCTCGAAAACAGTTTAAAAGTAAAAGTATCTGGCGAGATTTGGTTAGATCTTTCTCACAATCTTGCCAATAAAGGATACGCATTACAACAACTACAAGAAAGTTATAATATATCCCCAGAAGAAACTATGGTATTTGGAGATTATAATAATGATCTGGAGATGATGACCAGAGCTACATATAGTTTTGCTATGCAAAATGCACATCCCAATGTTAAAGCTATTGCCAACTACACTACAAAAAGTAATAATGAAAATGGTGTAGAATATATGTTAGAAAAAATGATTCTGGCTAAAAAAGCTTTGATTAATATATAAATTATTTTTAATCAAAAAACTGCATATTAACATGTATACTAATATGCGGTTTTATCCATTTTCTCTTCCCATTGCTTAAAGACTGTAACAGCTTCTTCTCGCATTAATCCTATAAAGTTGATTTGTCGGTTATCTATTCCTTTATCTAATTCATCATAAATAAACTGATCGTCAAAATCAATAGCTGCTGCATCCTCTTTTGTACAACCATAAAACACTTTTTGGGGTCTTGCCCAATAAATTGCACCAAGACACATCGGGCAAGGTTCACACGAAGTATAAATTACGCACTCCTCTAGCTGAAATGTTTTTAATTTTCTACACGCCTCTCGTATAGCAACTACTTCAGCATGGGCAGTAGGATCATTGGTAGAGGTAACACTATTACATCCCTCTGCTATTATTTGGTCATCCTTTACAACTACAGCTCCAAAAGGACCTCCTGTATTAGAATTCATTCCTTGTTCGGCTACCGCAATAGCCCTACCCATAAAATATTTATCTCTTTCTGTCATGTATCTTTAGTTTGGATAAAAACCGATTCCTATTTTTAAGGATTTTGTATATGCTTATAGTAATCCCTATCCTGATTTATTGCAAGACTACATAATGTTCTTGCAAAAATATATTTTGATTTTTGAATGTAACCTTTATGAAATTATAATTCTAATACAGATTAAAAACGATCTACTACGGTGTGTGGATTAAAATTTAATCGTTAAGCTTAAGGACTGCCATAAATGCTTCCTGAGGGATTTCTACGTTACCCACCTGACGCATGCGTTTTTTTCCTTTTTTCTGCTTTTCTAATAATTTACGTTTACGAGAAATATCTCCTCCGTAACATTTTGCTGTTACATCCTTACGCAGGGCTTTTACCGTTTCACGAGCAATAAACTTAGCTCCGATCGCTGCTTGTATAGGGATATCAAATTGTTGGCGAGGAATTAATTCTTTTAACTTTTCGCATATCTTTTTACCAATATCATAAGCATTGTCTTTATGTAATAATGCAGATAATGCATCTACAATATTACCATTAAGTAAGATATCTACTTTTACCAATTTAGAAGCTCTAAGACCAATAGGAGAATAATCAAAAGAGGCATACCCTTTGGACACGGTTTTTAAACGATCATAAAAATCAAAAACAATCTCTGCCAATGGCATATCAAAAGTTAATTCTACTCGTTCTGTAGTTAGATACGTTTGATTGGTAATCTCTCCCCGTTTTTCGATACACAAAGACATTACAGCGCCTACAAAATCTGATTTGGTAATAATAGAAGCTTTAATATAAGGTTCCTCGACGCGATTCATCGAAGATGGGTCTGGTAAATCTGATGGATTATTAACTATAATTATATCATCTGGATTTTTATTGGTAAAGGCATGGTAAGATACGTTAGGTACCGTAGTAATAACGGTCATATTAAATTCGCGTTCCAGACGTTCTTGGATAATCTCCATGTGTAACATTCCTAAAAACCCACATCTAAAACCAAAACCTAAAGCTGCAGAACTTTCTGGAACAAATACCAGAGATGCATCATTAAGTTGTAGTTTTTCCATAGAACTACGAAGCTCTTCATAATCTTCGGTATCCACAGGGTAGATACCAGCAAATACCATTGGTTTTACATCTTCAAAACCACTAATTGCATTTTTTGTAGGAGTTTTAGCATCGGTAATCGTATCTCCTACTTTTACCTCTCGAGCATCTTTAATACCTGTAATAAGATATCCTACATCTCCCGTTTTGATAACTTGCTTAGGAACCTGATTTAGTTTTAAAGTTCCTACCTCATCTGCAAAATAGTTTTTCCCGGTAGCAACAAATTTTATCTGCTGTCCTTTTTTAATTTCTCCGTTTACTACTCTAAAATAGGTTTCTACTCCTCTAAAAGGGTTGTATACCGAGTCAAAAATCAATGCTTGTAATGGTTCATCTTCTACACCTTTTGGCGCAGGAATTCGCTCAATAACTGCAGTTAGTATTTCTTCTATCCCAATACCTGTCTTGGCACTAGCAGGTATCACATCTTCTGGATCACATCCTAATAGATCTACAATATCATCGGTTACCTCTTCTGGATTTGCACTAGGCAAATCTACTTTATTAAGTACTGGTATAATCTCCAGATCATTCTCTAATGCCAGATATAAATTAGAAATGGTTTGTGCCTGTATACTTTGTGCAGCATCTACAATAAGTAAAGCCCCTTCACAAGCTGCGATAGATCGGGAAACCTCGTAAGAAAAATCTACATGCCCAGGAGTATCAATAAGATTTAAGATATATTTTTCGCCTTTATGCATATACTCCATCTGTATCGCATGACTTTTAATAGTAATCCCACGCTCCCGCTCCAGATCCATGCTATCCAAAAGTTGTGCTTGTGCTTCGCGAGCAGTTACAGAACCTGTAAAATCCAATAATCGATCTGCCAACGTACTTTTACCGTGATCAATATGCGCTATAATGCAAAAATTTCTAATGTTTTTCATGTATGGTTTCTCTTGTCTTATATACCATCTACTCTACATAATCGTTTCGTTTGGTATACTAATCCTAATTTAAGCACCTCTTTAAAAGGCTATTCTTCTTTTTCAAAATAATTAAGGCGTGACCTTGCATTGCATTACAGGTCGGGCTATACGCGCTACATGGTAGCCTGCTTCTATCCCTCACGCAGTATTCACGCTCTTAATGACTTGCAAATATAATCGATTTTAGAAGGTTTATACTATCTCCTACTATATTTTTAGACCTCACAGGTCTTAACCACCTCTGAGGTCTGAAAGAATTTGTACTTTTGCAAAAAAACAAATCCCGTGGCTAAAATAGGAGACATAGATGTAGGAGAATTCCCTTTGTTGCTAGCACCAATGGAGGACGTAAGCGACCCCCCTTTTCGCGCATTATGCAAAGAGCAAGGTGCCGATGTGGTATACACAGAGTTTATATCCAGCGAGGGATTGATTCGGGATGCTGCAAAAAGTGTGATGAAACTGGATATTTATGAAAAAGAACGTCCTGTGGGAATCCAAATTTTTGGAGCCAATCTAGATTCGATGTTAAAATCTGTAGAGATTGTAGAAGCGTCCGGACCAGATATTATTGATATTAATTTTGGATGTCCTGTAAAAAAAGTGGTCAGTAAAGGTGCCGGAGCGGGCATACTTAAAGATATAGATCTTATGGTATCGCTTACCAAAGCAATGGTAGAACACACTAAATTACCAATAACGGTAAAGACCCGATTGGGGTGGGATCATGACTCTATAAAAATTGTAGAAGTAGCAGAGCGATTACAAGATGTAGGAGCCAAAGCAATCGCTATACATGGTCGTACCAGAGCACAAATGTATAAAGGTAATGCGGATTGGCGACCTATTGCCGATGTAAAAAACAACTCCAGAATGCATATTCCTGTATTTGGTAATGGCGATGTGGATACTCCAGAACGCGCTATGGAAATGAGGGATCAATATGGCTTAGATGGTGCTATGATAGGTAGGGCAAGTATTGGTTATCCTTGGTTTTTTAAAGAAGTTAAACACTACTTTAATACGGGTGAACATTTACCCCCTCCTACTATAGAGGAACGTGTTTCTGCAGCACGCAGACATTTGCAAATGGCAATAGACTGGAAAGGAGAAAAACTAGGGGTTTTTGAAACCCGAAGACATTATACTAATTACTTTAAAGGGATTCCGCATTTTAAAGAGTATCGAACCAAAATGGTAACCAGTGATTTGCCAGAGGATGTATTTGCTGCTTTTGATGAAGTAGAATCTACGTTTAAAGGGTTCGAATTTGTATAGAAACATTGCTCTTTGAGTTTCCCTTCCCTAAGCTCTTTGCTATTTTGCCCTTCGAGTCACCTCAGGGCACTATTGGTTTTTGTCATTCCATTGAAGAATGGAATCTATTTCTAATAATCCTAACGCTAAATGGATTCCAGCCTACGCTGGAATGACAAAAAATTGAATGTATTGTACTAAAAAGTAATAAAGAATACACAGTCATTGTCATTCCGTTGAAAAACGGAATCTATGTTAACGTGAGTTCGATGTAAGAAAATTTACGTCAGTCAGAGTGATTTTTGACAGAAAATTGTATCGAAGACAAGTAAATTTTTAAGCAAAAGCCTAATTTCGATACAATTTTTCTCCGTTTCACTATGAAAAATCACTCAATTTGACGGCTTTTTAAAACTAAGTCCTTACGTCGAACTCACGTTATGTTAGGACACAAAATGTAAAACCAGAAAATCAAAAGTTCGCTAGTGTTTTTTGATTTGATTTGCGTTAGGGATAGTAGTGGTTACCCCGCAGAGAAGTTGTTCTCCTGAGCCTTTTGTTATTTTACCCTTCGAGTTACCTCAACATATTTACTATCTTCCGCCTTTCGGAAGGATCAGGATAAGCTTGGCGAGGGAGCAACGTATCGAGGAGTAAAAACGGATAGCCCGCCCGAACGCCCAAATACATATATCAATATTAGTTTACCAATTTTTGATTGATCCTGCTAGATGCTAATAATGAAGCTATAAAACCGATTATGGTAATTGTAAAAAATACAACAACGAAACTCATAACGGTTATGCGAGTTGGATATGGTAGTGATGGCGTAATCATTAATAACCCAAATTGTTGCTGCAACACAATAAGTATACATCCTAAAAGTAATCCTAGTAAAGTTCCTAAAACAGTCATAAGAGAACCTTGAAACAAGAATATTTTTCTAATACTTACCAAAGATGCTCCAACATTGTATAGTGTTTTTACATTGCTTCTTTTATCAATAATCATCATTATAATAGCTCCTGCAACATTAAGTAATGCAATAATGGCAATTAGGGTGATTACCAGATAGGATACCAAATTTTCGGTATTTAGCATCTTATACAAGGTATCGTTAAGCTGCATCCTGTTTTTTACAACCACCCTATTCTCAAAAATAGATTGTAGGTTTTGCCTAACCTCCTCTTCGTTTGCTTGTGTAGATAATTTAAGTTCGATATGGGTTACTTTATCTTCTGGCAACTCCAGCAGCTTGCGAACCATATCTGTAGTAGCAAAAATATATTTTTTATCCAGCTCCTCGTTTACACTATAAATACCAATGGTTACTGCTTTTTCTGAACTAAATGCTTTAGCTGGGTCGCTGGGGATACCTTTTCCGGGTTTAGGAACGTAGATACTAAGCAGGTTGGTATAGGTTTGCTCTGGCACCATACTAAGCTCTCTACTAATACTATTGCCTGCAACTACCTGAAAATCGTTATTAGTCAACCACTCCCCATATATTATAATACTATCGGTATAGATAACCTTAGGATAATTGGCATCTACTCCTTTTATAAAGGTAGTTTTTTGTTTACCTCTGTATTCTAAAAAAACACGTTCTTCTACAATTTCAGAAAAATGGGCAACCCCGTCTAGTTTGGCAAGTTTTTCTTTTTGGGTTTTGGTAAACATAAATGTTTTTCCGCTTTCTGGAAAAATCTTTAGATCGGGATCAAAATAGGTAGAAAACTGAAGGCTAAAATCTTTGAGCCCAGCAAATCCCGAAAGTACCAAAAACAAAGCCATTGCTCCTATTACTACCCCTGTAGCTGCAATAATGGTAATGATATTAATGGCATTACTGCTGCCAGGCGAAAATAGATATCGCTTTGCGATGTAGTACGAAAAATTCACTTCTTTTTGCGTCTTTCCAGAAGTTCGGGATTATGTATAGGATCCTCTTTACCCTTTACTGCTTCTTCTATATTAGAAATATACTCTAAAGAATCGTCTATAAAATACGATAGCTCTGGCATACGTCGCAATTGGTGTTTAGTGCGCTGTGCTACTTTATGTTTTATTTGTGATTTTACTGCATTTACTTCTTTTAATACCTTTTCCCCTTCCTGATGCGGAAAAATACTCATATACACCTTTGCTATAGAAAGGTCTGTGGTTACCGTTACTTTGGTTACAGAAACCAATATTCCTTGCACTCCTGCTTCTCGCAATGCACTTTGTATTACATCTGCTACATCTTGCTGCAATACTCCTGCAATTTTTTTCTGTCTGTTTGTTTCCATGGTACAAAAATACATATTAAAATCATTAAGACATACAGCGGTTTTATCTTTCCTTATATCCCCCTTAATATTTCAACTTTGCTCTATACAAACATAATCGAGAGGTGTTTTTTGATCAAATTGTTAGGTCTCGACTCCGATCGACCTGACAATCGCACATAGGTATCTAGTTTTCAGTGAAATATAAGTGAAATTACTTTGAATAAAATTCATTTATAAGCACTTAAAAGGAATGGAAAACGTTAAATATTCGCTAAAATTACTAAAAAACATAGGGTAACCGTAATTATATTACGTTATATACGTACAAATACATTGAAAACGGAACTACAAATTTGTAGAAATAATATAATAGTACAATTGAAACTGTCATGATTAGTATAAGTTGAGTTTGTGTAAATACAATTATGTTTCAATTTAGACTCCTGAGAGTAGTTACCTCGGGAGTCGTTTTTTTTATAAGAAATTCTCATCCGTAAATCGTATAATTGTATTTTTACTGAATACATTATAAACAGTAAAAATGAATCCTATCAAAAAAATAGAACATCTGGGCATTGCTGTAAAAGATATAGAGCAAGCAAATAGATTATATGAAAAACTTTTGGGAGTACCCCCATATAAGCAAGAGGCTGTAGAAAGTGAAGCTGTACTTACTTCTTTTTTTAAAGTAGGGGATAGTAAAATAGAGTTATTGGCAAGTACCAATGAGGATGGCCCTATCGGAAAATTTATAGCAAAAAAGGGAGAGGGTATTCACCATATTGCTTTTGATGTAGAAAATATCGAACTAGAATTGGATCGGTTAGCAAAAGAAGGCTTTCAATTAATCAACAAAACTCCTAAATCTGGTGCCGATAACAAATTAGTTGCCTTTTTACATCCAAAAAGCACCAATGGAGTTTTGATAGAATTATGTCAGGAAAAACCTGTAAATCAAGGAGAAAACTAAAACCTACATCTCTTTTTATTTGCTATTATAAAAAAGGTGTTTAAAATTATATAAAAATGTTTGGTGCGTTTATATCAAATGTTTAAATTTGCGCTCCGTTTTAGGTCCCATAGCTCAGCTGGTTAGAGCACCTGACTCATAATCAGGGGGTCCTTGGTTCGAGCCCAAGTGGGACCACAGGTAAAATTAAGCCTTACAGAGATGTAAGGCTTTTTTGTTTTTTATACTTTAGAGCGGTAAACTTATCCTTTGATAGCCTGTACCGATCTTGCCGAAAGGCTTAATATAGTATGTTGTTTCTATTTTAAGACACTAATGCTTTTCCTAAAGACTCTCCTTTTTCGAATAAAAGAATCGCAGCTACCATAACTCCTATAAAAATAACAACTATAAGTCCCATTGTTTTTTTGTTTTTCAAATCAAATATTTTCATAATTAGTAGTATTAAATTTTTACATTCTGGCATAGGCTCTGCCTAACTCCCAACTTACATATATAAAACCCATTACCAGAGTTAATACATAGATTACTAATTCTAAATCCCCTAATTGATTAATTGATTTAGATATTTTGTTTAAAACATTCATTTTAGTTTTCATAAATTATAGTTTTAAAATAAGGAAAATATCTTGCTAGCAAATCCTCTCAACTTTGAGTGATTTATTTTATGCTTTTTTGACATTTACTATTACCTCTTTTTGTTATCTTTTCGCTTATCGTTTTTTATTTTTCTACAAAGTCAGAAGACTTTATGTAGCTAGCTCTGCCTAACTCATCTGGTTAAATTTATATGTAAATAGCCTGCTAATGGATTCCGTTTTTCAAGGGAATGACAAGATAACTCGTTTATTAACCGAAATATACTCTCCTAATAATTTTTCAAATTCTAGAATATCCACAGAATAATTATTTAGGGGTTCGGGTAATATAAGTAACTTCAATTTCTTTTTTTAAAATTGATTCTGGTGGGATACCACTTGTTAACAATGTAGAATATCCTTCGCTTTTTCCTAATTCTAAAAAAGACGGGAGGATTACCGTTATTTTTCCTCCTTCATTTAATAGTGCAAAAGCCTCGCGCATTCCTGCATGTAATGGATCAAACATATAGAGCCTATACTCTGTGCCAATAGGAAAAAGTTCCCTATTCGTATCCTCTACCACTACCCCTGTTTCGACTAAAGTGGATGTTACAAGCCCTAATACATTATAATCCTTATATATAGGCAAACCGTCGCCTTGCCTGTCTATACGGTAAAATAAACCAGAATCACTTTTAATCATTCCTTCAATGTTGTTTTCTTTTATATAATTTTCAATCCAAGCGATTTCAGCATCTTTTTCTTCTTGAGTATATTCAAAAGGGGATATTTCTGGCTCTGATGGCTTATCATCGTCTGAACCACAAGAATAACCAATGGTAATAAGGCTTAGTAATAAGAGTACTTTTTTCATTTTATTAGCGTTTTAGTTTACATTGTGTGAAATTATATGTAGGTAGCTTCCTAATGGATTCCGTTCTTCAACGGAATGACAAAGGAGCTCATTTATAGGTGTTACACTTTTTTGTTCTATTCTTAAAATAACTATACAAATACTATGCGAATCATATTTGTATCGGATCAAAATTAGATATCCTTTTTTGAGTGATTATACTATAGTCTTTATCTCTTATAACAACCAGATATTCTAAATCCGGATCCAGATACATGCTCATTTTTGTAGCATTAATCAAAAACTGCTCATACGGTATAGCTTTATCTTTATGGGTTTCGTATTCTTTTTTTACATAAAACTGGATCAACCCATCATTATGCGCAGAGTTGGCAGAAAAATTAACTTCTATCTTTTTTTTACCTAATCTTTTATGCAGGTATTCTGGGTTTTTTGGATATACCAAGGATATATCATGCACTCCTGTGTTTTGTTCTGGTATATATATTTTTTTATCCTTATATGGTACAGATACCTTGTCTATACCTGCTATACTAATCATAGAGGTTTGGTCTATGGTTAAAGGGTCTATACCGTGTTCTCTTTTTAAGATACTCGCCATCCACTCATTAACGCCATGGTATCCTTGTACGGGTTTTTCTGCTATGTGCATATATCCGGCCAACACCAATACTTTACCAGATTCTTCTTTTAGTATTTTAGCTAAATTATTGGCTTGGTTTTTTTCTCTGTTTGCAATACTATAATCCAAAGTATCTCTGGTTTCATAAGGCGATACTGTATACCCCAACTTTATGGCTTTGCGAACCAGATTGGCAAAATAGGGTTCTTTGGTGTAGGTGCCGGTAGCACTTATAGCATATTTTCTGGAATTTAACTCCTTATCCTCCCAATTTAAAGTTTCTACAGCCAAGACAGAAAACCCTTGCTTTTTAAAATCGGTAAGTAAGGTTTCCAGATATAATCTATGAAACGGATTATGGTGTTCTTCATTAAACATTACTATCCTTTTATCTGCGATTTGCGATACAATCTCTTGTTTAGCATCCAGATACGATAGACTGTCTTTATCTTTTTGTTTAGCAGCAAATGATTGTTGTAATCTATCAAACAGATGTATATAAGAGTACTGTTGGTAAAGGTGTTGTTGCTTAAAGTGAGTACTTAAGGTGTCCTGTTCTAAAAATTGAAAGGGAGCTAAATAATTTATATCCCCATCTTTGGACACAAATTTTTTATACATTTCCTCTATCTGGCAATAAGCTATCGTTTGCATTGTACAACATAACAATAAAAATAAAACATATTTTTTTCTACCAATTAGGTTGGCTTGGTTCATAATCACATCGTTTAGGTTTTTTATAGAGTTCGTTTTCTTTTGTACCACTTCCAACTTAAATTTACTCAATAAAACCGAATCTTTTTGCCTGAAATTTCAAAATAAAATATAACCGTAGCTCTGCTATATGGATTCCGTTTTTCAACGGAATGACAAAGCAACTTTAACGTGACCCGAAAAGGTTTGGGGCAATAGTGGGAATTTACAAATACTTATTTTATTTATCGACCACTTCTATTAGTTCGAGATTGGTTCTGCTTCCATCAATATTAATATAATTTAGTTGTACAAAACCATACTTTTCATGATAAAGTGCCTGTAATTGTGTGGTGCCCAACCTGCTTTTGGCATGACTATCGATCACGTAACAATCTAAAGTGCCAAAAGCCGTAGTTATCTTCTTTTTATTTGTTATTTCATAAACACACTTATTTTCGATACCCCCCTTCCAGGCTAACCATCTTTTATCGGACCAAAGATCCCCTATCTTTAAACTCCATTCCCATTTGTTTCCCACTTTAAAAGGAGTTTGTATGTACGGAAAAGGGTTTAGCTCTAGTATCCTAAAATATTTATCTCTTGGTGGGTGCATCCACACGTTTTTTTCGTTTTCTATAATTCCCGAAGCAGAATTGAACAGGGAGGTTTTATGTTTGTTTAGATACTCGTATTGCGCCACGGTTTGGTTATAATCTGGTTCATATTGTATTATAGGCTCAAGCCCCTCCCTTATCTTTATTTTAACCGCTAGAACAGTATTCTCGTCTATAGAGTCGGTAGCAACAAACTTCCAGGAATTCTTCCATCCCTCTATTGATGGGTCTTCTTTAAAAAAGTATTTGTTATTGTTTTTCGTAATATGCTCGTAAGAGTATATAAACTCCAATTCTTTTTTATAAACAGTGTTGTTATCTGTAAACCTGGTTGGTTTTACGTTGGTAGAATCAAATACTTCTACAAATATTCCATCTTCTTTAATTAAGGTATACTCTTTATGGGATTTTTTAAAATTTGATTTACAACTTATCATCGCAATGGTTAAGATAACTGCTATTAGTCGTGATTTCATGGTTAGGTTTTTTTATTTCTAGTTCCTTTTTATAGGGATCGTGTGTGCAATTTTTCCGTTAATTAACTCCGTTTCTATATCATCTAAATATATCTTATCCATTGGGTTAGTATACGGATCGAACATTTTTTGTCCTTTTACATATAGGTCTTTTGCATTATTCAAGTGTTCTATATATAGCATTTCTTTTTTTTGATATTTAAAAACTAATGCTAAATAAAATTGGTTCTCCGCAATATTGTTTTGAACCCTCTGTTTTTCTAGTGTTTGTTTTGCTTTTTCGTAATTTTTTGTTTCTAAATACAATACTCCAAGATGCAAATAATCGTATATACCAACAGAATAATCTTTGTTTTCTAATGTCTTTTCTATAATTTTTATAGCCTTCTCCTTTTCTCCAATAGCTTTATAACAAAGTGCTTTAGCTATATTTAAATGATAGTAGCCATTAGCAGAATAGCCAATATCATAATTGATTATGCTATCTAACTCTTCTATATCTTTAATTGCTCCTTTATAATCCCGAAAAAATTGGTAACGACACCATCCTCTATAACCCAAATTATCTTTTGGATTAAACTTTACTGCTTTGTCGATCCATTTTTTCCAGATCAAAAAATTACCACTTTTTAAATAAGCAACAGATTTTTCGCGATATGCATATGCAAATGTAGAGTCAATACGTATGGATGCATCCAAAATTTCCTGAAACTCCTTACTAAATTGATAATAAGCATTACTTTCTTCTGCTTTTACACAGGCTTTATATTTTAGCGTATCTCCATAGTGCATAAATGCATAACAGCTTGGCTGGGCAATTATTTTTGAAACAAACAAGAGCACTACAAAAAAAAACATAAATCTCCTCATGGTAGTATTTCGGTTAGTTGACCTTTTTCTATTTTAAAAATAAGGTATTGATAATAGTCTTTTACTTGATCTTCCATTTTTAATGGTTCCCATCCATCTAATTTTTTGGTAATATCAAGGAGTTGATTTTTGATAGTATCCTTAAAATAAAATTTTGTGTAGTTAAAATCAGATTCTAATATTCTGAACCTGCCTGTTTCTCCTTTACAGTTTACTATAAAACGTATCCTTATCCATCCATTTTGATTTTCTTGGTAGGCAGATGTAAAGTTTTGTTGAAAAACTTTAAAAAGCATTGTTTTTTCTCCTTTATATCTAAAACCCTTAGCTGCATTAAAATACTGTATCACCTTTTCATCTCCGCTACATAATTTGAAATCTTTATTGTCTATTGTAATATCTTGCTCTATATCTCCTACCCATCGAAGATATTTTTGCTCATCTGGCTCTACTTTTTTAGTATGACATCCAATAAACAATACTGCCAAAATTATTCCTATTATTTTGTTCATATTCTCTCTATTACCTTTACTTTCAAGAGCTCCTTACTTTGAGTGATTTATTTTATGTTTTCTTTTGACATTTACTACACCTTTTTTTGTTCTCTTTTAATGTATCGTTTTTAATTGTTCTGTGAAGTCCAGAGACTTTGCCTTTACCTAGCTATTCATAAAAAAACAGCGCCCTATTTTTAATGGACTGTTTTTATAAATCATTGTTTACCCTTTCCTTGTCAAAGTTTGATGCAGCCCAAAAGGGTTTGGGCGAGAGCGGGGTCTAAAAAGTCAAACATCCTCTTTTTATTCTAAAGATACTATATTAAGAAATAGACAAAAGAATACTTTTATGTACTTTCCATTTTTTATTGATTTTTTCTAATAAGATTAAGCTGATACTTCCGCTCATTGGATGTCGATTTTTACTCATATATACAATAGCCTTATCTTTATCTGTATTAAAAATAACATCCGAGAATGCTATATAGAAATCGATATTCAAGTCCTCAAACATACCTCTGTATAGATTATCGATCCATTGAATTTTTTGATTATCAGGTAATTTGGATACATCCAATTGTTTACTAATATCTAAACAAGCATCTAGAGATTCTAGTTTATCCGCTAATAACCTATACTCCTTTGGCAGTTTTTCTTTGGTGGGTCGTGCAACAACATCTATAGGTGCACAATACTTTAATATACCTATATGCACCTCTAGCTTACTTACAGAATCCACATATCTATTAAACGCAATAGTATCTTTCTTATATGTTCCCGGAGCAGGAGGAGCAGGAGGAGGAGCAGGAGATAGATTACCTAATAATAAAGACATTATAGCATGTGTATCTCTATCTACAGATGTTTCCTTATTACAGGATAAGATAATAAATAATAGTACTACAAATGAAAATAAGTATTTAGAACGAATCAAGGACATGGTATACTATTTTGAGTTAAAAGGCACTAAGCCACGAAGTGTGTAATTAAAAAATATCGAGGGTTGCAACCC
>CAYGUC010000008.1:95549-154452 GCA_964353005.1 uncultured Flavobacteriaceae bacterium | reverse complement strand
GCTTAACAGCAGTATGCACAACTCTTTTTTTAGTTAATCAAAATGCACAACGGGTGGTAGCAAATGATTTTTTAATTCCTAGGGTAATAGGGGTGTCTGCTTTTATGATTGGACTTTGCTCTTTATCAGTAATGATTTCGTTAGCGGGATGGACAAAATCAAAAAAAGTAGGAATATTTACAACTACTGTTGGAATAGTAACACTATTACTAATTTTTGTAACAATGATATGAATACGTTTTTAATAAGAAATAAAATATAAATAGATTATTAAATCTAAAAAATGCAGAAATTTCACATTTGAATTAGTGAATTATACCGATCAAATATTATTTTTTTTTGGAGCTATTGGAGCTTTTAATAGTTTGATAGTGGCGACTTATTTATTGATAAATAAGTCGTATAAAATTTTAAGTAATCGGCTTTTCGGGGTATTCTTATTAATATTGAGTCTAAGGGTTCTAAAATCATTGTTTTATGCCTTTTCTACAGAAAAACCAATTTGGTTTTTACAATCGGGACCTTCTTTTTTTCTGTTAATAGGACCTTTGTTTTTTAGTTATATCCTAAGTATAATTAAACCAAACTCTTTTTTTGTACGATATTGGAAACAGGTAACTTTATTTTGGATGTCTATAGTTGTTGGTTTGATCGTTTTGGTGCCTTTTGCAGACAATAACGAACTCTACAAAAAAACGATTCTGCCAATTATAAATGGACAATGGTTGATTTTTCTATTACTTTCAGCTTTAACGATACTATCTAATTTAAAAAGAAAAATAATTACTCCAATAAAAATGAAATGGGTTTTCATTTTGTTTACAGCAGTTTTAATTATTTGGCTATCCTTTACCTTTATAAAGTTTGATTATTTTGTTAGTGGTTCGATTATTTTTTCAACACTCTTTTATTCGTTTTTTTTGTTTTTTCTTTTTAAAAAGAAAATTACTTCAAAAATATTTGAAACTATTAAACAGAAAAATACATCAAGTCACTTGGCAGAAGCAGATGTTTTAATAGATCGATTAAATATAATAATGAGTAAAGAAAAGTTATTTACAAATCCAGATTTAAAACTATTAGAGGTAGCTCAAAAACTAGAAATTTCTTCGCACGAATTATCTAAATTACTTAATAATAATCTAGGTAAAAGCTTTACAGATTGGGTTAATGAATATCGAATTGAAGAAGCAAAACAGTTATTACAAAATAACTCTTTATATACGATAGAAGCCATTGGTAATCAATCTGGGTTTAATTCTAAATCCGCTTTTTATAAAGCATTTAAAAAGCTTTTGGGTACAACACCTGCAAAGTATAAAACACCATATTAAGTTCTTTTTTATAAATCAGAACAAAATACTCTAAAAAAAAGCTTTCATTTATTTAGGGCAGTTTTAATATTGCATCAAATCAAAATTTAAAAAATGAAAAATATCTTTTTATCTCTTCTTATAGGTTCGTTTATGATTCTGTTTTCTTGTAAAAACAACTCCCAGCAAAAAGTTACTTTAAATAAAGCTGCCCAATCTTTTTTGGCAGATTATAATGAGTTTATAGATACACTTATAACAGTGCACCCAGCGATATACGAATTTGTTTCTAAAGAAAAATTTAACCATAAAATAACAGAATTAAAAAATGAGATTAATAATACTATTACCAAAAAAGATTTTATCTGGAAGTTAAGTGAAGTAATTGCAATGGTTAATTGTGGTCATACTTCTTTAGGGTTTTTTAATCAACAAAGAGATTTACTAAAACCAAATGAATACTTTCCTTTACAAACAAGACTCATTAATAAAAAGCTGTATGTAGTAAACAATTTAACTAATAAAGACAGGGTTAAAAATGGTCAGGAAATCACCCATATTAATGGGAAATCTGTTGCAGAGATTATGCCTGTTATTTATTCTCATATCAACTCTCAGGCAGGAATTGAAAGTGCTAAACAAAGGATGTTTAATGGCTATAATACTTCCTGTCTTTCTTATGCTTTAGGGTTTCCAGATGTGTATACAATTAAAATCGCAGGTAAAAACGAGGGGATCGAATTAAAATTGTTAGAAGAAAACCCACCTTATGCACCTTTATTTAGTAATAAACATCCTTGTCAAAATGATTTTTGTTTAACTACAGTTAATAAAGAAACAGCTTTACTAACATTGCGTAATTTTGCTTATTACGGAGAAAAGACAAAGATTTTTACAGAATTTTTAGATAATTCTTTTCAAGAAATCAGAAATAAAGAATATAAAAATTTAATTATAGATGTTCGGGGAAATTTAGGAGGACCAGGTCATGCAAGTATTCATGTTTTAAGACATACGCTACAAGAACCTTTTAGATATTTTGCTGAAAATGGAAGTAATTCTGATAAAACAACCATGCAGCAACCTTTTGAAAATAATTTTGCAGGAAAAATTGCTTTTGTCATGAACGGCGAAGGATACTCTACGGTAGGTCATTTAGCATCTATTTACAAGGATAAAAGTAGGGTTATGTTTGTTGGAGAAACTTTAGGTTCGAACCAGTTTTGTACTGCGAACCAAAAACTATTTGAATTAACAAATACAAAATTTAAATATACTGTTGCACGAAATATTTTTATTACCGATGTAAAAGAAAAAGATACAAGAGCAACGATTGAACCAGATTTTAAGGTAGAACAAACAATAGAGGAGTATTTAGCAGACAAAGATGTTGTTTTAGAGAAGGCTATAGAATGGATAGAGAAATAAAGCTATTGCCCCAGTAATTCAAAAGAGACAACTTCACAGCATAAACGTATAATTATATTATAACGTGAGTTCGACGTAAGGACTTAGTTTTAAAAAGCCGTCAAATTGAGTGATTTTTCATAGTGAAACGGAGAAAAATTGTATCGAAATTAGGCTTTTGCTTAAAAATTTACTTGTCTTCGATACAATTTTCTATCAAAAATCACTCTGACTGACGTAAATTTTCTTACACCGAACTCACGTTTATAGAAATATAAGAAAGTCTCTCTATAGAGGCTTTCTTAATTTTAAAGCTAAGAGAGTAAAAGGATAGTTATGAGAATAAAAAAGGGCAGTAGTTATTAATTATCAATTATTCATGCTAAAAAGGATAGCTTTTTTGTTAGGTACTTAGATCATGTAGATAAAATAGATTTTATAAATTGCGTAGGAGTAATCATTTCATGCTTTTTAAATTGCCTGTTAAAATAACTGGTGTTATTAAATCCTGATTTAAAAGCTATTTCAGATACTCTAAAATCCTTGTCTTCTTTAATCATTTTTTTAGCGAACTTAATTTTTTCAGAATTAATATAATCTATAGGAGATATCCCTAAAGTATTTTTAAACTGTTTATGAAAATGAGAAGGACTCATATGCGCTTTTTCTGCTAATACGTTTATAGTAATATCTTTATTGGTTAAATTGTCCTTAATATATTTAATAACGGTTCCGATTCTGGTATCATTAAAAATAGAATTTGCATTCGTTACAATTAAAGATCTTGCTTTGGTTTGTAATAGTCTAACAATTAGTTCCTGAATCATTAGATCTAGTAAAACATCCTTAGAACTGTTATTATTAGTAAAAGTATACGTCAAACGCTCAATTAAATGATTAACATCTGTATTATTAATTAGATGAGAGGTAGTCTGATCCAAATTCCATGTATTGTTTTCGTTTTCTATTGCAACATGCCGATTAAATTTTTCTACAACTTCTTCAATTTTATATATATCAATACCTAAAGCTAAACATTGGGTAGGATTACTTTTGGATGCTAAAGGAAAATCGATAATCATTTCTTTGTTGGTAGGCATAACTACAGATTCCCCAGGAAAAAATCCAAAAGGATCCAAACCATCTATGTGCATGATTTTTTTTCCGGTAAGCATACTTGCAATAATCGGAAAGTTAAATTTTAAACCCACTTTTTCTGCAAATGCATGAGTTTCATAAATATTAAGTTCTGCATACTCTGCATTATAAGTGGTTTTGTTCTCTACCAAAGTAGTGAGTTTTCTTGTACGTTTATGTTGACTTAGTAATTTACTCATAAATTATATTTCAAAAAAAACTTAAATCAATACCCTAAGAGCAAACTCACGAGGTATATTTTTAAGAATATATTTAATTTTCGAGGCAGACCTTAGAAAATTAAAACTTTAACAAGATTTTAAATATACATGATAGATATGTTCAAAAAGATAATAAATATGTACTACTTAATTAGAATATGATAAAATAACTTTATCAGAATTAAATAATTACTAATTAATCACAAGAAATTATGAACTTTTCTAAGCCTAAATTTAAGGAAAAATATTTCAACTTTATTAATGGTAAATTTGTACCACCAATTGGGGGAAAATATTTTGAAAACACTTCTCCTATCGATAATAGTTTAATAGCAAAGTACCCTCGTTCTCAAAAAGAAGATGTAGAGTTGGCACTAGATGCAGCAAACGCTGCCAAAGAAGCTTGGGGAAACACATCTGCTACAGAAAGAGCGACACTACTAAATAAAGTAGCAGATATTATTGAAGCTAATTTAGAAGAATTTGCACTGGTAGAAACCTGTGATAATGGAAAACCTATTAGAGAAACCCTAAATGCAGATATACCATTAGCGATAGATCATTGGCGTTATTTTGCAGCGTGTATTCGGTCTGAAGAAGGTAGTGCAACCGAGCTAGATCAGCATACATTATCTATGAATATTAAGGAACCACTAGGCGTGATAGGACAAATTATTCCTTGGAATTTTCCGTTATTAATGCTTTCCTGGAAACTACCACCAGCTCTGGTAACAGGAAACTGTGTGGTGTTAAAACCTGCAGAGCAAACACCATCTTCAGCAACTTTATTGATGGAAAAAATTGCAGATGTATTTCCTCCCGGAGTAGTAAATATCGTTCATGGCTTTGGTACAGAAGCAGGTAAACCTTTGGCCTCTAGTTCTCGTGTAGATAAAGTGGCATTTACAGGGGAGACAACTACTGGGCAGTTAATTATGCAGTATGCTTCAAAAAATCTAAATCCTGTAACGATGGAGTTAGGAGGTAAGTCTCCAAATATTTTTTTCAATTCTGTAATGGATCAAGACGATGCATATTTAGATAAAGCAATCGAAGGTGCAGTATTGTTTGCCTTTAATCAAGGAGAGGTGTGTACATGTCCATCCAGATTATTAATACAAGAGGATATTTATGATGCGTTTATAGAACGCGTTATTGCCAGAACAAATGCAATAATACAGGATAGTCCCTATGACCCGAATACCATGGTTGGAGCACAGGCATCTAATGATCAATATGAAAAAATTAAGTCCTATTTTAAAATAGGGGTAGAAGAAGGAGCAAAAGTACTTACAGGAGGAGAAGCAAATAAATTAAAAGGTGACTTGGCAAATGGATTTTATATTAAACCAACCATTTTAGAAGGACACAATAAGATGAGGGTTTTTCAAGAAGAAATTTTTGGACCTGTGGTTTGTGTTACCAAGTTTAAAGATGAAGCTGAAGCTATAGAAATAGCAAATGATACACTCTATGGTTTGGGAGCAGGTGTTTGGACCAGAGATGCACATCAATTATACCAAATTCCACGATCTATTAAAGCGGGTAGAGTTTGGGTGAATTGCTATCATGCATATCCAGCACATGCGCCTTTTGGAGGGTATAAAAAATCTGGTTTTGGTAGAGAAAATCATGTGATGATGCTTAACTACTATCGCCAAACTAAAAACATGCTAATCTCTTATGATAAAAATAAATTAGGATTCTTTTAGTAATTAATTACATATTAGGCTGAATTATCTAATAATTCAGCCTTATTTTTTAATAATATCGGTAAATTAAAATGTAATAGGTATAAATTTAAAAGATGAAAAAAATTGAAATAACAGAAGCTGCAGCAAAAATTGTAAAGCAATTAAAAGCACAACATGGGGACCTGATTTTTCATCAAAGTGGTGGTTGTTGCGATGGCTCTTCTCCCATGATTTTCCCTAAAGGCGAACTATATCTGGATGAAAGCGATATACTATTAGGTACAATAGAAGGAGTTAATTTTTACATGAACAAAGATCAATTTGAATATTGGAAACATACCCACCTAACCGTAGACATTACAGAGGGCAGAGGCTCTAGTTTTTCTCTTGAAATCCCTCTTGGATTACGATTCATCATTCACTCAAGACTTCTGACCGAAGAAGAAAATATATTTTTTAATAAATAACAAAAGGATACTTTATATTAATAATATTTTCCTGAAGACAAAAAGATAGACCTGTTGTAACATATACGGTATAGCTAGACAACTTCATTTTAAAGAAAATTTATAATAAACCATAAAGCTATTGTATACACTTAGTGCTAATTTTGCATGACCAATGTTTCTTCATTAAAAAAGGAATAAGCAGATAATACTATAAATATGCTGCTAAGTTTAATTTTACTTCAAGATAAAATCAAAAAATGGAAAGTTTAAAAGGAAAAAAAATAATTATAACAGGAGGTAGCAGAGGATTAGGAAAAGCTACAGCAATTGCATTGGCAAAAGAAGGTGCTGATATTGCTATAACGGGTAGAAGTGAAAAAACACTAAAAGAAACAGTTATAGAGTTAAAAACACTTGGTGTACACGCAACGTATGCAGTATTTGATGTAGGTAATTATGATGAGGTTAAAAAAGGAATCAAAGATATAATTACAGACCTGGGTTCTGTAGATGTTTTAATAAACAATGCAGGAATTGCTGCTTTTGGGTCTTTTAATGATATGGAGGTAAGCCAATGGACTAATATTATCCAAACTAATCTTTTAGGAATGTATTATGTGACCAAAGAGGTCTTGCCTTACCTTATAGAAAAAAATCAAGGAGATATTATAAATATATCTTCTACCGCTGGTTTAAATGGCAATCCTAATACATCTGCTTACTCTGCATCAAAATTTGCAGTTATCGGGATGTCTGAGTCCTTAATGAAAGAAGTGCGTAAAAATAATATTAGGGTTTGTACATTAACACCTAGTACCATTGCTTCGGATATGTCTTTAGAATTAGGAATCACAGATGGAAATACCGAAAAAGTATTACAACCCGAAGATTTTGCAGAATTAATTGTTACAGCTTTGCAGCTACCAAGAAGAGCAATGCTTAAAAATGCGTCGTTATGGTCAACCAACCCATAATTACAATATTTATTTGAGAATAGGATGGTCAAATCTTTTAATCTTTCATCGAGAGAATAATTACCAAAGGCTTTTCTCGAAAACAAAATAGATTTTTTAAAAACATAACCTCGTGAGCTTGCTCCGAGGTTATTTATTTTTAAATAAAAACAACACTACATAAAATATTATAAAGTAGTAGTATGTATTTTTATCAAAAAGTGTAAAAGTATGAAGAATCAAAATACACGATATACAAGTAAAAGAAAAATGAGTAATAAATTTACAGTTATAAAAATACTACTATTAATAGGGTTTGTTTATGTATGGAGTGGTTGTAATACGCATACCGAAGAGAGAGTGGATAAGCAGGAGAAGGTATTGCCTAATAAAAAACATATCACAGTAGAAAAAATTACTAAAGAGACTACAAGCGTAGGGATATTTACAAACCATAACTACGGGACTTCCCATAGTTATAGATATAAATTTTTAATACAACCAGAAGATATTAATTGGGATGGAGGAAGCGGAGAGCCAAAACAGCTTCTTTTTTGTAAGGATACCATTTATATGCGATATCTTAAAAAGAAAAATATACAAATACAGTATATTGATTCTGTAGATAATACAATGAAAACGAAACATCATTGGGAGACTAAAGAAGTATTTCAAAAACATATAGATGAACGTTATTTTTTTAATTTTTTCGGAAAAGATTATTGGGTAGATATCTCTCCAGAAAATTATGTATCTCTAAAAAAATCTTGTAAAGAATATGATATTCCTAATGATAATGAATTGTTATTAAAGCCTGTTTTAGAGCGAGATGGGCAAAAATAGTTAACGTATGTATTAAATATTATATTCATGACAATAAAAACCTTAAAAAATATAGATATAGAGATTATTTTAGAAGCTTTTAATACCTCTTTTTCAGACTATTTTATCCCTTTTCATTTAAACTTAGAACAATTAAAGTCTAAAATGAAAGCTGACAAGATACATTTAGATTACTCTGTAGGAGTGTTTGAAAACAAAGAGCTTATTGGTTTTGTTCTGCATGGATTTGATATTGTAAATAACAAAAGAGTAATTTATAATGGAGGGACAGGTGTTATTCCTCAAAAAAGAGGGCAAGGGTTAACAAAACAAATGTATGATTTTATCCTCCCCAAATTAAGAGAATGCAAAATAGATTATTTACTTTTAGAAGTGATTTCCAATAACATTCAGGCGATAAAATCTTATCAAAAATCAGGATATACTATAGAAAGAGAACTAAAATGCTTTAAGGGAGAACTATACCCAATAGATATAGTTAATGATATAGAAATAAAGGAAATAAAAGAATATAATTGGAGATTAATGCAATCCTTTTGGGATATATTTCCTACTTGGCAGAACTCAAAAAATGTAGTAGATGAATTAATAGATGTTAACCAGTTAATTGGGGGATATATAAACAATCAACTAGTAGGGTATTTAATATACAATCCAGAAAGTAAACGAATACGGCAAATAGCAGTAGATAAGGTTTTTAGAAGAAAAAAAGTGGCCTCGTTGCTTGTTGCCTATGTAGTCAAAAAAGGGCGAAATTTATCGATAATTAATGTAGATAAAAGATCTAAGATAACAGACCTTTTTTTATTAAAGATCGGATTTGAAAATAATATTAATCAAATCGAAATGAAGTTGGAATTAAATAAAAACTACAAGGTTTAATAACTAGTGTTTAAAGAAATATTAACGATTGCTTACAAGATTGACAAATAATTTTTCCCTACATTAATTGCTGTTATTTAAATACGTTATTTACTTTATTAAAAGATAAAAAATGAAAAAATGCATATTCTTTTTACTAGTTACGGTTTTAATTATTGGATGTAATGAAAAAAGAGAAATTAGCTCTATAAATCCAGAGAATTGGTCAAAAAGAAAGGTGAATATAGAATCAAAAGATTCGTTAGAATATGGAAAATCGTACCTTTCTATTTATTCACAAATTTATAGCACATCAGAGCATACAACACATAACTTAACAGCTATGGTTAGTTTAAGAAACACAAGTGATTTAGATACCATTTATTTGCTTAAAGCTGAATATTTTGATACCCATGGCAGATCTGTTCGAACCTATTTTAACAATTCTATCTATTTAGCACCAATGGAAACTACAGAAATAATAATTGATGAGATGGATATTGATGGCGGAACAGGGTCTAATTTTATAATAGAATGGAAAATTCCTAAAAATTGTCCAGAACCTTTATTTGAAGGAATTATGAGCTCTACTATGGGGCAGCAAGGACTTTCTTTTACTACGCAATCAAAACGTATAAAATAAAAATATGGTAGAGATTTTAACCACGATATTTTTTCTTTTTGCTGTAATTGATCCAATAGGGTCGGTACCGGTATATATGGAGGCAACTAAAGAATTTGATAAAATTCATAAACGAAAAATAGCAATTAGAGCCTCTATAATTGCTTTTATGATTTTGTTATTTTTTATAGTAATAGGGCAACTTATTTTAGAAGGTATGTCGGTTTCTTTAGATGCCTTCCAAATTTCGGGCGGTGTAATTCTTTTTCTTTTTGCACTTACCATGATTTTTGGAGACGGTAAGCCCGAAAGAGAAAAAAACCAAATTACAGATTATAAACATGTTACTATTTTTCCTGTAGCAATACCATCTATTGCTTCACCTGGAGCAATAATGGCTGTAGTTTTAATGACAGATAATCATATTTATACCATTACACAACAGGCAATAACAACTGTTCTTGTTATGGTAGTAATTGGTATTACATGTATTATCCTTTTAACTGCAAATTTTGTTCAGGAACGAATAGGTAATTATGGAATAACAGTAATCAGTAAAATAATGGGATTGTTATTGGCTTCTTATGCCGTGCAAAGTATTCTAAGCGGAATAAGTAATTATTTTGTGCATTAATTCTTCAGTTTTTTCAATGTTATTTTAGTTTCTAAATGAAATTACTAGCTTAAAACATTTCTTTTTACTCTAGTCGATTTAATCCACATTGTGAAATTTAATTCTCCGAGGTCATTGATTTTATAATAAAATAATGGAAATTGTTATTAGCTAAATGCAATGGCAATGCAAAGGTTTGATTAATAATTGCTTTTAACTTAGGATTTTAAAGGGGATTAGATTTGGTTCGTTAATTTGTGCTATTTAAATCATGTTATTCTTGTATAGCAAAAAAATATAGTAAATTCATGAAAGTAAACACAAAAATGCCAAGAAGATTACAGCCTTATTATAAAGCGGAATTAGCATTGTATCATGACCAATATAAAAAAGGTAATTTAATAAAAGCTTGGAGTCATTTAGAAAGAGCACATGTGATTGGTCAAAAATATCCTTATGCACATAGTTATGTACATTGGAAAATGCTTTTGTTTGGATTTAAAATAAAAAGTACTAAAGAGGTTGTTGGACAAATCCCGAGATTACTATTAGGTGGTGTTAAATCTTTCGTAGGAAAAGTACCTGTCGGAAATACAGGAGGAGCAAATATACCGCCATTAAAACCTTTGCCGATTAAAGAAGATATTCAAGAGATTTTTATAAAAGCAGGAGTGTAAATAGAGTTTTGAACTATAAATAGAAATAGGATATCTAAAGGTTATATATTGCCTTTAGATATCCTATTTCTAGTAATGATATATTTATTTACTCTTTATCTTGTATACTTACTAATTCTAATTCAAAAATTAGATCTGTGTTAGGGGGTATTGGTCCAACTCCTCTTTCACCATATGCAAGATGCGAAGGAATAAAAAGCACAGCTTTATCTCCAACTTTCATTTTTTGTACACCTTCTTTAAAACCAGGAATCATTTTAGCTTCAGGAGAATAAGACATTGGCATAGGAGCATATCCTCTTGGGTCCGCAGCTCTACGTTCATCAAAAGTCCCTAATTCTTTAGCTTTTTCAGCGATATTAGTATCAAAGTTTTTACCATCTGTAAAATATCCTGCATAATTAACATTAACCATATCGGTTGATTTAGGTTGCTCTCCATCTCCTTGATTAACAAAAACAATTTCAAGACCACTTTCTAGTTTTGTAGCAGTAGCTTTTAATTCATTAAAGGTTGCAGCGATTTTTTCAGCTTTTTCTTTTTGAGCTTTTTCTTTTTCTTCTTTTTCTTCTTCAAGAACCTTTAGCTTATCTGTAAATGCAGATTCTGTATCAAAAGCTTTTGCGTCACTACCTTTACGAATAATGTTAACCTCTAACATTTTTATTTCTTCTTCTGGCTTATCTCTTGGTCCTGTTTTTGCAACTCCAATACTATCTATAATATCTTGACCTAAAGCGATCTCACCAAACACGGTATGTTTTCCATTTAACCAAGGAGTTTCTTTTAATGTAATAAAAAACTGGCTACCATTAGTTCCAGGCCCAGAGTTCGCCATAGATAAAATTCCTTTTGATTTATGAGAAAGTGAATCCACGATCTCATCAGGAAATTTATATCCAGGATCTCCAGTACCAGTACCCAAAGGATCTCCTGTCTGGATCATAAAATCCTTGATAATTCTGTGAAATACAATTCCATTATAATATTTTTTTCCTTTGTAAGTACTGTCTACCATAGTATTAGTACCTTCTGCCAAAGAAATGAAGTTAGCGACTGTCATTGGAGTAAGATCATAATGCAGTTTTGCTACGGCTGTACCTTTATTGGTTACGATTTCTGCATAAATACCATCTTGTAATTCTGGATATTTTTCATTGCAGCTACTAAAAACTAATGAAATTGTAGTTAGAAATAATAATAGATTTAATTTTTTCATTTTTGTTGGTAATTAATTTTCTGTTGTTGATTCTTTTGTAATTGTATTGAGTGTTACTTCTGTTATTAACGGAATATTTGCTCCAATCTTATGATCGTCTCCATAATATCCGTATGCTTGATATGAGGGAAAGAAAAATGTAACCATTTCTCCTTGTTTCATTAGCTTTAATCCTTCTCGTAGACCTAAAAAAAGTTCTTCTTTATCTATTCGGTATGTAATGGTATCTAGTTCTTTTTTGGTATAAATTATGTTTCCGTTTAGATCAGTTATATTATAATTGAATGTTACTTTGTCCCCAAATTTTGGTGTAATATTAGATAAAGTATCTTTTTTTGTATAATAATACCAAAACCCCGTTTCTGAGGTAATATATTTATGAACGGTGTCTTTAGTTATGATTTTTTGAATTATAGCTTCTTCTTTTGCAGCTAATTCTTTATTTCTGTTAATAGATTCATTAATAAAGGAACCTGATTTTATATTAATAGGTTTACGTGCTTCAGGTGTTTTACAAGAAGAAAATAAAAGAATAAGACAGATGCAGATGGTGTGAAGAGCTAATCTCATTGATTCAGGGCATTTTTATAAGATGGTAAGATACTAATAAATTTTTCAATAGTATCAGTTAATGAAAGAGTGCTTCGTCCACCAGCAGCGTTATGATGACCTCCTCCTTCAAAATGATTTCTAGAAAAATCATTTACAGAAAAATCACCTTTAGATCGTAAAGAAATTTTAATGATTCCTTCGCCTTTGTTTTCAATAAAAATTAAAGCAAATTTGATTCCTTGAATAGAGAGTCCAATATTCACAAATCCTTCAGTATCTCCTTTCTTAAAATGGTTTTGATCTAATTCTTTTTGTGATATGGTAATGTATGCAGTTTTATATTCGGGTAATACTTTTAGATTATTTAGAGCAATACCTTTTAATTGAATTTTAGAAAGAGTATTGGTGTCATAAATGTTTTCATGAATCTGAGTATTGTCTGCACCATGATCTATTAAGTCAGCAATTACTTTATGAGTAGTACTGGTTGTTGACCTAAATCTAAAAGAGCCGGTATCTGTCATGATACCCACATAGATGCATGTAGCTATTTCTGGTGTGATTTTATCCAGATCATTTAGTTTTTCTATAAAATGATATACCATTTGGCATGTCGAGCTCATACCTGTATCACTATACATATATTGGGCATAAGTATCTGGTTGTTGATGGTGATCTATCATAATAAACGTGCTTTTAGATTTTTCTAAAATAGTTTCTAGATCACCACTTCTGGATAGATGATTAAAATCTAAAGTAAAAATAAGATCTGCATTATCTATAATGGTATCAGCAGTTTTTGTACTACTATCGTATTTAACTATAGATTCTTCACCAGGCATCCACTTTAAAAATTCAGGATAATCATTAGGAGTTATAACAGTTGCAGAATGCCCAATGCTATTAAGATAATGGCCTAATGCTAAACTAGAGCCTACAGCATCACCATCAGGATTTTTATGTGTTGTAATAACAATTTTTTTTGCTGTAGAGAGCAACTCTTTTATTTTATTTGTATCACTAGTATTCATAGGTTGGCGAAGATACGATAAATAATATTTTAGTAATATTAGAAGTTTTAATTTTATAGGGTGAATAATTTAAAAAAAATGAGAGGTATTAATAAGCTGTTTCTTTTGTTTTCTTGCTCGACTTCGATAGTTTTTTGTCAAGAAATTTTACATAAGGAAAAAGAGGATTTTGTTATTGCTTTTGGAAGTTGTAACAAACAAAATAGCACCCAGCCTTTTTGGAAAGAAATCGAAAAGAATAATCCAAATGTATTTATTTGGGGAGGGGATAATATCTATAGCGATACCGATAATATGGATATAATGAAAACTAATTATTCAATACAAAACAGGAATCCAGATTATCAAAGACTAAAAAAGAGCACCCCAATTTTAGGAACCTGGGATGATCATGATTATGGTTTGAATGATGGCGGGGTAGAGTGGAAGAAAAAAAAAGAGAGCCAACAACTGTTTTTAGATTTTTTAGGAGTATCTAAAGAAGATCCTAAAAGAGCTCAAGAGGGGATTTATAGCTCTAAAATATTTGAAATTGATAAAGGAAGTATTAAAGTAATAGTTTTGGATACCAGATATTTTAGATCTTCTTTAAAGAAAAATAATATAAAAGGGAAACGCTATGAACCTCACCAAAATGAAGAAGGTACAGTGTTGGGCGAAAAACAATGGAAATGGTTAGAAAAAGAATTAGAATCTAATTATTCTGATTTTGTTATTATAGTTAGCAGTATACAATTTTTATCCTCAGAACATGGTTTTGAAACTTGGGGTAATTTTCCGAGTGAAGTAGAGCGTTTAAAAAGTATTTTGGTAGATAAAGCAGTACGAAATGCGATAATACTTAGTGGAGACAGACATATCTCTGAGTTTTCTGCAACAAATGTAAAAGGACTAGCCTATCCATTGTTAGATTTTACATCTAGTGGTTTAACTCATTCTTATTCTAATTATAATGGAGAGTTGAATAAATACCGAATTGGTAATGTAATTGCAGTTCCTAGTTTTGGTGTGTTGAAATTTGATTTAGATACTTACATAGTAACAATGCAAATTCGAGGTAAAAATAATGTCGTATTACAAGAGTTTAAGAAACAATATTCTAAAAAATAAAAGTGTCTTTTTTAAAAAAGAATTATTGTAAAAACATATAATAAATAGCAGATGATGTTGGAAATAATTCTTCGTCTGCTGGAGTTATACTAATAGGGGTTTTTTCTTCTTCAATATTCAAATTTCCTATAATATCCCATTGAAAATATTTGTTATTACTCTCAAAAGCTCCATCTGGTTTAATTTTAATTAAAATATTGTTTTTAGAATCCATTAGCTGGTAATCTTCTGTCATTGTAGCAATTGTATTGTTCTCGGAGTCTGCAATTTTAGAATTATTAATAATTCTACCCACTATTTTTTTATTAATGCGTATTTCTCCTTTAGAATTAAGCGCAACAATTTTGTTTTCTATTTCATTTTTTATTTGAAAATTAGCTAAAATTAAATTTCCATCTATATTTTTTAATGCAGTAAGTGGATAAAGATAATCAGGTATTGGATCTCCTTCTTGTAGTATAGCTTCTTTTTCTGGTTTTATACTCGAATAGCGACCTTTGTACCCTCTGTTATTTAATAGCTTTATAATATCATCAATATCCATATCTCTAAGCCTGCCTGTTATATACGTGTTTTTGTAGGTAAAGATGGACATGTACTTTTCGCCATTAATTGTTTCTGATAGATCTGTATAATAAGCCATATCTGGATTGGTTTGAGCAAAAAAAGGGAAAATAGTTATAATCTGAAGTGTTATTGCTATCATAAAATTTTTCATGTGCTTCACATTTTTAAAGATTATGCATTTTAGTAAATATATATATATTAGGAATATCTTCATGCTTATTTCATATAATAATCCTTGTTTTTGATACTTTTATATATATTTTTGCACAAAAATTAGAAAAAAGGGTTTTACATACTCAAAGAATAACTAGAGGTGTTTCCGTTATAGGAAACACTAAGCAATAAAAAACACACGATGGCAACAAACAGAACTTTTACAATGCTTAAACCGGATGCGGTAAGAAAAGGATATATTGGTGGAATTCTTGATCAAATTACAGCTTCTGGATTTAGAATTGTAGCGATGAAATTAACACAACTTACTACAGACGATGCAAAAGCATTTTATGCAGTACACAGCGAGCGTCCATTTTATGGGGAGTTGGTAGAATATATGACTAGTGGTCCTATTGTAGCTGCTATTTTAGAGAAAGAAAATGCAGTAGAAGATTTTAGAACTTTAATAGGAGCAACTAATCCTGAAGATGCAGCAGAAGGAACTATTCGTAAGAAATATGCAACTTCAATTAGTGAAAATGCGGTACATGGTAGTGATAGTGATGAAAATGCAGCTATTGAAGGAGCTTTTCATTTTTCTGGAAGAGAGCAATTCTAAACAGAAATTATAATACAAAATAAAAGATGCCATTTACACTAACATAAATGGCATCTTTTATTTTGTATTTAATGGCAAAATTAGATACATGTAAAGTTGTATGTTGAGATATATTATGCTCTTTCTTTTATGTTTTTTGGAATACCGTCTTTATGAAGTAATATACCTACTGTTTTCATTCTAAAATATGCTTCAGACATATATAAATATCCTTTTTGTACTCCTTTAGTTCCCCAAGAATTTTTTATTTTATAATATGTTTTTCCCTTTTTATCTACTCCTTTTCCTACAATATGCATTAAATGATCATCTGTGGTATTGTAATTTTCAAATTCTTTTTGTCTGGATTCAGGAGTAACATTTACTTCCTTTATGTATTCTTTAAATATATCAGTATCTTCTTTTTTGTCTGTTAAAATAGCCAGACCATTTTCCTGAGAAAATCCTACTTCACTTACATCGCCATCCCATGCAATAGTAAATCCTTCTTTTAGTGCATGATCCACTACTTGTTGCAACTCGTTAAGAGAGATGTTATGGTAGGTGCCGTTAGAAAAATTATCAGGAATTTCCAGAATAAAATTACTGCCGATAGGGTGGTGTGTAAAAGAAGTTAATGTAATATAATTATCTGCATCTATCCCAAGTTTTTTTGCAAATTCTATAGGAGTATACGTTTTACCATCATACGTAAAAGTATCTGGTCTTTTTCCTAAATAAATATCTAAAATAGCCTCATAACTTTTCCACCAGTTATCAGAAAGAATTTTGTGTGTTACAGCATTATCTACCATAGTAGTTAATAACGCAATTAACTCACTATGATCATGTTTATCTTTAACGTTTCCAGAAAACCCTGTGTAGACTTTATTAGGAACAATCCCATGATTTTGTATGGATTTTATAACATCATGCGATAAAGCTCCTTCACTAAATTGAGCTTTGCCTTGTCTTAATATATAATTTTTTGCTTTATCTATGTAAGTATTTCTAACTTGATATACTTCTGATAAATCATGAGTTCCTAGTCCTAAACGAGCGATTTCAGATTCCATATAGGAAGTGGTAGAAAAACTCCAACAAGTACCTGTTTTTCCCTGACTAATAACTGGGTTACATTGAAGAAAGGTTTCATCAGTGATCGTATAATCTGGATGAATTTCTTGAGCATATCCTATTATAGATAAACAAAAAAGTAAGTAATTTAAATAAGCAATTTTTTTCATTATAATTTGATAATTTATGAGGGCTGAAGATACAAGAAAATGAAGAAAATGTAAAAATTATACCAAAAAAACACTATTTCTTTACCAAAATACTCTAAAGCTTAGATTTGGAGTAATTCCTAATGAAAATATATCAGAATTAATGAGTTCATTATTAAGCGTGTTGGTAGTCCTGTATTCTCTATTTAATACGTTTTTTCTGTTATATAGGTTTAGTAAAGATGCACCGATTCGATATTTTATTTTTGAAGTGTTTTTAATTTTAAAATCATAAATAGCAGAAAAATCTAGCCTATGATATACTGGGAGATTATCACTATTAATTTTATCGAATTCTAAAATTATAATTTCACCACTTTCATCTACTCGGGATATATTGGTAAACGCTTTACCAGTGTGCCATATCCAGCCTAAAGAAAACTGAAAATTATTGAGTTTATAAAACTGAGACCACTTTATAGTGTGCTCTATATTCCAATTTCCAGGAAAAGATTCATTATTATTGATATCTTCAAACCTATTTTTGGTATTTATATAAGAGTAACTTATCCAGGTTTTATAGTTTTTAAAATTCTTTTTCACAAAAACATCAACCCCAAAAATCATACTTTGTCCAGTGTGATATGTGTTGTCTATAGGATTTATAAATCCTGCAGTAAGAGTAGTGATTCCTTCGATTTGTTTATAGTATCCTTCTATATCCAAATACCATTTTTTTTTACTAAAGCTACTTCCCAGAGTAAATTGATGACTTTTTATTATAGGAAAAACGGTATTGTTTGCTAGTGTCCAGACTTGATTTTCTAAAGATAGGTCACTTATTACAGATTCTTTAATTTGACTTGTTGCTTGACTTCTGTATTCTGCACTGGCATTTATTTTCCAGTTTTTGGTTATGTGTTTTTGAGCAAAAAGCCTTGGTTCTGTTATAATTTGATTGAGTTCAGAATAATAATTTGCTCGAATCCCGGCAGAAACATAAAAACTATTTGGTTTTTCAAATATATATTCAATATATCCAACATGTGTGTTTAGAAATCTATCATCTTGATCTAAAATCAATTCATAATCGGGAGTCGAAGTCTCAAACGCATATCGTATGTTGTTGTTCGAGAATTGATAACCACCAGAAATATCATGATATTTAGATAATTTATAATGAATGCCAAATTCTGCTCCAAAATCTTTGACACTATTTTTTTTGCTCTCTACTTCTTTTAGAATCTCTTTGTTTTTGGTAATAAATTGATAGTTTAAAAGATATTTTGTGTAATATGTAGATATTTTGGTGTCAAATTTATTATTAAATTTTTGACTCCAATTAACACTATATCCTTCAGTTTCTGTTATAAGATTATCATTAAAAGAGGCAATCGTATCTCTCTGTTTAAAATCTAAGTCATTTTTGCTGTAGATAGAATTAACTTCTATCTTACTATTATCTGAAGGCGTTAGGAGTATATTAGTGTTGTAATCGACATAGAAAAAATTATTTTCTTCATTATTAAGAGTTGCTGTTTCTGTAATTTTTGTGTTCTGAAAGACACGTTTCGAGAATTGTTTGTAGGTAATAGTTTCTAAAACATCTGTGTAAGATCTTCTGCCAGATACTTGTAGTGATATTTTATCCTGTAATAATGGTACACTTGTTACAATATCAGCATTAATCATATTAAATCCAGCTCCACCTGTAATTTTTTCTACGATTTTATTTTCGGATTTAATATCTATTATTCCAGCAATTTTATCACCATATCTGGCACTAACTCCACTTTTAGAAAAACTAACTTTTTTCGCAACATAAGGGTTAAAAGCCGAAAGCATACCAAAAAGATGTCCCTGATGGTATGTTTTTATACCATTCCATAAAACTAGATTTTGGTTAGGAGCGCTTCCTCGAACATATATTCCAGAAGCTGTTTCAAAAGGATTATTCACTCCGGGGGTTAATTGTATACTTTGTAAAATGTCTGGCTCTGTTCGACCAGGTAATACTTCGACATTATTTAAATCAATATGAATTATTTTTTTGTTTTGAGTAATCCCCTTAGCTAAATACTCTTGGATAAATACTTCCTCCAGAACTTCCTGTTTCGAATGAGTTAGATATATCGTATCACACTTCTTATTTAAAAATGATTTAGTATTTAATACTTTTTGTCGAAACCCAGGGGCACTAATTAAAATTACCGAGTTATATAAAATTTCTGTATTTTCAAAATACCCTTTTTCATTAGTTACAGTATTAGTTCGATTTGCTTTAAAGAATACTCCAATATTTTCAATAGGTTTTTTTTCTTCGTCTAAAATGTGTCCACAGACAGATATTGTGTCCTTTTTTTGTAATGGGCGGATAGTGATAAAATTAGTTCCTGTTATGTCAAAATATAAGTCAGTTTGTTTTTGTAAATCGTAAATTAGGTTTTCTAGCGAAAGTTTAGAGTCTATATATATAGATATTTTTTTATTATTTATAAAAGCATCGATATAAGAAAATTTAACAGAATACAATTTTTCCATTATAGGGATGGCATCTTGTAACAATTTATTATTGATATGGGTACCTGTTGACTCTTTTTGAGAAGAGACAGAGATACTAAACAAAAAAAAACATACCCATAAAAATTTTGTCATTTTTCTATTATTCTAATACCACGGTCTTGCCATCTTGTAAGATGCTATACTCCATGCCTAAGGTACTAAAAACTGTTTTAAGGGCGATATCTTTATTATTGTTAGGGAAAGTGCCTGTATAGATAGTTTCTAAATCTATATCGATTGTTTTAATTTGTAAATTATACTGTTCTTCGAGTTCTTTAAAAACATATCGAAGAGGAATACTTTTAAAAGAACTGGTATTAGAAAGCCAAGAAGGGGTAGTGTCAATAAAATTTAAGCTCTTTGGTTGGGTGTTTTTTATGTTTCGATACCCTGTTCCTGCAGTAAGTGTTTTTTTATTTTGTTGCTGAACAATGCTAACTTTACCTTCATAACAGGCAACTTCAAAAAAATCATTTTGAGATTGTACACTAAACTGTGTTCCTAATACAGAAATCTTTCCGTTTTTCGTATTTACAGTAAATGTACTTCCTTTTTTTACTTTAAAAAACGCTTCACCTTCCAATTCGATGGTTCTATTTTTTTTCCATTTCTTTGTGTTGAAACTTCCTGTAGATTTAGCATTTAAAATCATTTCAGAACCATCTGGTAGAGGTATGGTTAATTGTTCGCCATAAGTGGAGTGAAAAGATGTGTCTGTTTGGAATAAAAATACACCTAAAATAATTGCTACAGAAGCAGCAATAGCAAAATAAGGCAAAAATTTCACTACCAAATTTGGTTTGTTTTTGATAGTATCTTGATCTTGTTGTTTAGATTTTAAACTAGAAAGTTCTTTTTCTGTATTATAATCTTTTAAGTCTAAAGCGTCTGCACCAGCCATTATTTTTACATAATACTTATATTCTGGATGCAACTTAAACTCTTGAAGTTCTTCTTCAGAAAGCTCTTTATTAATCCATCTGGATAAGAATATATCATCTTTTTTATCGTTTAGCATAACTTCGATATATATAAGTGAACGTTTTATTTTCTAAATACCCTACTACTTTTATTAATTTATATTCTTATAAAGTCACTAGGATCTGGATTCTTCTTTATATGTTATTTCCTATTTTATTTCGTAAAGATACTAATGCTTTATGCATCAGTTTTTCTATAGCTTTAACAGAAACCCCAGATAATTCTGCTATTTCTTTATATGTTTTTTTATCTATTCTATTTAAGAGGAAAACCTCTCTTTGCCTTTCTGATAAATCGGCAATTGCTCTTTTAAGTTTTTCTAAGTATTCTTTTTCTAAGAGTATAAACTCTGGAGATTCATTATTAACATCTCTTGAGCGATGCGTAATGTAATCTTTATATTTAAATTTAACTTTTTGGTGTCTGGTATCACTAATTCCAATGTTAGTGGCGATAGTGTAGATGTAACTTTTGGCTTTATGTAGGGGTACTTTAGAGCAATTATTCCATAATTTGATAAATGCTTCTTGAACAATATCTTCAGCTTGATTTAAATCTCCAAATTTATAATAAATATAATTTCTCAAAAGTTTAGAATTGCTTTTGAAAAATTGATCAAAAGCTTTTTGGTTACATGTAGAATTTTTATTGTCAGGCATTAGGGGTATAAAAAATGTATTGTCAAACATAAATTATTTTTTTATGCTATCAAAGAAATAAAAGCCAAAGTAAAAAGGTAGGGTATTTTCTTAAAGAACCGTTTTGTTAATGAGATTCATTTGAATTCTATATTAAAAAAGGAAGATATTTGACAATTATAGTTTATGATATAAATAATTAGTTAGGTTAGATTAATTAGGTTAATTCCCCGAAAGTGCGGCCATGCTTTTGGGGAATTTTTATTATAAAAAAGGGCGAGATTTTTATCTCGCCCAAATATATTATTTATGTTGAAGTTTTAATTAATTCAAATCCCAAAATAGTTTAGTTTCAGGAAGGTCTCCACCGATTGCGGTAGATGCAGCTGTCCAGTTTGTACCATTTAAGGTTTGTTCTACTACTGGGTATGTGTATCTGTTAGGGAAACCAGAAACAGCTTCAGCCGGGGTTGCCAGTATTGGATAATCTAAAAGACGAATAGAAGTATAAGCTTCTAATCCTCGGTTAAAAAGTGCTATCCATTTTTGATTACCTATTGCTTCTTTCCATGGTGTAGTTGCAGTACTGTTTGCAATAACAGTGTCATAATCTACGGTTGGTTGCGCAAGATATGTTAATGCTTCTGCATTAGTTCCACCCCAATTCTCAATAGATGCAACGATGCCTGCATCATAATGACTTTTTGGAGTACCACCTACTGCAAAATTTCTTGCTGCTGCTTCTGCTAGTAAAAACTCAACTTCTGCATAATCTAGAATTACACCTGGAGTAGCTGCTGCTTCTACATAATCAGATACGTGAGAGTGTGTATTAAAACTAGATGTGCTACCTATTTTACCTCCTTTATATCCTAAATATGAAATAACATCGTCTACTTCAGGTGTTGCAGAAATATTTTCTATATCAATAGAAGAAGTTCCTATGCTAGATATTGTTCCTAATAAAGTTGTTCCATTAAATGTTTTATCTCCTATTTCAGTAGTAACTTTAATTGGGTTTTTAAAATTCAGAGTTGTTGTTGTTCCTACTGTAGAGGTTGATGTGATAGTATCAATAGTAACCTTTGTTCTTTTAAAATATAAAGGTCTTCTAGGGTCGTTAAGGCTGTTCATCTTATCAACAATAGTAACTGCGGCAACAAAATCTTGTCGCCCGCTTAATATTAGATTTGTATGCACAGGATTTGTATTTGGAGATGCAGATAGGTATTTAAAATTAGCATTATCTGCTGAGCTTGTAAATACTCCGGTAGCTACAGCTTCCTCTACAGTGGTTTTTGCAAATGTATTATCTACATCAGATAATAAAAGCCCCATTCTAAGTTTTAAAGAAGCAGCAAATTTTTTCCATAAAGTTGTATCTCCGTCATAGATGTTGTCTCCAGTCTTAAAACTTATTTTACCAGTGTCTAATGTGTTTATAGCTACTGTTAATCTATTGATTAGATCTTTGTAGATCGTTTCGCCATCATCATAAGCAGGTAATACATTAGTGATATCTAGAGCTTCGGTATACGGAATGTTTCCAAAAGTTTCTACCAGTATACTGTAGGTGTAGATTTTTAATATTTCTATTACTTGCAATTTATTATTTTTTGCTTCTATATCCTCAGGTAATAAGTAATCTGTATCTGTGATAATTTTTGTAGATTCGTCTAAATCTTTTAAAACATCCTTGTAAAGTGCACTCCAATGTCTTCTTGGTATACTTCTGGTCGTTTGATCATAGTTACTTTCATCGGTATACGTAGTTTCTTGTAAGTACTGTGCCCAAAGTTTAGTGTTGTTGTCGTTTACATTAGGAGTAACCATTTGGTCTACTAAGCTTTTTTGAGCACTAGTAAATAAACTTTCACCAGGCACCGATAAAGGATCTTTTATATTCTCGTTCAGACTCTCTAGATTGTCAGAGCAAGATGCTATAATTACTGCTGTAATTAGAATTAATATTTTTTTCATTTTGCTATTTTTTTAGAATTGTAATTTTAAATTGAAGCCTATGTCTCTGGTAGTTGGTAAGGAGCCTACAGAATATCCTTGTAGGTTACCAGAACTTAATCCACTTTCTGGATCTGCATGCGGAAGATTTTTGTCAATAATCCATAAATTAGATCCAATAATACTTAGAGAGACTTCATTTAAGAATGTTTTTTCGATTAATTTTTTAGGAAAGTTATATCCTAACGATACCTCTCTTAATTTTACAAAACTGGCATCGTAAACAAAAGCAGAATCTGGGAGACCTCTTCGGTATCCAAAAGCTCCGAATCTATCTGCTCTTATTCTTGTTGTATTTACAGTTCCATCAGGGTTTACTCCTTGATTTATAAAGCCGCCACCATCTGCCAAACTGTTTCTTACGGGGTTTCCTAAATCATTAATAAAAGCAGTCTCTTCATACAAACCTGTTGCTTGACCATAGTATTGGTCTAAAGAAAAAATACTACCTCCTTGTTGAATGTCTATTAAAAAGCTTAATGAAATATTTTTATATTTAAACTTATTAGATATACCCATTAACCAGTCAGGGTTAGTGTCTCCAATATTATTATTAGATGTAGATGTTTTAATATACTGTCCATTGTCTGGATCTACAACTCTTTGTCCGTTTACATAAGTATAGTCTGTTCCTTGTATTATTCCGTATGGTTCACCAACTCTTGCATTAATGGTAATACCTCCTTGAAAAGATCCTAATTGTAAATTTTCTATACCATCTTCTAAAGAAACTACCTCATTTTCATTTTTTGACCAGTTTACATTTACATCCCAAGAAAAGTTACTAGTTTCTATAGGTGTGCCATATAAAGATATTTCTACTCCTTTGTTTTCAATTTCTCCTGCATTCAAAGTTTTGTATAAATATCCTGTAGCTGTTGTAACAGGAACACCAAGAATTTGATCTATAGAGTTGTTTTTGTAATACGCAATATCAAAACCTAATCTATTTTGTAGAAGCTTCATTTCTAATCCAACTTCTATACTTGTTGTGCTTTCTGGTTTAAGATCGGGATTTCTTTTTGTGTCTCCTACAGAAGTGCTGGAACCTCCAATAGGAGTGTTTACATTATAAATGTCATATAAAAAATCAAAAGGAGCATCATTACCTACTTCTGCATAATTAGCTCTCAATTTTCCAAAAGATATAATATCAGATTCTATTAAGTTTGAAAATACAAAACTAGTAGCAACAGAAGGGTAATAAAAAATGCTATTTCCTTCTGGTAAGGTAGAAGAATGGTCTCTTCTAATGGTTGCATCCAAAAAGTATGTTTCTTTAAATCCAAGAGATGCACTTGCATATACACCATCTACACCAATTTTCTCATCTCTTTCTTCAGGTAAAGGAAGAGGGTTACGGCTATTCTGTAGGGAATACAATCTAGGAACACTAAGGCCTCCACCTGTAGAAGCATAAATAGATTGAAGATGATTTCTTCTTATGTTAGTTCCTAAAATACCTTTAATATTTAGTTCATCGCTTAAATCTTTATAGAAATTAAACATTAAATCATAGTTGGTTTCTGTGTTTTGGATATTTTTTCTACCATATCCAGAATCTACTGTTTGTCTGTTATCCACATTGCCTCCTCCAGGATTAACACCAAAAGCAGTAGCTACACTACCATTAGCTCTTCTTTCTTCCTGTAATTCAGAATAGGTATCGGTTGCAACTCTACCAGTAATGTCAAACCAATCTAATACTTTATAATTTAAGGAAAGATTTCCTAAAAAACGATTTCTGGTATCCGTTTGGTAGTTTTCATATCTTGTCCAATAGGGGTTGTCCCAATATATAGGAACAGATCCAGGGTCTGTACTTGCTGGATTCCAAGTAACATTTCGTCCTGTCGCAAAATAGATGTCTTTTTGCTGTTCTAGATCTACATTTGTCTGCCACCATTGTTTAAAGTTAGATATTATATTGTCATTATAACCAGTTGAGTTACGTCCTAAACCATCTGTCTTGATATAATTAGCATATCCAGTAGCAGTTAATTTATCTGTAAGTTTAAAATTACCACTCATAGAAAAATTATGTCTTTTAATAGAACTATTAGGTAATAATCCAGTTTGATCATAATTGGTATAGTTTAATCTAAAAGAACCTTCTTCAAATCCTTTATCTAGGGATACAGAGTTTGTAATAGTAATAGGAGTTTCAAAAAAAGTAACAGGTCCGTTTTTTGCATTTACCCATGGTGTAGCGGTTCTGTAATTTGGTGAATCCAGATCAAAAGCATCCCATTGGTATACTAAAATATTTGGATCAAAAGCCGCACCATAAGAGGCATCTTCGGTTAAAGGAGTTACAAAGTCTAAAATACCGTCATTATTTATATCTTGAAGATCTAAATAACTATCTTCATTAGGACCATAATATGGTCCATAACCACCACCATATTGGTTTTGATATTTAGCAAATGTACTCTTATCTACAGAACCAAATGTCATCCCAGAATTAACGGTAATTCCCATTCCTTTGGATTTTGCACCACTTTTAGTAGTTATCATAATTACACCATTGGCTGCTCTCGAACCATAAAGAGCAGAAGCTGCTGCTCCTTTTAAAACATTTATAGATTCAATATCTTCAGGATTAATGTCAGAAGCGGCATTTCCGTAATCATATTGTCCTCCTCTTGCCTGTCCTTGAATTTTTGAGTTTGTATTTGTATTATTAATAGGCACCCCATTAATAACAAATAATGCTTGATTACTGCCACTAAGAGATGCATTTCCTCTAATAACAACATTGGTAGACCCTCCCAAATTATTATTTCTCTTTATTTGTACACCAGATGCTTTACCAGATAAAGAATTTACAAAATTTGTAGTTTTTACCGTATTTAAATCTTCTCCACTAACTTCTTGTGTAGAATATCCTAAAGATTTTTTGTCCCTAGAAATACCAAGTGCTGTAACAACTATTTCATCTAATTGAGAAGTAGTAACCTCTAATTGTACATCGATTGTTTTTTGTGTTCCTACTATAATTTCTTTGTCTGAAAAGCCAAGGTAGGTAAATAAAAGAGTATTTCCTTGAGCGACCTGTATAGAGTAAATTCCATCAAAATCTGTTTGAGCCCCGTTATTACTTCCTTTTACAATAATATTTACCCCAGGTAAGGGCATACCTTCATTATCTGTAACCTTTCCGGTTATAGTATTTTCTTGTGCAAAAGAAAACTGTGTTACTAATACTGCTAAGAGTATTATTAAATTTTTTGTTAATAATTTCATTATTTATGTTGATTTGTTGTTAATTATGCAAAAAGTATTAAGAAAATCATCGTGATGATGCGGAATTAATTTTTTTTAACAAAAAAATAACATAACAACTGTAAGGGTTAGTTTTAAAAACGACTTATTAATGTTTACGTATTTCGAACTTTTTATTTACAGGATATCATTATATTTACTACGCTTATGCTATAAAACAGAAGTGTTAAATTGTTTTTTTTTAAGCAGATATAGTATAGAGCTAAACTAGACAAAGAAAATATAAGTGTTAAAAAAATTATGATTTTAAATTATGGAGTTGAATATACAGAAAAGAGAATTTAATTATAATATGTAGAAGTTTTTGTGAGATTTAGTTTTAATAATAAAAATCATAATGATTTCTTTGTAAAACAATTGATAGGTAAAGAATATTGTTTCTTTATACTAACCTGCTTTAATACATGTTGAACAAGAAAAGGTAGGGAAGATATGTTATTGAACGTTATATATATAGAATAAGATAAAATTACTTTGAATAGTCTAAAAATGTATTGTAATGGTTTACTGCTAGTATTTTTATTAGTGGTGTTTTCATGTGTTAATGAGGATGATTTTTTTTCAGATACGGATAGTGTCGAAAAAATAACAGAAACTACCGCTATGATAACTGTGTTTAATGATTTGAAAAAAAAAGATTTAGAGGACAGTGAAAGTAGTGTCTGTTTTTCTTTTAAATATCCTCTTGTATTAGGGTATAGTAATAATTCTACGATACAAGTTAATAACTTTGCAGGTTTATTAAATATTATATCTAATCAGGCTATAAATTTTAACTTAGTAGGATTGCAGCTTCCTGTGGAAGTGGTTTTTCGAAGTAGTAATACATCATATATCATAGAAAGTGAAGAGGATTTTATTGCTATACTTAAAGAGTGTCAAATACAAACATTTAGGAATGAGATAGATAATTTGTTTAATCAATGTTTTAAATTTGGTTATCCAGTTTTATTAAGAGATAAACAAAAAAAAGAAACTCTTATAAATGACGAAAGTAGTTTTAGTCGATTTTTGGAGGATAATGGAAATGAATATCAGCCAGATTTTAAATTTCCTATAGAGGTTTTGGTAGCTCCTGAATTTAATGCTACCGAGATATCGTCATATTATGAATTTTATGAAATAATAAATAGTTGTATTGGATGTATTGATGCCAGATTTCAAATAGAATCATTAACAGATAATAGATATAGATTTGTTCCCGATTTCGAAATCAAGGAAGGATATCAATTGCTTTTTAAAATTAATGAACAAATTCATTCTGAAATTATTGAGAGTACTCCTTTTGAGAAATCATTTACTCCAGGGGAGTATAATATATGCATAAAAGCAATAACACCAGATTGTCCAAATGGTAAAGAATTCTGTAAAGAGCTTATTGTTGAGCCAATTTGTCCAGAGATAACAATTGAATATGAAGAGGTTTCTCCTCAATATACATATCGATTTATTCCTGTAGTTACAATGTTAAATGAGGACGTTGCTGTGCGATGGTATCTAAACAATGTTTTTGTTAAGGAAGAGTTGCTTAGTGCAGAGTATGTTGATATAGGATTAGATCAAGGGACAAATACGGTTTGTGCAGAGGTGAAAACAGAAAATTGTCCCGATGGGGTACAATCTTGTGTAGAAATTAGGTTTTAAAATGTTAGAGTTATCTAAGTACTAATTTAGTGATTAAATTTTTCCCTAGCTCTTCGTTAAGGTTGTCTATTATTCTTTGTTTCCCATAGCTTAATTCTTCTCTTAGAACAGAGGAGGTAAGCTCAATATATAAAGTCTCTCTTTCAAATTTAATATTATGGGTATATTTTGTTATAGCTGCGCCCATAACCTTTTCCCATACATCACGAGCTGCAACTTTATCTAAGCCTTTTTGTAAATTGTTGTCTGAAACAAAATTTTTTAAAACCTCTCCCAGACTTTGGTGTTCTTGATGACGTTTTGCCATTATAATTCGATCTTTTTATATCGTTCATAAAAGTAAACATTTCCAGCTTCATTTTTAATAGTGATATGGTTTTCTTTTGCTGATAAAATTGTTTCTTTCCATGCAGATAATGCGGTCTTATAATATAACCTAAGACTATCCTCTTCAATTTTTAAAGAAAAGGATTCGCTGTCGTTGTTAGTAATAAAACTTCCATCTAACTTGGGTTGTACTTTTTTGCGAATACCAGACGAGTTTGTGATTTTTATAAAATCAATACTTTGGCTAAAGTTATAATCTTTTTCACTTCCATTAGGGAGTGTCACTTTTTTTATTTCCCAATACCCATTTAAGTATTGGATTTGATCCTTAGGGTTATCTTTTTTACAGGAAATGAAACATAATATCCATATACTAAATAGTAAAAACCGATGCATATTTTATAATTTAATGATTTTGTAAGATTGAGATATTTTTTTTACCACATTTTCTGTTCTGTCTGCATGCGTATCGCTAATAAATAGTTGTCCAAAGTTTTGATCATCTACTAATTTTATAATATGCTCCACTCGTTTTTCGTCAAGCTTATCAAAGATGTCATCAAGTAGCAGAATGGGATTTACTTTACTATGCTGTTTTATACAATCAAATTGTGCTAGTTTTAGAGCAATAAGAAATGATTTTTGTTGTCCCTGACTACCAAATTTTTTAATAGGGAATCCCTCTATTTCTAAAGATAGATCATCTTTATGAATTCCTACACTTGTATATTGTAAAGCTCTGTCTTTAGAGATATTTTGTTCTAAAAGCAACAGTAGATTATTCTCAGATAATCTGCTTTGATACGAGAGAGATACATTTTCCTTGCCAGAACTTATAGCCAGATATCTCTTTATAAAAATGGGTATGAAGGTGTCTAAAAAAGCGGTTCTTTTTGTATGGATAACAGTGCCATGCTCGTATAATTGTTGATTGTAAATATCAAGAGTTGTGGGGTCAAAAGTGCTATTAACAGCAAAGTATTTTAATAAGGAATTACGTTGAGATAGAGTTTTTGAATACTTTAAGAGAGAGTTTAAATACGATGGATCACTTTGAGAAATTACTCCATCTATAAATTTACGACGTGTATCGCTACCCTCTGTAATCAAGTCTCTATCTGCAGGAGAAATAATAACTAATGGTAAAAAGCCAATATGTTCACTAAAGGTGTCATAAGCTTTTCCGTTACGTTTGATTACTTTTTTCTGTCCTCTTTTTGCGCTTATAACAACTTTTTCGTCTCTTTCATCTTTTTTGTAAAACCCATCTATAACAAAAAAATCAGCGTCATGATTTATATTTTGGCTTGTAATGGGGTTAAAATAACTTTTTCCAAAAGATAGGTGGTATATAGCGTCCAGGATATTCGTTTTTCCAACACCATTATGACCAACAAAACAGTTTATTTTATCATCAAATTCAAAATTGATGGCATCAAAATTCTTATAATTAAGTAAGGAAAGAGAATTTAAAATCATAAAATATTGATAGTCAATGAATCGAGGCTTTAATGAAATTCATAATTAATTCACGCAAATTATTGAAAAATAACAAATATTTTCCCTTTTAATTATGAATAAAAATTTTATTTTTGCCGTTCATTAAAGAAAATTTATGGCAACTTACAAGAAACGAGGACACAAACCTAAAAATAAAGCTGAAGAAGTTGAGCAAATCGAAGATAATTCAACAACCGCAGAGGTATTTAATACCCTAGATGAAGGGGCTTCTAAAACCGAAGAGTGGGTTGCAGCTAACCAAAAATATATACTAGGAGCAGTAGCAGTAATAGCTATTGTTGTATTAGGATATCTTGGATTTCAAAAATTTATTCAAGAACCAAAAGAACAAGAAGCAGCTAATGAGATGTTTAAAGCGCAGCAGTATTTCGATAGTGCAGTTAACGGGAACTCAACAGTTAGTGATTCATTATATACTTTAGCTCTTAACGGAGGTGAAGGAAAGTATGGTTTTTTAGAAATCATCGAGAATTATGGAAGTACCAATGCTGCGAATTTAGCAAACTACTACGCAGGTTTTTCATATTTAAATATGAAAAAATACCAAGAGGCAATTAATTATTTAGACGATTTTAAAAGTGAAGATGAAATGCTAGCACCTTTAGCTCTTGGTGGTATAGGAGATGCATTCTCGCAATTAGATCAAGTAGAAGAAGCATTAGGGTATTATGAAAAAGCAGTGAAAACAAAATCTAATGATTTTACAACACCAAAGTTTTTATTAAAAGCTGCAGTTACAGCAATATCTCTTAATAAGCCAGAAATTGCAATCACATATTTAGAAAGAATCAAAGAAGAATTTCCTAAAAGTGTAGAAGCTAATCAAGTTGATGTTCATTTAGGACAAGCGCAAGCAATGAAATAGTTTGTTTTTTTATAACGAAAGCTTTATATGAGTTTTTTAATATAAGAAACAAAAATCTTAAATTGATTTATGGCGACAGAAAATAAAAATTTATCAGAATATGATAAAACCATAATCCCAAATTCGAAAAATTTTCGGTTTGGGATTGTTGTTTCAGAATGGAATGAGCAAATAACTCAAGGGCTGTTTCAAGGTGCTTTTGATGCACTCATTGATTGTGGAGCGATAAAAGAAAATATTGTTAGGTGGGATGTGCCTGGTAGTTTCGAATTGATATATGGTTGTAAAAAAATGCAGCAATCTTATGATATGTTAGATGCTGTTATAGCTATAGGAAGTGTAATTAAAGGAGAAACCAAGCATTTTGATTTTGTTTGTGAAGGAGTAACGCAAGGGATCAAAGATTTAAATATTAATAGCGATATACCTGTTATTTTTTGTGTACTTACCGATAATACGTTGCAGCAATCTATAGATAGATCAGGAGGTAAACATGGTAATAAAGGAACAGAAGCAGCAATAGCAGCTATTAAAATGGCACAACTACGAAAAAGTGCTAAGTTTTAGGATGGATCAATCTGCAGGTAAAGATAATATAGATAGTTTAATAGTAGAGTTTTCTGATTTATTAAAAAAGGGGGCTAGATTTGTTGCAGGCAGTAAAGAGGAGGATTTAAAATATAAGATTTCTTCGAAATCATGGTCTAAAATGGAAATTTTAGGACACCTTATAGATTCAGGAATATATAATCTACAACGATTTTCTGAAATTCAGTTTGAAAGCAAACCTTACAAAATTAAAAGTTACAATCAGGATGAGCTGGTAAAAATAAACGATTACCAAAATGCAGATCCGTTAGAGTTATTGAGTTTTTGGTTATCTGTAAATGAGAGAATTGTTCAGTTACTTAAGATGCAAAACAAAACTACTTTAAATTATCAGGTAGAATTAGAAACTAAAGAAATATCAGATTTAAGGTTTTTGATTCAAGATTATATAGCACATTTAGATCATCATTTAACACAAATAACACATCAAAAAGAGTCTTAGTTTTTTAAATTGTAATGTTTAAAATTCAAACTTAGTAGAGTTGTTTGTTTTCCTTTAAGTTCTATTATAGCACAAAAAAACAATTTACCAAATAAAGTATAAAAACTGGCATAGCCCTTGCTGTTTATATTTTGATGTTATTGTAATGCTAAAAGCTTTACATTACAAAGCATTTTAAGTATATTTGAATAATCAAAAAGATAGTAGCAGATTGTGAAATTAAGTATTCCAAAAATAAGAAAAAATCGAAGATTTAACTATACACCCAGATACTATAAGGGTAAAAGTGAAGGTAATATCTATGATTTTGAAAACAGAATTACTAAATACAGGGATACTACAAACGATATAGATTTTGGATCACATTGGGCAGATGCTCGGGTTTCTAGTAGAAACAGAGGAAATCGTGAAATCAATAAGAGAGTAATCTATATTGTTATAATTTTGGTTTTTATCTTTTTGTATATAATAGATTTTGATTTATCCATATTTACTGCACGAAAATAGATGTCTGATATCATTCAACTATTACCAGATCATGTAGCTAATCAAATTGCTGCTGGAGAGGTGGTTCAAAGACCAGCTTCAGTGGTGAAAGAATTATTAGAAAATGCAATTGATGCACAAGCTACCTACATAAAATTAATTGTAAAAGAATCTGGTAAAACTCTTATTCAGGTTATTGATAACGGGCAAGGTATGAGCGTTACAGATGCCCGATTAAGTTTTGAGCGACATGCAACATCAAAAATAAGAGTAGCAGAGGATCTTTTTAAATTAAATACGAAAGGGTTTAGAGGAGAAGCGTTAGCTTCTATAGCAGCTATCGCCCATGTAGAATTAAAAACAAAACAGGAGGAAGACGAGGTAGGAACAGAAATAAGAATAGAAGGTAGTGAGGTAATATCTCAGGAAGTGTGTGTTACGCCTAAAGGAACTTCTATAAGTGCTAAAAATTTATTTTATAATATTCCCGCTCGTCGAAATTTTCTGAAATCAAATACTGTAGAGTTGCGTCATATTATCGATGAGTTTCATCGGGTAGTTATGGCACATCCCTCTATACGATTTGATATGTACCATAATAGTAGCGAGGTTTTTAATCTGCCAATTACAAATCATCGCCAACGAATAGTAAATGTATTTGGAGGAAAAACAAACGAAAAATTAGTTCCTGTAAAAGAAGAAACAGATTTGGTTACTATACATGGATTTGTAGGGAAGCCAGAATACGCTAAACGAACCCGAGGAGAACAATTTTTCTTTGTTAATGATAGATTTATTAAGAGTGCATATTTAAATCATGCTGTTAGCTCTGCTTTTGAAGGTTTATTAAAAGACAAAGCACATCCAAGTTATTTTATATACCTTACTGTTGATCCTAACTCTATTGATATAAATATACACCCTACCAAAACTGAAATTAAGTTTGAAGATGAACACTCGTTGTACGCTATGTTGCGATCTACCATTAAACATAGTTTAGGACAGTTTAATGTTGCACCTGTATTAGATTTTAATAGGGATTCTTCTATGGATACACCTTATGAGTATAAAGGTAAAATAGCGCAAACACCAACTATAGAAGTAGATCGAAGCTTTAACCCGTTTAAAGAAGAAAAAACAATTCAGGATAATTCATCCTCAAATACGTATTATACTCCTAAAAAAGAACCAGCCGCAAGTTGGGAAAACCTTTATGTAGGGTTAGAATCAGAAATGACAACTTCTGCGCCTATAGAGAACGATTTCTCTTCAGTAGAGTTTGAAAGTGAAGAAATTGTTGGCTCTTTGTTTGAAGGAGATGAAAAAAAAGTAGGACATCATACTACATATCAGTTACGAAAAAAATATATTGTAACTACCATTAAAAGTGGAATGGTGATCGTAAACCAATATAGAGCACATCAAAGGATATTGTATGAAGAACTATTACGCAATATTACTATGGCAAGTGCTGTAAGTCAGCAATTATTATTTCCTTTAACAGTATCTTTTTCAAAAAGTGAAATACAACTTTTAGAAACAGTAAAAGAGCAGCTTGAAAACACTGGATTTGTTTTTGGAGAATTATCTGAAGGAGAGGTTAATATTACCGCAATACCATCAGTAACATCAGAAAAAGAAGTTTCGGTTTTATTAGAACAACTAATTAATGATCTAGAAAATGAAGTGCCAGATAGTGGTTTTTCACAGACAGATTTATTGGCAAGATCTATAGCCAAAAGTATTGCAGTAAGAACAGGGGTAGAATTAGCATCAGAACAACAACAGTATATGGTAAATAGTTTATTTGCATGTACAGATCCTACAATTACCCCAGATAATAAGCCAACTTTCATCACGTTAACTGTAGAGGAAATAGATAAAAAATTTTAATAAGTAAATGGGAAGAATTACAGAAACAGTAAAAGTATTATTAATAGCTAATATTCTTGTTTATATAGGGTCCATGACCTTAGGAAATAATGCTCTTGAATTTTTTGCACTTTGGTTTCCGAAAAATGATAATTTCCAGATATGGCAAATCATTACCCATATGTTTATGCATGGAGGAGAGAGTCATATTTTCTTCAATATGTTTGCTTTATATATGTTTGGGAGTCATTTAGAAGCTTCTATAGGGCAGAAAAAATTTCTAGTTATCTATTTCTTTTCAGGTATAGGAGCTGCGGGATTTCAAATTCTATTTTCTTATTTTCAGTTTAATCCAGGGTATCAAGCATACCTGGAGGCAGGGCTTTCTTCTTCAGAAATAACAGATTTTATACAAAATGCTATCGCTAATCAAAAATATAGTGTATATCCCAATATACCACAAGGAGTAACAGAAAATATGATTGGGTCATACGCTACTCCAATGGTTGGTGCATCAGGTGCAATTTTTGGTGTTTTAGCAGCATTTGCTGTTTTATATCCTAATCTGCCTTTGTACATTATGTTTATTCCTGTACCTATTAAAGCAAAATATTTAATAGGTGGATATTTTTTGTTAAATCTATATGGAGGAATAACTGGTCAGGCTATTTTAGGACCTTCAAATGTCGCACATTGGGCTCATATTGGGGGGGCTGTAATCGGTTTTATAACTATGTGGTATTGGAAAAAGAATTCGTTTAATCAGCATCGTTGGGATTAATATGACAGCTAATAGTTTAACATACCAGTTTAAAACAGCTAATATTATTATTAAGCTTATTGCAATTAATATCATAATATTTTTGTTTGCTAATCTTGGTTCTTGGATTTTTAAAACCACACCAGATGTATTGATGCGATGGTTTGTGCTCCCTACAGAGTATAGTTCTTTAATCCTTCAGGTTTGGGGGGTGTTCACCTATAGTTTTTTGCATTTTGGGTTTTGGCATATTTTCTGGAATATGTTAATGTTATACTGGTTTGGACAATTTGTTTTAAATCTATTCACAGAAAAAAGATTTCTTACTATTTATTTGTTAGGAGCTGTTTGTGGTGGTTTGTTATTTATATTGGCATATAATTTATTTCCTGTTTTAAGTGGACAATTGGGATATTTAATAGGTGCTTCGGCAGCGGTGCTTGCCATAGTAATTTTTATTGCATCGTATACTCCAAATGCAGAGGTTAGAGTGTTTATGTTTACAGTAAAACTTTGGCAAATAGGTATATTTATGGTGCTTATGGACCTTATTCAAATTCCAAATTCAGGAAATGCAGGGGGATTAATTGCGCATATTGGTGGAGCTTTATTTGGTTATATGTATGCGATGCAACTTAAAAAGGGTAATGATATTGGTTCCTGGTTCGAAAAATTAATGGACAGGTTGGTAAATTTATTTAAACCAAAAAAGAAAAGTCCGCTAAAAACAGTGCATAAATCAAAAAAAAGTAAATCTAGTATTAAGAATACAGTTGTTTCTTCCTCTGTAAAAACTCCAAATCAAAAACAAATAGATGCTATCTTAGATAAAATTAGTAAAAGTGGATATGATAGCTTAACTAAAGAAGAGAAAGACTTTTTGTTTAAAGCAGGGAAGGAGTAAAGGTATGAGAAAAGCAATTAATAAGATCATCTTTGTGATGAACTCTATAGCGGCTTTTGCTTTATTGCTATCTTATCTATTGCCATATGTTTCTCCAAAAATGTTCCCGTTACTATCTGTGTTAAGCTTAGCTGTACCAATTCTGATAGTTGTTAATGTATTGTTTTTATTGTATTGGACTATCCTTTTAAGCAAGAGAGGTTTGCTCTCTCTCGTTGTTTTAGTTTTAGGGATTTCTCATGTTTCCTCATTGTATAAATTAAGAGGAAAATCAATTGACGAAGGAGAAAACGGTATTTCTATAATGAGTTATAACGTACATAGTTTTAATCGTTTTAGCTGGATTGATTCTAAGACTATTCCTCAGGATATTTCGAAACTGGTAAAAAGTAATAATCCAGATATCTTTTGTGCACAAGAGTTTTATAATAATCCCGATATTGATTTTGATCAATATCCTTATAAATATGATTATTTTAATCATAATAGTAGGGAATTAGCATTAGTTATATTTTCAAAATACCCTTTTATAAAAAAAGGCTCTCTAAACTTTGAAAAAACAGCTAATAATGTAATTTTTACGGATATAGTAATGCCTAAAGATACAGTAAGAGTCTATAACATTCATTTACAATCTCACCGGATTAGTTCTAAAACAGATGACTTAGCTAAAGAAGATTCTCAGAAATTATTAAAAAGAATTCAGGTATCTTTTAAAAAACAACAACATCAAGCAGAACAGCTTATTGCACATATGCAATCATCTCCATATAAAAACATAGTAGTGGGAGATTTTAATAATACGGCATATTCTTATGTGTATGATAAAATTAAGTCAGAAAATCTTCAAGATACTTTTAAAAAACAAGGAAAAGGATTTGGAAAAACTTTTAAATTTGAATTGTTTCCTGCACGTATTGATTTTATTTTAGTGCCAGAAGAATTCGAAGTTCAAAGTTTTAAAAGTTTTAATTTAGAGTTTTCGGATCACTATCCAATATATTCTAAAGTAAAAATACCCTGAATAACTAAAGTTTTGTACTCGATATAATCTAAAGTTATAAGATTCTATTAATCTTCTATATCAGTGGCTTTATTTGCCATTTCCTTTTCCCAGCCCTCAGAGAATATTGCATGTTTATTTATTTCCATTAGCTTCATCTTTTCTTTTACAATTTGTTGTATTGATGAGGGTAGTTCATAAAATCTTTTATTAATATTAGTCAGTCTTCCACCATAATCACTATTCTGGTGTCTAATTGTTATTCTTTTACGGTTATGATATATCATGATCTTTACTCTACCATCTGTATGCATATCTTGACCAGTAGTTCCATAAACCAATATAAGTTCTGCTAAGCCATCGTTATCTAAATCCGCTAATTCTGAATATTTATTCCAAAACCAAATAGATGTTTCCCATTCTTTATCTATAAAATCACTAATAGTAGATCTTTTTTTAAAACTATTATTGGCATAGGTAACATTAAACGCTTGTATTTTATCATATAGAGTATCATTTTTTTTAACGACTAAGTAGTGCTCTGTCAATAGTATATAATGTTCTCCTGACTCGTCTTTGTATGAATATGTCTGAGAAATAGGATATTCAATACCAATTTTCTTTTTTACTTTTTTAGTAAAAACCGACGTAGTTTCTTTATCCGAAAGTTTATGTGCTAATCTAGTATCAAAAGGAATCGTATCTTGTCTTTTTAACTCTATTGTAGTGATTACATCTTGTTTTGTTATTTTTTCATCCGCATTGTTTTTGGGTTCTTGCGATTTTTTTTGACAAGAGAAGATGAAAAGTACGACGAAAAATAGAAATTTATTCATAGGCAAAAGTGTAAGGCTAAAAAAGAAGTTAATTAGCACCAGTTAAGTAATAAATGTAATAAATATTTTACAAATCAATAGGTGTAAACATATTTACATCATCCAACAGTCCAGTAAATCTGTAAGAATATGCCATAATAATGCTAGGCCAGCAATTCGTGTTTTAGTAAAAAATAACATAAAGCTATATGTTGAAATCGCATAATAGCTATGTAAAATATGAAACCCAACACTACATCTATTGGGATCAAAAATTGGGTTAGCAAAAAGATGATCTAGGTCGATTAGCATAGCTGCTATAAAAAAAAGGTAAACTTTTTTCCATTGTTTCGGAAAAAATAATAAAGCTAAACATAAAGGGATTATGAAATGAAATCCATAATGTAATATTGGTCGAATCATTACAAAATAGATTGACTTTCAAGATAGTTTACCGCATTAGGCCCTTCATTAAATAATAAATCTAATATAGATAGATTAGATATAAATCCTTTTTTGTCTTGAAACACTTGAATGTAAGGATCTAAATCATAATTTTTCTCTTTTTTTGCATGTATTAAGCTTCTTAAATCGAGTATATCTGCAGGAGTTTTATGATATGTGTTAGTTTTAGAGATAGGAATGTCTATTTGTAAATTATCCAAAACTACAGACATACATTCATAATTAAAATCTAAAAGAAACTTTTTAGGTTTTTCAAATAATGGTGCAAATTCATCTTCATAATACTCGAAAAAAGGCGAAGTTCTGTAGGCTGATTCTAATGATCTCCAGTGTAATAACTGCCATTTAAAATCATTTTCTATGCGTACATTTTTGTATAATTGTTTCTCTTTTGTTTGGCTATGTTTAATAGGGATAGTTAACAACAGTTTGCCATTAGCTCCGTAGATATATGTACGATTACGATAACTTTGTTTTTGATAATTGTCTTCATTTTCAAAAACTATCGCATTAGATTGTATAATAGCAATATATTGCGTTATAGGACCTAAATAAGATGGATGGAGTAGTGTAGTTGTGTTCAATGGTATTTAATTATTATATACAGTTCCATCAAACTCAACCAGAGCATGAGTTCGATGGAACTGTATTTGGACGCTTAAGCTCCTTTTTTTCTTTTGCGATATTGATTGTAAATAAAGTATCCAGCTAAAAGGATAATAAAATATTTAAAGTAAGATACAGGCTCTCCACTACCTCCAACCGTAGTAAACATTCTTTCCCAACGAATTTTATTAAAAAGTCCTTTGGCGTTAGAATCCCAACTAAACCATACAAAAACTGGTTTACCAACAATATGTGTGGCAGGAACATATCCCCAATAACGACTATCTTCGCTATTATGGCGATTATCCCCCATCATCCAGTAGTAGTCTTGCTTAAAGGTATAGCTGTCTATAGGAGATCCGTTAAGTAATACTTGATTGCCATTAGCTGTAAGTTTATTTTCAATACCCATTTCAGAACCTTCATATACTTCAATAATTCTGCGATAAAGAGAAAAACTTTTTAAATCCATTTTAACGGTTTTTCCAGCTTCAGGGATATATATAGATCCAAAATTATCTTTGTTCCAGTTTACTTTACCGTTGTTAGGAAAAATAGTAGATTCTTTATTCCCTTTTTCTGCCACAATCCTTTCAATAGAGGTTACATTAGGATGATTTTTAAATTTAGCAGCATTTTCAACAGTCATTCCTTTAACAAAAAATCGTTGATTGTCATAGCCAAACTCTCCAGGGTTGTTTGTTTTTATTTTATATCTATCATATAAATTTTGCAGATTAAAACGATCCCCGTTTGTAGTACCTGCAAACGAAAATTGTACTTGTGCTCTGTCGGGTAAATCATTTTGTTTTCCATTAATATGTACATATCCATCTACAATAGATAGGGAATCCCCAGGAATCCCTACGCATCTTTTTACATAGTTAGATTTTTTATCTATTGGTTTATATACTGAAATTTTTGATGTATCGAAGAAAAAACGAAGTGTGTCATTTGGGAGACTAAATACAACGATATCATTACGTTTTATTTTTTGAAATCCTGGTAGTCTAAAATATGGATATTGTGGTTTGCTAGTATACGATTTGGTATGTAATACAGGTATTGTATCATGAACCATAGGAAAAGATACTGCAGTCATAGGAGTACGCGCCCCATAATGAAACTTACTTACAAATAAAAAATCTCCCACCAGTAAGGTTCTTTCTAAAGAGCCTGTGGGGATTGTATAGGGTTGCATAAAATAGGTGTGTACTATGGTTGCTGCAATTACAGCAAATAATATCGAACTTGTCCATTCTCCCGCAGCTGTTCTTGGCTTTAGGTCTCTATCTTTTATGTGTGTTACCTCTAGCATATAGTTTACATAAAATATATAGAATCCTAGGGTAACTATCACAAGGATAGTATCATTTGTAGAGTTTTTGCCAAAACTTCTTATCGTTTCTACCCAAATTACAGGAAGCATGATTACATTAATTACTGGTATAAATAATAGTAGTGTCCACCACCAAGGGCGACCTATAATTTTCATTAAAACCACTACGCTATATATCGGTATGATAGCTTCCCAAGCTTTTCTGTCTGCTTTTTTATATAGTTTCCAAGTTCCTAAAAAGTGAATCACTTGTAGTATCAGGAAAAAAATAAGCCATTCTGTAAATATCATCTTTAAATATGTTTTTTAATATAAGTACTTTTTATTTCCAAAGTGTTACATTTTATAGTCCTAAAACATCTTTCATGCTAAAAACACCTGTTTTTCCTACTAACCATTCTGCAGCAACTACAGCGCCCAAAGCAAAGCCATTACGATTATGCGCTGTATGTTTAATTTCGATGTCATCTACTAATGAGGAGTAGGTTACGGTATGTGTTCCTGGTACCTTGTCGATTCTTTTGGCATGTATAGCAATACTATTTTCCTTATCTTCATTAAGGCTCCATGCTTGTTTTTTGGTGTTTTCAATAATTCCTTCAGCAAGAGTTATAGCAGTACCACTTGGGGCATCTAGTTTTTCAGTATGATGAATTTCTTCCATAGAGATATCATATCCCTCTAAGGGATTCATCATTTTTGCTAACTTTTTGTTTAATTCAAAAAAAAGGTTAACTCCCAAACTATAGTTTGATGCATAAATAAACCCTCCTTTTTTTTCTTTGCATAAAGAAATCATAGTATCGTAATGCTCTAACCAACCTGTAGTTCCTGATACGACTGGTACATTTGCGTTAAAACAATTGGTGATATTGTTTACTGCAGCAGATGGGATACTAAAATCGATAGCTACATCTGTGTCAGAAAGGTCATATGTGGTGTCTTCTTTATCTACTTTAAGTATAATAGTATGACCTCTTTCTTTTGCAATTTTCTCTATGGTTTTACCCATTTTGCCATACCCTAGTAGTGCGATTTTCATATTTTTAGGCTAGTGTTTTGATGCTTTATTTACTAAGAAAAAGCATTTTTTTAAAAACTATAATTTAAGGATACTCCATAACTAGGAGTTGTATTAAATTCGTTAAAATTTATTTTTGGTTTAAAAGAAAGATCTTCGCTTACATTATACTGCATTAAATGCGCAGTAACATTTGCATCTACAATATTTAATAAATAGATGCCGACAGTAACCAAGAGTGATAATTCTTGTTCACGACGATATCGATCTTGTAAGGATATTAATTGTTCATTACTAATTCTTGGCGCTCCGTTAGAACTAATGGGAGCATAAAACTCATCATCTGTAAACCCTGCTAATCTACGTTTATAAGCATCACGCAAACGATTGTAATTTTTATTGTTCTGGGTATAAAAATAAATCCCAGTCCCTAAAGCGGCATATACAATAGGGATTTTCCAATATTTTTTTGTGTATGCCTGTCCTAAACCAGGAAGTACTGCAGAATAAAAAGCTGCTCTTGCTGGAGCTAAGGGCTCGTATGGCATAATTTTACTCTTTTTTTCCCTTTTCTTTTTTACCGGTACTTCTTCGGTAACAACTTTTAATTCTTCATTTTCTTGAGCAAAAATGCTTTGAACAGAAAGTAGTACAAAAAAAATAATATAAAAGAATCTACTCTTCACTATTTATAAGTTTCTTTAAGCGTTTAAAATCTTCTTCTGAAGAAAATGGTATAATTAATTTTCCACTTCCTTTATTAGAAACTTTTACATCAATTTTTGCGCCAAAATAGTCTGAAAATTCTTTGACTCCTTTAGAAATATGATGTGGCAATTGATTGCTTGCAACTCCTTTTTTTGTGTTAGGAGCTTCTGTTTTATTATTTATAGATCTAACTAGAGTTTCTGTATCTCGAACAGATAAAGATTTACCAATAATAGATTCATAAATATCTAATTGTTGTTGTTGATCTTCAATATTAATAAGCGCTCTACCATGTCCCATAGAAATAAAACCATCTCGCATACCCGTTTGTACAATAGGGTCTAGTTTTAGTAACCTAAGGTAATTGGCGATTGTAGATCTTTTTTTACCAACACGATCGCTTAACTGCTCTTGTGTTAAGCTAATTTCATCTATTAAGCGCTGGTAGGATAATGCAATTTCTATAGGATCTAAATCCTGTCGTTGAATATTTTCTACCAATGCCATTGTTAATGATTCCTGATCATTAGCAATACGAATATAGGCAGGGATTGTTTTTAATCCAACTAGTTTTGAAGCTCTGTAACGACGTTCTCCACTTACCAGTTGATAATTATTAAAGTCTAGTTTTCGAACTGTAATAGGCTGTATAACTCCTATTTCTTTTATGGAAGTAGCAAGTTCTCGTAATGTTTCATCATTAAAACTAGTACGAGGTTGAAATGGATTAACATCTATACTTTCTAATTCTAACTCAATAATATTACCTACTACTTTATCTGCATTTTTATCCTCTACTGATTTTATATCATTTTCTGGATCTTTTAACAGAGCAGATAATCCTCTACCTAATGCTTGTTTCTTGGTTGCCTTCGCCATGAATCCTTAACTTAACTGTTTTTTTTAATAATTTCGTGTGCCAAACTTAAATAATTACTCGCACCTTTACTAGAAGCGTCATAATTAATAATACTTTCTCCATAACTAGGAGCTTCGCTTAAACGAGTATTTCTTTGAATGATTGTTTTAAAAACCATTTCACTAAAATGTTTTTGTACCTCTTCTACTACTTGATTGGATAGTCTTAATCTAGAATCATACATAGTAAGTAGTAATCCTTCTATATCCAGACTAGAATTGTGAATTTTTTGCACACTTTTTATAGTGTTTAGAAGTTTTCCTAAACCTTCTAAAGCAAAATATTCGCACTGTATAGGAATAATTACAGAATCTGCAGAAGTTAATGCATTTAGTGTAAGTAAACCAAGCGAAGGAGCACAATCGATAAGGATATAATCATATTTAGACTTTAATCCGTCGATAGCTTTCTTTAACATGTATTCTCGTTGATCTTTATCAACAAGCTCAATTTCAATAGCAACCAGATCAATATGTGCAGGAATAATATGTACATTAGGAGCACTGGTTTCTAAAATTGCCTCTTCTGGTTTTATGGTATGTTCAAGAATCTGGTATGTTCCTTTTTCAATACTTTCTACATCTAATCCAAGCCCAGAGGTTGCATTAGCCTGTGGATCGGCATCGATAAGTAGTACTTTTTTCTCTAAAACACCTAGAGAAGCTGCTAAATTAACAGAGGTAGTAGTTTTACCTACACCACCTTTTTGATTTGCAATTGCTATAATTTTACCCATGTGGGGAGATTTGGATTAACAGCGATAAAAATACGATTTATTATATATTATAAAAATGAAAAATGTTAACACTATTCATAAAAAAGACCATCTGCCTGTATGGATGGTCTTATATGCCTTTATAATTGTTAATAAAAATTTTTTGTTTGTCAATACGGGGTTTTATTTACAGGTTAAAATTATATCCTAGTTTTAGAGCAAATGTATTGCTAGGGTAGGATGCTCCTTGATACACTAAGAAGTCTCCAATTTTTTCATAACCAAGTCTAATTATTATATCATTTTTTTTCATTATTTGATAATTAACACCAAATTCTATGGCGAAACCAGAGACAGATCTTTGCATTTCCACTCCAAAATCAGAATATAAAGGAGTTGTATCTCCATCTTTATCAATTCTTGAATATCCTTCAAATGGATCAGAGTTCATGATTCTACTATTAATAAAATACAAGCCCAAATTTGGATTTATTTTTTTCTTAGATTTATTAAAATTGTAGATAGCTCCTAATCTTAAATTTATAGTTTTGAGATCGATTTTTGCAGTTTTGAAATTGCCAATTAGTACTTGATAATTTCTAAAATAATCTGCTTCAGTTATTATGGTGTTATAAGAAGCTCCGGCAGAAAGGGATACTCTGGAAGAAAAAGAAGTAGGAGTATACATATAATGTACTCCAAAACCAGGCGTAATTGAATTTTCGAAATCTTTACCCCTAACAGAAGTTCCTTTTGATTTAATTTGAGAAGAATATAGACCAGCTTCTACAATAAGGTTGTGCAAATTTTTTCTATTTATCCTTTCAGATTCAAATGTTACATTATCTACGCAATTATTGTATTCGATAAATATTTTAGATAAATCAGATTGTGAAAACCTAACCGTATTTACTTTAGACTGTACGGTTTCACAATCATTAAATTCGAGCCCCAAGATCCCTATATATCTTTTTAGTTTAAATTGTTTGTTTTGAAGATTATTACTGTCTCTAATTACAATATCTAGTTCTTTTAAACCAGACTTTTCTGATTTTAAAAAATAACGCTTTTTACTATTGTCAACATCTAAAAAAAGCAGGTTTGATTTTCCTTCCACTAAAACCTCAAGAAAATGTGGGGTACTTATTATTTCTTCTGAAATGATTTTTTGACCAGATATATTGTTAGATGATTGTTCTGCATATTTATAACTGTTTATGTTTTCAGAAACAATTTTTTTATTGAAGTTTTTAAAGAAATAATACGCTATTTGATTTGGTGTTAGTTTTTTTGGAGTATCATTTTCATCTTTTTTAAATAAAACTTCTTTGTTGTTTTTATTGTGAAATTCGATGAGGCCATTTTCTTCATTTCCATTTTTATAAAATATAGTACCGTTTTCAAATTTGTTTTGGGCGAAAAGGATAGAGTTAGTAATAAAGAAAAAGAAAAGTGCGATTTTGTAATTCATTAGTTTTTTTTTAGTGTTTAACATATATGTATATGTCACAGTAGGATAAAATGTTACCTTAATTATCGATAAATTTAAGTTTTTTTGTGTTTTTATATAAGAAGTCTCTTTAAGAACTGTTTTGAAATCAAAAAAGGAACCTCGAAAATATAACTTTTTAGCTTGTTAAGAAGTTATTAATTTTGAAAGCTATGTCGTAGTGGTAAACACATATAGTATTGAAGATTTGTTGCCTTAATAAGCTAAGTTATGTGCTTAGAAGTTAGTATATAAAAAAATCATCTGGATATCCCCAGATGATTTTTTTATAATAGGAATCAGAAATTTATTATTTATTTTTTTTAGCTCTAATCATAGCTTCTAATTGATCCCACATTGCTTCTGGAATTTGCTCTAAAAGATTAAATTGTCCGGCACCTTTTAACCATTCACCGCCATCTAAAGTTACTACTTCACCATTAACATAAGCAGAAAAATCGGATACTAAATATGCCGCCAGATTAGCTAATTCTTGATGATCTCCCACTCTTGCTAAAGGAACTTGCTTTGCCATATCAATCTTATCTTTTAAATCTCCTGGCAATAAACGATCCCATGCTCCTTTTGTAGGAAATGGTCCTGGAGCTATTGCGTTAAAACGCATTCCGTATTTAGCCCATTCTACAGCTAAGGATCTTGTCATTGCTAAAACTCCTGCTTTTGCAGTTGCACTAGGTACTACATAAGCAGAACCTGTCCACGCATAGGTAGTTACTATATTTAAAACTACTGTGTTTTTATACTTACTATCAATCCAATGCTTACCAAAAGCTAACGTACAGTTTTTGGTACCTTTAAGTACAATGTCTATTATTATGTCAAATGCACGATGGGATAAGCGCTCTGTAGGGGATATAAAATTTCCTGCGGCATTATTTAATAATACGTCTACCGATCCAAAGGTTTCTAAAACCTTATCTCTCATTGCTTCTACCTGATCATATTCTCTTACATCACATTGTACTGGTAAACAAGTTCCTCCCGTTTCAGATTCAAGTTCTTTTGCGGTATTTTTTAGTTTTTCGAGATCTCTAGAAGTAATAGCAACATTAGCTCCTAATTCTAAGAAATATCTGGTCATAGATTTACCCAGCCCGCTACCTCCGCCAGTAACTACTATGTTTTTTCCTTTTAGCGCTCCATCACGAAGCATTTTATCTGTATAACTCATATGTATATTATAATAACGATATTTTGCTAAGGTACTAAAAAAACTATGCATGCATAGTTTTTTTAGTACCTATTCGAAAGTAGAAATTAAAATTTCTAATATGATAATTGCTGCATCGCTAATTTTTGTTCCTGGTCCAAATATAGCAACTGCTCCAGCATCAAAAAGATGTTCATAATCATCTGGAGGTATTACTCCGCCTACAATAATCATAATATCTTCTCTACCATATTTTTTTAGTTCTTCTACTATCTGCGGTACAAGGGTTTTATGTCCTCCTGCAAGAGAGGATACACCTATGATATGTACATCATTTTCTACAGCTTGTTTTGCTGCTTCAGACGGGGTTTGAAATAGAGGTCCTATGTCTACATCAAAACCTATATCTGCATAACTGGTCGCAACTACTTTTGCACCACGATCATGGCCATCTTGGCCCATTTTAGCAATCATTATTCTAGGTCTTCTACCTTCTAGATCCGCATATTGATTTGCTAGTTCTCTGGCTTTATGAAAAGATTCGTCGTCTTTTATTTCTTTTGAATACACTCCTGTAAACGATTTAATTTCGGCTTTAAATCTACCAAACTTTTTTTCTAAGGCATCGCTAATTTCTCCCAGAGTAGCTCTTAGTCTTGCTGCTTCTACTGCTAAAGCTAGTAAATTTTTGTTATCATCGGTTGCTGCCAGAGTTAAATTATTTAACGCATTTTGTACTGCATTATCATCTCGGGAAGCTTTTACTTTGTTAAGCCCTTCTATTTGTTGGATTCTTACAGCTTGATTATCTACTTTTAAGGTGCTAATAGCCTCTTCTTCTTCTAATTTAAATTTATTAACGCCTATAATTATATCTTGTTCACTATCAATTCTGGCTTGTTTTCGAGCAGCAGCTTCTTCAATTCGCATTTTTGGGATTCCTGCTTCAATTGCTTTTGTCATTCCGCCTAGTTCTTCTACTTCTTCAATTAGTTTCCAAGCTTTATTGGCGATTTCTTCGGTTAAAGATTCTACATAATAGCTTCCTGCCCAAGGGTCTACTGTACGAGTAATTTGAGTTTCTTCTTGTAGATATATTTGTGTGTTTCTTGCAATTCTTGCAGAAAAATCTGTAGGTAATGCAATAGCTTCGTCTAGTGCGTTTGTATGCAAACTTTGTGTGCCACCAAATGCGGCTGCACTAGCTTCTATACAAGTACGGGCAACATTGTTAAAAGGATCTTGAGCAGTAAGGCTCCATCCACTAGTTTGGCAATGGGTACGCAGCATTAAAGATTTTGGGTTTTTTGGATTAAATTGTTGAATCAGTTTTGCCCAAAGCATGCGCGCTGCACGCATTTTAGCTATTTCCATAAAATGGTTCATACCGATTGCCCAAAAGAAAGATAATCTGGGAGCAAAAGTATCGACATCCATTCCTGCTTCTAGTCCTTTTCGAACATACTCTAAACCATCTGCTAGGGTGTATGCTAATTCAATATCACATGTTGCTCCTGCTTCTTGCATGTGATATCCCGAAATACTTATAGGATTAAATTTAGGCATATGTGCAGAGCAATATTCAAAGATATCTCCAATTATTCGCATAGATGGAGTAGGAGGATACACATAGGTGTTACGCACCATAAATTCTTTTAAAATATCATTTTGGATAGTTCCAGAAAGTAAGCTTTTATCTACCCCTTGTTCTTCTGCAGCCACAATATAAAATGCCATGATAGGTAAAACAGCACCATTCATGGTCATAGAAACAGACATTTTATCTAGTGGAATTTGGTCGAATAGCACTTTCATGTCTTCTACACTATCGATAGCAACTCCAGCCATTCCTACATCTCCAAATACTCGTTCATGATCACTATCATACCCGCGATGTGTTGCTAAATCAAAAGCAACAGATAGCCCTTTTTGTCCTGCAGCAAGGTTTCTGCGATAAAATGCATTACTTTCTTCGGCAGTAGAAAATCCTGCATATTGTCGTATGGTCCAAGGTCTACGAACATACATAGTAGAGTATGGACCTCGTAAATACGGAGCAACTCCTGCAGAGAAGTTAAGGTGGTCTATGTCGTTAAGATCCTCTTTGGTATAATTGGATTTAATATCAATCCCTTCAGATGTTGTAAATATGGATTTTTTTTGCTGGCTGTTTAAAGTAGCTTTTATTGGTAATTGGATATGTTGTACGTCTTTTCTAGTCATTACTCAAAGCCTCATTTCTAAATTATGAATTAACAAGGTTATAAAATTAAGGTTTTAAAAACGATTTTTATTAAAAAAGTAAAGTGCGAATATAAGTTTTTGATAAAAAAACAAAAAAATTACTTAAAAGCTTTTTCAATTACCATTAAAATAGAATAGTAAATATCAAAGGCTATAAAGTTCTTTACCTCTATGGCGCAAAATTCCTTATCAGGAATGTAATAGATTCTTTGAGAAATTAATGAAGTGCTAACATTTCCATCTTCTTCTAGTGTGGTGATAATCTCTTTAAAATCATCACTATCACTTGTGTTTTTAAGACATTGAATAAAGCCTCCTCTATAATTAAAAATAAGGATTTCTTTTTCATTTTTTTTACCAGAAGAAGGAGTAGAGCTTTTTGTAGCCTCTTTGTTTTCGTATTCACTAAGCTTAATCCAAAGAGAGCTTTTATTATCTGCAATTTTTTTAAAATCTCTTGCTAATTGAATAGAGTTACCAGAGGGAAGTTTTTTGAGGTCAATAGATAAACTAGCAACTTCTGCTAAGAAAGTTCGATATGTTTTTATAGAATCCGTACCAAATTTGTAATGGTTAAATAGGTCCTTTTCAAAAGAATCATAAGCCTTTTTTATAATACCTGTTTCGTCTACGGTAAGACAATTAACAACAGGTTGCGAGAACATGTAATTTGTACATATGCATATACATAAGACAATGATTCTAGATCTAATCTTTAGGGGCATTGATTTAGATTTAGTTATATTAATTAGAAATTAAATTTATAAAATAAAGGAGTGAAGTTAACAATAAGTTTACAAATATTAACGTTTCTTTGTGTTTTTTTAATTTAACGCACATTTTAGACACGTTTTTTTAAAGAATATTTTATTTAAAAGCTTTTTCGATTATTAATAGTATCGAGTAATAGATATCGAAGGCAATAAAACTTTTTACCTCAGGAGTATTAAACTCTTCGGTAGGTAAGTCATGAAGTCTTTGTGCTATTAAGGAAGGGCTAACATTACCATCATATTCTAAAGTGTTGATAATATCCTTAAATCCATTACTAGAACTATTGTTTTTTAAACATTGTATAAATCCTCCACGGTAATTAAAAGTCATTATCTCTTCTTTATTTTGTGGGTTTGTTTTTGGTGTAGAAGTTTCCTTAGAGGCTTCCATTTGTTCGTCGTATGTACTTAGCAAAACCCAAAGAGAGCTTTTGTCTTTTGCTTTTTTCTTAAATATACGTGCTAATTCGATAGAAGTGTCTGATGGTAGTTTTCTTAGATTTATAGATAGGCTGTATAGCTCAGTAAGAAATGTTCGATACGTTTTTATAGAATCGTTATTGAATTTATAATGGTCAAATAAGTCTTTCTCAAAGGAATCGAATGACTTTTTTAACAATCCCATGGTGTCTATATCAAGACAGTTAATTTTTTTATTATAGGCTTGAGAATTACTTATAGTAGATATAAATAACAATATAAAAAATACCAGAATATTATGTTTAATCTTTTGGGGCATGGATTAAAAGTCAGTTACAATAACGTATTGCTTTTTTGTTAAGTTACAAAAAATTAACGAGTTATGGTTCCTTTTTTAAATATTTGCCTCTATTTTTTGTGTTAATCTTGTGGTTGTAATTGGAGATAATAATGTTTTCCTTATTTTTTTCTCTGGGAATACGACTTTTTGAAAATCAGGAATATGTTCTTCAGAATTCTGATATTTATTAGAACCAGTCAATATGATTTTTTCATTATCGAATAATTCCTGTTCTTTTTCTGCACTTTCTTTAATTTTCTTTTGAATAATACCTGATTTTAATTGGTGTAGAAAACCGCCACCTTCTTCTATGTTTTTAAACAATTCTAAAGCTTTTTCTGCTATTTGGTTGGTTAGACTTTCTATATAATAAGATCCAGAAGCTGGATTAGAAACTAAATTAAAGTAGCTTTCGTTTTTTAAAATTAAAAGCTGGTTTAGCGAAATTCTGGTTCCAAAATCATTTTCTAGATGATAAATATCATCATAAGGCATATTCTGTATAATATCTGCACCACCTAATACGGCACTCATGCATTCTGTAGTAGTACGTAACATATTTACGTTATAATCCAGAATGGTTTTGTTTCTGTGTGATGGATATGCTACTATATGACATTCTGGTAGGGCATCATATTCTAAAGCTAAAGCACTCCATAGTATTCTTAGAGCTCTTAGTTTAGCAATTTCAAAAAAGTAGTTTCCTCCAACTGCGACTTTAAATACCGGGATTTTATTTTTTAAAGCAGGAATAGAGTTAGACTCAAAATGATGTAAATACTCATTAGCGTGTGCTAATCCATAGGCAAGTTGTTGTACCATAGTAGCTCCTGCATTTTGATACAACCCAAGGTTAATACTTAGAGTACTTTTAAGGTTTGTATTTGCAACTATCGCATCCAATTGTGTATGATCTGTCGTTAACGTGTCATACCAATTCCCTGTTTTTGCTAAGTTGCCAATAATATCTGTTAGGATATAAATGTCAAGATGTGTTTGTTTTGCGTGATCATTAAGTTTTTGGATATATGCAGAAGAAAGAAAAACTGTTTCTAGATACACTGAAACCCCAGAAGGAATGTTTAATAAAAGATCATTTGGTTGGATTTGCTCGTTAGAAATTATAAAATGAATGCTTTCTGCACCTCTTTTAATTTCTTTTAATGCTTTTTGGTTGCTACTACTGGCTTGGTCTACTACTATTTTTACAGAATTTTTCCAGGTAGAAGGGTGTAAAACTTCATTTTTAATATCTGTGATATCTTCTTGATTATAAAAAGGTTTAATATCAATCCCTTCTAGTGATTTGTATATTAATGCTTCATTATAATCTGCACCTTTAAGGTCAAACTGAATTTTTTGTTTCCATTGTTTTGAAGAAACGTCTTCAAAACTATTAAATAAGGATTTAGTCATCATTTTTGTTTTTAGGTACACTATCTTCATATTCGATGATGTATATTTCTTCATCATCACGTTTCATAAAATACTCTTCTCTTGCAAATTTTTCTAGTTCGCTGCTGTCTTTTAATATTTTAATATCTTTTTGATCTTTTACAATCTCTTTTATATAATACTTTTTATTATCGTTAAGTTCTTGAATTTCCTGATCTAACTCTCTGTGAATTAGCCATGAATTTGTGTCTAGAAATAACATCCAAATAACAAATAGCAAGATAATAAGCACATATTTATTCAAAAATATGGCAAATATCGGTATCAGTGCCGGCTTGTTTTTTAATTTTTTAAAATGTTGCTTTAGCTTCAAATGTAATGGATAATAATATTGGGGTAAAGGTACAAAAGTTAATTCAAGCGTTCCTTGATAATAGTACGTACAATATCAATGGCTACATTATTATAATTATTGTTTGGTATAATAAGATCTGCAAATTCTTTGGTTGGATCTATAAATTGCTGGTGCATTGGCTTTAGGGTATTTTGGTATCGATCTAAAACTTCATCCATATCTCTACCACGCTCAACAATGTCTCTTTTTAGTCGACGTATTAATCGCTCGTCGCTATCGGTCTGTACATATATTTTAATATCAAACATATCTCTTATTTTTGGATTGGTAAGTATTAAAATTCCTTCTACAATAATTACTTTACTAGGTTTGGTGGTAACTGTCTGGGTAGTTCTGTTATGTTCTACAAATGAGTATACAGGTTGTTGTATGGTTTCTCCCTTTCTAAGAGCTTTTAAATGTTCGCATAACAGCTCAAAATCTATGGATTGTGGGTGGTCAAAGTTGATTTTAACCCGCTCATCATAAGTTAAGTGACTAGTATCTTTATAATAGGAGTCTTGAGATATAACGCAGACTTCATTGTCTGGCAACTCATTTACAATTTGATTTACAACCGTAGTTTTACCACAGCCAGTTCCTCCAGCGATTCCGATAATTAGCATTCTGATTTTTTTGCAAATTTAAAGATTGTTTTTGAGTTTTAAAGAGGATGTGTTTATGAGTTTTTAGTATATATTATTTGTTTACTGAATTTATACTAATAAAATGTTCTTTTTTCTCTAGTTATAGAATAGAAATAGATAGTAGTTTTTCTATACTTAATTCAAGAAACGATGTCTTTATACTTGTAGAGGTGAAGAAATTGTTAGCTCTTGAGAAAAGTAGTTTCTTATTTCTATGAAAATATTTTTTGATATTTTGTAGCTACAATTCTTTTAGATTTGAATTTTGATTATGAATACAATATCAAAAAGCTCATCACAAAGATGAGCTTTAAAACATAATTAAAATTGGCTAAATCAAAAAAAAGAGTTTAAAATATGTTTATGTAGGTTTTATTTGGCTAATGCTTCTTTTTTAAACCCATTGTTAAATTTAACGTTTGTAGTGGTTTGTTCAAACAACACATTACCTTTGCTGTTTCCTTCCCAATCTGCGGGGATTACTTTTCGTTTAGCCATAAAAGTATATCCGTTAACAGTTTCGTATTCGATTTCCATAAGGGATACTCCTAACGAACTTCCTTTTACGGTAAACAAAAACCTGTCGACCAGAAAAGTGTTTGGATTGAGGTATAAAATAAAATCATCCTGTACATCCCCAACTCCTTTTTCAAAACCTATTTTTACTATTTTGTACTCTATATTGTTATGGGTTCTGTCAGGAAGCTGCTCATAAACAATACCCGGGTCCAATAATTTGGGCATCATGGTAAACCAGTAATAATTTGCTTTACGTAAAAAATTAGAACTCAATAAAGCTTGTTTATCGCTTAATTTACTGTCGTTAAGAGATATCCAGGAGTTGTTATTGCTTTCGTAATATTGTGTAACTATTCCTTCTTCTTTAGGAAGTACAAATACTTCATGTTTTTTATATTGCCCCCAAGATATTTCTTTATTAAAGATATAACGCTCTAAAGAAATATCAATTTTTTTATTGGCAGGACTATAAAAATGATAGGTAAACTCTACATCTTTTAACTTTTTAAGAAGACTATAACTTCCTGTTTTAGACACCATTTTTTCTATGAGTGCTTTGGCAGAATTGCCAGATGGTGTATTGTTTTTTTGTGTAAACCCAATACTAACCAGTAGCATGCAGGTTATACTTGCAATATATGTTTTTAGTTTCATAGTGTATATTTTATAAAAATTTATCTGCTTTTTCGTTTTTGTCTCGGCTTTTACGCTTTATACTTTTGTTTTTTCCACCTCCAAAACGGTAAGAAAGCCCAAAATAAACCGATTGACTATCTCTTCTAAATTCTCCTTCTTGTATAATAGTTCTGTACGCTTCAAAAGCAAACCTTTGCGTTCTAAATATGTCGTTAAAATTAATACTGAAGGTTCCTTTATTTTTTGCAAAATTATAACGAGCACCAGCATTTATAAAAAAGTTTTCTTTTAGCTCATATTGTAATATTTTTTGAGGACCTCTATAAAAACCAGCTATTTGCAATGTTATATTTTTAGATATTTTAAAACTATTGTTAAGTTTTGCGTTTAATAACGTATTATTGGTTGTTACATTTTCTCCTTCGATAACTCCTTTTTGCGTTCTGGAGTACACATCTAAACTGGTATTAAAACTCCACCATTTGGTTGGTCGATAACTCGAAGAAAATTCAATCCCATAAGCATCATTACTATCAAAGTTTGCATAATCAAGAATTAGTATAGTTGGATTATCTTCTTCAAAATATCCTATTCTGTTAATTTCATCCTTAATTTTTCTGTAAAAACCACCCAGAGTTATACTTCCTTTATTTATTTTTCTGGTATAATTTAGCTCGATGGAATTAGTAAATTGCGGGGTTAGATCAGGGTTACCTATAATTATGATTTGAGGCGTACTAATTTGTCTAATAGGGTTGATCTGATTTAACGAAGGCCTGTCTACCCGTCTGCTAAAACTTAATAAATAGGAGTTCTTTTGCTCTTCGTCTGGGGTGTATTTTAAAAACCCGGATGGGTAAACGTTAAAAATATGATCTTTAAAATTACTTTGCTCTCCTTGTGTTTCATTAAACTTAGAATCTACGGTATAATCTTCTAACCGAACCCCAACATTATATTGCCACTTATTAAAATTTTGATTAAAAGTGGTGTAAAACGAATGAATATCTCTGTTGTACGAAAAATCAGAGTTTAAAAAATCAAGACGGCTTGTTGTATAGGTGTTTGCAGTTCGACGCAAGCGAGTCTCTAATCCTGTTTCTAAGACAGAGTTTTCAGTAATTGGATGTGTATAATCCAAATTTATGGTTGTATTTGTTCGTTTGTCTGCAACAGTTTCAGAATAGTTGTTCACAGGGGTATTTCCTGTAAACCTAAAACCATTATCTGTATCACTCTTTAACGTATTATAGTCTAGTTCTAACTCGATACTATGGTTTTCTTTGGTAAAAGAACGTTTGTAATCTGCGTTGTAAGTCGCATTATAATTATCTGTATTAAGAGCATCAAATTGCACAAAATTAGAAGACATATTATTAAGAAAAGTAATTGCTTTCTTTCCATCCGATCTGGTATCGAACAGATTCTGGTTGGTGTATATAGAAAACCTGTTTTTATCATTGATAAAATAATCCATACCAACTTTAAACAGGTGAGATATACGCTCGTTATTATTTTGGGTTAATTGATTGGTTCGCTCCAAGGTTCGGGTTACTGTTCCGTCTGTTATTTGATTACCAAAACGATTACTATAACTGCTATAGGTATTAACTTTTCCTGCTCTGTAATTTAAACCCAAAGAATTATCATATCTTGCTCTTTCTCCAAAAGTCACCCCAGAGCTTACATTACCGTTAAATCCTAAATTCGCACTTTTTTTTAAGGTGATGTTTATGATCCCGCTCATACCTTCGGGATTATATTTGGCAGAAGGGTTGGTGATTAATTCTACCGTTTTTATAGATGCAGAGGGGATTTGTTGTAACAGATCTGAGGCACTAATATTTGTTGGTTTTCCATCGATCAAAATACGAACATTTTCGTTTCCGCGAAGCGAAATTTGACCATCCTGATTAATATCTACAGTAGATATGTTTCTCATAACATCACTTGCCGAAGCACCTGCATTGGTTAAATCCTGTCCTACATTAATTACTTTTCTATCTATTTTTTGTTCTATAGTAGATCGTTCTGCAGTAATTTCTACGGTGTCAAGAGCGATACCATCTTCTTCTATAGCAATAGTATTCAAATCAATTTTGCTTTTCGATTTTGTGATCAAAACTGGTTGTAGAACTGTTTTGTATCCCATAAACTGTGCTTCAAAAATGTATTCGCCTAACGGAATTTTATCTATCAAAAACATACCTTGGTCATTAGTTATTCCTCCTGTAACTACGTTATCGTTAGATTTTACTACAATAGTTGCATAGGGCATAGATTCCTGAGTGTTTTTGTCTACAACTACTCCTGTAATGGTTCCGGATTGGCTATAAAAATTTAAAGAAAATAGTAAAAAACAGAGTAATATATATCTTGTCATATTCTATTTTTGAATTAATTGAATTTCTGCAACAAGCTGAACTTCATTTCCTAGTGCAATTTTTGCTGGGGCATAATTAGTACCAACTTTAAAATCCTCGCGAAGAAGCATTCCGGTAATCGTAAAAACCTTTCTGGTGTTTTTAAATCTTGGATGTACATAACTACCTTTATATATTGCTTTTAATGTTATAGGTTTGGTTATGCCTGTCATAGATACATCTCCTGTTATTTCATATTCCTTATTCGATATTTTTTTAACAGAAGTGCTACTAAAGGTTATTTCAGGATGTTGTTCTGCTCCAAAAAAATCATTAGTTTTTAGATGTTCGTCTCTTTTTTGTTGATTGGTATTTATGGATGCCGTGTTTATAACAATTTGTATAGCTGTTATATCTTCTTTATCTTCTGTAAAAGATCCCGAATACGCATCAAAAGTTCCTTTTATTTCACCAACCTTAAAATAGGGGATGCTAAATCCAATTTTGGAGTGGTTTGGATCCACTTGCCAGTTGGATTCTTGTGCATTAGTAACAAAAAGCCCTATAAAAAATAGAAATACATATAATTGTACTTTTCTAGGTAGCGGATAAGGTGTTTTTTTAAGTTTCATATAGATATTGAATTAATAGTTATAGTGCTAAACTAAAATCTATACCTATACCGTTTTAAATAAATAGATAAATACGAGGTAACCGTTGTTATATAGATGTTTAGCAAGTAAATATCATTTTGTCTACAGTAAATGAGTTTTGGACTTCTGTATCCTATGTTTTGACATCGTCTAATTAATGATCTTCTTTAAATTTGTATCTTTAAAATCATTAGAGATAAAAAAATAATATGCTACAAAAGATTTATAAGTATTTAGAAGTTTCGCCCCTAAAGTATTTGGTTTTTGGGTTGTTTATATTTGCATTTTCGGCATCCAGTTCTAGCTGGTATTATGCCACTACTAAGGAATTACTTATTGTATATAGTATTAGATCTACAGTGCAAATCGTGGTTGCTATACTTATTATAGAACTTTTGATTCCTTTTCTTTTAAATAAGCAAAAAAACATAGCATTTATATTTTCATTAACCATTACACTACTTGTTTTTTATGCTATTTGCACCGTAATATCCAAGTATTATCTAGAGGCTACATACCCTGCTACTTATGTTAACTATTTAAAGCGTTTTTCAGACACCACCTTATTAGCCAGACTTGTAAATATTAATGAGTTTATATCCAAATCCTTATACTTGTTATATCCAACTTTTTTGCTGTTGGTTTTTAAATTATATAATGATAAGCAGCATTTGCTAAAACTAAATGAACAGAAAAAAGCAACTGAACTGGCTGCTTTAAAAAACCAATTAAATCCTCACTTTTTATTTAATACATTAAATAATTTGTATGCATTGGCCTTAAAAAAATCAGATGATACCACTAAGGTGATCCAAAAACTTTCTAATATTCTGGATTATATCTTATATAGATGTAATGATAATTATGTGTCTTTGGATAAAGAAATTGACTTAATCGAGAATTATTTGTCTTTAGAAAAAATTCGTTATGCTGATAGAGTTAAGATTTTTTTTAGTAAAAATGTAACGGGTCAGGAAAAAATAGCCCCGTTATTATTGCTTACATTTATTGAAAATGCTTTTAAACACGGGGTTAAAGAAGAAATAAATCAAGCAAGTATTGAAATCAATATTTCTAAAAAGCAAGAACAGTTAGTATTTACTGTAAAAAATAGCAAGCCGGCAGGATCTGCTATTTCTGCAAACAAAGACTCTATAGGTCTTAAAAACATAAAAAAACAACTGGAATTATTATACCCAAAAGCGTACGATTTGATTATAGAAAATACCTCGAATTCCTTTTCGGCTAATCTTAAATTAGATATTATATGAAATATAAATGTTTAGTTATAGACGATGAACCTTTAGCCAGAGAATTAATAGAAACATATTTACAGAACTTACCCGATTTTGAGTTGATTGCATCGTGCTCCAGTGCTATTGAAGCGAGTTCGGTATTAAATACCACAAAAATTGATTTACTTTTTCTGGATATTGAAATGCCGGTTTTAAAGGGAACCGATTTTTTTAAAAACCTGGTGTATAAACCACAAGTAATTTTTACTACTGCCTATCGGGATTATGCAGTAGACGGGTTTGAATTAAATGCCCTGGATTATTTATTGAAACCTATATTTTTTGAACGCTTTTTTTTAGCTATTCAGAAGTTTTTAGAGCAGGAAAAAAAGCCAGATGCATATAATACTTCAGAAAACAATGCTCCCCCAAAAAAAGATTCTGTTTTTGTAAACAAGGCAAAAAAACAAATAAAAATCCCTTTTGAAGATGTTTTGTATATCGAAAGTTTAAAAGATTACATTAAAATTCACTTAGAAAATAAAAATAAAACACTGGTTATAAAAGAAAGTATCTCTAGTTTTGAAAAACGTATTGATTGCCGTTTTATTCGTGTTCATCGCTCCTATATTGTAAATCAAGAAAAAATTACGGCGTACACCAAAAATGATATAGAAATTGGGGATATAGAAATACCTATCGGCAATAGCTACAAAGATAATATGTCTGATTTTTCAGAGAGTTTGTAGTTGTATAGAGCAAGAAAACGCATGTAAAATACAAAAACACCTTCTGTTGGGGTCAAAAAGACGCTCCGTTTCACTCCATAATCTAAACGTTTAGCTATGGAGGCTGAAATTTTAAAGAGC
>CAYGUC010000008.1:0-95449 GCA_964353005.1 uncultured Flavobacteriaceae bacterium | reverse complement strand
TAAACGTTTAGCTATGGAGGCTGAAATTTTAAAGAGCTAGGTTAAAATTTCAACCCCTGAGGTTAAAAATTCAACAAGCTGAGTTAAAATTTTAAGGAAGTTAGTTAAACGCTTCGTTAAAAAGACGCTCGGCAGGGTGAAAACGATATAAATTCTATGTAAGTAAAAGGAAATCAGGTCAATTTGAACTTCACCTGTTACGAGACTCATACAGCCTTTCCTGAGCTTGACTAAGGATAAGGTGATACCTTAGTAAACTAAGTAGAGCTGTTTGAGGTGCACCTCGCTATCTAACATTTGCGTGATTATGCAACAACGGTTTATTTTGCTTTTGCTAATGCCATTTTTACAGCAAGTCCAGTTAATACCGAAGCCATAAACCATTTTTGTATTCTTAGCCAAATTGGTTTTTTGGAAAACCAACTCGCCATTTTTGCGGCAGATATTACAATCAGGAAATTAACTAAAAAGCTTATTAATATTTGAATAATTCCAAGTTGAAAACTCTGACTTAAAATAGAGCCATATTCAGGTTTTATGAATTGAGGAAAAAAAGAAAGGTAAAATACCGCCATTTTTGGATTCAGAATATTCGTCAGAAGTCCAATATTAAAAAGCTTGAAAGGTTTATCTGATTTTAGATTTTGGTCTGCGTCAAAAATTTTGTTTTTAGATTTAATAGTATTGTAAGCTAAATATAATAAATATCCAACTCCAAGAAATTTAACAACTACAAAAGCATACGGAACAGCAAAAAATATTGCCGTAAGCCCAAATGAAACCATAAGGATATGAAATAAAAATCCGCACATCACCCCAAATAGGGATATAATTCCAGCCTTTTTTCCTTGAGATAATGACCTTGAAATTAAATAAATCATATTTGGACCAGGGGAAAGAACCATTATCAATGCAGCTAATCCAAACAATAGTAGATTGTTAAAAGGTATCATATTTTATGTTTTTAGTTTTAAGGTTTTTCAACTGTTGCAAAACATTAGGACTATAAAAAAACCAAAGCTTTCGTTATGTATTGATCACCCTATATTTTATACACCGTGTGTATATCTGGCATGGGCATCTTTTATTTTATCGAAGATAAATAATTCATCCAGAGGGTGCAAGTCCCTTGTGGGCGGGAGTAACCCTTTTTTTATGTTGGGTAATGATGTTGTTGCCAATTTTTATTGAACGGTATATTCTTCTGAGTCAGAAACAATGGCTTCATATTCTCTATTTGAAATTTCTGTAAAATTAGTTATTGCATCACCTTTAAAATAGGATAAACCTCTTTTTAGTATTTTTTCATTAATGAGTTGTTCAAATTCGTTTAATTGTATTTTCATTGTTTAGATGTAAAAGGGCTAATTATTCTGATTTTAAGATAGGCTGTTTCTCTAAATCGTAAATCGTTTCTGATATTTCAACTCGAAACCATTGTTTAAACATTTTGTAATTACGTTTTTGAGGCCATTCTTTTTTGTTGGTATGCCAATCGTGTAATACCATTGTAAATAACTTATCGAATTTTTTTTCGAGAAATCTTTCTAAATCGTTTATAGTGTCATTAACCAGATATATATCAACATCTATCTCATCCATTTTACTATCAGGATATAAATTATTGAGCCAATCTATAAATGGTTGTTTTGGTTTTATAATAAATGCACTTCGGTTTATATAGTTTTCTTCAAAATCTTCTTGAGCGTGCAGATTATTTTCTTCGATTGTATTGACTATATTGGCTAAATATGATTCTTCCTCTTGGGTCACGACACTTAGTATAGGGTCTCCACCATCGTTTACTTCTTTTAATTCAAAATCTACTATAAAATTTGTATACGCTTTGAATTTCTCTTCCTTGTGGGCTACCATTCTTTTTAGCAATAGAACATCTTCTTTATTTTGTTCAATTGAATTCATTGCTTTTTCAATATTTTCACTTGGAATAATACTATTTATGTTAGCCATGTTCCAAGCATTAATTGCAAAATCAAGAATATCTTCTATGAATTCATAATCTTTAAAATCATCCATAAATGGATTCATAAATTGCTCTAATAATTTTGAATACTTAAAACCTGTATTAGGAACAATTTTGTTGTTTCCAAACAAATCAATTACTTTATTACTCATTTTTTTATTTTAAAAGGCATTAAACTTATCTCCCATAGCGTGTTTTAAATTCCATTTTTTCGTGGTATCTAAAGCACGTTCTAATACAATTAACTTTTGGTCTATATTCTCTTTAAAATACTCTACGGTTTCATCTGTAATAATTACATCCAAACAAATTAAAGTCTCTTTATCTCCATATGTGGCTTTAAATTTTCCTCTATCAAGTATTCCATAAACTACACCAATAATAAATATTACTATGACTCGCAATATAATTTCACCATCTAGTTTTTGTAGATTCATTTTTGTTTCTATTTTGCCTAACGGCAGTTTGTCTCACAACTACCTAAATATTTGTTTAAATGTACATAATTTTGGTTTGTTTGTGATATTATCTAAAAATGAGATTGGATACTTTAAATTCACAGATATAGGTTGATATTATGATTTTTATGTCTTTTATAATGTTTAACATAGATTTCAGGGATATTTTTAGGTATTTTAGACTAATTTTAGGTTTCCATCCTAATTTTATTAGTCTTTTGAAGTTCATATGTCTCCATAAAATAAATACTAGAGGTATAGAGTGAGCTTATAAAATAATGCATTTATAGCGATTGCTTATAATATAAAGAAATACCCAAATTTTATAAATAGAAAGATGAAAAGTGGGCAGCATCGGTTATTTTATCTGAATCTATAAAAATAATCTTTTATCAATGCTTTTGGTTTGATATAAAGATCTTTAAAATACCATATCCATAAAACATAGAATAATAAAAGCCTCGATAAGGAGGGTTAAAAGGAATCGTTTTATAAGAAATTAGAGACTTATGTAATGCTTATTGGTATTGGCAATAGTTATTGGACTTTAACTTGATTCCAAATCCCGGTTTTAGCAGTTTCTTTGGCATATTCTATAAATGTTTTTGCTTTTCGTCCCAAAACCCGTTCTATATCATTAACTACCTGCTGATTTTTTGGGTTGGTCAAAACATGACTAAATAAATATTCAATTAACCAAACAACATCATTAGGTATTTGCATTTGTTTCATGCCATCTATATACTGTTCTAAAGTGATTTCATGAAATTTTAAACTTCTGTTGCTGGTCTTTGAAATGATATTAATGATATCTTTAAAGGTAATTAACTCTGGACCTGTTACCTCAATGATTTGATCATTATAAGAATCATCAAGTAAGACAGTAGTTGCAACTTCGGCAATATCATTAGCATCAACAAAAGGAATTAATACATCAGACATTGGTAATGCTACTTCTCTGGACAGTATAGATTCTAAAAAGAAACTTTCGCTCCAATTCTGATTAAACCAAGAAGCTCTAACTATGGTAAAATCGATACCAGAGGTCATTACAATTTTTTCACAGGCTTCTGCTTCTATTTCCCCTTTTCCAGAAAGTAAAACCATTTTTTTGACTCCTAATTCTTTGGCTAAATAAGTCAAACTCTGTATGGCTTCTTTGGCTCCAGGAACAGCTAAGTCAGGATAATAAGTGACATACATTTTTTCAATACCGTTTAAGACATTAACCCAAGTGTCTTTATTATTCCAATCAAAGCTTGGTGATGCTTGTCTTGAGCCAATTCTGGGTTCAAATCCTTTGTTTTGCAATTGTTCTACGACGCGGCTTCCGGTTTTTCCGGTTCCTCCGATAACTAAAATGTTTGTTTTCATGATGAATTGTTTTAAAATACTTTTTGAATATATGTTGCTATAAGTAATAGGATAAAGGAAATCATGCTCGAAATGGTTCTAATGTTATGATAATAATTCCAGGTGCTTTCATAGTAGGTTCTAAAATTCTTTAGCTTTAATAAGCTAAGTTTGGTTATGTTCAAAGTCCCTAGTTTATTGTTTAAAGGAACGTTTCCAAAGGCCGTAACTCCAAAAGTGCCAATTAGATAAATGATTGCTGCTGCTAGGGTTAACCAAAACAAATGTTTGTTATTAAACTGTAAGCAGGCAGTTATAATCAATGTAATCAAGCTTCCAAAGAACACTATAAAGAATGCCGGGTTTAAGATTTCCCGATTAATACTCTGCATACTTTCTAAGTAAGTAAAATCACTTGTTTTTTTTGTTCCTAATATGACCGAAACGGACCAAGCAAAGAAAAAACCTGTAGAAAGCGCATTCAATAAGACCGTTATAAAAAGGGCATAAGTTTTCATGCCTTTATTTTTTGGTTAAATGATTGCCGAAATACAATACAACGAAGTAAAACTCTACTACAATGGTATAAAAAATGGGGTCTCCAAAAAATTCTGAATAGCTGCCACCATTAGGAATTACAAATACAGGAACCGTTATCAAAACATCCAATATAGTAGCCACAATTATAAATATAAGAGCCAATGCAGATGGTTTCATGTAGCTGTTTTTATAGAATAGATAAGTCCCCGCACAAGCGCTTGGTATTATGGCTAATGCAAGTATAATACTGGATTGTTGCTTAGGATTTTCTAAAATGGGAACATAAAATGATAAGAGGTAAAAACTAACCCCTAAAATCCAAACTAAAATGGCGCATACAATGCTAAATAATTTTTTGCTAATCATAATTTCTGATTTTGAATTATGACGCAAATTTATAACGGCTTTATACCAGCGACTTATTTAGAAAGAATTATGATTTATTCGAAAAGAATTTTATACTTGACTGGGTCTATAGCCAAATTTTTTTTCAAAAGCGTTAGAGAAAGAACCTAAACTATCATAACCCACAGCCCAAGCAGCTTCTTGAATAGTTTTTTGCTCGTTCTTTATTAAGTTGTAGGCTTTATTTAAACGTTCATTTTGTAAGTATTTGAAAACAGGAACACCAAACTGTGCTTTAAATTCTATTTTAAGTTTGTTAGTATTAATTCCAATTTTATGGGCCAATTCGGTTAAGGATGGTGGATTTTCTAAATCAGACAGCAAAATTTCTTGGGCTAGATTAATTTTTTCAAGTTGAGAAGTGTTTAATTTAGTGTTTTGTTGTTCTGCAAGTTGCCCAAAATAGTGCGAAAGTAAAGCGGTCATATGGCTTTTATAAAACATCATTTTAAGATTTCCTTCATATTTATTAGAAAAGAATTGTTCAACCAATAAAAACATTTCAGGATTCATTTTAAAAACCGTACCTTCAACATAATGGTCTTTGGGGTGAACAAGCTGATGTAAGAATTGCTCTAAAAATTGACCTTCCCCATTAGGTAATTTGTCCAAGTTTTTAATGGTGGTTGTAATCACCAAACACTGCAAAGGTTTTTGGGCAGAAACATGATGCTCAAATTCAACTTTCTCATCAGTGTAAAAAGATAAAACCATGCCCTTGGTATGATGAAACTCTTTGGTTTTTCTGTCATATTTAACTTTTAGGCTAACATCTCCGGCACCGTAAAAAGCGATAGCGATAACAGGTTCCCCAAAAAAACAAGAATCAATCAAAGTATTGTTGGTAGAAGCTTCTTCCAATAAAATTGTACAATCGTTTATGTCTATTATTTCACGATTCATTCTTTTACGTATCTTAATTTGGTTTAATTATTTCCAACGATTAGTATAACAAGCGTAGCTTGCCATAAAGATGCTATGATTTTTTATACAGTGTATGTGCCCAGCATGGGCATCTATTATTTTATCGAAGATAAATAATTCATCCAGAGGGTGCAAATCCCTTATGGGCAAGGGGTAACCTCTCGATAAAGCCAGTTAAATAAGAAATAGAGGAAACGTAAGAATCTGATTGGATTTGGTGAACCGCCTGTTACGAGACCCGTATGGCAGGTGGTGTGTGAGGTGCACTCCGCTATCTAATGATGGCGGAGCCATCTACACGGCTCGAAATAGTACTCCCTAATGATTTATTTAATTTCTCAATATATTCTTTTCGTTCAAGTAGTTGACTCACATCAGCGTCAAATGTTTTGGTTTTGTTTAATTTCGGAAATGATAACTTATTTTTAGCTATTGAATTTGAAATCAGAATATTGAAGTAGTTATAAATTAGAATTATTTTTTGCAAAATATCAGTTTCAACAATTTCAAAGCCAATTTTTTCTGCTGTTCTTTTATTTATTATGTAGCTTGTTCCTCGAATTTTCATTTTCTTATCATTCTCATACTTTTCTATTAGGTGCAATAGTCCGTCCAAATACTGTTGAATTATAAAATTAGTTCTTTGTTTTCCATTCATTTTTTTGTCGATTACGAAATAGTAATCGAATAAAGTTCCACCGTGAATTTTGATTAGTCCGTTTTTAGGTTTTTCGGTTATAAATAAAGGGGAATAATAAATCATTCTTCCGTTTTTTTTTAAGGAAGGCATATCGAAAAATGGTGCAATTAAGGATAAAGTTATTGCAAATGTCAAAATTCCAATCAGGTATATTCCTGAATAAATTGATATAACAACTGACAATAGTATAATTATAAGAGAACAAATTGCTATTATAATTAAGATTCTATTTTGCTCTTTCTTATTCTTATTGTAAAATCTATGGTTCAATTTTTATGAATGTGTTTTTTATATTATCGCATTAGGTGTTGTATGTACCCAGCATGGATATCTTTTTATGTATCGAAGATAAATAATTCATCCAGAGGGTGCAAGTCCCTTATGGGGCGGAGTAACCCTTTTGATTGTATAAAGTTAGAACAGTATATGTTTTGTAGAGTTCAAATTTTCACATCTTTAAAATAAAAATTAACCCATTATTAAGGGGTGTAAGTTTTCTCTAAAAACCACAACTAATGTATTGAATAATCATAAAAATAGAATATTATGAATGGAAATGTACTAATAAGAATCGGAATTGGAATTATCTTTATATGGGGAGGGCTTGAAAAGTTTATTCCAGGCTTTTTTGGAGGACCAGGTCTTACAGGTGCTACAGGGTTTGTAGGAGGTGTTTTTGGAGTAGAAGGAGTAATTGCTTCGATACTAACTATTGGTTTAGCAATTACAGAATTGGCTGCAGGTGTTTTAGTAGTTATTGGTAAAAAATTATTCATTAGTTATACTGTATTAACCATAATTTTATTAGTAGCTACATTAATGGTGTGGGTTCCTGCAGGTTTTAAAGATATGAGTGGTGCTAATAATGTAACTTGGGTTATTTTAATAACGCATATAGGCTTATTGTTAACCTTAGGTGGATTGGCTTTAAATCAAAAAAATATAAAGAAGATATAATTAAAGAGTACTCTTTAAAATTGACTCAAAGTTTTTAAATCATAAAAGTCCTGTAAAGCTATATTTACAGGACTTTTTGCTATATATAACTATTCTCTGTAATTGGACTTGTCTAGTCTTGGAATATAGCTACAGTTTAAAATTGATTTATACGGATAATTTATATGCCATATTAGATGTTTTGAAGAAAGAAGGATGCTTTTTACAGTATGATTATGAAATGAGTCGAAAATCTAATAAGCGTATTTTAGAAGATTTGAGAGATATAAAACTTTATACTAAAACCCAAAGTAATTTACAAGACCTGACATTTTTGCTAAATCCTAAAATTAGGAGTTGGATACATTACTATGGTAAAATAAAGCGTAACTCCCTAAAACCTGTCTTTTATTACCTCCATCATCGAATTCTTAAAAGGATTTTAAACAAGTATAAACGCTTCAAAAGAAGTCGGATCTTAGCCGTAAAATGGCTAAAACGTATTACAAGAGATTATCTAAATATGTTTTATCATTGGGAGTTAGGCTATCAATTAAAGTAACAATTGACTAACTATATAATAAGAGCCGTATAAGAGATCGTTATAGCTTGTACTGAGCTCGAAGGGTACGTTGGTACTTCGATAAACTCAGTAGAACTGTGAGAGGTTTAGGGGTGAAAGTCCCCTTTTCCTACTCGACTGTAGCCAGTTTTTCTATCCAATTATTCTTTTCATTAACCATTCAACTGGTCCATTTTTTCTATTCTTTAACCAATATGTAGCAAATAAAACACACAATAGGCTGAATACTAAAGCATAAGATGCTGAAAATGCTATTGGATAATTCCCCATTTTTTCTGGGTTAAGTAACTCAAGTATCCCCATACCAACAATTACGTGTGCCACATAAAAAGTAAGAGCTAATTGTCCTGTTTTATTAAGAGCTAAAATTATTCTGTTCGTTGGATATCTTTTTCCAATTATGATACAAGTTGATATTATTGATATGGAAATTGCAATTCCATTAAACATATAAATTGGTAATGGCGGCATTGGGTTTGTTCCAATAATTTCTGTCAATTCACTTACAGATTGTTCGTTTCCTTTTGATAAAATTGAAATGGATGCGTATGATAAAATTTGAATTACTATAAAAGCTATTGAGCTAATCCAAAATGCTTTTTTGATAAATCGGTCGTTTTTCAAATCCTGTTTGCCAAACCAAAATCCAAAAAGCATAAAAGAAACCCAAGGAATTACTGGGTGAAAACCATTTAAAAATAAGTTTCTAAAAAAACCATTAAATGTCCAAAAATCGAGATACTCTAAAGTGTCAAAATTCCATCCTGTTTTATAATTCCAAAAGCTAATGAGTAATGGGTAAATAAAGATGAATACAATTAATAATATTAAAATTACTTTTTCATTTCTTTTTGATAAAAGAAGTATTATAAGCATATAAATACTGTAAAAATGCAGTATATCTGCTGGCCAAACTAGTATATATGTAAGCCCTAGAATAAATAGGAATAATGCTCTTTTAAATATTTTTATTCGAATAATTTTTAACTTTTGGCTGTCATTATTTCTCAATGCAGTATTTGTCATTAAAGCAAGCCCAACTCCTGCTAAAACCACAAATGTTGCGGCAGCCTTACCGTCAAAAATATTTATGATGAATTTTAGCCAGCTCGACCCTTGCTGACCAAATACAACTTTAAAGTTCACTATTATCATTCCGATAACAGCTAAAGCTCTTGCCAAATCAATTCCAGAAATGCGCGCAGATTGTTTTTTTATATTGTATTGCATTAAATTAAAAATTTAATCCTCCTTCAATACCAAAACCTATGGAGTGGTTAAGCACTTTTGAATTGGAAAGTTTACCTATAATATTAAACCCTATTACGAATCCTAAATCATTGAATGGTACATAAAGAAGTCCGGTTGATCCATTTCCTCCGATCAGAAATCGAGTATTTTTATCAGTAGAAATTCGTTCAATCAATTCTGCTCCTATGAATCCTCCCAATCCAAGGTTAAAATAAAATCCGCCACCTAAGTGTTCATAGCCATCGAAACCAAACCCAAGCGAATAGGTGTCTACATTTTTTATGTTTTTTTTCTCTAAAAAGCTACCATCTATATTTGTACTCCCAAAACTTAATGTAATAGGGATAACAAACTCTTTTGTTTGTTTCTGAAATTCTCGATATTGTATAGAAGTGCTTTGATAATTTCTACTTACGACATGCTTATAGGTAATCATGTGTAATTGATTTATCAACAATGAATCTGGCTTTGTTTGACCAAAAACAGACAAAGGAAGTAGGGAAAAGAGCGTAACGTAAATAAAATATTTTGCATGTCGCATATCATTCTTTTTTATTAAAAAATCATGAAGCAAAATAAAGCCAAAGCCAAAGCATAAAATTTGACTTACATCAAATAATTAAATTTTTGCTCTAATACGACTTAGTGTTTCTAATGAGATATTTAGATAGGATGCAATATGCTGAAGTTTAATATATTTTAGTAGTTCTGGGGCAATTGATAGCAGTTTTTGATACCTTTCAGTAGCATTAAGTAATCTTAAGTCATGCATATCTTCTTCTAACACCGCTGCATGAATTTCTGTTAATAGCAAATCAAGTTTTATAAGTTCAGGAAAATTCACTTTAGCTTTTTCCCAATCCTGTTTTTGGGTTACTTTAACTTCTACATCAGTTATACAGTCAATAAATTCATTACTTGGTTGCTGAAAGGTATAGCTATTAAAAGCAACAGCTATATCATCTGCAAAATAGAAATCTGTGATAACTTCTTTCCCTTCCTTTAAGTAATATTTCCGAGCTATTCCGCTGGTAATGTGATAGCTGTTTTTGCATATATAACCTTCGTTAAGAAGAACATCTCCCTTTTTGAAATGTTTTATTACTTCTATCTTGTTTAGCAAATTGATTGTTGCTTTATCAAATGAAGCTATAAGTTTTTCAATTTTTTTAATATGTTCTATCATTTAGAGATTTTATAAATATACACAGACCTTTCGATTTTTGTCCTTTTTTGAGTAAAACTGTCCCTTTTTTAACGAGTGATATAAGTCTAACGAGAGTAACGCGTTCCTCTCCTTATCTATCAAAGAAATATATTTTACATCCTATTTTATGCTGTTTTTATCGTTACTCTACACTTGCCACCAACGATTATTATAAGAGCAGTAGCAGATTAAACACTATTACTTTTATATAATGTTTGTACCTTGAATGATAAATATAGTTCAATTAATTTGAATGTCCCAAGAGGCTAAAGTCCCTTACGTTCCTAATAATAGACCATTTAAATAAGGAGCAAACTTCGATTTGGTGAACCGCCTGTTACGAGACCCGTATGGCAGGCTATACTTCGATAAACTTGGTAGAACTGTAAGAGTATTAACATGTTAAGTTAATTTGCCGTGTCGGGCTACTCGATTGTGTGTAGTGTTTTTACTTGAGCTTATCTGGGTTTTTTCCAAGTTTCTTCGGTTCAGAAATTACTCTTCGTTCCAGTTTTTTAATATCTTCTTCTGCTGGTAAATCCTCTGGTTTTATGCCTCGTTTTAAAAGGATATTTCTAACACCACGATTATTTGTAATATGTTCGGCTGAAATTTGTCTTTCAGATGAAAGCCCTTTTTCTTTTGTGTTGAAGACAGTTATTTCTGTCGCAAAATCTTTAGCTTTAATTGTTATTGTCGGTAAGAAATCCGCCAGAGCTCTTCCTTTGGGAAGTCCCAATTTCTTTTTCATCTGTTGGGTAGTTTTTCCAAATAAGGCTTGGTCGCCTTTACTTCTTATTAATCCAAAATTCCTATCGTTACCAGTTTGTTCGTAAATTAGTTCAGAAAGTTCTTTTTCGGATAGTGTAAGTTTCTGTCTTGCTTGAAGTCTTTCCCAGTCTTTTATCCTTTTTTCAATTTCCTCAAACTTACGTGTTTGTATTGCAAAGTAATTTTGAGCAAAGGCTATTTGTTCTTTTCTTGGGTCTCCGTTTTGTGCTATTAAGTAACAAGCGTATCTTGTTAACATAATATCATCAATTTCCCGTTCACTTCCTGAACCAAGTTTTACCATTTTGTTGACGTCAACAAAATGGTCTAAAATATCATTTCCAGTAGTTTCGCAAGATGTTTTTGCTTTTACTATTACTTTTTGAAAATTCCTCCATTCTGAATAGCCTAAAATATGCTGTATATCTCTCGCAAACCAAAATTCAATACCGTTTTCGGTAGTTTGAGAATGGTCTTCAAAATTATTTGATAGTGATTTTATTATTTCTGATTTCATATCGTGAAAATACGGATTTTTAATGTAATTTTAGTGTTCGTTCGACATTACACACAACGGTCTTGTATATGAAAAGTAGCGTATTTTTTGCACTAGCTTTTCGGTTTATAACAGACCTTTAATTTATTCATTTTCTTTTGATTATGCGGTTAAACCGCTATTTTTTATACAGTGTATATGCCCAGCATGGGCATCTATTATTTTATCGAAGATAAATAATTCATCCAGAGGGTGCAAATCCCTTATGGGCAAGGGGTAACCTCTCGATAAAGCCAGTTAAATAAGAAATAGAGGAAACGTAAGAATCTGATTGGATTTGGTGAAACGCCTGTTAGGAGACCCGTATGGCAGGTGGTACTTCGGTAAACTCAATAGAACTGTGTGAGGTGCACTCCGCTATCTAATGATGGCGGAGCCATCTACACGATTGTGTATAGTTTTTTATTTATTCTTCATATGAGCCAAAGTTAATTTTAATGATAAAAATGGCTCAAAATCTTCTTCGCAATATTTTCTCAAAACTTCAGTAACACAATCAATTCGAGTAAACATTAAAGAATTAGTTTCGATCTTCAATTCAATGAATATTCCTATAAGCTTAACTTCTAACTTATCATCGTTTTCCACTCTAAATTTAGGGATAAACCACAAACCGGAGCCGCTCATACCTTCGGTATGTGGAGCCGTTACCCTTTTTCCTGTATCCAACGATCTTTGCTTTCTACGATTATGAGCCATCAAGATATTATATCTTTTATCCACTAATGGTTGATCATAAGATTTTATTTTTGATGGATGGAAATACATTAAATATGGCTGAGGAGCAAATCTTTTTAGAGCAAGCTTTACTTTTTCTTTCTTAAAGGGAAATCCTATTGTGAAATAAGACTTACTTGGAATTACTTTATGATTTTGTTGTATTAGCTTAGATTCTAAAAATACTATATTCTCTATTTCTAATAACCGTTCCACTATAAAACTATCTAACTTAATGATTGCTATGTCAACCAAATCATTGACTTGACTATCATTAATATCAAAAAGATATAGTCGCCCTACTAGAGGAATTTTTATATCTTTTTTATAAATACAAATATCCTCTTTTTGATAGTTTTGAAAAGTATGGGCTGCTGTTATTAAATAATAATTTGTTGCGGTTTTAATAAGTACTCCTGTCGCAACTAGTTCTGGCTTTATAGACAAGGCTGCTTCTAACTCATGATAATAAATTGCGACAGTTGATTCTTGAACTCTTCTAGAAAGTAAATCAACTATTCGTATTGCTTCAGCATCAAGTTCTTTTATGAAATCATTTTCGTTTTGCATGTTATAATTATACACAACAATAAAATATATGTTCTGGTACGCATATATTCATTATATTTCTTACAAATCTAGCTGATTTTTGATGAACTTAAAATTATTTACTACAGCCAGAGTATATATTTGGTTGTCTTTGTGCTACTATATCCTAAAAGAGATTGGATATATCTTAAAACCAATAGCGCGGATTTAAGGAATATTTACAAGTTATCAGACTAGTGTGTTTTTTATTCCTCTATCAGTCTTCTATGATAATTTATTTGTCCAAGATGATACGTTAGATGATTGATTAAATGAACCAGTAAATATTCAATTGTTTCTACGGTGGGAAACTTCATAATCGGATACTCTTTTTTTAAATCTTGACTGGTGAGAGAGCTTAGTGATTTTTTAACCATTTCTATAGTATCATGTATACTATCCATCAATTCTTTTCGTGGGACATTCTTTTGGGTAAATTCAAGTTCTCTATTCCTTACATAATTTGTTTTTCCAATTTCTTTTCCGATAAATGTGTGCAAATTCCCAATTATATGCAGAGTTAAATTTCCTGCGGAATTAGAAATGCTTTTTTCTATTCTCCAAATATTTTCTTCCTTGTTATAGAGTTCTATCTCGTTGATTAATTTGTTCAAATCTCTTTCAAAAAAGCGTATTAATTCGTCTTTATTCATTGGTTTAATCTTTATTTTATACAAAAACGGTCATTAAGGGATATGGTTTATACAATGTATAGATTAGTCTACTATAGGAATTGGTTTTTTTGTTGTGTATCCAAAGTTAAATTTTTTGAATAAAGAGAAACTGATTTTCGTGTTTTTATTTTGTAGTACCTCTGTTAAAAACAAGTTATTAACGTGAGTTCGGTGTAAGAAAATTTATGTCAGTCAGAGTGATTTTTGATAGAAAATTGTATCGAAGACAAGTAAATTTTTAAGCAAAAGCCTAATTTCGATACAATTTTTCTCCGTTTCACTATGAAAAATCACTCAATTTGACGGCTTTTTAAAGCCAAGTCCTTACGTCGAACTCACGTTATTAAATTTTCTATATCGAGATCTATATACATACAGAGGGCATCTTAGGATCTTCGAATCCTGCAAAATGCATTTTGATGTTGTCCAACCTCATCCAAATAGCGTTGGAGTTTAAAAATAGAGTATCTAACCTCACCTAAAGACCATCAGAGTGTATGTAAAAAAGAATTTTTAGAGTAAAGTGTTTTTAATTAGGAATCTTACTATTATTCTTAAGAATTATTACGACTAATACTCATCTTTATTTTTTTAGTGCTTGTGTCAATTTAATCATTGTTTTGAAGGAAATATCTGGATAGGCAACTTGATTTACTGTTCCAACAATGTATACCTTTTCCTTTGGGCTGTAATAAGCTAATGCCCCAGAAAGTCCTGAATGCCCTAAAAATATAGGTACAGCACCAGTCGGATTAAAAAACCAAGGGAGTTTAAATAAGTGTATGCCTATACCTGAACGCATTGGGAAAAATATCTTATTCCATTTTTGCAATTCATTAATGTATTCGACAGGGAAAAGCTTGCCTGTAAAAAATGCTTCTATAAATATGAGCATTTCGGCTGATGTTGAAACAATGCCACCATCTGGGCCAAATGAAGTCATTGCTTTGGGAATGTTTAGTTCTCTGTCCTTGTAATAAAGTGTTTTTGGTGTAGTGTCGGTAAAATCTTGATAAAGGTATGTTTTTGATAAGCCCAGTGGTTTTATGATTAAATTGGTACAATTTTCAGAAAAAGGGGTATTAGTGATTATTTCAATGATTTTGCCAAGTAATTGAAAATTAGCATCCGAATAATTTGCTTTTTTCTTTGTACCAGGAATAAAAAGTGGTTTCATTGCTTTAGTCCTTTCTATGGCTTGTTTAAAAGTCCAGGATTGGTCATTACCACTTTTAATTTCATCCTCCAAACTTTTTCCGTTTTTACCTTTCCCCTGAAAATAGTCGGGAAGCCCCGATGTATGGGCAAGTAAATGTTGGATAGTTAATCTGTCTGAATAATCTTTTCCCTTGAAAACGTGCAAAGCACTCATAACCGATTCATTTAAATAGGTACTAATCTTATCTTCAAGGTTTAGTTTTCCTTCTGATTTTAATCGTAAAATAATTGCCGTGGTAAATAATTTTGTTGTGCTGGCAATGAAGTAAGGCTGTTCATTAGATAAATTTCCTGAAGCACCATGCCATATTAAATCGGCTTTTTTTATAGCGAACGAAGTTCCGAATATTTTCTTTTTATCTACTGTTTTATCTAAAACAGCTTGTAGCAAATTTTCTTTATCAACCATATTTTCTCTGTATAAAATCTGTAGCATTAAAAAGATAAAAATATTATTTTTTTATGCCTATTTCAAGAGGTGTAATAATCTAGTTAACGTATAGCTATTCGTAATGCGAAAGTAGAAAATCATTAGTAGAATTGACACTTTCTTTAATATTTTAGTTAAATCAGATTTAGGTTGTTATTTTAAATTTTTACCAAGGCTCAAAAATTACTCCAGAAGAGGAATCTATACGAGCGCCGGTAACAGATTTTAAACAATTTATTTCGTTTTTGTCTCGTAATACGCCCATAAATGCAAAAATTAAGGCTTCTTTAAAATCTATAATCTCTTCTGAAGGGACTATAACCGTAGTAGAATACTCTAGTTTTTGTTGTAATACTTTGATAAGGAAATCATTTTTTGCACCGCCACCCGTAACGAGTAAAGAAGCATTTTTACTTTTGGTATCTGTAATAGCAAAAGTAATTTGAGTAGCAATATGGTGTACCGCTGTATGTAAAAGATTTTGAGCAGTATCTGGAGTAGCATCTATAATGGGGACTATCTTTTTGATAAACCATTCGTATCCCAAAGATTTAGGAAAAGGTAGTTTATAGTAGTCTAAATTATTTAGAGTGTCTAATACATATTTGTTTAGGGTGCCTGTTCTGGCAATTTCTCCGCCTTTATCGTATGTTTTGCCTATAGTAGCACAAATATAATTTAGTAACATATTGGCAGGAGAAATATCGTAGGCAATTCTTTTTCCTTCCATAGTAAAAGAAATATTGCTAATCCCGCCCAGATTGAGACAAAAATCATAGGTACCAAACAGTAATTGATCTCCTATAGGTACCAGAGGCGCGCCCTGACCTCCCAAATTTACATCGTTGGTTCTAAAATCACAGATAACTTTTTGACCAGATGCATTAGCCAGATGTTGCCCGGATCCTATTTGATAAGTTACACCGATTTCTGGTTGATGAAAAACGGTATGTCCATGACTGGCAACAAAATCTACCGTAAGATTATTTTGAGCTATAAATTTTTTAACCTGTTTGCCAAGCCAATTTCCATACTCATTATGAAACGCTAATAAATCTACAGTATTTAAGTGTATTGCATTTTTTAGCTTATTTTTTAAATAATCGGTATACTCTATAGCGTTTGTATAAAGAATAGAGAAGGACCAAAGCCCTTCTTTGTTTTCGAATTTGCAACAAGTAATGTCCAAACCATCCAGCGAGGTTCCAGACATTAAACCGATTACAGTATATGGTTTTTTCATAGAGATTCTGTTTAAAGTCGTACAGGAGATTTTCCTACAGCCTTGTGTTGTCCAATAAAATGCTGTGCAGCTACTTGCTGAAAGGTTTCAAAATCCTGATAAGCAAGTATTATATTTGTAATATTTTTAGTTGGTAATACCCGTAAAGCATAAGGGTTACCAAATAGATAGAGTACTACGTTTTTTGTTTTACTTAACTCCAGAATCCTGTCTTTTATTTCGGCATTCATACCAAATTCCTGTATCGGTTTTACAGAGGGAGGAAACAAGGCTATCCCTATATTATTGGTAGTGTATTCGAATACTGGGCTATGGATATCCTTTATAGAGGTACAGTACTTCGATTTTTTAATTTTTTTACAAAACACACAATCTATGGATGTACCCAAAACAAGGATTTCAAATTTTTCGGTATTAAATTTTTCGAAACTTTTTATATCTGATTTATGGTAGGTGATGGATTGCTTTGCAATAGCATGATTTAAACTGGTTGCTTTTTCAAAATCAAAAACAGCAGTAGAGGTGGTTTCTTTAAAAGCATTTTCTTTTAGCTTTTGTATTCTGCTAAAACTTTCTTCAATTTGCGCATTAGTTCCATTTTTTTCTATAGCAAGAATACCTTCTTCTACATGTTCGGCAAAACATAATATATCGTTTCCTGCATCAAAAGCTTTCCACTCCAGGATTCCTTTTTTAGGGTATAATTTAGAAACGCTATGCATATTAAGTGCATCCGAGATTACTACGCCTTCAAAACCTAATTCTTTACGAAGTATTCCTTTTATAATATCTTTGGAAAGGGTTGCAGAAACATTTTTTCCTTGGGATAAAGAAGGGACTGCCAAATGTCCGATCAGGATACTGTCTATTTTAGATTCGATTGCTTTTATAAAAGGGTACAGCTCTTGATTATATACATCTTGTTTGGATGAATGTATTACAGGAAGCCCCAGATGCGAATCTACTTCGGTATCTCCATGCCCGGGAAAGTGTTTGAAACACCCTAATATTCCTGAAGCTTTTAGACCATTATAAAAAGCAATAGAGGTATTGGTAACCAGCTCTTTGTTTTCGCCAAAAGATCTATACCCAATTACCGGGTTATTAGGATTGGTATTTACATCTGCCACAGGAGCTAAGTTAAGATGGATTCCCATGTTTTTTAGATCTATCCCTACTTGTTTTCCTACTTCATAAATCCATTGTATTTGATTTTTTGGAATAGCCCCCAGGGTAATTGCATACGGATATTGTGGGGTGTTTTCTACCCGCATAGCCAAACCCCATTCTGCATCTATACTAATTAATAGAGGAGAGGAGGAGATACTTTGGTAATGGGTGATAAGCTCTGATAGTCGCTGCGCACTATTTTCATTTCTAATTACGGTTTTCTTTCCTTCAAAATTTGTTGCAGCACTAGCTCTGCTATGAAAAAAAGTAAGACCGCCAATTTTATAGTTTTGTATAAGTTGCTCTATTTGTTTTACTTCTTGATCTGTATCGTTTATAAATGCTGCTGGAAAGAAAAATTGACCAATTTTTTCGGTTATAGAAAGGCTGGGTATATTCATTGTTTGTGTGTAACTTTTTGGTGGTTAATCTTTATCTTTCTTTCCATAGGTTGCAGGGTATTTAATATATCTGGTAAGGATAATCCCGGGTATTGCTGCAATAGCAACCCAAATAAAAAATCCTGTATATCCTATAGCTTCTTGTATAAAACCACTAATCATACCAGGTAGCATCACGCCCAATGCCATAAATCCTGTTGCAATAGCATAATGAGAGGTTTTAGAAACTCCTTCTGCCACATAAATTAAAAACATAAGATAGGCGGCAAACCCAAATCCATACCCAAATTGCTCTACAATAACGGTTACGGTAACAAATAGGGTAGAAGATGGTTTCCAAAAGGATAATAAGACATATAATATATTAGGAAGGTTCATTGCCAGAGCCATTGGGAGCATCCATTTTTTTAATCCGTTTATAGAAATTGCAATACCTCCCAGAATACCTCCGATTACCAATGCAATAATCCCGAAAGTGCCATAAATAACACCTACTTCAGTAGTAGATAAAGCTAATCCACCAGTATCTGTTTGATCTAATAAAAACGGGGATGCCATTTTTAGTAATTGCGATTCTCCCAAGCGATATACCAGTATAAAGGCAAGAGCAATACCAATTTGTTTTTTTTGAAAAAATGTTTTAAATACATCAAAAAAGCCTAAAGGTTTTTCTTCTGTAGCTTTAGCTAATGTTTCTACTTTTGGAGTGGTAAACAGGTTTAGCAAGGTTAGTGTAATCATAAAAACAGCCGTAATGATCATGGTATAAGACCATGCTTTTTGATTGTTGCCATAATGCTCTTCTAAAAAGCCGGCAAGTATAACAATTAATCCTTGCCCCGTTATCATTGCTAAACGATAAAAAGTGCTTCGAACTCCAAGAAAAAAAGATTGTTTTTTTTCAGAAAGGCTAATTAGATAATATCCATCAGATGCGATATCATTTGTGGCAGATGCAAAAGCTGCAATCCAAAAAAAGGAAAGACTTAATATAAAAAAGTTATTGGTTGGTATGGTTAGACCAACTATTAAAAATGCAATTGCAATAATGAGTTGCATTGCCAAAAACCAATTACGTTTAGTGCTTTTAAGATCTACAAAAGGACTCCATAAGGGTTTTACAACCCAAGGTAAATAAAGCCAGCTGGTGTATAGCCCAATATCGGCATTGCTTATTCCTAATTTTTTATACATTATTACAGAAACTGTGATGATAATGATATAAGGTAAGCCTTCTGTAAAATATAAGGATGGTACCCAAGCCCAGGCATTTTTATTTTTATTAGATTCTGTCATGAATGGTTATTAAGGAAAGAAAGATACTTATAAATTATTAGTATTAGAATAGTTTATAATTTATCTATATAGTCTAGTTGAAGATCTTCAATATCTATTTCGGGTAGAGATTTATTATAAAAGAAATCAATGATCTGGTTTTCAAGATATGCACTAATTTGTTCTATCCTTTTTTTTTCGATCATAGTAAAAACATGCATAGCTTCTTCCTTTTTAAATTCTGCAATCAGGATATCGGGGTTTTTAATTGCATCCATACCTTTATATTTTTCTATTTTCTTTTTCATCCATCGGTGGCATATTAATTTTATCTGGCTATCCAGAAGCTCTTTGCTAATAAGATCTATCTTTTGAGTATTATTTTTATCTTCTTTATTAGCACGTTCTAGGGCTATCTTAGCTTTTGTAAATTGTCTTTCGAATTTAAAATCAAGACGGCGCATATCTTGTTTAAGGTTAAGAATCACCTCATAAAGTGCGTTATCATATATCTTTAAAAACTCTTCATAAGCGTATAGAGCATCTAAAAATGTGATAGCTTGTTTTTTGTATAATTTTGGTATGGGTTGCTCTTTTACTTTTTTAAACAGGATATTGAGTACCGTTTTTTTTTCTTCAGGAATGTTTACAAACCAGGAATTGTTTTTTAATGCTCTTAATTTTGAGGTTATCTCTACTCTGGTGCCTTTATAAACCTCAGATTTATAACTAAACCGATACGTGTTAGGATTAAAATCTTTTTGCTGTTGAGCGTTCCCTTTACACAGGATTAGAAATATAATACCGAGAGCCAAGAGTTTCATATATGTTGTTCGGTTAGCGAAAACTTTTATTAAATTACAATATAACAAAGTAATTCTAACGTAGTAATATATGGTTTGATTGTTTTAAAGCTGCTATATGTATGATTTTGTATTGTACATTTGTTGTTTGTAGGAGTGTATATTAAAATGCGATATGGTATAGTGTTTTATGTTTTTGTCTTTCCAAATCCATACATAATTTGTTTCCAAAAGTGTTTAGGAACTTGTTCATCTCCAGGAAAACCAATTTCGATAGTACCGCTATCTTCTGGGATATAATTGGTTTTAAAGATATAATCCCAAATGCTTAGACTAATGCCGAAATTTACTCCATAAGAGTTTTTGGGGATACTATACGAATGATGATAAAGGTGCATTACCGGGTTGTTTAGGAGGTATTTTAATGGCCCCCAGGTAATTTTAATATTTGCATGATTAAAATGCCCAATCATAATTGCAAAAAAGTGTACAATATAAGCTTGCTCTGGTTCGAAGCCTCCCAAAATCATTACTCCAATAGTTTTTAAGGGCTTATAAAAAATGTTTTCCATCCAATGATACCGTAAATGTGCTGCAAATCCCATTTCTTTAACAGAATGGTGTATTTTATGAAACCTCCATAAAAATGGGTATTTATGAAGCAAAACATGCGTAAACCATTGTACAAAATCTAGGATAATAAAAAATAACAGGAGTTGTGCCCACATTGGTAATGTAGAAATATCGATAACGGTCAAGCTTTTTGTAGAGATTCCTATATCGTTAAGAAAAATTTCTAAGAGTTTGTAAAACCCACCAATAACAATAGCAAAGACGAAGAAATTGAAATACATATAAAACCCATCTAACCAAAAATCTTTTCTGAAAACAGACTGGTTTTTTCTCCAGGGAAAAGCAATTTCTAGTCCCCAAACTAACAAAGATATAATAGTTAATCCCCAAAAATAATTAGTAAACCAAGGAACGTCAAAAACTATAGATTTTATAGTCCAATCTATATTTCCTGTAAAAGCATCTATAAATACAGTACTATATTTTTCCATTACATAATTTTATTTAAGACAATTCTTTTTGGTACTACTCAAAATATTACTTAGCATTTAGAGCTTGTTTTTAAACAAGCTCTAAAAGATATGTTTACCTCTTTAATGCAAAGTAAGAAACTTTTTTAATTAAAATTAGAAATCTATTTTATACTTCTTTTCCTTTTAACATCTTATTCCAATATAAATATGGTAGTATATATTTTTTTAAAATCCAAAGTCTCCAATGTTCTTTTGAAGAATCTTTGATCCACATTTTTTTTAATTTTGGATCTGGAGTAAACTTTTTGGTATAGTCAAATTCTGCCAATACCATTTTGCCATATCCCGTAATAAAAGGACAAGAAGAATACCCATCGTATTTTATAGTGTCTAGTTTTTGAGATGTAATTAATTCGAGAATATTGTGAACAACAACAGGGGCTTGTTTTCGTATTGCTGCTCCTGTTTTGGATGTAGGTACATTAGTAACATCCCCTAGGCCAAATATGTTAGGATATTCTTTATGTTGTAACGTATATTGGTCTACATCCATCCAACCAGTAGAATCACTTAATACAGAGTCTTTAATAAAGTCTGGAGGTGTATTGGGGGGAACCAAGTGTAACATATCATATCGGATTCCTATTAATTCTTTTTCTTGAAGAATATCTAATTCTATAGGATTATGTTCTTTATAATCAGGACTTACTTTAAACCAAGCGATTTGTTTATCACTTTCTATTTTTTTAAGTTCATGGTTAAATTTAATACCAATCCCTTTTCTGTCGATAACCTTTATTAAAGTTTTTGCTATTTCTGGTACAGCAAAAATACTATCTGAAGCGCTTGCGTATACTACCTTAGTATTATTTTTAACACCATTTTTTGCAAAATAATCATCCGCCAGATACATTATTTTTTGTGGAGCGCCACCGCATTTATATGGTTTTGGAGGTTGTGTAAACAAAGCAACGCCTCCTTTAAAGTTTTTTATAACATCCCAAGTGTGATTAGGATTGGTATAGTTACTACAAACTACTCCTTTATCGATACTTTCTGGTAATCCTTCTACCAAAGAGGTGTCTAATTTTAATCCGGGAGCAACTATTAGAAAGTCATACGTATACTTTTTGTTAAGGTTTGTATCTACACTATTTTGATTAGGGTCTATAGAAATCACCCTGTCTTTTATCCATATTGCATTTTTAGGAACTACAGATTGCATTGGTCGTTGAGTTTTTTCATAGCTATAAGTACCTCCGCCAACAAGTGTCCATGCTGGCTGATACCAATGTGTTTCTGAGGGTTCTATAATCCCTATGCTAAGTTTTGAGTTCTTTTTAAGAAGACTACTTGCGGTCATGATCCCTGCAGTTCCTCCTCCAATAACAAGTATTTGATAATGCATATTCATTAGTCTAGTTTTAAATCTTTTTTTGCCAGATAAAAATCTACTTTTTCGCACGAGGTATCTTCAATTCTATTTTTCATTTCTGCTAAAGTTTTTGGGGGAGGAATAATTACTTTATCTCCTTTTTTCCAATTTAGAGGTAAAGCTACTTTATGTTCGTCAGATACTTGTAAGGCCTCTAATACTCTTAAGATTTCATTCATGTTTCTGCCAACAGTAAGAGGGTAGTACATGATAAGTCTTATTTTCATATTTGGATCTATAAAGAATACAGCTCTTACTGCAGCGGTTTCACTTTCATTAGGTTGTAGCATACCATATAATTTAGCAACTTTCATATCGATGTCTGCTATTATTGGAAAATCAAAGTATACATTCGTTTTTTCATGTACATTATTTACCCAAGCCAAATGTGAGTGAATACTATCGATACTAAGACCTATAAGTTTTGTGTTTAAAGAGGTAAAGTCTGGTTTTTTTTCTGCAAAGCCACTTAATTCTGTAGTGCATACGGGGGTGAAATCTGCAGGGTGTGAGAATAAAACAACCCATTTTTTTTCTGCAAATTCAGATAGTTTTAATTTGCCATGTGTTGTAATTGCTTCAAAATCTGGAGCATCATCTCCTATTCCTGGTAATCTGTTTGTTTCTATTGGTGTAGTTTCCATGATTTTATTTTTTAATGATTTGTTATAGCATTGTAGTTGGAGAAGTATATTCTGAAAATTTAAACTTTTTAGTGTCTTTGATTGCCTGGATTCCACCTTTTACATCTATTAGATTGTGATATCCTTTAGATTTTAGGATAGATACAAAAACCATAGAGCGATATCCGCTACGGCAGTGTACATAATATGTTTTATTTTTATCAATTTTTTTAATGCTGTTTTCCAGATAATCCAAAGGAGTATTTACTGCATTTTCTATATGCTCACTATTATATTCACTTGCTCGGCGTACATCTAATATTTGTATATCCTCTTCCTGTCTTTTATCAGCTAAGTTTTCAGCAGTAATAGAGATAATCGTTTCTATTTGTTTTCCTGCATTTATCCAAGCGTCGATTCCACCTTTTAGATAGCCCAAGGTATTGTCAAAACCAATTCTGGCTAAACGAGTAGCAACTTCTTCTTCGCGACCTTGTTCTGCAATGATAAGTAAAGGTTGCTTTGTATTAATAATGGTAGTACCTACCCAATTAGCAAAGCTTCCGTCTATTCCTATGTTATAAGATCCGGCAATAAATGCTTTTGCAAAATCTTGCGCATCTCTGGTATCTATAAGTATTGCTTGAGTCTTTTTTGCGGTAGTTTCAAAATCATTTGGATTTAATGGTAATGTTCCTTTTTTAACAACGTCATCAATATTTTGATACCCTTGTATATTCATTAAAACATTTTGAGGAAAATAACCAGGAGGAGGTGTTAATCCTGTCAAAACAGCATCTATAAATGCATCCTTGGTCATATCTGCTCTTAGTGCATAATTTGTTTGTTTTTGGTTTCCTAAAGTATCTGTAGTTGCATCGCTCATCATTTTTCCACAAGCACTTCCTGCTCCGTGCCCAGGATATACAATAAGATCATCACTTAATGGCATTATTTTATTTCGCAAAGAGTCAAATAAATGTGCTGCTAATTTTTCTTGCGTAAGCTCAGATATTACTTTCTGAGCAAGATCGGGACGACCAACGTCGCCTATAAATAAAGTGTCTCCTGTAAAAAGAGAGGTTTCTTTACCGTTTTCATCAATCAAAAGGTAACAACTACTTTCCATAGTATGTCCGGGAGTATGTATTAGTTTAATGGTAATGTTACCTAACTTAAATTCCTCTCCATCTTTGGCTGTAATTTTACTAAACCCTGTCTCCATAGTAGTTGGTCCATATACAATATCTGCTCCTGTTTTCTTTGCCAAATCAATATGTCCAGAAACAAAGTCTGCGTGAAAATGTGTTTCAAAAATGTATTTTATGGTGGCATTTCGATCTTCTGCCATTTTAATATAAGGATCAACTTCTCTTAAAGGGTCAATTATTGCTGCTTCCCCATTACTTTCTATGTAATAAGCACCTTGTGCTAAACAACCTGTGTAAATTTGTTCTATTTTCATTGTGTGTGTGTTTAATTCTATCCTAAAATTACTATGTATGTATATAGAATACAGTAACTTTTGTTACACAGTAACTAAATTGGAGAGTGTTTTTTGAAATTACCAGATAAAAATAGAGGTGTAATAGAGCAATTAAAATGATAAAAATCACCTTTATGACTTTACTTTAAAGTAGAAAACAGCGAGATGAAAATCAAGCACAAAAAGTTTTTATTATACGTTTGTTGCTAAAAGGTTTCGTTAATTTTATTAAGTTTGTGTTTAATGAAAAATGGTCGGTTAAAAAATAGCATTACCTATCTGTTACTTGTACTTTTTCTTTCCATGAAAATTGCAGGGCTTCATGTATTATTACATTCAGATGATAAGGATAATGTGATACATTGTACTGTTTGCGACCATGCTATTACGCACAATTTAATCCCTGCACTTACTCCTGATTTAAATGGTCTTACGATTAATAATATTAAGACTATTTCACAGATAGAGATAACTAAAAATTATAGTTTTATTATCTCTGGCGCTATTGCTTCAGATCAGCTCTTTTCTCGGCCACCTCCTTCTTTACTATAAATTTTCTTTACAATTTCAATGAGTAGTAGAGAGAGTTAAAATTTTATATTATTTATTTTCACATTAGCTTTTAAGGAGCAATTTAATCTGTTCAAAAATAAAAGTTGAAAATTTATAGTAATATCAGGTTTTAATAATTGGGGGTTCATTATTGTGCTATTATAAATATAAAATTTAATTACTATTTTAAATTCTCTAAAATAGTTTCCTTTTTAGGTTTTTTGTATGAATAATCCTAGAAAGGCTTTTGTACTTCGAAATGACTTCTATCCCTTTACTTCTTGCTTTTAACTCCTTATTGGGAGACGAGACTTGTCTCGAAAACAAAATATATTTTGAAAAGCATACCTCGTGAGATTTTTCCGAGGCTGTTGATTATAAAATACATATTACCAAAGTTAAACTCAGATTATGCAATAGAAAATCTATTTCATCTGTGATCTACTGCAAACACTGTCGCCTTGCTTTGTTTTTCACTTTAACCATAGCGCTGCTATGCTAAAAGTAAGAAAACAACAGTGTTCATTAGTATCTCAAAGCTTCATAACGAAGTTCTACTGCATAATCTGGGTTAAATCACAAACATAATAGTTTGCTTTATAAATCATAAACTGAATACATGAAAAAACTACCTGTAACCGTATTGAGTGGTTTTCTGGGGGCTGGAAAAACTACATTATTAAATCATATACTACACAATAAAGAAGGCTTAAAAGTAGCTGTTATTGTAAATGATATGAGCGAAGTCAATATTGATGCTCAATTTATTGAAAATGAAAATACACTCTCTAGAACCGAAGAGAAATTAGTGGAAATGTCTAACGGTTGCATTTGTTGCACACTGCGAGAAGATCTTATGGTAGAAGTTGAAAGGCTAGCGAAACAAAATAAATTTGATTACCTACTGATAGAAAGTACTGGGATAAGTGAGCCTGTTCCTGTTGCTCAAACCTTTACGTTTGAAAGTGAAGATGGTACTATAGATTTAAGTCGTTTTAGTTATGTAGATACTATGGTAACAGTAGTGGATGCTTTTAATTTCTTAAAAGATTTTTCTAGTTCTGATTATCTTACAACAAGATCACTTACCAATATTGATGGAGATGAAAGAACCATAGTTAATTTGCTTACCGATCAAATTGAATTTGCTAATGTTATTATTATTAATAAAATTGATCTTATAACCAAAGAACAACTTAAAGAGCTTTATGCTATCCTCCAAAAATTAAATCCCGAGGCTCTAATCATTCCTGCCAGCGAATCAAAGGTTGAGCTTAAAAATATTATCAATACAGGTCTGTTTGATTATGAAAAAGCAGAGGCTTCTGCCGGATGGATAAAAGAACTTGAAAACGAACATACTCCTGAGACCGAAGAATACGGTATTGGTTCTTTTGTATTTAAGAGTAAAAAACCATTTCATCCCGATCGTTTTTTAAAGTATTTGAATGAAAATTTTCCTCAAAACATTATTAGAAGCAAAGGGTTATTTTGGTTAGCTTCAAGGTCTGATCAAGCTTTAATTTGGAGTACCGCAGGAGGATCTTTTAAAGCCGATAGTGCAGGGGTTTGGTGGGCATCTATGCCTTTTGTAGAGCGAGTTAGTTATGCTGCTTTTAATGAAAATAGAAATCAAATAGAATCAGAATGGCATACTTTATACGGAGACAGAAAAATAGAATTGGTATTTATTGGGCAATATCTTCAAAAAGAAAAAATCATAAATCAATTACAGGATTGTCTGCTTACAGATTTGGAAGTTCAACTTTGGAACAAACAATTATTCCCAAAAGAAGACTACTGGCCTATAGCAAGATAAGACATGGGATTTTACAAAATTTAATATGATACAAACAGATAATCTTACATTTTATTATAAAAAAAAGGAGAGAACTTTTAGATTCCCAAACATAGATTTAAAGCAGCAAGAAAACTTACTTATTTTAGGTGAATCAGGAGTAGGAAAAACAACTTTTTTGCATCTTCTGTCTGGTTTATTAATACCTGTTAAAGGAAAAGTAGTGATTGATGCTGTAGATATCAATTCGTTGTCTAACTGTCGATTAGATAAGTTTAGAGGACAGAATATTGGGCTTGTATTTCAAAAAAAACATGCGGTACAGTCTTTAAGCATTGTTGATAATTTAAGAGCTCGTCTTTTTTTTAGTAAAAGATCTATTAATGATGCAGCGATAGATGCTTTATTAAAACAATTAGATTTGAGCGATTGTAAAAAAAATAAAGTTAATGAGCTTAGTGAAGGTCAATTACAACGATTGGGGATAGCATTATCAGTAATACATAGTCCGCAGATTATTCTAGCAGATGAACCTACATCGAGTTTAGATGATTATAACTGTAAAACGGTTATTAAACTGCTTATTGATCAAGCAAAGCGAACTAACGCTAATCTAATAGTTATAACACATGACCATAGGATTAAATCATTATTTTCAAATTCAATCCTATTATGATGATTTGGAAGATCAGCCTGCAAAATATAAAAGCTAAGGCATTAGATGCTTTTTTAAGTGTCTTTACGTTATCCTTAAGTATAGCTCTTCTTTTAGGAATCCAACAATTAAAAACTTCATTTAAATACCAAAAGGAAAATAATTTAGGAGCTATTGATTTGATTATTGGAGCCAAAGGAAGCCCGTTACAGTTGGTTTTGGCTTCTGTACTGCATTTAGATAATCCCACAGGAAATATTTTATATGAAGAAGCAAAGAAAATAAGTAAAAGCCCGTTAATAAAAACTGCGGTTCCTATTTCTTATGGAGATAATTATAAAGGGTATAGGATAATAGGAACGAATGATAATTTTACAGCTATTTACAATGCTAAATTAGAAAAAGGACGTGGAGTAAAAAAATCTATGGAAGTTGTGATAGGGCATACAGTCGCAGTACAACTACATCTAAAAATAGGAGATACTTTTTTAAGTTCTCATGGGTTAGTTGAAAATGATACAGATGTGCATTCTGAGCACCTAACGGTAGTGGGTATATTAAAGCCAACTCAAAAAGTAATAGATCGTTTGATTATTACTAAGCTAGAAAGCATTTGGGATACTCATCACCATGCACATCAAAAAGAGGAAAATCACACCAAACATCATGAAGAAAAAGAGATAACCTCACTGTTGATTTCTTTTAGAAATCCTTCTGCTTTTTTAACATTTCCCAGAAGAATCAATGCGCATACAAATATGCAAGCAGTATTACCAAAATATGAGTTGGATAGATTATATCAATATACAGGTATTGGATTTAAAACAATCTCTTGGATTGCTTATATAATTCTTGTTATTTCTTGTATCATCATTTTTATTGGTTTTTATAAAATGGTAAAGGAACGCGCTTTTGATTTGGCACTGTTACGAACTTATGGGGCGAGTAACTTTCAATTGATACGGATGGTGGCTTATCAAGGGGGGGTAATTATACTTTTAGCTTTTATATTTGGGTTTGTTATATTGAAAGCAGGACTATACTTTATGTTTGAAATTATAGAAAGAGAGTATAAACAAAATATACTTCAAGAGCTGCCATTATACGAATTCTTACAAATAGGAGCAATGGTGTTTGTTATGATAATACTTTCTATTTTATTAGCCATATACCCCATTATAAAAATGAATATATCAACTATTTTGAGCAATGAAAAATAAAATTTTAATTATAGCTTTCCTTTTATCGTATTATATATGTCTTAGCCAACAGAAGATAACTTGGAAAGATCTAACACAGGTAAAATTTACAGAGAAGTTTTTTCCTGCTTATGGAGAATCTTTTTTGTATCCAGAATTTTTGCCTTCAGTAAAGGATTTGGAAGGAAAGAAAGTAACGATTACGGGTTATTTTTTAAATGTAGACCCTAAGGAGAAATTATATATATTATCTAAAGGACCCATGTCTTCTTGTTTTTTTTGTGGAGTTGGTGGTCCAGAAACTGCCATAGAATTAAAATTTGCTTATAAACCAACCTTTAAAACAGATGCTATAGTTTCTATAACAGGAGTTTTAAAGTTGAATGCCGATGACATAGAGCATTTTAATTATATTCTTGAAGGATGTAAAGGGCAATTAATTGATAAATAAAAAATAATCTATTATAGTCTATCCTTAAAAACAAAAAACAAGATTGTCTTATGTTTAAAATATTTTAAGGAGAAGTTATTTTTCTATCAATTAATTAACGACAGTATAAGATCAAAAAAAAATCACTTCATTAAAGATTAAGTTTTTGAGATTGAACTTTGAATAAAATTATATTTTAAAAGAATGTTTATCGAGATTACTATAAGGTTTTTTACTTAAAAAAACACTCAAAGATATATGCTTAAAAATAATACTCACCCTAAATAAATTTAGCGTTTTTTTAACTAAAATTCATCGTACATTTAGTGTGGTTTTGAAGAGATTAAAGTTGTAGTATATTTTAATTCAAACCTTCGATAACTATATGGTATGGCACTCTATTAGTCAAGCTTTTTACAGTTAAAATCTTCGTTTTAACTATTTATTCTAATTACACAAAATAAACAAAACAAAAATTAATAGCGTAGTTTAAGTCGCTATAAAACATTAACAATTTAATTATAAATAAATCTATGGATATTTTTTTTATTATTATTTCTGCACTACTAATTTTGGCAATTTTTATACCTTTTTTATTGTTTAACAAAGCAGGAGTAGATTTTGTTTCTTCGATGACTCAAAAAATTGATAAGGAAGCAAAAAATAATGATTTAACAATAGCCCAACAAGAACATTGGGCAAATAACTTTATAGGTCTGGATACCGAAAAACGGAAATTACTTTTTATGAAATTTTTGGAGACAGAGACCCACACAATAGTAGTACATCTTGATAATGTAATAAAATGTGAAGTTATGCAAAATATGAAAGACATAAAAAGGAGTGGTAAACAAGAATCGTTACTATTAAAGATGGATTTAAAAATATCCATAATTAATAGCACTAAAGAACATGAAGTTCTCAATTTTTTTGATATTAATTTAGTTTCTAAAGAGGATTTAGAATTGAAAAGAGCAAAGAAGTGGGTTTCTATAATCAATAGTTTTATACATACAAACACTCCTAAGCTAGCAGCTTAATTATGTTCTAAATCCATTTTTTCTCTTTATGTTAACCAGAATATTTGTGTAAACACAACAATTGGTCTTGATTCCTGACATGTATAACTAAAAAACCGTTCATTATCTACTGAAAATGAACGGTTTAACTTAGTCGGGGTGGCAGGATTCGAACCTGCGACCTCCGCGTCCCAAACGCGGCGCGATAACCGGGCTACGCTACACCCCGAAAATGGTTATCATTTTGCGAGTGCAAATATATACAAATGATTTCATTTCAACGGTAATAAAATTAAAAAAAAATATATTTTATAATTTTCACTAGCTTTTATATCTCAAAAGATAGAATTTTTAGCATTATATTTTTGCTCATAAAAGGACAAAATAACATAAAAAGGTAAATTATTATCTAGTTGTTATTTTTTTCTAAAAATTATACCAAAAGTTTTATTATTTCTTCAAAAAACCAGCTTTGCGCCGTATCTTTATAGTTCAATATTAGAATCCAACTTCTTCTCTAAATCTTATCTATGGAAAATCTTGATGCGGCAAGACTCCAAATGGCATTTACATTAATATTTCATATTGTTTTTGCTTGTATTGGTATGGTCATGCCTTTTTTTATGGTAGTGTCTCATTATAAATGGTTAAAAACTCGTGACCAGATGTATTTAACTCTAACGAAATCCTGGCAAAAAGGGGTAGCTATTTTTTTTGTAACAGGTGCAGTTTCTGGTACAGCATTGTCTTTTGAATTAGGATTATTATGGCCAGAGTTTATGAAACATGCAGGTCCAATAATAGGGATGCCATTTTCATTAGAAGGAGCAGCCTTTTTTGTAGAAGCAATAGCTTTGGGGTTCTATTTATATGGTTGGAATAAGTTGCCAGAAAAATTTCATTGGATCACAGGAGTTATAATTGGGGTTTCTGGTGTAGCATCAGGAATTTTAGTCGTGGCAGCAAATGGCTGGATGAATTCTCCTACAGGTTTTGATTATATAGACGGGAAATTCTTAAACATAGATCCCGTTAAAGCAATGCTCAATCCTGCATGGTTTACACAGGCTTTACATATGACATTAGCAGCTTTTACAGCGACAGGGTTTGCAGTAGCGGGTATTCATGCTTTTCAAGTTTATAAAAAAAGAAAAGTAGAATTACATAAAAAAGCATTCAAAATAGCTGTTACATTTGGAGCTATAGCAGCTATTTTGCAACCGATTAGCGGAGATATATCTGCTAAGGATATAGCAAAAAGGCAGCCTGTAAAATTAGCAGCTATGGAGGCACATTATAATACCGAAAAAGGAGCGCCTCTTTATATTGGTGGAATTGTAAATGCAGAAACACAAGAAGTAAATTATAAAATTGCTATCCCAGGAATGTTATCTTTTTTAGCATTTGCAGATTTTAATGCAGAAGTAAAAGGATTAAATGATTTTCCTGAGGATGAACGACCAAATGTACCAATTGTACATTATGCGTTTCAAATAATGGTAGGGATAGGAGCTTTATTACTTCTTGCAGGATTATTATATTTTGTTTCATTAAAAAAGAAAAAATGGTTTGGTAATAAAAAGTATTGGTTATTATTCGTTTTATTGGCCCCTTTGGGATTTGTAGCTTTAGAAGCAGGATGGATCGTTACTGAGGTTGGAAGACAACCTTGGATTATTCATAAAATAATGAAAACTAAAGATGCAGTGACACCTATGCCTGGTATTGTGTTTAGTTTTTATATGTATATAGTAGTATATCTAACTTTATCTGTGGCTGTTACCTGGTTAATGATTAGACAAATAAAGGTTTTAAATAATTCAAATTCTTAGAATATGTTATATGTAGTATTATTCTTTTTGATGTTCTCTTTGTATCTGTATGTAGTTTTAGGAGGCGCTGATTATGGAGCTGGTATCGTAGAACTTTTTTCCTCAAAAGAAAACCAAAAAATTACAAAAAAAACAATTTATCGAGTAATGGGACCAGTATGGGAAGCAAATCATATTTGGATTATCATTTTAATAGTAATCTTATGGATTGCATTTCCCGTGTATTATAATATTATGGTAGTACATTTACATATTCCGTTAACCATCGTTTTACTTGGAGTAACATTAAGGGGAGTAGCTTTTGTTTTTAGACATTACGATGCAGTTATAGATAATTCTCAAAAATTGTATGATGGTATGTTTATGGTTTCTAGTTTAATTACACCTATATTTTTAGGGATTGTATTTGGTGCATTAATTAGTGGTAAAATTAATCTTGAAGAGGACATAAGCAATTTAACTTTTTATGAAGCTTTTATTATGCCTTGGTGTAACCTGTTTAGTATATTGGTAGGGCTATTTTTTGCTGCACTTTGTGCATTTTTATCTTCTGTTTTACTAATAGGAGAATCTACAGAAAGAAATGCAAGAATTTATGTAAGAAAATCTATTATTGCTACTATAATTGTAGTACTTCTTGGATTGGTAACTTTTGGATATGGGTATATTTCAGGAAACGTATTTATAAAGGATTTTATAAGAAGCCCTCTTGCACTTATAGCTGTTGTACTTTCTGGAGTATTACTGTACCCATTAAAAAGAATGATTAAAAAAGGGAACACAGTATGGAGTAGATCTCTAGCTGGGATACAAGTTTTCTTAATCCTATTGGCAGCTTTGGTAGCTCATTTTCCAGATATTATAATAACAACTAACAGTAGTGTGAGTTTGATAGAAAAAATTGCACCAGATAGTGTTATAAAAGCATTAGGAATATCTCTTATAATTGGAGGGTCTGTAATTTTACCAGGGCTATTTCATCTATTAAAATCATTTAAAATGATAAAAATTTTGGAACAGAATAATAATCCTTCCATTTAATCATAAGATTATTATATTTGCATTCTGATTTTTCGGGATGTGGCGCAGTCCGGTTAGCGTACACGGCTGGGGGCCGTGTGGTCGCAGGTTCAAATCCTGTCATCCCGACATTTCTAAAACCCCTTTTAATTAAAGGGGTTTTCTTTTTTATATTTTCCTTACTAAGAGTTTACTTATTTTATTTTTCTAATGAACACATACGAATGAAGAATTAATAAATATGACTTAAATCATAATAAAAGAATTAAAACCGATTGACTGTAAGGTTTTTACATAGAATCTAATTCTGATTAAGGATAAAAACATCTTTTCGTTATATTTGGTTCTTATAAAAGATGTTTTATGTTATCCAATGCTTGCAAGTACGCAATACGATCTCTACTTTATTTAGCGATACACAGTGATGAATCCAAAAAAATAGGGGCGAAAAAAATTGCAGAGGAATTAGAAACCCCTCAACCTTTTTTATCCAAATTATTGCGACAACTTGCTACAGCTAAACTTGTATCTTCTACCAAGGGACCTAATGGTGGTTTTTTTTTAGATACAAAAAACAGAAAAAAATCAGTCTGGGATATTATAAAGAGTATAGATGGGATAGATAAATTTAATCAATGTTTTTTAGGGTTGTCTAAATGTGATGATAATAACCCTTGTCCTGTGCATGCTACGGTCTCTCCTTTTAAGCAAAAATTATTACGAGATTTTAGAGATAAAACTATTGAAAATCTTGTAGAAGATATAAAGAGAAAAGGAACTGTTATTTCTTTAAAAGATTTTGATAGCCTGGACTCCTAGTTTCTACACCCACTTTTTTTGCTTTTTAAGTATTTTATACGCATAATAATTAATCTTCTTGCGCAAGTATGACTTATATCATTAAATAAATTATTGGGCTATTCTACTTTTACCCACTTATAAAAATAGTAGGATGATAAACGAGCAATTAATAGACCCCAAAAGCATCGTTATTATAGGAGGATCTAATACAATTAGAAAGCCTGGAGGTAAAATTGTAAAAAACTGTATTGATGGTGGCTATTCGGGAGAATTACGAATTGTTAACCCCAAAGAGAAACAAGTACAAGGAATTATTTCTTATACCAGCGTAAACGATATTCCTAATACAGATTTGGCAATACTAGCTATTCCTGCGAAGTATTGTTTGGAAGCTATTACAGTTTTAGCAAAACAAAAACAGACTAAAGCTTTTATTATTATTTCTGCTGGTTTTGGAGAAACCAATAAAACAGGAAGCCAAATTGAAAAAGAAATTGTCGATATCATTAATAGTGTAAACGGATGTTTAATTGGTCCTAATTGTATAGGAGTACTTAATAAAAATTATAAAGGTGTTTTTACAACACCAATCCCAGAGTACAATTCTACAGGATGTGACTTAATTTCTGGATCTGGAGCAACTGCTGTATTTATAATGGAAGCAGGGATGTTACTGGGAGTACCTTTTGCCAATGTATACTCGGTAGGTAATGGAGCGCAAACTGGTGTAGAAGACATACTAGAGTATATGGATATTCATTATAATCCTGATACTGATCCAGCAATAAAATTATTGTATTTAGAAACTATTAAAGATCCTCAAAAATTACTTAAACATGCTTCTTCATTAATTAATAAAGGAGCTAAAATAGCAGCTATTAAAGCAGGAAGTACAGCCGAGGGAAGTAGGGCAGCTTCTTCTCATACAGGTGCTATTGCCAGTTCGGATATGACTGTTAGAGCACTTTTTAAAAAAGCAGGAATTGTATATTGCAGTAGTAGAGAAGAATTATTAAGTGTAGCTTCCATCTTTAAGTATAAAAAACTTACTGGAAAAAATATAGCGATTATTACGCACGCAGGAGGGTCAGCGGTTATGCTTGCAGACGTACTGTCTAAAGGAGGTTTGCAAATCCCTACTATAGAAGGAGAAGATGCTAAAAAACTCGAAACATACCTATATCCAGGTTCATCTGTTAGTAATCCTATTGATTTTCTTGCTACAGGAACTGCAGAACAATTAGGAATTATTATTGATTATTGCGAACATAAATTTGATTTTATCGACGCCATGGTAGTTGTTTTTGGAAGTCCTGGCTTGTTTGATGTGGAAAATGTATATAATGTACTAAGTGTTAAACTAGATGTTTGCTCTAAACCTATATTTCCTGTACTTCCTTCTGTAATCAATGCTCATAAAGAAATAAAAACGTTTTTGTCTAAAGGAAATATTAATTTTCCAGATGAAGTTGTACTAGGAAAAGCTTTATGCGAAGTTTATAAAACTTCATCTCCGTCATTACAAAATATAAAGCTACCTAAAATAAATACAACAAAAATACGATCTATAATCGATCAAGCTACCGATGGATATTTAACTCCAGAAGATACTGCTTTGATGATAGATGCTTCGGGAATTCCTCGATCTATAGAAATTATTGAAAACTCTAAAGAAAACCTTCTTTCTAAAATCACAGAAATACCTTTTCCTATAGCAATGAAAGTCGTAGGACCTTTGCATAAATCGGATACACAAGGGGTTATTCTTAATGTGAATACGATAGAAGAGGTTACTAAGAATTTTGATCTATTAATGAATATCGAAGATGCTACAGCAGTAATGGTGCAACCAATGTTATCGGGCTTAGAATTATTTGTAGGAGTTAAAAAAGAACCTGGGTTTAATCCTACTATTTTATGTGGCTTAGGTGGTATTTTTATTGAAATTCTAAATGATGTAGCCGCTGCATTAAGTCCTATATCTGATATAGAAGCTCAAAAAATGATTCGATCTTTAAGAGGATATGAGTTATTACAAGGCAGTCGTGGAAAAGATGGGATTAATGAACTTCAATTTATAGAAATTATACAACGCCTGTCTGCTTTGGTAGAAACAGCTCCAGAAATTACAGAAATGGATATCAATCCATTAATAGCAACCAAAGATGCCATTACTGCTGTAGATGTACGTATCAAAATTGAAAATTAAAACCTCTAGATTGATTACTTTATGACAACATCAGGAAAAATAGAGTTAATGGCTCCTGCAGGTAATTTTGAATCCCTACAAGCAGCAATAGATAATGGAGCAGATTCTGTGTATTTTGGAGTAGAGCAACTAAACATGCGTGCTCGTGCTAGTATTAATTTTACTATTGATGATCTAGCCGAAATTACTAAAAGGTGTGCAAAAAAAAGTATTCGTACCTATCTTACTCTTAATACGATTATCTACGATCATGATCTATCTATTATAAAAACAGTACTCAATGCAGCAAAAGAAGCTAATGTAACTGCAGTGATTGCTATGGATCAAGCAGTTATATCGTATGCCCGACAGATTGGTATAGAGATTCATATTTCAACACAAATTAACATTACTAACATTGAAACGGTTCGTTTTTATGCCATGTTTGCAGATACTATGGTGATGAGTAGAGAACTTAGTTTGCGCCAAGTAAAAAAGATAACAGAGCAAATTGAAAAAGATCAAATCAAAGGCCCTTCTGGTAATTTGGTAGAGATCGAGATTTTTGGTCATGGTGCATTGTGTATGGCAGTATCTGGAAAATGTTATTTAAGTCTTCATTCTCATAACTCATCGGCCAACAGAGGAGCTTGCAAACAAAACTGTAGAAAAAAATATACTGTAATCGATCAAGACTCTGGTTTTGAAATAGAGGTAGATAATGAATATCTAATGTCTCCAAAAGATCTATGTACATTAGATTTTCTAGATCAGGTAATAGATACAGGTGTTAAAGTATTAAAAATTGAAGGTAGGGGCAGAGCCCCTGAGTATGTCGCTACTGTAATCAAAACATATAGAGAGGCTATTGATGCTTATTATGAAAAGGCATTTACAAAAGAAAAAGTTCTTGACTGGATGGATCAGTTAAAGAAGGTATACAATCGAGGTTTCTGGAGTGGGTATTATTTAGGGCAAAAACTTGGGGAGTGGAGTGATGTTGATGGTTCTAAAGCCACTCAAAAAAAAGTATATATAGGGAAAGGGCAGCATTATTTTCCTAAAAATAAAATAGGAGAATTTAAAATCGAAGCTTATGACGTATCTATTGGAGATACTATACTAATTACAGGTCCAACGACTGGCTCTAAAGAGTTTGAACTTACAGAAATGTTCGTAAATGATGAACCACAGAAAAAAGCCCAAAAAGGAGATTGTTGTACTATACCATTAGATTTTAGAATTCGGTCATCAGATAAATTATACAAAATCGTAAAGAATCAGTAATACATGGTAGTAGTAACATTGCAGCGGAATAAATGTATAGGGTGTAATTATTGTGTAGAACTGGCTCCAGAGCAGTTCCAGATGTCTAAAAAAGACGGAAAAACAGTCTTATTACATGCTACTGAAAAGAAAGGTTTTTTTACTATAAAATCGGCAGATAATACTATTTTAGATGCTTGTGAACAAGCTACAAAAGCGTGTCCTGTTAAAATTATCACTACCAAAATAATCTAAGAAATAGTTTTATTGATGATCAACTTTTTTACTATAAATTATTTTAGAATTTATAAGTATGAGTTATTACTTTACTTATCTGCCCATTTATTTTTGTTATAACTTTAGAACAATTACTGTTTTTATCATAAAAAAAAGCTACTTCGTTATCTTTATTATAAATAACATGGTTTTTGGCGAATTTTGGAGTTAGTAAATCATATTCCTCTTTTAGTTCTAAATTTTCATTTGTAAAAAAGAACTTAGAAATCTTATTATTGTTATCAAAACCGTACCCCAAAATAAAAGTATAATCGCCTGCTTTTGCCTTAATAATTTCAACTTTATCATTCTCGAATTTATAATATTGAATATAATTTTTATTCCATGTTTGAGGGTAATTGGTTTGAGTTATTTCATATTTATCATTAATGGTGAAAACCTTTTCCAGATTGTCTTTAGTTATTTGATAATCAAAATTATCAGTTTCATATTTACTTATAGTACTATCACTAGACATAATGTAGAAAAAGTATGTTTTCTTTTTAGATTTTAGATGTATCTTTTCTATATAATTTATCATCCCGTTTTTATTATAATTAATCTTGTATGTACAGGATGATTGGCTTGAAAAAAGAGAGTCTAACCTTTTGTTCTTTGTAAAAAAATATTCATAATATTCAACTAATTTTCCTTCTATATGAATATCAGTTTTAATGTATTTTACATACTTTGGAATATGAAATACGGATTCTGGTTGCAGGTAATAATTTGGGGATATATCTTTAAATATTAGTTCGTTGCTTATTTTTTGTCTAATATTTTTTTTATTTCCTTCTAGTAATGCTAATACTTCTTCTTTTGTTTCTACTCCGAAATACTTTTTAAACTCTAGTAGAGGTTCTCTTTTTTCAGATAAACGAATATGTAAAGGTTTATTTATCCCATCCCAAAAAATTACTTCATAATCTTCATTAACCCTATTTCCTGGTACATGATAAGTGCTATCCTGCGCTACAAAATTTAGCGGATCAGAAGTATTTAAGCGAAAAAAATTTATAGTAGAGAACTCAGGTAATATTGCGTAAAGATTTGCAAGTTTTGATTCGTATTTTTTAAGTGTATTCTGTTTTATATCGTTATTTTTATGAAACACAACGCCAGGAATATGTGCCAGAGATAAACTCTTATCAGTAAATTGTTCTTTATCCTTAATTACTTGAAGTTCATTTTTATTGGAATCATCTTCATAGTCTTTAAAATCAGATATTTCAAGTGTGCAATCTTCTTCAAAAAACAATTCATGTTCAGGATCTAAATAGAGCCTTTTGTTATTTTTGATTTTGCAATTTTTAAATTTAATTGTAGAGTTTTCATCTACATATAAGAACTTACTTTTTGATCCTAGATTAGAAAATATATTTGTGTTTTCAGCCAGAACATCACTATTTTTTATGCTAATAACACTGTTAGTCAGATTGTTGTTATCTATGCTGCTATTCTGTAATCTAAAATTTTTAACGGTATTCAAAAAAAATCCTGTGCTACTACAATTAAATATTCTACTGTTATTTACCAAAAAATTGGTAATATTATCAGCTATAATACCATCGGTACCACTGCCATTAAATGAGCAGTTATCTATAATCAAGTTGTTACCTTCATAAAAGCTTACTACTGGGGCATATTCTCCACAACCGCCATTAGCTGTAGGATGGTGATAAAATTGTAGATCTTTTATAGTAAGATTAGCATTTTTATGAAACGAAATTACTGCACCTTCATTTTGATTAGTTATAAAAGCAACAGAATTATTTTTATTTCCTTCAATTATAAGATTAGTGCAATTATGTATTTCAAGAAGGTGGGTTTGATATATAGTTTCTATATATTTTTCTAATAAATCGATATTAGAGTCTAGAGAATTGGTAGAATAAGCGCCGTCTGATATGCTATAGTGCTCATTTCCGAATTTTAAAAGACCATGATTTCCGTTTTTTATCAAGGAGATATTTTCTTTATTAAAATCAAAATATTGTATTTCTTCACTCAGATTAATAGTCTGGTTAATTCTTATAATTCGATTATTTCCTAAGGAGTTTAAAAAATCTCGTAGATTAGAAACTGTATACACCTCCATAGAATCAGTTTGTGTTTCTATTTCTTTTTCAAAGGATGTATTATCTTGAACGGTTTCTTTTGCAATTGTTATATTTTCTAATGTTTCTGTTACTTCTGTATTTTCTATTTTAAAAAATTGGTAGATAAAAAATATGGATATTCCTATTGCTATAATCCCAAAAACTATTTTTTTATACATTATTTGTTCTTGTTATTAAATAAAGATCGACCATGTATTTTGTTTTTAATATTGTAGAATAAGTATATAATAAAAAATGGTTAAGATGATTATAGAAAAATGGTAAGATGTGGTAACTAAAAAAAACTATTCTTTATCATTTGAACCTATATATTGATCTGCTTTTTCAGAACATTTTTTACAGATACCATACGATACAAAATTTGTGGTATGGGATACAAAACCAGATGGCATTTTAATATTTGGAATTTGTATGTTTTCTAAACAATAAATATTTAAGCATACAGTACAATTAAAATGTACATGATTGTCATTATGATCATGTTCCTTGCAGGAAGATTGGCAAATTGCATAATTAGCGGTTCCGTTAAGATCCAGTATTTTATGAATGATTCCTTTTTCTTCAAAAGTTTTAAGAATCCTGTATAAAGTTACTCGATCCACATCTTTTCCGATCATTGCTTCAAGTTCTGGTTGAGAAGTCGCTGTATTTCTGGATTTTAATATAGAAAGTACAGATAAACGAGGAGTCGTTTTTCTTAGTTGATGTTTTTCTAATAAGCTAGTAAATTCCTTATTCATATCAGAAAGTAAATTTAATCATTTATTGGCATATAAAAGTTATGGTGCGATAAATATATGGATAATTAATGGCTACACATATAAATAATATAAATGCCATTTCAATAAAAGAGATAATTTATTTTAAAAAACAATTCATATATTGCAACAAAGTTGCATAAAATTACCAGGCTTGTTTTTTTATAAAATTTTGGAGCCAAAAACAGAATATATAACAGATATCATCCTCAGGATACTATATTGATAATGAAAAAAAATACTGCTAATTGTCTAGAGAAATTTGAAATTTTTCCATACTCGTTTCTTCGATATGCTTCTGGTAATCATTTAGATTTTGAGAGGCTTAGGGATGATTCGGTAAAGGGTTTTATAAAAGAATTGAATACTTTAGGATTAGAAATAGATACTCTAAAAGATAAGCTTTGTAATTATTTACACACTTTAGTAGGGGAGGCTTCCTCACCTTCAGACAAGCAATTTTTCATTAATATAAAAAGAGATGTTTATAATTCTAGAAATATTACTCCTACACATAGGATTAAACTTTTAGAAAAATTAAATAAGGAAAATAAGGATTTATTTGAGCTTTATATTGTTTTAAAAGAAAAGAAAGAGCAGCTACTTATAAACTGGGATAGTAGATATATAGATACCATTAGAGAGCATCGTTGTATAGTACAAGAATTATCAAAAAATGAACTTTTTCAAAAAGGAGTTAGATTATCGAGTAAAGTTTTTTACAATCAGTTAGATACATTTTCAAAAAAAGCAGTATCCTCTTTTGGTAAAAAAGAAATCCGATTAGAGTATAGTTTGTTACGATATCTTACCCGAATGTACTTTAAGACTTCTCCTTTTAGCACTTTTACTAATCTGGGAGTGTGTAATTTAATTGAAAAAGAAGATGCCTATACACTTGCAAAAGGCGAAATACAGAGTAAAATAAGGTTAAATAACGGGATATTTGATTATTTAAAAACACTACTTATTCTACATCCCGAAATTAATGAATATTTATATCTAAAGCTTAACCCAACAATCCAAACAACAGAGGATAAAGTATCTTTTCTTATTAATTTTCATAATTTAGAATCTTTTCAAAACATACCTCATACTGGTGTAATACAATTGCTTTTGGAAATAGTAAAGCAAAAAGATTCTTTAAGGATGTATGAGTTCATTGAAAAGTTACAAGAATCTATAGCAGGAAATCCTAAAGAAATAAAAGAGTATTTATTAAAATTAGTAGAAATAGGTCTTTTAGAATTTGATTTTAAAACTTCGGGGATAGATCCAGATTGGAGTTCGAAATTACTGAATTTTCTTAGGCAAATAAAATCATCTTCACAGTCTTTAAAACAAACGATTTTAGTTTTGGAAAAACAACACGTATGTTGTGAAATTTATGCTACCTCTAATACAAAAGAGAGAAGTACAATTTTGGAAGAAATGTTTAAAGATTTTAGTATGCTATTTGAGCATTTTCTAGAAAACATGAACATTTTTAAAAAAGATTATAAAGCATATAAAGAAAACTATAAAAGTTTATTTGCTTCAGAAAAATTAAAAAAACATCTATATGTACTTCCATCACTTACTACAGAAAAATTAATATATGAAGATAGTTTTATAAAGGAGAGAGGAGAGGTTAGTAAAACACTGCTTACTACTGCTATCAAAGATATAAATAGTCTTATAGATCTATTACAGCCATTAGATAGTTTTCAAGAAGAAAGAAACAGAATACAATCTTTTTATATAGATTATTACGGTAAAAAAGCAGAAATAAGCCTTTTGGATTTTTATAATCTATATTATCTACATATAAAAAAATCCCAACAAGATCTTAAGAATGATAATACAGATAGATATATAGATGAACATCAAGAAAATTATAATCAAACCTATCGTAAATGGATCGAAGATTTTAAATGTATTTTAAAACCAATAATTGATAAAAATAAAGATGAAATACATATAGATACTAATATTCTAAAAACAATGCAGGAACAATGGAAAAACAATAGAAAAACACCATTGATTTCTCGAGGAATGTTTATGCAAGTATTTTATGTTGAAAATAATTTTCAAGTTGTTGTAAATAGCATTTCTCAAGGTATGGGAAGAGCAAGTGGTCGATTTTTGCATCTTTTTAATCCTAATATAACAAAGGATTTGAAAACACATAATGTGCAAAATTCTAAAGAATCCTTATTTATGGAGTTAAGTGATGGATCTTATTTTAATGCGAACTCTCACCCTCCATTATTAGATCACGAAATTAAAATTCCTGATGGGCATACCAGTTTGCCCATAGAATCACAAATTGCAGTAAAAGATATTCGGGTATATTTTGATGAAGATATTCAAGAAGTATGCTTAAAACATTCTGTTACAGGTAAACGAATTTTGCCATTTGATCTCTGCCTCGAGTCTTTAGATCATCGGTCAAAACTATACCAACTGTTATCCTATTTTTCTCCAGACCAGACAATAAGTTTTAGACCAATACAAAAAGCGGTACAAGAATTACTATTTGACACTAAGAAAACATCTACAAAACAGGAAATTTATTATTTCCCTAGACTGATATATAATAAACAAATTATTTTAAAAAGAAAACGATGGTCTGTGCTTACAGAATCCATCCCAAAAAAAGGAGAGCAACAAAGTGATGCCGACTATTTTTTATCCATTAACCAATGGAAACAAAAACACAATTTTCCTGATCAGATTTTTTTATATCTACGAGCTAATTCAACTACAAAAGAGCAAGGTCAGGCAGACGATTATAAACCACAATATATTCGATTTGATAGCCCATTACTTATGATTTTATGGAATAAATTACTTAAAAAAGCCAAGGAGTATATCTATTTTGAAGAGATGTCTCCAGATACAGAAACACTAAAAGAACAACCAGTTAATGAACTCTTGGTACAATGGTATTTTAAATAATTATGATAGACACAAGTAATCAAATATGGATTTCAGCGTATTTATTTTATAAAGGATCCGCAAATAAATTTCTTATAGATTTTGTTCATCTTTTTATAGAAAAAATGCAAAAAGAAAAAGGTTTGTCGAAATACTTTTTTATTCGATATAATGAAGGAGGGCCGCATATAAGGCTAAGATTGTTAGTCGAAAAAGATAAGGAAAACAAATGGAAAGAAAGACTGAAAAAAGAAAGCGAAATATATTGGTCTATTACAGAAAAAAATACAATAAAAGACAAAAAAAATCTATGTAATCCTATTCAATTTGTGGATTATATTCCTGAGATAAATAGATATGGTGGTGTGCATGTAATGGAGGAAGCAGAGAAACAATTTGAATCCAGTTCTGAAGTTGTATTGTATAATTTGGCATACTATTCTAAAAACTGGAAAGACAATACAGCCTTTCTATTAGCAATAAAAATGCATTTGCTTTTTTTTGTTAGTATAAGATTTAGTACTGAGGAAATGAAGAATGCTTGCAAGCTTTTTGTACAAGAGTGGCTTCCTGTTTTATATGATGTATCTAAACCAGAAAAAGAGCAGCAGCAATTTTTTCTTTCAGAATTTGCTAAAAAATTTGATGTATACAAAGAACAAATGATACCAGTAATCTCTACATTCTTAAAAGATATTGAAATAAATCTTCAAAAAGATACTTGGTTAAACACATATTTTTTAAAAAATGCGAATGTAAATAAGGGATACAAAGAAAAAAAAATCAGCTTAAAGGTAGAATTGAGTATCACTACTAGTTTTATGCATATAACACATAATCGTATAGGTATCATAAATGCAGACGAGGCTTATCTTGTTTATTTATTGTATAAATGTTTAGAAAATAGAAGTCTAGATGCGTAAAATAAAAAATATAGTATATAAGGAAGTATTGTGGATAGCAGAAGAGTTAATTAAGAATTCAAAAGAGGATGCAAATGGGTTGTATTGGGAAACATTACATAAGCAACCTTATGGAGAGCTTTATAGTCAAGTAAATGAAGAAATTTATAATGGAGTATCCGGAATTTCTTTATTCTTTATTTCCTTATATAAATATACTAAAGAGGATAAATATTTACATATCGCAGAAAAAAGTATTTCCTGGTCAATTCATCATATAAAAACACTCGCTACTAAGTACTATACTTTTTATACAGGAACAGTTGGGGTTATCTATGCTTTAGTAAAATTATATGAAGCTACAGAAAACTCATTAAATTTAGATAAAGCAAATGCATTGTTTTTAGAACTTAAAAGTGGAATTGTAAATGAAGTAGAATTAGATGATTTATTAAGTGGAAATGCAGGAAATTTATTTGTAATAACATTATTATATACCTATACAAAAGATACCGACCAAGAAAAAACAATTAAAATACTTATAGAAAAAATATTGAAGAATGCACGCATTTCAAAATATGGATTAAAATGGGGGTATGTTAGTGAGACTATAGATAGTCTAATTGGTATGTCGCATGGGGCATGCGGTATTGCACATGTTTTATTAGAAATAGGAGAGGCTCTGGATTATCCAGAATTAAAATGGATTGCAGAAAAAGCATTTGCTTATGAGGACGAATATTATAGTACTTCGTTGGGCTCTTGGATTAATATGCAAGTTTCTGATAACCCAAAAATAAAAAGCATATCCTTAGAGCAAGGTTTATCTTATTATTTAGAAAATGAAGAAGATGTTAATACTTGGGCACATGGCAATTCTGGTATAGGATTATCAAGACTTAATGCGTACAGGTTTCTTAAAAAAAAGAGATATAAAAATTTTGCAACAAGAGCAATTACTAAAACTATTTCGGATATTAAAAGAGAGATAAAGGAGCCAAATTATACTTTAAGTACTGGTATTGGGTCATGGATAGAGTTACTACTTACTGCTTCTAGAGGTTTAAGAGAAAAATCCTTAACAAATGAAGTGCAAAACTTAGTAAATAAAGTAATAGAGGATAGGAAGGATACAGGTTTTTATGGATCAGGATGGTATACAAATAAACAAGATCCTGCGTTGTTAGTTGGTGTTTCGGGTATAGGACATTTATTTTTACAAATATTAGATAAAAACATAGACTCGATACTTCTACCAAGAATTAAATCTAAAAAGCAATTTCCTGTAGAGAGTAAAGTGACTTTGGAGTGTTTTAAAAAAAATATTTACGAAAAATATGTAAAACGAACCGTTTGGTTTTTAGAGAGTAATAATATTTGTGTAGATATAATTTACAAAAATGGACAGTATGGGTTTAATAGTCGTGGTTTTGGTAGAAAGATTTCAACCCTTATAAAAACACTAGATGCAGAAAAAAGCAAAATAGCAAAGGATGTCTTTAAGTTAGAAAGTGCTGCTATAGAAATGCTTGTGAATTCTAATTATAACATTTATCGAGAACATAAAAATGATTTTTTTATAAAACAACTATCTAAATTTAAAAACCTAGACCCAAGTTTGTTTTATAAATATACATTTCAGACAAGTAAAAATATCAAAATAATAAACTGCGAATGGCAATGGCCAAAATTTGATAAAAATATGTGTATAAAAAATCAGTATATCGATAGAGATATACACCCTGTTTTATTAAGATTAGGGCTTCAAGATATAGAAGAATTTCCTCTTAATCTATCTAGTACTTTACTACTGGATATCTTAAAAAGACCAAGAACTTTGTATGATTTAATAGAGTTGTTAAAAAAGAAATTAGGAACGCATGATGAAGAAACTATACAGAATAGACTGATACAACAGTTATTATATTTTATGGAACAAAATTTTATAGAGACTAAATAAAGAATGCGGGCTATAATATAGCCCGCATATAATTTTTATAAATCAAAGGCAGGCCCTTGAAGCTGATTTGCGCATGTGCATCCTGCATGACGATCTGTTCTGCCAGTATGAGTTGGGTGCTTAGCTATACCCATACCACCAGCGATATGTTGTGATACTTCAGAACTGATGCTAGTTACAAAACTTTCTACTTGTAATTCATCTAATGTTAATTTATTCTTTGAATTTTTCATGTTTGATAATTTTTAAATTATGCCTTATAAAAATGGGGTCGGCTTATCCCATTTTGTTGCAACGATTAAAAATAAGCAAGAAATAATTAAAATGCAACTAAGTTGCATTTTAATTAACATGATTTTTCTACAACTTAACACTTAGCGAGATTTTGAAATTAAAAGGAGTTCCTTCTGTATAGTATGCATTACCTTCATAAATATCACCAGTTAAGATATATCGTTTATCAGTAAGATTATCGAGTAATAATCGAGTAGTTATTTTTCCTTTTGTATAAGCAATAGATCCATCAAATTTGGTATAGTCTGGTAAAAAAGCACCTACTGTATTGGTTGCTCTTTTTATAATAGAAGTATGTCCTAAACTTATACTAAGACCACGAATTGTATTGGCAGGAAAAGAATAACGTATCCAACTATTAATTAGTTCTTTTGGAGAAAAAGAAGAAAGCTGTCCAACAATAGCAGGATCTGTATCTTTGGTTATGGTAGCTTTTGTATACGCATAGTTAGCAGATACAGCTATGTTTTTGGTTATATTACCTAGGATATCTATTTCAACACCTTTACTAACAATCTGCCCTAGTTGTCTGTTAAATAATGGATCAGCAGGATCTTGCGTAACCATATTATTTCTCGAGATATGAAAAGCAGTAACCGAGGTAGATAATAACCCATCAAACCAGTTTTTTTTGATTCCCAGTTCTTTATCCTGACCACGTATTGGCTTAAAAAGGTTTCCTTGTTTGTCTTGACCGCTTCTGGGCACAAAACTTTCGTCATAAAGTGCAAATACCGCAGTATTTTTGTCGATCAAATATGTTATACCTGCTCTGGGGGTAAAAGCATCTTGATCAAATGTAGTAGCATTAGGATCAAAAATAGTTTCATTTTGATTATCGGTATATCGTCCTCCAAGATCTATACTTAATTTTTTGCCTATTTTTATATTGTTATAAAAATATATAGATAAAAAGTGGTTGTTAGCTCTATAATCTAAAAAAGCTTCTTGATCTAAAAGTTCATTTCTATCTAATCCATATTGTAAATTATTTATATCAAAAGGAAATGATTTTAGTCCAAAAGTTTGATAAACAGATTCCTTAGATATGGCGTATTCCGTTCCTATTAATATCTTGTGTTTTATTTTTTCTCCAGTATTAAACTTTCCATTTACAAAAAACTGGGTAGATAGAGTTTTATTGTCTGTAACAGATCTCCATGCGAGTCTGTTTGTTTTTCCGTTCTCATCAAATCCTACAGCATTGTATGTTTCTTCAGATAAAAAAGACCATGTTTCGGCAGGGGTTTTAGAATAAGACGATTGGTGAGTTATCCTCCAATTGTCATTAAACTCATGTTTAAAAACAACTCTGGCGTTTTGTGATTTAGAAGTAGAATTAGGCAATCCAGGGTCTGCAAGATAATTAGCTCTTCTGTCATCAGTTAAAATTTTGTCTACAGGAAAAAATTTGGTAAAAGTAGATCCTGAAATAGCAGTTTGATTATTTAAAATATATTCTGCTAAGATAGAAGTATGTTTGGTAAAGTTATATTGTACAACAGGTGCAATAATATATTTACGACTCTCCATAATATCTACAAAATATTGTTGATAATTATAGGCTGTATTAAAACGATATGAGAACCCTTTTTCTTTTATACTAGAACCCATATCGATAGAAGCTCTATAAAAATTGTAGCTACCTCCTGTAAGTGTAGCATTTAAAATTTTAGAATTACCAGGGGTTTTTGTAACGATATTAATCTTTCCTCCAGCCTCACCAGTAGATCCTAAAAAACCTGCGGGCCCTTTAATAAATTCTATTTGATCTATTATTGCTTCATCATCCTGGGATCCTCTAAAATCACCACTGGGGAGCCCATTTCTAAAAATTCCATTAAGAGTAAAACCTCTTAAATATAAATTTCCTGCGCCGTCAAAAACATCGTTGTTTAATCCAAAGTATACACCACTTGCATTACGAGCAGCATCTCGAAGAACAAATACTCCTTGCTCTTTTAAAAGCGAAGAGGATACACTAACGATATTTTGAGGGATCTCAATCAATGGAGTGTCTATTTTTAGAGTACTAGAAATGGTGTCATTTTTTATTTTTCGTTTATTTTGAGTAACCAATACCTCTGATAATTCAACTGGTTTTTTGGGATCGTCTTTATCTTGTTTAGGAGTTTGACCCCAAATTTGTAAAGGGATTGCTATAGTCAATACGACTATTAAAAGGTGCTTGTTCATTGTTTGATTGTTAAATATGTATTCGAATTGTATGTTACGTATGTTTGTAATAAGATTATGATAAAGGCCAGTAAAATAAAGGTTATTGCACTTCCTAAAATTTTTTTATACTGTTTTTGTAACCCAACTTTGGGGTATTTTGGCATTGTTAAGTAATCATTTATTTGTAGGTTTTTATCTTTAAAGATGAAGTGATAAATAAATTTTTTCCATTTTATCTGAAACGACAATGTAGATTCTTCAAAGTATTTGTAGCTATTAAAATCCGTATTGCCAATTTGATTTAGTGTTTTTTGTATTTTCAAAGTGGGGATGAAATCAGATAGTTTAGACATTAGTTCCTTTCTTTCATTTTCTCTATCCTTATGTATTTTGGCTATGGGTATTAGTTGTTTTTCGAGAGCATCATAATAAGCAACAAAATGTTTAGGATTGTATTTTATAGTATCGTTAGGGTTTTCTGTATCATATTCAGGATAATGGCTATAAAATTTTTGGAGTAGCACTTTAGGTTCAAGATCCCAAACACTTTCTTCTATTTTTCGTTTTTCAGAGGCCATATCTGCTTTTATTCCTGTAGGGTGAGAAATATCTATATAGAAATTAAAAAGAGAAGGAATAACAAAGCTTAGTAATAACCATATGCCAATCATATACAGAGATGTAACAATAGCATTTTTCTGAAAAGAGATAAATAAATAGCAAACAGCAAACCAAAAAAACAAATAACAAATCATTACAAATTGCCAGCACAATAAATCCAAAATAGATAAAGGAGAACTTATAGGAGACCAATATGCAGCAACTATACTGAGTATCGAAGTAAGAATTAAAAGGAGTAATGCTCTAAAAAGTAATTTATAGAATATAAATTTTTGAAAGTGATTACTTTGCGATTTAATTAGTATAAATGTTCCTTGTTCTTTTTCTTCAGAGATAACATTATGACACAAAACGATCATAAGTAAAGGAATCAAATAGATGATTACAAAGGATAAATCAAAATTACCAGAAGCTAATATTTCTGGATTTGAAATATTAGCATCAAAAACATATAAAGAATTATCCTTTGTAGAAATCTCCTTGTAAAAAGGATATACATCTCGATGACCAATAGCCATAGATGAAAAAGAATTGGGATAAAATGTAGCAATTGGGGTGATTAAATGCTCTATCCAATCTGGTTGAGTCGCTTTATTATATAAAGCTTTTCCCTTGTTAGTAGTAGTGTCTGCATCAAAATAACTAATGGTAGTTTGTACTTGTTTTTTGTACAGATTTTCTAAATCATGAATAACCAAGACTTGTTTTTTTGTAACACTGTAACCATAATAAATGCTATAGCCTCCCAAACAGATAAAGAATACCAGAAGATATATATTTAACGAACTTCGAACTAACTTTTTCCATTCAAATAAAAAAATAGTCTTCATATTTTATAAAATGCTTTTCTTTTTAATACTTATTTCTATTGCTAGTATTAGTGCTACCAACCAGTAAAAAAAAGATAGAAATACCAAGTATTGCTTTTCGAATACAAATCGTACAGAAGGTAAATTATAGCTAAACTGTTTCATGTTTTTTAAAAAAGTAGTGTTTACAATATGTTCTTGATCTTTTGGAATTTTGGTAAGCTCTGTATTTAATGTTTTTACGAAACCATCCCGATATATTCTGGCTTTTTTATGAAAATTGTGATGGTGATATAAATCGGTCCCTGCAAAAGCCATAGAAGCTTGTTGAATAGAAATATATGGGGTAAAAAAGGATGCTAATTTATATACATGTTTTTGTCGTTCCATTTGTTGCGTAACAGGTTTAGATCTATATTGATAAACTTTACTGTTATAGTCTTCTGAAGCTTGCAGTAATGCTCCATCTATATTTATCGGTAAAAGAGAAATACTGTCTATCTGATATTGAGCAAGTAATTTGGCTTCCGTTTTTTCTTTACGCTCCTTATAAGTACCATCATTATGGATTCCAAAAGAAAAATCATGATCTATTTGTTCTTGAAACTCATGATAAGAGATAAGAGGGTACTTTGTTGTAGCAATGCCAGCAATAAGTTTAGGAAAAACAATACAAGAGAGTATCCAGATGCAAAGAAGAAATAATAAAGAGTCTTTAGAAGTCTTACTTCTATACGAAATTAGTACACAAATACTGGTAATTATAAAAAAATAGAAACTATAAGCCACTATAAATAATATAGCTTTTAAGAACATATCGGTACTAAATATACCAGTTATTAAAGTACAGATAAAAACAGGTAAAATAATTAGGATAATAATAAAATAATTACCAAAAATTTTCCCCCATAACAAAGTGCGATGTTGTACTCCTTGCGCAAAAATAATTTTAAGAGTTCCTGCCTCTTTTTCTTTAGAGATCGAAGAAAAAGAAATAATAATAATTAACAGCGGTATCAATAACTGTAAAACAGTACTTGCAGAAAGCTCTCCAAAACGAAGGATTGTAGTAGTATCAGGAGGGCTTGCAAAGTTCATCTCTGATTGTTTATGTGCTTCTACTCTATAGGTAGAACCACTGTAATTAGTTACTCCTGGGTCATATAAACTTAAAGGGGTAAAAGGTTTAAATATATACGTTCCGAAGTGAGCAGCAGAGTGCGGATCTCTATCTTTTTTGGACAGTTCATTATGAAATAAACTTACAGCGTCTTGTTGTTGTTGTTTTATGTTTTGGTAATTTTTAAACCCGTTAATAATAGAAATACTTAGGATACTCCAGGTAATTATGCACAACAAAATAAAAACTTGGTTGCCAAAAGCTTGTCTGATCTCTTTACTTGCTATAATAAGCCACATATTATTTTTATAAAATAGTTTCTAAGTACACTTCTTGAAGCTCGTTTGCATTAATATTATCATTAGATAATTCATGTACCAAACAACCCCGACGCATAATACCTATTCTGGTTCCTATAGCTACTGCGTTTAAAAGATCATGAGTAGCGATTAGAACTACTTTACCTTGGTTGCTCAAATTTTTTACTAATTCTGTAAATTCATTTATCGCCATAGGATCTAATCCAGATGTAGGCTCATCCATTAATAAAACATCTGCATTTTTGGCAATAGCAATAGCAATACCTACTTTTTGGCGCATCCCTTTAGAGTATTGCCCTAAACGTTTATAAAAAGCATCGTTAGGTAATCCTACAGACCACAGAAATTTCTCCAGTTCCTCTTTAGAATATGTAAAACCAGCAAGCCTGCTAAAAAAATCCAGATTTTCTATACTAGTCAAATTGCTATACAACATAACTACTTCTGGGATATAGGCTAAGAATTTTTTGGTAGCATTATCATTTTGTTGAACTAAAACCCCATTTATAAGGGCTTTACCTTTAGAAGGAGAAATAAAGCCCAAAAAAAGATTAATAGTAGTTGTTTTACCTGCTCCGTTTTGACCAAGAAGACAAAAAATATCTCCTCGATTTACAGTTAAGTTTAAATTATCTAAAGCAGTGTGGTTATGATATTTTTTTGTTAAATTAATAGCTTGTAGCACGGGTTTATAGAGTTATTGGTTAAGCCTGTAAAATGTTTGAGTATTCTAATATTTAGATATACAATACTTAGTAGTACATACTATCTTACTTTTATTAAAAAAGAGTAGTTATATTATTTTATAAGTAGAAATAAGTTTTTTAGCTTCTTGCTAATCGAAACTTTTTAGGATAAAGGAGGGCTGTTTGCCAAAGGAAATAGAAGAATATCAAATACGTATAAATCTTCCAATAAGTTTGGTGCGAAATGCATAACATCTTTTGGAATATCCTCTATTATGGTAAAATTGGATAATAAATAAGGAACCTTTCTATCTATTAGAAAATCGCATAGTATACAATCTGGATTAGAAGAGTGTAGTTCCAGATCATTAGAGATTGGACTAGTATCAGAATGTAGAATTGTAAGATGATGAACCCCTTCAATTATCGGGTTGGTTAAAAACACCAATAAGAGTACCCATGCCAATAAAGGCAATCTAATAATGGAAGAGAAAGTCTTTATATTTTTCATCTTATTGCACCAAAGTTGCAAAAAATAACAATGCAGCACATTGTTTTATCATTTATTTAACGTACAATATTTTATGCTTACAGATTAAAATAACAATACAGATTGTAGAGGTTTATTAATTTTTGTAGACGTATTGGTGTTGTTTATGGGGTAAATTGTGTAGTTTGGGAGATAAGTTTATATTCATAAAAAATGTTTCTTATTTTCAGAAATTTCTAAAATAAATACTAAATTTTTAAGAAAAATATGCGCAATATAGTTTACTTCACACTAATCATGGTTATCGCCGTAGGCTGTAAAAAAGATATAAGTAAAAATCAGGTATTGGTACAGGAAACCAAAAAAACACCAGTATTCGAATTAGTTCCTGAAACATACAGCACAGTACATTTTAAAAATACAGTCGAAGAAACTCTGTATTTTAATTTTCTCAACTACTCTTACATTTATAATGGTGGAGGAGTAGCAGTTGGAGATATTAATAACGATGGATTAGAGGATATATATTTTAGTTCTAATCAAGGTACTAATGCCTTATACCTTAATAAAGGAGATTTTATTTTTGAAGATATTACTGCAAAAGCAGGAGTAACAGATACAGATGGCTGGTCTACAGGAGTCTCTGTTATAGATATCAATGCCGATGGTTGGCTAGATATATATGTTTGTAAATCAGGGTCTTTACAGGATGATACCAAAAGAAAAAACAAATTATACATCAATCAAAAGGATGGCACTTTTTTAGAACAAGCAAGCCAATATGGGCTGGCTTCTACTGCGTTTTCGACACAAGCATACTATTTAGATTTTGATAAAGATGGAGATATAGATATTTATCTGGTGAACCACAGACCAGATTTTAATAACAATGTTGCGATAGACCCTAAAATCCAAACAGATTATCACCCCAACAGTACAGACCAACTTTTTGAAAACAAAGACGGAAAATATATAGATATTACTCAAAAAGCAGGGGTTTTAAATAAAGCCTGGGGACTAAGTGCCTCTATAGGGGATTTTAATAATGATAATTGGCCAGATATATACGTAGCAAATGATTTTCTAGAGCCAGATTTTCTATACATCAATAATCAAGATGGCACATTTACGAATACTATTCTTAATACTTTAGATCATATTTCAGCTAATAGTATGGGATCCGACTATGCAGATATAAATAATGATTTAAAGCCAGATTTGATTGTTTTGGATATGGCAGCCGAAGATCATAAAAGGAGTAAAGAAAATATGGCAACCATGAGTACAGAAAACTTTAATCTTTTGGTAGATGCCGGGTATCACCATCAATATATGTCTAATATGTTGCAACTTAATCTGGGTAATGGAGTGTATAGCGAAATTGGGCAATTGGCAGAAATAGCAAAAACAGACTGGAGCTGGGCACCCGTATTGGCAGACTTTAATAACGACGGGTATAACGATCTTTTTGTTACGAATGGTATTTTACATGACCTTTCGAATCAAGATTTTAGAAATAGAATGAAAACAAACATCGTAAACCGTAAAAAAGTAACTTTAGAAGAAGCTATACACATGATGCCTTCTGCAAAGCTAAACAATAAGATGTTTGTGAATAACAAAGACCTAACCTTTGCCTCGGTCACAGAGCAATGGGGACTAGAGCAAAAAGTAAACTCTAATGGAGTAGCCTACGCAGATTTTGATAATGACGGAGACTTAGATTTGGTTTTGAACAACCAAATGGATACTGCTAGTATCTATAAAAATAATCAAGAAGATACCAATTATATATCCATCAAACTTTTAGGGGGAGATAAAAACCCTGATGCCATAGGAGCAAATGTAAAAGTATATACCAAAGATACACAGCAATCCAGAGATCTGTATATGGTAAGAGGATTTCAATCCTCGGTTACCCAACGATTGCATTTTGGATTAGGAAACATAACCACGATAGATAGTATTTTGGTAGAATGGCCACAGGGAAAATCCACTACTCTTAAAGATATAGAAAGTAACCAATTACTCACGATACACGAAAAAGAAAGTAATTTAAACGTAAAAACAGATAAAAAAGAAAGTGGAACAGCATTGCTTATAGATGCAGCAAAGTTTGGTATAGATTATAAAAACAACGAGCAGGAGTTTGAAGATTATAATTTACAATTATTACTACCACAAAAACAAAGTGAAAAAGGAAAAGCTCTTGTTGTAGGAGATGTAAATAACGATGGAAAAGATGATTTTTTTGTAGGAAATGCAAAAGGAGCACCTTCTGCTTTATATATTCAAAATAACGATGGAAGTTTTAGAGCTTCGAGCACCCTGGTTTTTCAACAAGATAAAGAGTTTGAAGATAATCAGGCTTTATTTTTTGATATGGATCAGGATGGAGATCAGGATTTGTATGTAGCCAGCGGTAGTTACGAAGATAAAGAAAATACCAACTGGCTTTTAGACAGGATTTATGAAAATGACGGAAAAGGAAACTTTACAAAAAGTAAAGTATTACCAGATATCAAATCTGTTTCTACAACCGTTACCGTATACGATTTTGATAAGGATGGGGATCTCGATCTTTTTGTTGGGAGTGGCGTACAACCAGGTAAATACCCATTGTCCTATCCTTCTTATTTCTTAAAAAATGAATCTGGAAAGTTTATAGAAGTAACTAAAGAAATTTCTAGTGGGACAGAAGAGTTACAAATGGTAAACGATGCAATTTTTTCAGATTATGATAAGGATGGGGACGAAGATCTTTTAATAGTAGGAGAGTGGATGCCGATTACTATTTTGGATAACAATAATGGTAAATTCACCAAAAAAGAAAGCGAAGTATTACAACATACTTCCGGATGGTATTTTACCATAAAAGCTACAGATATAGATAAAGATGGTGATACCGACTATGTATTAGGCAACATAGGAGAAAATACCAAGTACCACCCCAAAAAAGAGAAACCGCTACATATTTATGCTAAAGACTTTGATAATAGCAATAGTCTGGATATCATACTAAGCAAAGAATCTAAAACAGGATTGTTGCTACCCGTACGAGGAAAAGAGTGCTCTTCTGAACAAGTACCATTATTAAAAAATAAATTTAAAACATACGGAGAATTTGCAAACGCATCCTTGTCAGATATTTATGGAGATCAGGATTTGCGAGAAGCTACCCATTACACAGCAACCAATTTTAGCACCCTACTATTAATAAATAATGGCAAAGGAGATTTTACTATCAAACCATTGCCTAAAGAAGCACAATTTGGGCCAACTACAGATTTTGTTATCTCAGATTTTAATCAAGATGGTACAGAAGATATATTAGGTATAGGTTCCTTATACGAAGCCGAAGTAGAAACCATACGGTATGACGCTAATAAAGGATATTTTTTATACAAAAATAAAGAAACATCTGGCTTTTCTGTACTATTAGCCGCATTACAAGGAGTACAAATAAAAGCAGCAGAAAGGATTGTTATTCAAGATAAAAAATATACGCTTTTTTTATGTAAAAATGAAGGACTTAAGTTATTACAATAAAATATAACTTCTGTTTTTATATAGCATAGCAGTTTCTCAATAGTTCTGCTGAGATCGAAATGTAATTGCAAACAGCATTGCTTACAGTTTTTCGATTCCGTTTAGGATATTTTTTTTGTCATTCCAGCGTAGGCTGGAATCCATAATGGAAATAAAGGAGTATTTTGTTTTTACAGATATTTAATTCTCAAAAAGATACAGCTTAACTTAATGACATAGAGCTTGCTCCGAGGTTATGGATTAGTACAGTAATAGAAAATAAAAACTTTTAGAAGCTTATGCTTTAAAGGTTGATTTAGCTGAGCAAGTAAAAAATCTTATAGGATAAGTCCTTATTTTTGAATATATTAACACTTTATTAATAATTTAAAACTAAAAATATGGAAATAATTGTAACGATTATTATTGGTGCAGTAGCCGGTTGGCTGGGTAGTACCATTTACAAAGGTGGAGGTCTTGGCCTTATCGGAAATATTATAGTTGGAATCGTTGGTAGTTTTGTAGGATACTGGCTTTTAGGGCAATTAGGTATTAGTTTAGGTACTGGTTGGCTAGGAGCAATTCTTACAGGTGCTATAGGAGCAATACTAATCCTGTTTTTGATTAATTTGATATTTAAAAAACGCTAAACAAAACATAACAAACTATACAAAAAAGCTACTAATTTGGTAGCTTTTTGTGTATCTGATATTTAATCACATTGTGAAGTTTAATTCTTCGAGACTTGCCTCAAAAACAAAATATATTTTCGGAACCTGAGTTCGGTGTAAGAAAATTTACGTGAGTCAGAGTGATTTTTGATAGAAAATTGTACTTCGGCAAAACTCAGCAGAACTATCGAAGACAAATAAATTTTAAACCAAAAGCCTTGTCATCTTGAGCTTGTCGAAAGAGCAATACAATTTTCTATCAAAAATCACTCCATTTGACGGCTTTTTTAAACCAAATTTTTAGAAACTCACGTTCGCAAGCATACCTCGTGAGCTTGCTCTGCGGTTATGGATTGAAATCTTGATATATCGTATTATTTTATAAAAAGATACTATCATCGTTTAGAGTAATTATAGTATTTTTAAATAAAAATTAAACCAAAACCAATAGTCAACGTGTAATATGCATTTACAAATCATTGTAGTTGGTAAGTGTGTTTTGTATTGTTGTTCTAAGCCATTGGAGCAACTAAACTATAACAAATGCTAACTTTTAAAAACCTGAAAATTAACCAATGATCAAAGCCAAATTATTCGTTTTGGGAACAGAACGAGAAGTATTATGGACAGATTTACAATATTATAGATTTTTTAATCCTAAAACAGGGCGCTGTGGTGAGATACCAATGGGAGGTCTTGTTACCCTGGCCTTTACTTCTGGTTATGATGATGACAGACTATTGCGGTGGATGACCCATAGTCAAAAAAATGAATTCTGCACATTAACAGAAGGCAAAATTGTATTTTATCAAGGAGATTTTGATGGTATCATCCTTTTTGAATACAAATTTAATGATGCTGCTTTAATCTATTGGAAAGAAAAATTTACTGCTATAGGAGAAGAACCGATGACAGTAACAATGACAATCTCTGCAGCTATACAAGAAGTAAAAGGAATAACTTTGATAAAACCTTGGCAAGAGAGTTGGGTATTTCCTAGTGAGCAAATGCCCTATCAAGCTGTAGAGAATGAACAAGAAAATGACCCAATAAAAGTAACAGATGTAAATGGTCCATTTGATGAAAGAGGGAATAAGATAAACTATATTAGCCCTAAACATGAGTATTACTATTACGCTACACTAAAAAACTATGAAGAAGGAGATGACCTAAATGAGATACAATGGTCTGTTAATTATGACGATGAGGATACCTCGCAACATCAAAAACTCACTACAGGTGGTACGTATGATGATGGAATATTAAAAACACCTATACAAGTAAGCAAAGGAAAACATACCGCTACAATATATGCCCATGTAGGTAGCCTTAATCCAAATATAAATACCAAAGCTACATACAAACAAATAGTCACCTTTTTTATTGGTGGCGCTGGGGATAAAGAACCGTTTTATACGGATTGGAAAACGGAAATTATGAAAGATGTAGAAGATGTCTTTAAAGACAAAATACAGTATACGCAGTATAGTTCTTACTATTTAGGGTATAATGAGGTTAAAGGAAATGATGATATTGAAAAATATGTATTAAATGTGATACCCAATAATAATGGAACTAAAATTAACATTGTTGGTCATAGTCTTGGTGGTTGGAATGGAGCGCATTTATCCGAGATATTAACTATAAAAGGTTATATTGTAGACACATTAATTACCCTTGATCCAGTTGGTGAAGGAAGTGGAGTTACTTTAATTTCAGATATTCATTTACTTTTTCCGAATCCAAAAGTAAATTATTGGATCAATATTTATACCGATCCTAAAAATTATAAACAAGATGATTTTATTGCAGATTTTGGAGGGCAATGGTTTCCAAGAAAACAAAAACCTCACATAATGCATACTACTCAATATAGTCACGGACAAGCAAAAGAAATGTTCAATGAAATTATTGCTAAAAAAGCTATTTCTCCTTCAAGCTTATTATCGACTTCTATTAATCAATATTTAGAAAACAAGTAATCCTTTAGCACTTATGAGACTATATTTAATAATATTTTCAGTTATTTATTTAACATCAATATCCTGTTCAAAAGATCATAATATACCTCAAGCTAGCTTAAATTATATAAAATTTAATCCTATTGACAAAAAACATCCTTTTTTAGATATTTTCGAAGTACATTTCACATCAGACATACAAATTGACAGCTTGATAAAAGAAAAAGGTGGTAGTCCGAATTTTATATGTTTATTTACAGATCAAAAAAATTTCGGAATCAAAGAAGTTGTTGATAGTAAATATAATATTTCGGGATATTTAAAAGAGAAAAAAGAGAAAAACACTCCAAATGGTTCTTATAAATATACCTCTTTGGTTAAGTTTCGTAAAAATTACAATGAGAAAAATGAGTATCTGAGTAAAAATGAGATTAAAAAATTGTTATCTAAAAAAAGATGTATCCCATGCAAGATAGAAGATAGGTTTTTTATGAATACAACTAAACCTTATTTATCTAAACCAATGTATATTCCTGTAGAGGATATATTAAAAGTGATAGAAGAATAAAATAACGACTTAGAACAAGCTATATAATTAATAGCTAACCTATTGGGATGGCTACATAATTATATAGCAGGCATTGTAAGCAATGAAAAATAGAGGAGAAAATAAAAGACTAAAAATATTTGAGGAGTTCTCCAAAAACTTTTCAACAGTCTTCGATAGTAATCAATTGAGAAGAATTGACAATGAATTTTATATATGTCCTTTGTGTTATAGATCATTTCACAAAGAAGACTTAAGTCAAACACTAGAAAATCCTCTTACAATTGAGGATGTTCCCCCTAAAAAACTAAATGGAAAACAAATTTTACTAACCTGTAAAAAATGTAACAATATAAATGGTTCAGTATACGATAGTCATTTGAGCAAATGGTTCAAGGCTTTTTCAGCATTAGAGAGTGAAGGAGATTTAGATTTCAAAATGTCTGTCGATTCATCAAATAAATTCAAAACCAAGTTAACGAGAGATAAAGAAAAAAGACGAATTGATATTACGTCTAATCCTAAAAATCCTTACGCTAAAAAAAATGTAACAAATATGCAAGGCAAAGAAAAATCTCAAGTGCAGTTCATATTTGATTTTGGAGATGAAGAAAAAATCAATGATGGTTTATTAAGATTCGCTTATTTATATGCATTCTATTATTTTGGGTATTCCTATATCTTTTCGCCTGGAGGAAAATACATTAATGAATATTTGACTTTTAATAAACATAAAGAACTAAAACCATTAATTAAATCTGAAAATCTGAACCAACTTGAAGAAGGTGTATATAAAATTCTTTCACCTTCGCATATAGGTTTGTTTTTTGTTATATTAAAATTGGGTTATTCAGTACACAAAAATGTTGGAATAATTTTACCAGGACCTATAGAAGAGCATTTGGGTAATTTCAAATTATTAAATAAGGAAAACATAGGCTCTGTCCAGTTTCAAAAAGTTATAAAACCCGATATAAATATTTATCCTTTTGTTTGTTATCAAGTTTGGAATTAAAAATAATTGTGCATAATAACTAAGCATATAGCCCTGGCCTATTGGCACGTCATAAGGTTAGTTGTTGCGGACGATTTTGGGTAGCTTTGAAAGAAACTTGTAACTATAATGATTTTATTGTTGATTATTTAGATATAATTAATACAATAGGACCTGTTCAGCCTGAACATATGATAAACAAAATGTTAAATTCAAATTTGGATTACTCTGATTATTTTATAGAACGAATAATTATAATTGGAATATCTTATTAAAAGTGAATAATATGTTTGTTAACATTATATATAAAATCATAGAAAAATTTAGCACCAATCAAAAGATAATTCCTTTTTTGTAAAAGAGCTGGATACCTGATAAGGCGGAGTACAAACTTTTATAAATTAACAAGAAATAAAAATGTGCAGATAGATCGATTTGTTGAGGTACTTGTTTCACTTCAATTTATATATTTAATGTTACCATCAATTAAATGACTGACAAAGAAATCAAAAAAAGTATTACTGAAAAAGCTTTGAATTATGGAGTTCCATCTAAATATTCTCAATTATTTGATGAATTATCAGCATCCTTTAAAAACGAATTTGAGAAATCTATTGTAGATCGAAATTTTGGATTACCAATTGTCAAATATGGGCACCCTAATGGCAATTGGATAATAATTGGAACTAAAGAGATTGCTTGGAAGAAGGATCAATTAAACTTTCTATCGATAGATTCTTTAACAGTATTTACAGTTCCGAATTCAGAAAAAGAAAGAGCTATCCATATTCAGCCAGACCAAATGATTAGAAAATTCGAATATGAAATTTTAACACTAAATACTTTAGAAGGTGAATCATATAACATCTGGTTAAACAAAGGAAAAGAATATTATGGTTTTTGGCATGTAATAATAAAGTTTTTTGGTTGGAGAAATGAAGATAACACTACATATAGTAAATTAGGCAATTAAGTGTTTAACCGTAAACCTATTGCTATTCAGGAAATTTGGGATATTCAAATAGGGGATAAGAAACAAATATAAAAGAGAAATATAGATAAAAAAGCGATAGATCTTTTTAACAGATCCACCGCTTTTTTATCTATTAGAGTATTACTTATTATTTACAATACACTGCAGTTTGCCCATATTGAAAATGAATAGGGTTATGAGACGGATCTTCTTTAAACATATATAAATCCTTAGGAGCTTTCTCAAAAAGCAGGATAATATCTGAACCTCCAAACTTAAATTTACCAAATTCCTGACCTTTAGGCACCGTTTTTCCTTTAAGTTGTTCATACATATCTACTCCAGATACCTGGCACATCCCGATAGGTATAATAGCCACTTTTCCAACATCTACACCTGCATCCATAATTACAATACCACGCGCTTGTGTAAATTCATATCCATCTGTAGCACTGTCAGGAGCATCCCATTGCCCATCATCCGTTACATTAACCGATAAATATACTTTTCCTGGTACAGCCTTTATCTCTAATACTTTACCACTAACCGAGGTATGAAAACGATGGTAATCAAACGGACTTAAAAAATAGTGTATAAAAGTTCCGCCATAAAAATCTTTTGCATAACTACTGTTATCCAAAAGCTCATCTACAGTACCAATAGTATGAGTGTGTTTTAAAGTGATTTTGGTCTTTTCTCCTTCCACATCCAATACATTACCATCTTTATCAATAGGATAATTTTCTTTAAAAGTACAATCTGCAGCAGATACAATAGTTTTATTGTTATCGGGCTCTGCAATAGGGCGTAAAGGACTTATACCCGTTTTTGGATCTGCATTATTAAACTCGCGGTAAAAGAAATTATTAAAAGTATGCCAGTTTTTTTCATTATCGGCATATAGCGGATAATTATACATAGTGTCATATTTAAAAGAGTGTAAACTCTCTTTGGTTAACGACGGTTCGGTATCCAAAAAACTACCCCAGGCTTTTGCAAAATCAACCAACCAAGCAGCAAAACTCTCAAAACTTTGCATAGTGCGATTAGTACCTGGTATTTTTTGATCGATTAACCAATAAAATTGACATAACAAGTCATATACTTTTTGATTATACCCATTTTGTTGTCCATTACTTTTCCACGCATTAGGATAATTAGGATCATTACTTTCATTTGGTACTATACGAACATATAAATCTAAATAATCGTAGTATGCAGGGATAGTTACTGGCCAACCATTTCCTTTAAATTCATCATTTATTGCTTGATAAAGGTCTGGGTTTAAAATCTTTTTTGCAGAGTCATTAGCAGCTTTTAAAGAAGCTAATAAAGCAACACACATTTCTGGGTGGTCATTCAAAATTGTTTTTAATTTTTCTACCACTTCATCGTGGGTATGGATACCCACATATAACGTTTCTGTTTGTTCTAAAATAATAGTCTCTTCCATTGGTTAGGTTTTAAGTTTTTTTCTTACTCTGTTTACATTAGCTTTTCAGATTCCGCTATTGGTAATCCAAGAACAAAAAGGCAACTGTCTTGGTATCTTGTTTTTGACTACTATATAAAGTTAGAAAACAAAGCTGTAAAAAAATATTTCACCCTATATCACAGTAATGCATAAAAAAGGATAAGAAATCTTATGGTTATATAAATTTTATTTGTTTTTTATTACATATATACACTAAATCACTTCTTTGTATAAAGTAAATCCCTTGATTTTAAAGACCCCCGCATGGATATACTCATCCCCGCACTATCTTTGATGCTCCCCGTACAGATATACTTATCCCCGCACTATCTTTGGTTATCCCCGTATAGATATACTTATCCCCGCGCTATCTTTGATACTCCCCGTACAGATATGTTTATCCCCGTACTATCTTTGATGCTCCCCGCACGGATATACTCATCCCTGCACTATCTTTAATGTTCCCCGTAACTGGGATTATTATTTTTATATCGGGGATTAGTATTTATTATATAAGGAAAACAAAAATAGAGCAGGGAATATTATTATATACTTGGGATTTATGTTTTATTACCCAGGGAAGATAAAAGTAGGGCAGTAAAACAATTTTTTTGTATTTTCTTTAAATTATAGTAATAGAGTTTTATGTAGTATCAAAATACAAGAACCCAACTACTATAATGTAGTCCAGAAATATGAAATATTTATTAACTTCGTTACTTGTTTAATAGATATATAGTTATTATCCGTAATTTTTTAAAATGTAAATAAATGAAGGTAAGCCTTATCATAGGAATTCTTTTTTGCTCGATGCTCTATGCTTGTGAAAATAAAAACGACGATAGGTTTATTTTTTTTATTCACAACCGATTTTTAGAAACGCATGATGTAAACGAATCTCATCCCGAATTTGGACGAACAGAATACAACGAAATTATAACCGAACTCGAAAAAGGAGGGAGCAAAGTTATTAGCGAAATAAGAAACGGAAATGTAAATGCCAGAGAATATGCGATTCGAATTGTAAATCAAATAGATGACTTATTAAAAAAAGGAATCGATCCAAAAAAAATTACCGTGGTAGGAACTTCAAAAGGAGGATATATAGCACAATATGTTTCGACTTTAGCTAATAATCCCAACCTTAATTTTGTATTTATCGCAAGCTATACAAATAATGATATTTTAAATATTCCCGAAATTAATTATTGTGGAAATATTTTGACCATTTATGAAGAATCAGATCCGTTTGGAGTTTCTGCAATCGACCGAAAAATAAACTCAACCTGTAAAATAGATCATTTTAAAGAAATTGAACTACACACAGGTTTGGGACACGGGTTTTTATTCAAACCTTTAAAAGAATGGATCGAGCCAACCATAAAATGGGCAAATGGAAACTACGAACTAGAATAAAAAGCCACAAATACTGCTATACAGAGTAGTATTGCTACAAAATAAAATGGTAGTGGCACAAGTATTAATTAAAATTGTTACTCCTTGAAAAACACCACAACTTTAGCAATTATCCTTGTAGCTATTAGCACATTTTGCTACGGGCAAAACACATATTCCTACTCACAACCAAAAACACTTGCAGATGGTTGGAAAACCAACCATTTAAAATCGCAAAAAGTAGATACAGCACGTATATATCAATTGTTTAATCAAATACAGAACGGAAAAAATAAAATTCATAGTGTTTTATGGATACAAAATGGCCAAATTATTATAGAAGAATATTTTAATGGGTACCTGACAGATCAGCAACAAGATCTTCGTTCTGCAACAAAAAGTATAAGATCAATTTTAATGGGAATAGCAATCGATAAAGGGTTTATAGATAATATAAATGATCCTGTATTCAAATATTTGAAGCCTCAGACACCAAACAAAAATCTGGATAAAAGAAAAGAAAAAATTACCATCAAGGATTTATTAACAATGTCTAGTGGATTGGATTGCAATGATTGGGATAAAACATCAAAAGGGCAAGAAGATAAAGTATATAGAAAAAAAGATTGGATTCAGTACACACTGGATTTACCAATGGTAAATGAACCTGGTACAGGCTCAAATTATTGCTCTATGGGTGTAGTTTTAATAGCAGAAATAATAAACAGAGCTTCTGGAATGCCCATCGATAAATTTGCCCAACAATATCTATTCAATCCACTGGGTATAAATAATGTAAGTTGGGGGCATACTTCTAATAAAGAAGTTATTCCGTCTGGCAAGAGACTTTTTATGACCCCACGGGATATGGCTAAAATTGGTAGATTAATACTCCATAAAGGAAAATGGAACGAAAAACAAGTGGTATCTCAAAAATGGGTAGAAGAATCTACCACCCCTAAAACAAAAATTACAGGAATAGATTATGGTTATTTATGGTGGAATATTCCGTTTATGGTACATCAAAAAAGGATGGTTACTAAAGTAGCAACAGGAAACGGAGGACAATACATAATAATCCTTCCAGAGTTAGATGCAGTAGCTGTTTTTACAGGAGGAGCTTACAATTCGCAAGAGGATAAGTTGCCTTTTGCAATAATGAAAGATATATTTTTGCCAACGTTCATAATAAAATAATGAGCCTAAACCATATTTTGAAACCATAGCACAAAAAGCTAAAGCAGAGCTTAATTATAAAAACTATAATTAAATAAAAATGCAAAACAGTTGATAAACCATTGTACAAAGATCAAATAGATATCCACTTGTAACAAATTATGGCATGTTTCGTCATATTTAAAAACGAAATACAATGATTAACAGAGACAAAACAGCAAGACTTGCCGGATTATTATATTTAATTCTTGTAATAAGTGGAATCATTAATCTTATGTATATTCCTTCAAAACTAATAGTTTGGGAAGATGCAGCAAAAACACTTCAAAATATAATAAACTCAGAACTACTATTTAGATTAGGTATTGTAAGTGGGATAATAACTTTTTTATCATTTTTACTTTTACCATTGGTATTATATAAATTACTTAATGAAGTAAATAAAACACATGCATTGCTAATGGTGGTTTTTGCCGTTGTAAGTATTCCTGTTTCGTTTGTAAACATGCTTAACAAGTTTGCGGTACTTACCTGGATAAGCAAAGCAAAATATCTTGAAGGTATAGATACGTCAGAAATTCAATTACAAGTAATGTTTTATTTGGATTCGTATAACAATGGTATAGAGATTTCTCAGATATTTTGGGGGTTATGGTTATTTCCTTTTGGATATTTGGTATATAAATCAGGGTTTTTACCAAAAATCTTAGGAATGTTATTAATGGCAGGATGCATAGGGTATTTAATTACATTTTTTGCAGGTTTTCTATATCCTGGTTTTCACAAAACAACGATAGCAACCATTGTTGGTCTGCCTGCATCTATTGGGGAAATAGGTATTTGTTTATGGCTTTTAATAATGGGTACTAAAACTTTAAAATTTAAGAAAAGTAACGGTTTATCTTCTGGAAAACTTTTATAGAACAGATTGTTTTACTCATCATATATTTGTTCGATACCTAATAAGAACCTTTTATAAATACCAGAAGGAATTTTTTAAGCGTAACTTTTATTTGTAATAGTGTAGTAGATAATCCTTCGTTTTTATTTCTTATGTAGTTATAACTCTATATATAAAAGTTTTACACTTACAACGATACCTACAGAAAGTATAGAAAGTATAGAAAGAGGATTGTTGAAATTATCAGAATGTTGGAAGAACTCACAAAAGCAATCTTTATAAATATAAAAAATCCCCCTGCACTTAGTGGTTATATTCGTGCGGGAGGATTTTAACAATCAAAAACTATCTTATTTATTGTTAATTACAACTTTTTATGGTTTTCCACCAATGCTCACCACTACCAGGAGTTACCCAAATTGGTCCGGATTGAGCTTCGTATAAAATGCCTTGATATACTACCTGATCCCCGATATTATACACAGTTGGATACGCTTCCCAATTTGGGATACCAGTACAAGATCCTCCGTTGCCACCACCAGTGGTAATGGTTATAGATATAGCAGCAGATGTAGATGTAGCATTAGCATTATCTGTTGCGATTGCGGTTAGGCTATAGTTTCCAACAGCAGCATTAGCCCAAGTATAACTATATGGGCTGGATACATCTTCTCCTAACTTAGTATTCCCTTGGTAGAATTCTACTTTAGAGATGGTTCCATCTGTGTCGGTTGCATTTGCAGTTATAGTAATGGCTTGTCCCTGGGTTATGTTTTGGGCATTAGTGGGAGAAGTAATAGATACTGTTGGAGATTGATTTTCTCCTCCTGTACCATCACAATCTTTAACAAACTCCCAAGGTTTACTGTCACCAGAATTGGTTGCAGGATTATCATTTTGTGTCCACCATTTCGCCTTGTATAATTTACCGTTGTAAACAGCTTCTTGGTTTGTATTATAAATCTTGGTGGCAGACCATGTAGCAGCTTTACATCCAGAACCATTACCACCACCTCCTCCGGTGTAAGGAGATCGAGGATAATTTTCTGCATTAGCTATTGCTTGTGATGAAGAAACGCCACTTAATATTTCACTTGCAACGTAGAGATAGCCGTATGCAGAAGAGGAATTGTTACCAAGTAAAAGCTGCCAAATCATAATACCATCATACGTAGTATTATTGGTAGCGATATGCCCAGAAAGATCTGCTACATTTTGGTAAGTATATTCATAATAAGGCCCCCAAGGTTCATTAGGATAATGAATTCCAGCAGCAATAGAAAAACCATATTGATCAGAATAATGTTTGTAAGCATCATACATTATTTTTCGGTTACTTGCAGCTCCTGTGTTATATCCTTGATAAGCAATAAGATCAATTTTATCTCCAACGGCTTTCATAACTGGTATCATATGTCCTGTAGTAGCAAAGCCATATAGACTTATTGCTTGATTTGGAGTGGTTGCATTGTATAGATTAGTATCCGATTCTCCTGTTACAGCATTTCTTTTACCATAAGCAAAAGGAGAGGAAGGATCGTCGTTGTTTAAACCTCCTAATGCTCCAACACCCGCAGGAGCGCAAGCTAATAAGTATTGCCCTTTAGGCATGATCGCTCTGGAGTTGTTAAAGAAATCAATAAAACGTTGTACATTAACAGGATTTCCTATGGTTGCAAATGTGCCATTAGGTTCAAAATCCCAATCAATACCTTCAAAACCCATATCATCTACCAAATCTTTAATTTGCTGGTAATTGATATCATAAGCAGCATCACTGCCCCAATAGGTTTCCCCACCTATAGACAAAATAACTTTTGTGCCTTTTGATTTTAAAGCAGCTACAGATTCTTTTAAAATATCTCCACCATAAGGAGTTTGGATTCCTGTATTGGTTATATCTAAAGAACCTTTTTGATATCTAAGATTTGGTTTGGCAAATGCTAAAAATACATGGGTAACATGTTTAGGGATATCTCTTAATTTAGAACCTTTTCCCTCTACTGGATAGCTTTCTGACCAAGAAGGAAAATATCCTAGAATAATAGGTTCTGTTAAAGCAGCTTTATCGGTAAAGGTAGATTCTACATTTTGTGTGTTTAAATTCTCCTCTTCGAGAAAATTTTCTGTAGTACAGGAAAAAAAACAGACCTGTAATAGAATAACAGCAGTTATTTTTTTAAGCAAGTTCATAATTAAATAATTTTAGAGTTTGTGTGTAGTTATAAGAAGTAATTAGGATACGTTAATGAAAAATCATATTTTCATCTACGGTATGATAATCGACTTCAGATGCTTTTCTATATTTTAATTCCACAGTATTCCAATCGGTAGCCCAGCCTTTTGCAATATTGTTTAAGTATATAATTTTAAGTTTATGTTTTCCTTTTTGTAAGGCTATTGAATTTTCTTTTGGATGTTTTTTTAATTCTTCTTTATAATCAATGATTAATTGATCTGCTATCCATACCTGATCTTGGCGACTAGAAAAATAGTATACACCATCCTCTGGGATTTCTAAATACCCATTTAGAATGACCGCTTTAAAGTTGTCTCTTTTCACTTCATGTCCCCAGTGATATGTGATATTCGAATCCTCAATGGTTTTAACGACAGAAGTATTGACTTTAGTATCATTTGGAACATCTTCCATACTTTTGAAATACCCTTTAGTTTCTTTTAAGATCAATCCTTTAGATAGTTTTTTTACAGTAGCAGGAGGGATGGCTTTTTCTTTTGTTATTTTTATTTTTCTAATAGTACTCATCTTACCATTTTGTAATACAGAAGCTATTCGTAAATCGGTTGTTTCTGTAAAATGTAATGGTTTTTCATACACTGTACTAGTTATAGTAGGATCTGTACCATCTGTAGTATATACCATTTTTATAGGGTGTGTTGTGGTAAATGGTACAGCAATACTATCTATAAATACCATTTTGTTAGAAGTAGGACCTTCGGGTAGTGGTATATGATAATTAATTGCATAGTGATCTAATACCTCATAGATACTGTTCAATCTATTTAGAAAATCGTCAAAGCTTTTATTCTCTGTTGCAGTCCATGTAATCTCGGCTAAAGCCAGGATACGAGGGTATAGTAAATATTCTATTGTTTCTTCTTCATAAGTATATTCTGTCCATATATTTCCTTGTGCTCCCAGAATATGTTTTTTCTTATCTTCTTCAATTTCTTTAGGTATAGGATCATAAGTATATACTTTTTCTAAAGGAATATATCCTCCAAAAGCTAATGGTTCTGCTTTAGAATCCCCTTGATAAAAGTTAAAATAGCAGTATTGTGAGGGATTCATAATAACATCATGACCTTTATTGGCAGCATTAATTCCTCCTTCTTCCCCTTGCCAGGACATAATACTTGTAGTAGGAGTGATGCCACCTTCTAAAATCTCATCCCAACCAATCATCTTTTTTTGATATTTTGACAAGATTTTTTCTACCCGAGCCATAAAATAGCTTTGAAGCTCTTTTTCATCTTTTAATCCTTCTTTTTTCATCAATTCTTGACACTCTGTAGAGTTTTTCCATTGGTCTTTTGGGACTTCATCACCACCCATATGATAGTATTCATAAGGAAAAAGAGCTGTCATTTCTTTAATAATATCCTCGATAAAGGTGTATGTTTCTTTTTTTGTAGGACATAGTATGCTAGATTCTACACCCCATAAATTTCGTACTTCATATTTTTCTTCTTTACAAGAAAGTTCTGGATAGGCTGCTAAAATAGCAGCGGCATGACCAGGAGTATCAAACTCAGGTACTACATCTATAAAACGATCTTTTGCATATTGTACAACTTCTTTTATTTCTTCTTGAGTATAGTATCCTTGGTGTATAGATCCATCTTCATTTTTTCGTATAGATCCAATTGTAGTAAGTTTAGGATATTTTTTTATTTCTATTCGCCAACCTTGATCATCTGTTAAATGCCAGTGAAATTTATTTATTTTAAAAAGAGATAAAACATCTAATTGTTTTTTTATAAAATCGATAGAAAAAAAATGTCTCGAAACATCCAGATGCATCCCTCTCCAGCCAAACCGAGGGGCATCTTCTATATCCAAAGCCTGAATTTGAAAGGGCAATTGCATTTGTGATTTGTTATCAGAATAGATAGGCAAAAGTTGCATGAAGGTTTGCATTCCATAAAATAATCCTTGATTAGTATTTGCAATTATTTTTACTCCTTCTGTAGATATGGATAGGTGGTACTCTTCTTTATTTAAGATAAGCGTACTATCTTTGATAAATTGAATGCTATTTTTTTCATTCTTATTAGTGTTAATAGAAAAAGAATGGCCAGTTAGTTCTTTTATTTTTTCTGTAAAAAAACTTACAATAGTCTTAGAGGATTCTTCTGTATACGTAAACGAAGTGTTTTTATTAATTTCAAATCCTCCTAATTTTTTATTTACCCTAAGTGGTTTAGGAGTAATATGAAGAGATTTATCTATTAAAGGGGAAGTGTTTTCTGGACTTTTACAGCTTATTAAAATCAAGAAAAATATTGGTATAATTCGTAAATTCATTACTGACTTAGTTTTTGAAGAGTTCTATGTTTGATGTTGCGAATTACTAAATGATCTATTGGTTTTTTAACAAAACTCTTTACCTGATATCCTCTGTCATTTAATAATTTTTGTATAATATCCTGAGAATAATAGGCCACAGAACCTACAAAGTGTATAGGATATTTAGATACTTCTTCTTTATATTGAAAAATATATGTGTTTATAAATTTTAAGATACCTTCATGTAAAATATCTTCTATGTATTTATTTCTACGGTTTTTGAAAAGAAATTGAGCAAAAGAGGCTAAATACTTACTAGGATTGTCAATACTATATAATTTATCCAAAAGGTGATCCAGTTCTTGTTTATAATCACTTTTAAATAATATTGCTAAGTCCATAGGCATTCTGCCCAAAAAGTAATCTTTAAGTAATATTTTTCCAAAGTAATTCCCACTTCCTTCATCTGCTAGTAGATATCCAAGAGCTGGAAATTTTTGAACCACTTTTTTACCATCGAAATAGCAACAATTTGTCCCCGTACCTAAAATACAAACAATGCTAGGTTTTTCGGTTGTAGCTTTTACAGCTCCTATTATATCTTCTTCAACAGCTATAAATTTTGCTTTGTTGAATATAGTTTGTAATACTAATTGTATTCTTTTTTTAGTTTCTACTTCTCCGCATCCTGCACCATAAAAATGTACTTCGTTTATTAGGTGTTTTTTTTGTAGTATCAAATCTGCTTTTTGCACAATACTTTGAATAGCATTATCAGAAAGTAAAATAGGGTTTATACCATCTGTTTTTGTTTTATAAATTGGTTGTCCTTTTTCAGTAACCAGAACCCAATCACATTTGGTAGAACCACTATCTGCAAATAATATCATTAACTATCGTTTATTAATTACTTTATATATGTAAGAAACTTTTATTGTAACGTGTTTGAAGAAAAATATTCTTAAAAAGAATCCTTCCCTCAACACTTAGTGTTGAGGGAGGATTTTGTGAGTACAACTCTCTAACAAACAAACATAAATGTTTAAAAAATATATCTTTTAAAAGCTTCTATTGCTTCATAATCTGCCAGACCAAGTTTATCGTACAGCTCTGCTGTATTTCGATTTCTTTCTCTAGCTCTTAACCAGAATTCTCGAGAATCCTCGCCTTGAAACATAACTCTGTCTTTTTGGGATTGGTGGTATAAGATAGCATTGGTTTTTTTACTTACTTCTAGAGGGCTTAATGGCACTGCCATTTCGATTTCTGATACATCCCATTCTTGCCACGCACCTCGATAAAGCCATACCCAACAATCTTCCATGTAGGTATTGTTTTTTTGATTTTCTACAGCAGCAAAGATTGCATCTAAGCAAACTTTATGAGTTCCATGAGGATCTGCTAAATCTCCTGCAGCATATATTTGATGAGGTTTTATTTGGTTAATAATATCTTCTGTAATTTTTACATCTTCTTTTCCAAGAGGATTTTTCTTTATTTTACCAGTTTCATAAAAAGGCAAGTCTAAAAAATGTACTTTTTTATCTGATAAACCAAAATATCTAGTGGCCCCTAAAGATTCCATTCGGCGTATTAATCCTTTGATAGATCGTACTTCTGGGATATCTATATCTCCCTGTTTTTTAGACTTAAGAAATTCAATAGCCTTATCAAACGAGGTATCTTGATTAGCTTTAAAAGCTTTGGCAACTTCTGCAAATTTTAAAGCTTCATCATCTGTAACAGCAATATTTCCAGAAGTTTGGTAAACTACGTGTACATCATGCCCTTGATCGATCAATCTTAAAAAAGTACCACCCATAGATATCACATCATCATCTGGATGTGGACTAAAAATAAGCACTCTTTTTTTAGCAGGTTCGGCTCTTTCTGGTCGATTAGTATCGTCTGCATTAGGTTTACCACCTGGCCAACCAGTAATGGTATGTTGTAGCTTGTTAAAAATCTTAATGTTTAAATCATAAGAAGAGCCTTCAACAGCAAGCAAGCTAGACATACCGTTATCGTTATAATCTTTATCGGTAAGTTTTAAAATAGGTTTGTTTATTTCTTGACTTAACCAGGTAACTGCTTTAAATTTCAATTGTTCTTTCCAAATACACTGATCTACCAGCCAAGGTGTTTTTGTACGAGTAAGTTCAGAGGCCGCTTCGTCATCCAGTATGATAGTAGTATTTTTATGTTGTTGTAAAAAAGAAGCAGGTATACTAGGCATTATTTGCCCCTCTATCGTTTGTCTTACTACAGTAGCTTTTTTATGTCCCCAAGCCAGTAACAATACTCTACGAGATTTCATAATGGTACTAATCCCCATGGTAACTGCTTTTTTAGGGACGTTTTCCAAACCATTAAAATCAGAAGAAGCATCAGATCTTGTTACATGATCTAATGTGATGATTCGAGTACCAGAATTTGGATGAGATCCTGGTTCATTAAAACCAATATGTCCTGTTCTTCCAATTCCTAAAAGCTGAAAATCGATACCTCCATATTGCTTGATTTTCATTTCATAATCAATACAATATTGATCCATTTCTTCAAGAGGTACAGTACCATCAGGAATATTTATGTTTTCTGGATTAATATCTACATGATCAAATAAATGTTGATGCATAAAATGATAATAACTCTGCTGATGCTCAGTATCCATAGGATAATATTCATCTAAATTGAAAGTTACTACATTATTAAAGCTTAATTCCCCAGATCTATGTAAACTCACGAGTTCTTCATATACCTTTATAGGAGAAGATCCTGTGGCTAAACCTAGCACACATAGATTACCTTCTTGTTGTTTTTGCTTGATTAGGGTTGCTATTTCGTTAGCAACGAGTTTTGAGGCAATCGATGAGTCAGGGAATATTTCGTTATGAATTTTCTCAAACTTCGATTTTTCAAATTGTCCTACCTGTTTATATTCAATTTCCTGAATCATTTTCTCAAGAGTTTGATAGTTTTTAATTGTTTCTATTATTTCAAGGCTTTGGTTGAAAAGAGATGGATTAGATGTTTATGTAATCTATCCATCTCTTTCAAATTATATATTGGCTACTTCAATTCTATTTTCTGGATTAAAAATTTCCACCAGGAACATCCCACCAAAGACGGGTACCTCCGTTATCTGCACCTTTAAGTTTGGTAACAGCATCAGAAACACCAGCAGCATTTGTTGATAGTTCACTATCTACAAATGGGATTCTTCTGATTTGTATATCAGTATCAATTGTACCACCACTTTGGTTACTAACAACAGGAAAAATTTTAGGGTATCCAGTTCTTCTATACTCGCTCCAGGCTTCTTGTCCTTCTGGGAACATTGCTATCCATTTTTGAGTAATTATTCTTTCTAGTTTTTCTTCATCAGAAGCAGCACCGTCCCATGCAATTTTTATATTACTTAAAGCAGCGATACTGTTTGCTGAATTAACAGGATCTACATAATCCATTGGAGTTAATGAGTTATTGGCAATATAAGCAGCAGCACCAGAAATTTCATGTTGATCAAATGAGGTAGATATTCCCATTTCATAATTTGCTTGTGCATCTCCTGCACCATCCCAACCTCTTAATGCAGCTTCAGCCTTTAAGAAATATACTTCTGCTGCAGTCATTAACTGTACTCTAGAAGTTGTTATATCGTTATTTATGACTCCAAAATTAACATATGCTGCTTTTTGAGCCAATTCGTCTGCATATCCTGATAATAATGGCAATCCATTTCTAACACCTTTTAAAGATCCAGGTACTACAGATACAGTTTCATTATCACCTGGTACTATTTCACTAAAAAAAGCTTCTGCTCTTGGATCTTCATAACCGATTAATATGGATTCCATAGAGGCATTCATTCTGATATCTCCCCAAGCATTATTTATTGTTCTTAAAGGATGATCTAAACTTCCATTTACAAAGAAACCTTCTGGATTAGATTCAATAACTCCTATAGAATGGTTTAAGGCTTTTTCTCCTTCTGTTTTTGCTTTAGCAGGATCTACTTTTGAAATACGAATAGCTAAACGTAGTCGTAAAGAATTGGCAAACTTTACCCAGTTCGTATAGTTTCCTTCATACGATAAATCAAATGCAGTAAAGCTTCCGTTATCTAAATCAGCTTCTAATAGAGCTATTGCTGTATCCAGATCCGTAAAGAAGTTAGTATATGCTTCTTTTTGAGAGTCATATTTACCAGCATTAGTAAGATCTCCAAAATTAGAATATACTATAGGACCGAAAACATCAGAAACTCTATGCATAGCTTCTACTTGCAGGATTAATGCTACAGCTTTTAGAGTAGGGTCGTTATCTCCATTATTCACAATAAATGAAGTGTTATTCATTACATTAGAATATGGTACTGTCCAAATAAAATTATTCCAACCACTAACTAAATTGTAAGTAGAATTATTAGCTCCTGCAACAAAAGGTCTTGGGTTTGTTAAATAACCAGAATACACATCTGCGTTAAGATTTTGTTGTAATTGGTATGACCAAGCAGGCGAATATTGGTATATGTTTTCAAAAATGGGCTTAAATCTTGATCCTAACTTTTGAAAATCACCTTCCAATTGTTCATTTGTAATGTTTCGCGGATTTTGATTTAAATCCTCTAAGTCATCTCCGCAAGAAGTAATGATTAAACTCATTACTGCTATATATATAAATAGTTTACTAATTTTTTTCATATTTATTCTTTTTTTAGAATGTTAATAAAACATTAAGACCAGTACTTCTTGTCGATGGTAGACCAAGAATGTCTACTCCTTGTAAAGCGTTTCCTGTACTTAACGTAACATTTGGGTCATGAGGAGCATCTTTATAGAAGAAGAATAAATTATTTCCTACTAATGATGCCTTAATTCTTTTAAAGAAGGAATTTTCTCCTAATTTAAAACTATAACCAATTGCTAACTCTGCAAGTCTAACATTAGTAGCGCTATATACATACTCACCAGTAAAACCATTTCTACCTCCTGCAAGACCATAATATTCTTGAGCACTGATGGTAGAAGGTGTTCCATTAAGGTCAACAACTTCTATGGTGCCATTAGAGGTTTCTCTGTCAGTATTATTACTAATCCCTTCAACAATAGCTTCGGTAAGGCTTACAGTTTCTCCTCCAAATTTTCCATCAATTAAAAAATCTAAGGTGATGTTTTTATATTCAAACGAGTTATTCCATCCTAAAGTAAAATCAGGGTTTGCATTTCCTACTTTTTCTAAAGCATCGATAACGTTATTTGGATTTTGATCATTAATTACAATAGAACCGTTATCCACAACGGGTCTTCCATTAGCATCTCTTTTTACTACTTGCGTATAGATGTCTCCAAAAGAGCCACCAGCAACTAAATAAGAACCAAATGTATTTACTCCCTTAGGAGATACCGTAAAGAAATCTGGTTCTATTAGACCTTCAAGAACAGTTCCGTCGTAAATTTTTCTTACTTCATTATCATTAGCTGCAAAATTAACCGTTGTAGTCCACTTAAAGTTTTCATTTTGAATTGGTACACCAAATACAACAGCTTCAAATCCAGTATTAACAATATCTCCCGAATTTAGTCCTGCAGTACCTCTTGATACGATAGTAGTTGATACAGGGAAGGGGAAGTATTGATTAATAGTACTTGTACGATAATATCCTAATTCAATTCCTAAACGACTATTCAAAAATCTCCATTCTGTACCTACTTCAAAAGATCTTTGTCTTTCTGGTTCAGGAACAGTTCCTGGAAAAGGTCTTAATGGATCAAGAGGATTTACTCCACCACCAAAAAGAATGTTTTGATTAGGAGAGATAGCATCAATATTAAAACCATTACCTACTTCGGCATAAGAAGCTCTAAGTTTTGCGAAATTAATTTTGTCTCCTAAATCGAATAATTCACTCAAGATACCAGTTACACCAACTGATGGATAAAAGAAAGAGTTGTTTTCTTTTGGAAGTGTTGATGTCCAATCATTTCTTGCTGTCAAATCCACAAATATTTTTTCATTAAACCCAATAGTAGTACTAGCAAAAACAGAATTTATTCTACTTTCTAGAGAAGATTGAGTAAATGATACAGAAGGATTAGCATTAAAGTTTTGATAAGAAAAAACATTAGCAAATTGTAAACCTCCGTTGGTTCCAGAATCTGCATTAAATATTTCTATATTAGTTTTAGTCGTACTAGTACCAACGTTTGCCGTTAACGATATGTTTTCTGAAATATTATAATCAATATTAGCAATTAAATCCCCGTATAGTTGAGTGTTTTCTTGCTCATTAACAATATACCTTCCTGTTGCAGGGGATAATGTAGCTTCTGTAGTAGCATAAATTTTACGTTCAAAACCTAGTTGCGATTTGTCATAAGTCCCTCTGGTTTGAAGTGACAACCATTCGTTAACTTTAAAATTAAGATTTAAAGAAGCTAATAGTTTTTGATTATTATCTTCACTTGGATTACGCTCTAAAATCCAGTATGGATTTTGTTCAATATCAGACGTTCCTCTAAACCAACGCTGAGACATAATATTTCTGGAAGGATCAAATTGTTCGAAATTTTCATAATCAGAAAGTCTTTCATTTGCAGAATCAAAGTTATATACTCCTACTAAAGGATTAAAATATAAACCAGAAATAGCTCTATTTTTAATTTCTTGTGTAGATGCCATTACACTAGCATTAGCTGTTAGAACACCGTCAAAAAACTTAGCTGTCTCTCTTAAATTTATACTATGCTGCTTTAACTTATTAGTAGGTAGAATACCTGAGGAGAAACTATTAGAATAAGAAAAATATGTTTGTGCGTTTTCTGTACCACCAGACAAGGATACTGAATTAATATTGGTGACACCAGTATTAAAGAAATCATCTACGTTTTTTTGTGCTTCTTTATTAAAATCAAGAGTATATGCTGCACTTTCTACCATTATGTTAGAAGATGCATCTACTTTAAAGCTACCTGATCTACCTTTTTTTGTAGTTATTAAAATTACACCATTTAAACCAGCACTACCATATAATGCAGATGCAGAAGCTCCTTTAAGAACTGTTAAAGATTCGACGTCATCAGGATTTATTAAAGATAAGGCATCACCACCATCTCTGTTACCACCATTAAGGTCACCAAATGTATTCGTTGGTTGACTAGCAGTTGGGTTAGATAAAGGAATACCATCTACTACGTACAATGGCTGATTACTTCCAAAAGAGTTATTTCCCCTTAGAGTTACTTTTACAGATCCACCCGCTCCAGATGAACTTCGAGTAATATTAACACCTGCTACTTTACCTGATAAACTATTGATAGGGTTGGTTTGTTTTACTCTTTGTAATTCATCAGACTTAATATCCTGCGCGGCATACGTAAGTGATTTTCTGCTTTTTTTAATCCCAAGGGCAGTAACCACTACATCTTCTAACTGTTCAGTGTCTTCTTCTAATTGTACATTAATTATGGTATCACTACCTATGGTTACCTCTTTGTTAACCATTCCTAGATAAGAAAAAACAAGTACATCTCCCGCAGATGCATCAATTGCATAATTTCCATCAAAATCCGTTTGTACTCCGTTTGTGGTTCCTTTTACTATAATGTTTACTCCAGGTAATGGTACGCCATCTGAAGCCCCTTTTACATTACCTGTAATTTGGGTTCCCTGCCCAAAACTCAGATAAGAAAAAAATAATAAAGTGATTAGAGTTAAAATTTTTTGTTTCATATTAAAATGTAGTTTTTTTGAATGAGTCAAAGTAGTATTTTAAATTTTTAACAAAATTTTTTTTAGACAAACGACATGGTTTTTATAATAATCGACATACATTTATAGATAACGGTTTTTTGAAAAATTGATATTCTTATTTTTTTTGTTTTTCTCTACAAATAGCCTTACATTTTTCAAAAATTTTTGTTAAAAAACTAATTTCAGCCAATATTATTTAATCATTTTTCAGAAAGGGGACTAGGAAGTGCAAAAGACTATTAAACGAAAATATCACCTGTATTTTTGGATTATTTATTTTTTATTTAATGTTATTCGATGGGGAAGTTATTTTAATGATTATCTATATTCATTAAAATCTAATTTGGTAGAATTTCCACTACATATCGTTTTGGTATATTTTAATGTATATTATCTGGTACCTAAATTTATTTTTAAAAAGAAATACGTGTATTATGTGATTTTTTTATGCTTGAGTTTAGGAATGCATTACATGTTAAGATCTGGATTAAATCTTTTATTAGTAACAGAAGATATTTGGCCTGAAGTAGAAGGTAGATTGGCTCCTTTTGGATTTAACCATATAGTAGCGGTAGCAATTGGGGAACTATATGTGATAGGCTTGACCTCGGCAATAAAATTTACTGTGGATTTTTTAATTGTACAAAATAAGAACAGACACTTAAGTGAGTTACAATATAAAACAGAATTAAAATATTTAAAGGCGCAGATACAACCACATTTCTTTTTTAATACTCTTAACGGATTATATGCACTTACTATAAAAAAGTCAGATCTGGCTCCCTATATGGTACTAAAACTATCTAATTTTATGCGATACGTTATATATGATACTAGTAAGAAGAAACTTCCGCTTTTACAGGAAATAGATCATATTGATAATTACATTGAACTTGAAAAAATGAGATATGGGGATAGAGTTACATCAATTATTGATATAAATGGAAATATAGATGATGTAAAAGTGGTTCCTATGCTATTTTTACCGTTTATAGAGAACGCTTTTAAACACGGATTAAAAAACACAGATCAAATGGAATTATCGATTTCTTTTGAAAAGCTGGAAAACGAATTAATATTTATATCTAAAAATAATTATGAAGAAGAATCTAAATCAACAGAAACGAATGGTATAGGAATAAAGAATGTAAAAAGAAGATTGCAAATTCTATATCCTAAAAAATTTACACTTAATATAACGCAAAAAAATAATGAATATTTGGTTTTGCTTAAAATTCCTCTATCATGAACATTAAATGTATCATAATTGATGATGAACCCCTGGCAGTTGAAGTTATAGAGTCTTTTTTAAAAGAATTCAAAAACATTCAAGTAGTAGATACTTTTAAAGATCCAATTGAAGCTTTATCCATATTAGAACGAGGAGATATCGATGCTGTATTCTTAGATATAAACCTTCCAAGAATGAATGGATTAGAGTTTTTAAAGAGCTTAAAAGATTATCCTCAAGCCATTATTACTAGTGCTTATAAAGAATATGCATTAGAGAGTTATGAGTTAGAGGTTCTTGATTATCTGGTAAAACCTATTTCTTTTAATAGGTTTTTAAAATCGATAAATAAATTAACAGCAAGACTTGTTTCTATAAAAAAGAATGAGCCATCTATAGATGTAATACAGCAGCCTGCTCATGTTTTTTTAAAAGTCGATAAAAAATTAGTAAAAATTCTTCTTAGTGATATTCTTTTTATTGAAAGCTTGAAAGATTATATAAGGGTGAGTACCCTAGAAGGAACATTTCTATCTCATAAATCTTTAACTAGCATAAGCGAAGAGCTTCCGTCAGAAAGTTTTATAAGAATCCATAAATCTTATACCATAGCAATAGATAAAGTTAAGTCTATAGAAGGCAATCTAGTAGAAGTAGGAGAAAAAAGGATTCCTATCGGAAGAAATTATGCAGCACACGCCAAACAACGAATACTAAAAAACAAATCAAACTTATTAAAATAAAAATAATGATTCTAACAACATTGGATTACATAATAATAGCTTGCTTTTTTTTAACTACATTAATTATAGGTATTGTAGTTTCAAAAAGATCGGGAAAAAACACAGCAGAATATTTTTTGTCTGGTCGTAATATGCCTTGGTGGTTACTGGGTTTTTCTATGGTCGCTACAACATTTTCTACAGATACACCAAATCTAGTAACCGATATTGTAAGGCAAGATGGTGTTGCTGGTAACTGGGTTTGGTGGGCTTTTTTATTAACAGGACTTTTAACCGTATTTGTATATGCTAAGCTATGGCGTAAATCTAATGTTACTACAGATATGGAGTTTTATACTTTGAGATATAGTGGCAAACCAGCAAGTTTTTTAAGAGGTTTTAGATCTATATATCTTGGAGTAGTATTTAATATAATAGCAATGGCTGCTGTAAATCTTGCCGCAATTAAAATTGGCCAAATAATGCTGGGACTCTCTCCGATACAAACTGTTTTGATAGGAGGGTTAGTTACTACTTTTTTTAGCTCTGTAGGTGGTTTTAGAGGAGTTATTTATACAGATTTTGTACTTTTCTTTGTAGCTATTATAGGAGCAGTAGGAGCTGCGTATTATTTGGTTAACCTTCCAGAAGTTGGAGGCCTAAGTAACTTAGTTACACATCCAAATGTATCTGACAAACTTTCTTTTTTTCCAGATTTTTCTAATGCCGAAGCATTAATTGGAGTTTTAATTATACCCTTAGCTGTACAATGGTGGAGTTCTTGGTATCCTGGAGCAGAGCCAGGAGGTGGAGGATATATTGCACAACGTATGCTTGCAGCAAAAAATGAAAACCATGCAATCGGAGCAACATTCTTTTTTAATATTATGCATTATGCATTACGACCATGGCCTTGGATATTAGTTGCGTTAGCATCTTTAGTAATGTATCCAGATATAGCAAGTATTCAACAAGCATTTCCAAATATTGAATCTAGTAAATTAGGACATGATTTAGCATATTCGGCAATGTTAACAAAACTTCCAGCAGGTTTATTAGGACTTGTTTTAGCATCATTAGGAGCAGCGTATATGTCAACATTATCTACACACCTTAATTGGGGATCGTCTTATGTAGTAAATGATTTTTATAAGCAACAAATTAAAAAAGACGCAAGTGAAAAAGAATTGGTAAATGTTGGACGAATTACCACAGTTGTTCTTATGGTTGCGAGTGCTATTTTTGCACTTTTTCTTACCAATGCAAAACAGCTTTTCGATATCATTCTTATGTTTGGAGCAGGAACAGGTTTGGTATATATTTTACGTTGGTTTTGGTGGCGTATAAATGCATGGAGTGAAATATCGGTAATGTTTTCTGCTATGCTAATCCCTTTGATTCTTACTTTTACACCATTAGGAGATATTTTGTTTGGATACGTACAGGATTCAGGTGAAATAGTATCAGGAGTTTTCCCTTCTTGGTTTAGATTTATCGCAATGGTAATTGTAACATCGATTGTTTGGGTAGTTGCTACATATTTAACAAAGCCAGAACCAAAGGAAACCTTACGTTCTTTTTATGAAAATATACAGCCTGGTGGACCAGGGTGGAAAAAAGTTATAGAAGAAGCTAATAAAGATGGAATTGAAATAGTAAGAGATCAAGGAAAATGGACAGTGCCTTCTGGGATTTTGGCTATGTTACTAGGATGTGTTTTGGTGTATAGTTGCTTGTTTACAGTTGGTAATTTACTTTATGGAGATTATGCTATGGCAAGTATTACTGCTGTGATTGCAACAGTTTCTGGGTTTTTATTGATCAGAGTTTGGAAATCACTTGGTAAAAAAATGGTTTCATAGAGTAATGAAGAGAGTACAATCAGTCGACTTTTTAAGAGGATTTACAGTAGTACTAATGATATTGGTGAATACACCTGGGGATTGGAACCATGTGTATTCCCTATTATTACATGCTGATTGGAATGGCCTTACGTTGGCTGATTTTGTATTCCCATTTTTTTTATTCATAGTAGGCATATCTATTTCTTTTGTTTATAAGAGTAAAAAAGATAAAGTAACCGCTTCTATATATAAAAAGATTTTTATTCGAAGTTTTAAATTAATAGTATTAGGCATATTCCTTAATGCATTTTTACCATATTTTCCTTTTCTTAAAATAGAATCTATGCGTATTCCTGGTGTTTTACAACGCATAGGGATTGTTTTTTGCATAGCTTCAATACTATATCTAAATTTTAATAAAAAGCAACTTCTTTATATTTCCTTTTTCATACTATTAGGATATTGGATATGGCTGGTATATATTCCGTTACCAAATGGAAATCTGCCAACATTAGACAGAGGAGCTAATAACTGGGCTAACTATGTGGATTGTGTATTACTAAAAGGGCATATATGGCAACCTGATTATGATCCAGAAGGTATACTTAGTACTCTACCATCCATAGTAACAACATTAATAGGTATTTTTGTTGGTGAAATTTTAGTTAGCAAAATAAAACAAAAACTTACTTTACTAACCACAATAGGTGTATGTTTGGTTGTTACAGGATATGTGTGGAGTATGTTCTTTCCTATAAATAAGGCACTATGGAGTAGTAGTTTTGTATTAGTTACATCTGGTTATGCAACATTATTTTTAGTAATATTTCATTATTTGATGGATGACAGAGAATACAATTTTGGAAACGTATTTAAATATGTAGGAGCCAATGCGATTGTTATTTATTTTTTATCCATGGTATTTGCCAAATCTTTTTACTTAATTAAAATAAATTCTCAAACTTCAATACATCAATTTCTTTTCGAAACCTTTTTTGTTTACAATGAGATTCCTATGTCATTATCCTCTCTTTTTTATGCGTTGATTATTGTTGGTATTTATATTCTTTTTGCTTATTTCTTATATAAGAAAAAAATATTTATTAAAGTTTAAAAACGTAAGTACACACCAATAAATAGAACAGTTAACCTTTAATAGTTTCCTCTATTAGATTACATATTTTTGAATAGAATTATCTTCATTATAAAAGTCAAAAACAGAAATTTTAGCTTTCGGTTATTACTGCTTAAATGGTTTTTTATGCGTTAAACAGTGTTATTCGTATATTTTATTTCTTTAAAGATGCTTAAATACAGTACTTTATATCTTGAAATAAAATAACTCATAAGAAACTAACTATTTCTTTGCACAAAAATTGTCTTAACAATGAAACACAAACTCTATTCCCCAAAGACCTTTTCGGGTTTATGTAAAAAATTATGGATGCCTATATTTTCGGCATTATTATTAACTATTAATTTAGGATTTTCTAATTCTTATGATATAGATGTAAAAACAAGTACTTCTTTACTTGCTTATGATTCTGCTGAAATAGCATCCCCAATACAAGTTAGCGATTTAATAAATAAAGATTTATGGAACACTTTGTTTCCTTATCGTTTTGGTGCCAAGGATACTGGTAATGGCTGGGAATTAGATCCAAAAGATGATTTTTACACATTTGATTCTTTTGTCGAAGCAATCAATAGAATGAGTAAAATTAAAGTGATTTTTGAAAGAAGATGCGGAACTAATGCATATCGAGTTACGCGTATAGATAAAACTACTGGAGTATCCATACTTCTTAGAACAGATGTAGATTTTGATGCACCTAGAAATGCAGAGAAAGAAATTGTAACTGAAGAGGTAGATTATGGTGCTTTTTTAGAAGAAGGAAGTTTGGAAACAAGAAAAAGAGAAATCACTGCTTTTTTTGCAAATATTTCTCATGAAACGACTGGAGGGTGGTCTACTGCTCCTGGAGGTCAATTTTCATGGGGTTTACATTTTCGAGAAGAGCCTACAAATGCCTCTTATGCCTATCCAGATACCAACTATCCTCCAACAGCAGGTAAATCCTATAAAGGAAGAGGACCTATACAACTATCTTATAATTATAATTATGGCCCTGCCAGTGAATTCATATTTGGAGATAAACAAATACTATTAGATAATCCAGAAAAAGTAATTGAAGATGCAGCATTAGCCTTTCAAACAGCAATATGGTTCTGGATGACACCACAATACCCAAAACCATCTGCGCATAATGTAATGGTTAATAAATGGGTGCCAAATGAGTTGGATAAAACAAAAAATAGAGTTCCAGGGCTTGGGATGACTGTTAATATTATTAACGGAGGAGTAGAATGTGGACAAGGAACTGAAAAACCTCAGGTGCTAGACAGGATAGGTTACTACCAAAGGTTTACCAGTATTTATCAAATAGGAACTGATATGGATGGTGTTAACGATCTTTCTGATTGTGGTTGTAAAGATATGGCAAAATATGGAGGAGATGCTGCAGATTTAACAGCAGAACCATGTGCTCAAAAACCTCAAATCACGTTTACTTCACCAAAAAATGATGAGTTAATAAAACAAGTAACTTTTTCACCTATTTCTGTTTCTATGAGTATAGATGAAAAGGATACAAGATTAGTTAGTGTAACTACCACCGTAGATAATCAAACGTTTAACGGGGTTTCGTTTAGCTGGACTCCTTCTAAATATGCAAGTCATGTTTTAACAACCAATGCAAAGTTTGAAAATGGAACTACAGCAACCTCGTCTATTAAAGTAATTATTTGGGATGGTATAAATTTAGATTGCCAGGAAGTTGCAGATTGGAAAGAAACAAGAATATATAAAGACAAAGATACTTTTGTAAAATATAATAATAAAGTATATAAAAATAAATGGTACGCAGCTAGTAGTAATATCCCTGGAGTAGACAGTGTTTGGGAATTTGTTAAAGATTGCGAAACATCTGGAAATTCTGCTCCTGTAATCACTTGGGAATCCCCATCTAACAATCAGGTTATAGAACAAAGTGAATTTACAGCAATTACATTAAATGCAAGAGCTACAGATCTAGATGGTACTGTGCAATCCTTAGTTTTTAAATATAATAATACTGATATTAATACTACTGCTTCGGGAGATAATTATTCTGCTAGTTTTACTCCAACAGCATTTGGTCAAGTAACTATTATAGCATTAGCTACAGATAATAATAATAAAACTTCAGAAAAAACAATTTCTTTTACCATAAAAGAAAAAACAGTGGGAGGAGGGGATAATATACCTCCAACAGTTTCAATAACTTCTCCTGGTAATAATGAATCTTTTGAAGCAGGAAGTTCTGTAAATATAACAGCAAATGCTACAGATAGTGATGGAACAATAACCAAAGTTGAGTTTTTTAGTAACGGTAATAAGATCGGAGAAAGCGTTTCTAATCCATATAGTTATACGATTGCAAATACTATTGCAGGAGATTATTCTTTAACTGCTAAAGCAACAGATGATAAAGGAATAACTTCTACGTCTGCTGCAGTTTTAATTACTGTAATTAGTGGTGGAGGAAATGGTAACTGTACAGGTATACAACAATATGTAGTAGGTACTGCTTATGGATTAAACGATGAAGTTATCAATGAAGGAGAAAAATTTAGTTGTGATATTCCGGGGTGGTGTTCTTCTGCAGCAGCATGGGCATATGCACCAGGAACAGGGTCTTACTGGCAAATGGCTTGGACAAAGACGGGAGTTTGTAGCAAAAGTGTTTCGCAGATAGAAACAAAGGATTACTCTGTGTTTCCTACAGTGACAAGAGATATTGTAAATGTTACAATAAACACAAAAAATAGATCTTGGATACGAATTAGTTTATATGATTTTTCAGGTAAATTAATGTATTCACAAACTTTTAGTGAATTACAAAAAAATACTAAAAAATTATTTCCTCAAGATGTGTCTCATCTTAAAAACGGACTTTACGTATTCAAAATTCAGGTAGATAATACTATTTACCATGAAAAAATTCTGAAGGAATAATCTTCTTTAAACTTATTGTAGGGTAGTCTTAAAAAAATATAGTTAGACTACCCTAAATAAGTTGTTTTACAAAATCGAAAAATAACTAAAAACACAAATCATGAAAAAAATCTATATCTTTTTTAGTATGCTTTTTTGTGCTCTGTTGACACAGGCACAATATAATTTTCCAGCTTGCTCTCCAGCGTGGGATGTAAGTCAAGTTCCTTATACACAAGGACAGGAAGTTTCTGTTAACGGTTTAAATTACCGTTGTAAATATTATACTAACGACGCCCCAGGAGCAGGTTCATGGGAGTTAGTTGGCCCTTGTGGAGATGGAGGATTAGGACCTGATTATTCAGGAAAACAACGAATTATAGGATATTTACCAACATGGGTTGCCGATTATGATATCAAAAATAAGTTTAAACCCGAGGTGGTAACCAACTTAAACATTTCTTTTTTAATGTTTAAACAAAACAATAATAATTATAATAGTGCAGATTTTGCTTCTATATCTTTTGATGAATTTCAGGCTAGAAAAGTAGATTCTGTTCTTAATGATTTAGGAGTTCTTCAAAAGGCGAAGGCTAAAGGAGTAAAAGTAGCAGTTGCTCTTGGTGGAGCTACCGATTATGCGTTTATATGGTTAATGGATAAATATCATAATGATGATGTTAAATTAGAACAAATAGCAACTTTAGTTGCTAATTACGTCGTTCAAAACGATTTAGACGGTATTGATTTGGATATGGAATGCTGGTGGGCAGATCCCGCTATTGCTGGAACTACAGATCAAGGAGGAAGAGTAAGAGGTAGTAAATTTGGAGATAGTGATCAAGGACCACATCCAGCTGGAATTGGTTTGACAAAATTGAGTAAAAAATTAAGAGCAAAACTTCCTAATAAACTAATAACAGCAGCTGTTTTTGGAACTTCGTGGTATGGTAATAATTATGATGATGGTATTGCAGATTATATGGATTGGATAGGATTGATGTCTTATGATTTTACAGGATCTTGGGATACCTCTCCAGAAGGTCCTCACTCTGCTCTGTATAAAGTAGCAGGTGGACTTTATCAAGGGCAAACAGCAGATAATCCTATTTATTCTGCGCAAGATGCATTAGAATATTGGATGGGATTTGCTCCTCCAGCTTGGAATCACGCAGGTGGTTTTAAAGTACCAAAGTCAAAATTAGTTTTTGGATTACCAGTGTATGGATATGATTTTTCTGAAAAAAAACCTAATGGTGGTAATGGAGCTAAATTTGTACCGTATAAAGATATTGTAAAAGATTTTCCTAATGCAGCCACAAGTTATGATGCTAAAGATCCTAAAAAACTAAGAGGATATATCGGAGAGAATGGGAAGAAAATTTATTATAATACTCCAAAACTAGCGGGTGAAAAAATTAAGTATTCTAAACAATATGGGCATCAAGGATTAATATTATGGGAGCTAACACAAGATACCGATTACAACGCATCTTCTAGTATTCTGAAAGCTGTAAATGAAGCAGCTGGAAACAGTAATCCAATAAATAGTACGCCCGTAGTTACTTGGGAGACTCCTTCTAATAATCAGGTAATCGAAATGACAACATTTACTAACGTTGCTTTAAAAGCAAAAGCTACAGATAGTGATGGTACGGTAAACTCATTTGTTTTTAAATATAGTAATACAGATATTTTAGCAACAAAAAGTGGAGATTACTATACTGCCAACTTTTTACCTACTACGTTTGGGCAAGTAAGTATTGTTGCATCAGCTACAGATGATAAAAATGATACAACAGAGCAAACAATTTCTTTTACGATTAAAGAAAAAGGAGCTAATACGGCTCCAGTAATAACTCAAGTAACACCACAAGGAACTGTAGAATTAGCTGCTTTAGCTCCAATAAACATAAAAGCTACTATAACAGATGATGTACAAGTAAGTTCTGTAGAATTTGTTATTAATAATATAACTGTAACTCCAACCATGGTTGCTAATAGTAATGTATATACAACAGATTGGACACCACAAGCATTTGGAGCAGTTACTTTAAAAATAGTAGGAACAGATAACCTAGGAGTAGCTTCTGAAGAAATGATATCATTTACAGTAGTCGAAAAAACTACAGGAGGTTGTGATGGAGTAACAGAATGGAGTGCTACACAAGTATATTCTTCTGCTACAGAAGTAAGTTACCAAGGCGTAGTTTACCGTAATAAATGGTGGACTCAAAACGAAACTCCAGGAAGTAGTGATGTTTGGCAATTTGTAAGAAACTGTGATGGTAATGGCGGTGGTGGTACCGGAGGATCTTGTACAGAGCCTTTATGGTCTGCTACTATAGCATATAATGGAGGAGATAAAGCAACGTATCAAAATAAGATATATAGTGCTAAATGGTGGATTAAAGGAGAGACTCCTGATACTTCTTCTGCTTGGAGTTATTTATCAGATTGTACTTCGAGTAGTTCAGTAATCGTTTCTACAGTAGCAAAAAATCAAATAGAACTTAAGATAAATGCTTCTCAACCAGCAATAATAACAGCAGAATTATATGATTTTTCTGGTAAAAAACTACAAAGTTTATCTGTAGACAGAGCTATAAACAGTGGAGTTAATACTATTAACCAAGATGTATCAGGATTAAATAAAGGAATATATATCTATAAAATAGTAATAGATAATCAGGTGCATACCAAAAAAATAATTAAACTTTAATATAACCACAAAATCGTATCTAAGCTTTTGTTTTAAGATCAAAGGTTTTTTAATCTTAGAGCAAGGGTTTAAGTAAGCGATTTTTAATAAAATTATACACCAACTAATTTGTTTGTTATGTTTTGAATAATCTACCACTAAGATTATTTGTTTTAAGAAAAGATCTGGGATTTCCCAGATCTTTTTTTATTTAGTATATAGACTTATCTAATTTCTGAAATTTTAAACATCGACTAAAAATTAAAAAAAGTTATACAGGATCAATAATATAGCAGCCATTCTTAATGGCATTGAGTTTGCCCTAGATAATTTGTTTTAAGCTAAAATATAGTGCTTATACCATTTATTATAATATCCTTAGCTCCTTTCATATAATTTCTTCCCATAGGGAGTAAATTATTATTTATTTCAATATTATTTTTATCGATAGCTTCTACTTTATGAATAGCAATAGTATAAGATCTGTGAATTCTTATAAAAAGATTATTAGGTAATAATTTGGTTATTCCAGCCAAATTATAATGTGTTACATAATCTCCATATTTTGTTTTTACAATGACATAATCTTTCAGACTTTCAATATAAAGAATATCATCATAGTAGATTTTGATCATTTTTTTATTCACTTTTATAAAAATGTGATCCTCTGGTTCCGTTTGATTTTCAGAGATGGTCGTTGTGTTTTTAGAAATATTGAATATTCTGGATGCTTTATGTAAGGATTTTACTAATCGTTTTATGCAAACTGGTTTCACTAAATAATCTAATACACCTAGTTCAAAACCTTCTACCGCATAATCTTCACAGGAAGAAGTTATAATTATTAACGGAGGAGAAGCTTGTAAACCCTTTATAAAATCTATACCACTAACAATTGGCATGCAAATATCTACAAAAACTAAGTCAATAGTGTTTTTACATATAAAATTAAAGGCATCTACTGCATTATTGCAGACAGAAATAATTTCAAAGTCATCAAAATAATCTAAGTGTTTTTTTAAAATTTGTATAGATAAGGGATCATCATCAACTAGCAAACATTTTATTTTCATTACATAGCAATTTAAAAAGATGGCGCGAATGGATTTGGGTCAATTCATGCCATTAATGTGTAGGTTAATCTTTCTTGTTGGTAACTCTAACCTTATTTTTGTTGTTTTATTGCCTTGCTTTAAGAGGCTTTTTTTAGGATATTTTTTATCTCTATAGAAATAATAGGCTATTGGTAAATGCTCTTTATTACAGTTTTTCGTCCGAAAATCTATAGTTTTAAGTCATTCAGCTAATTAGTTTCATATAAACTTTCTTTATATCTACTTTCACATTGCGAACTATATCGTTTTCGCAAATATTAACACAAACCCTTTTAAACTTAATTAAAAAAAATTATGAAAAAATTAACTCAAACTTTTGAAGTCTGGTGTTTTCAAAAACCTCATTTGAAAATACTATTCATTTTAATTTTAATGAGCATTTCAAGTGTCTCTTTTGCGCAAGTAAACACAGGAGGAAATGCAACGACAGCCAATCATCAAAAACAGATTATTGGATATATTACGAATTGGGATGCCTGGAAAGATAGTAAAGCAGGAGTACCAGGGGCAGGAGCTCTAACGCATTTAAATATTGATTATTCTAAATATACTATCTTAAACTATTCCTTTTTTGGAGTAGCTAGAGATGGTTCTCTACATAGTGGAGATCATAGAAATAAGAATATCTACCAAGCGGGAGCAACACAAGCACCAGCAGATTTATTTTTTACAGATCTATACAGTAGTTGGGATTTACATATCTTATTTGGTGAATTAGAATATGTAAATTATGTTAATGCGGATATAAAAGCTCGAGCAGAAGCACAAGGTTTTCAAGTAGAAGAAGGCGCAAGTACTTGGACACACCCTGTTTGGGGGTTAAGCGGAGGATTACCATTACCTCTTAAAAAAGAAAATGGGGCAAAAGGATTATTAGATCTTGCTCATGAAAAAGGAGTGAAAGTAATGGCTTCTTTAGGTGGATGGAGTATGTGTAAGCATTTTCCTGAAATGGCTGCAGATCCTGTAAAAAGAGCAAGATTTATTGAAGACTGTAAACGATTAATCAATATTGGTTTTGATGGGATCGATTTAGATTGGGAATATCCAGGGCCATTTGCAGGAATGAATTTTACAGGTAGCCAAGCAGATTTTGCAAATTTTGAATCTTTATTACAAGAAATTCGTAACGCTATAGGGCCTACAAAATTAATTACATCGGCTATGGCTGCAGATCCAAGAAAATTGGATGGATTTAATTGGTCTGGAGTAGCTGCCAATATGGATTATTTTAACATGATGACTTATGATTATAATGGTGGATGGTCAAACAAAGCAGGACATAATGCACCAATATATCCATATACAGGAGCAGAAGTGTCTTTCTTTAACTGGCAATCTACATTAAATAAATTAGTAGAAGTAGGGGTTCCTAAAAGTAAAATATGTTTTGGAGCTCCGTTTTACGGGCGAGGAGTTGTCACAGAAGGTACTGCCGATCTTAATGTAAAAACAGTAAAAAGAGCAGAAACCGTACAACCAGATGGTCCTATACAAACAGCAGCAGATTATACAAATTGGCCAAAAGAAGTATATGATGGAACACCTAACTATTTCTTTATTAAGCAAAAAGCATTAACTCCAAATAGTGGATGGACTAGAAAATGGGATGATGAAGCAAAAGTTCCTTATTTAGTAAAAGGGAATTATTTCTTAAGCTATGATGATGAAGAGTCTATTGCTATTAAAGCTCAATTTATTAATGATAATGATCTTGCAGGTACTATTGTATGGACTGTATACGGAGATCTTGAATTTGGAGGTTCTCCTACTTCATTTGGGCGTAAATTAAAAAGATGGTCTAATGTAAAGTCTCCTTTGGTAAATAAAATGAATGAAGTATTTGCAAATGGAGGAACAGGAGGAAACGTATTACCTGTAGCTAATATTACTGCACCAGCAAACAATGCTACTTTTGCAGAGGGAGCTACAGTTGCTATTACTGCAAATGCATCAGATGCTGATGGTACAGTTGCTAAAGTAGAGTTTTATAACGGTACTACACTGTTAGGAGAAGATACTACAGCACCATATGAATATTCTTGGACAAATGTTGCAGCAGGAAGCTATACATTAACAGTAAGAGCTACAGATAACCAAAATGGTTCTGTTACTTCGGCTGCAGTTTCTATATCTGTTACAGGAGACACAACCAATATACCTCCTGTAGTTAGTATAACTGCACCAGCAAACAATACTACTTTTGAAGCTGGAGCATCAATTACTATCACTGCAGATGCATCAGATCAGGATGGTACAATTACCAAAGTAGAGTTTTATAACGGTACAACCTTATTAGGAGAAGATACTACTGCTCCTTACCAATATTCTTGGGCAAATGCAGCTGCAGGAAGTTATACATTAACGGCAAAAGCTACAGACAACGGTAATGCAGTTACAACATCTTCTGCTGTTTCTGTAACAGTAAACGGTGGTACTGGTGGGGGTAATTGTGATACTTTCCCTACATGGTCTGCTTCAGCTGTATATACAGGAGGTAAAGATGTAAAATATAACAACGTACATTACCAAGCTAAATGGTGGACGCAAGGTCAAAACCCAGAAGCAAATTCAACCCCTGACGGTGTTTGGAAAAAAATAGCATCTTGCGATGGCGGTGGAACAGGAGGAGATAATACTGCTCCAACAGTACGTATTACATCCCCTGCAAATAATGCATCATTTGTAGAAGGAACATCTGTTTCTGTAACTGCAGACGCATCCGATTCTGATGGTACTGTAGCTAAGGTAGAATTTTATAATGGGACAACTTTGTTAGGAGAAGATACTACTGCTCCTTACCAATATTCTTGGGCAAATACAGCTGTAGGAAACTATACAATTACTGCTAAAGCAACAGATAATAAAGGTGCAGCGACAACTTCAACAGCGATTTCAGTTAAAATCACTAAAAAAGATGGCGGCGGAAGCGGAAACTGCGATGGAGTAGCACAATATGTTGCAGGAACCTCTTATGGATTAAATGCCGAAGTACAAAATGAAGGTGCAAAATATCAATGTAATGTTCCAGGATGGTGTTCTTCTAATGCCGCTTGGGCGTATGCTCCTGGTACAGGATCATATTGGCAAGATGCATGGTCAAAGAGCGGAGATTGTGGTACAGGACCAGTAGGAACTTCTCCTGTAGTTAGTATTACTTCTCCAGCAAATGGAGCAACGTATACCGCAGGAAGCTCGATTGTAATAAATGCAACAGCTACAGATGACGGAGCAGTTACAAAAGTAGAATTTTATAACGGAAGTGTAAAATTAGCAGAAGATACAACAAGCCCATATTCATACACTATCTCTAATGCACAATCAGCCAGCTATTCTTTAACAGCAGTAGCAACAGATAATGATAACAATCAAACTACTTCTGAAGCGGTTACTGTAAGAAAAAGAGTAGACGGCGGAAACAACAACTTACCAAGTAAAATACTAGTAGGATACTGGCATAATTTTGACAATGGTTCTACTACACCAAGACTTAGTGAAGTATCCAGAGATTGGGATGTAATCTGTGTAGCATTTGCAGAACCTACAGGAGGTAGTACATCAGACATGAGATTTAGTCCTTATGAAATCTACGGAGGAAATACACAAGCATTTATTGATGATGTTGCAACCGTAAGAAGCAGAGGACAGAAAGTGCTAATCTCTATAGGAGGAGCTAATGCGAGAGTAGAGTTAACTAACGATACAGAAAGAAATGAGTTTGTAAGTTCTATGACTAATATCATTAATACTTATGGTTTTGATGGACTAGATATAGATTTAGAAGGAAGTTCTCTTTCTTTAGGAAACGGAGATACCGATTTTAGAAATCCAACGACACCAAAAATCAAAAACCTTATTGCTGCAACAAAATCTATTAGAAGCAATATAGGAGCAGACCGTTTTATCTTAAGTATGGCACCAGAAACAGCATACGTACAAGGAGCCTATGGAAACTACTCTGGGATCTTTGGAGCATATTTACCTGTGATTCATGCTTTGCGTGAAGAAATGAATTATATTCATGTACAACATTATAACACAGGATCGATGTTTGGAAATGATGGTAAAGTATATCAACCAGCTACAGCAGATTTTCATGTAGCAATGGCTGAAATGTTAATTACTGGTTTCCCAGTTGCACAAACTGGTCGTAATTTTCCAGGACTTAGAGCAGATCAAGTTGCTATAGGTTTACCAGCAAGTACAAAAGCAGCAGGAAGCGGATATACTTCTGAAGCAGTGGTACAGCAGGCATTAGATTATCTAATGAAAGGTATTTCATATCCTAACAGAACATATACTACTAGTGCAACATATCCTAATTTTAGAGGATTAATGACTTGGTCTATCAACTGGGATTTAGATAGAAATTCTGGATTCTCTTCAAGCCATAGAGCATATTTAAATGGAGTTTCTAGTAGATCAGCATTAGTCGACAACTCTAATAATGTAGGAAAAGTGTTTCCTAACCCTCTTTCAGGAAATCTAATTAATATTGCTTTTAGTAATACGAATACTTCTTCTAAAACTGCAAGTTCTGATTATTTTAGATTCCAGATATTTAATACTAGTGGAGTAGAAGTTTATAACTACCAGTCTAATAGTCTTCCATCGGGGGATAATGTTCAAAGTTTTGATATAGGAGATTTGCAATCAGGAATGTATTTCTATACTATTTCAGTTTCTAAAGACAAAACAACAGGTAAGTTTATTAAAAATTAGAACATATTAAATACGTTAAATTTGATTTTAAAAGGTCGCATATCTTAGATATGCGGCTTTTTTGTTTCTGTAAAAGAGCCAGAAGTACTAATAAATACCATCTAAGTAAAGAGAAGCAACTTCGGAGCGCTAGGAAATACTATAGTAGTGTTGAGAAATACCTTCGAACGGTCAGGAAATATATT
>CAYGUC010000007.1:0-158386 GCA_964353005.1 uncultured Flavobacteriaceae bacterium | reverse complement strand
TCGAGGGTTGCAACCCTCGATATTTTTTAATTACACACTTCGTGGCTTAGTGCCACTTTTTCTAAAAACTTTTATTTTCTATCTAGTATTTTATACTCTTCGTAGCATTCGCTTATGGCATCAAGGATTTGTAAATCATTTGCAAATTTTATAAAATCCATAGAATAGTTACAATTTCTAAGTATTTCGTCAATATCTAATCTTTCTACTTGTAATAAAGCCATTAAAGTAGCACGATCAAATTTAGTTTCTAAAAGATTTCTAATGTCATCATCTTTCTTCATTTTACGAAGTTTTCTTAACTCTTTAGATCGTTTACTAAATATATTGTATAAAAAATCTGCAGGATTAAATATAGCTCCTAATACCTTATTAACAGCTCCGGGTTGTCTGTTACCTCCTTCATATCCAGAATTTAGCCCAGAGATACTATATCTATAATTGTTATATACAGGTATTCTTTTTGCGTCAATCTCTAAATAGCCAGTTAGCTGTACATCAGCAACTACAACTTCTTCTAGAGCGATTCCTAATTCTGTCATCTTGATCTTCACCTCACCAAACTTAATCCAGTCGTTGGTTACTCTAATTCGTAGCGGTTTAAAACCTATATAAGAAAAATATAAGGTATCGTTAACCTTAGCCTGAATTTTAAAATCCCCTTCATTGTTGGTTATTGTACCAACCACCTGACTAAGGTTTATAATATGAACATTTTGTAGTTTTTGATCGTTAGAAGCATTTTGTACTTTACCAGAAACAATATCAGAGATGTTTTCTTCTTGGGCATAAGACGTTACGCTTAGTATTAGGACAATAAAAAATAATATTTTTTTCATTTATTTATAATATGATATTCAATTTTAAATAAAATAACATAAAAATCAAGTCAAAAATCATATCTTCTTGTTACACGTATATGGTATATTATTTAAAATTGAATTATACTAAAGATACTTTTAAGATTATTTACGATCACTTCGTTTTCTTCTATCTTTTCTTTGGTTACCTCCTCCGCTACTTCTGTCATCCCCAGAGTTAAAACGACTTTTGCTTCTGGGTTTAAAACCATCGCTTCTGCGTTTACCTTTATAACCTCCTCCGCTATTACCTTCACCACGACCTCCATCACGACGACGTTTTCCTCCTCTACGACCAGAATCTTTAGAAATTTCTACGTTAACTTTTCTTCCTTCCATTTTAAAATCTTCAAAAGCAGAAAGAACACGTTCCTGATGTTCTGTATTAGTGTTAAAAAATGAAAAGCTTTCTTTTACATCTACCCGGCTTAATGAATCACTTCCTATTTCTAAAAGATCCTTTAAGAAATCTTTTAATGTCATCCAATCAAATCCATCTTTCTCTCCTACATTAATAAAGTAACGGGTACTACCACTATCGTCGCCATAATTACTTTCTCTATCGTTAGAGGTGTTTAGATCTTTAGATTTCTTGTAATAATTATGAAAACGAGAAAATTCTACAGAAAAGAACTTTTTAATTAACTCTTCTTTAGAAAAATCTTCTAAAACTTCGTTAATAGATGGTAAATAACTATCAATTTCGTGATTTATTTCAGCTTTACTAATGTCATTTGCCAAATGAAAAAGTTGTACCTGACAAATTTCTTCACCACTTGGAATATCTTTTTTCTCAAAATTCTGTTTGATAATTCGCTCTACAGATTTTATTTTTCTAACTTCACTTTTAGAAACAATTACCATAGAAACACCACTTTTTCCTGCACGACCAGTTCGACCACTACGGTGAGTGTAGGTTTCTATTTCATCAGGAAGCTGATAGTTTATAACATGTGTAATATCATCTACATCAATACCACGTGCAGCTACATCTGTAGCAACAAGCATTTGTATTTGACGATTTCTAAAACTCTTCATTACCAGATCTCTTTGGTTTTGGCTTAAATCACCATGTAAAGCTGCGGCATTATATCCATCTTCAATAAGATTTTCTGCTACTTTTTGTGTATCTCTTTTGGTACGACAAAATATAACAGAAAAAATATCAGGATTAGCATCTGATAATCGTTTTAATGCAGCATATCGATCTCTTGAGTTTACTACATAATACTCATGAGAAACATTTTTAGATCCTGTATTTTTATGACCTACGGTAATTTCTACAGGATTACGCATAAAACGTTTAGCGATAGTAGAAACCTCTTTTGGCATAGTAGCCGAAAATAGCCAAGTATTTTTTTCTTTCGGGGTATGTGATAAAATGGCATTAATATCTTCATAGAATCCCATATTAAGCATTTCATCTGCTTCATCTAAAATACAATAGCTAATCTGAGAAATGTCTACCATTTTACGATTAATCATGTCTTGCATTCGCCCCGGTGTTGCTACTATAACTTGGGCACCACGTTTTATTTGTTTTGCTTGATCTGTTATGCTTGCACCACCATATATTGCTACGGTATGTAATCCAGGGATAAATTTAGAGTAATTTTTAAACTCATTAGTAATTTGTAAACAAAGTTCACGGGTAGGAGAAAGAATTAACCCTTGAGTAATCCTGCTGCTGCTATCTATTTTTTCAATTAAGGGAAAGCCAAAAGCAGCTGTTTTTCCAGTTCCTGTTTGTGCTAATGCAACAATATCAGTATCTTCATTTAGCAAAATAGGTATTGCCTTTTCTTGTACTTCACTTGGGGTTTCAAAACCCATTTCATTCACCGCCTTTACGATGGCTTCACTAAGGCCTAATGCTTCAAATTTATTCATATAATATTTAAAATAAGCCGCAAAGGTACGGTTTATTATCTGTCTATTATAATAACGAACGATTTATTATAATGTTACAATATGTGTACAAGCTTTATAGCTTCAAATATGTTTTTAGGAATATTAAGTATTAGTTTTATCTCCTTATTATAAAAAGAATAAATTATATTTATTCGATTACCTCAATTTCAAAAAGCTTGTCCCAGTTTTTTCCAGTAACAAATAATTGTTTGGTGTCTTTTTTATAGGCAATACCATTTAAAACATCCAAATCATCATGTTGTTTTACTTTTTCACGAAGTCCAGATAGATTGATAACCGCCTCTAGAGCACCATTTTTTGGATTGATGATCGCTATACCATCTTTTTGCCATGTGTTTGCATAAATTTTCCCTTCTACCCATTCTAGTTCATTAAATCTGGATTTTACACTTTTATTGGTAGTAACTTCTATATAATCCTTTTCAGCAAACGTATTTGGGTCTAAAAACCATATTTTCTCAGTACCATCACTTTTATAAATAGTATTTCCGTCAAAGCAAAGTCCCCAGCCTTCTTTACTTTTATTGTAAGTAAAACTATCCGTTTTTTCCAAAGTATTACGATTATATATAAACCCTTCTCTCGAAGTCCAGGTAAGTTGTATAATCTTGTCGTTAATAATGGTTATTCCTTCAGCAAAATATTCCTTTGCAATATCTTTTTGTTGTATTATTTTTCCAGTTTTATAATCTACTTTTCTTAAAGAAGAGGCTCCTTTTCTTCCTGTACTTTCATAAAGAGTATCTCCATAAAACTCTAATCCTTGTGTAAAGGCTTTAATGTCGTGCGGATATTCAGCAATGATTTTATACGAATATAATTTTGGAGCAGTATGGTTTAGAAGAGTAATTTTTTTAGTAATGGTATCCATATTACCATCATAAAATATTTGAGCAGTCAAGAGATGATTACCTAGTTTTTCATCATCTATTTTTTCTTCATAATTAAAGTTGTTTTTGAAAGAAGTAACTTTCTTATCTAATATATAAGTAACAGAATCTATTTTGAAGTTTTTATCATTAATTATGCTTGCTTTTATTGTTTCTCCAAGCGTAAATTTGACTTTATTATCGCTAGTAGCAATAGAAAAGTATTTTTTTTTCTGATCAGAATTACTTCCACAAGAAAAATAAAGGAAGCTTAATAATATGATGACGAATAGGTTACGAAGATTCATTTGTGTGATTAAAGTTTATGGCAAGATATTTATTTTAATTGGGTTTAAAAAATCATTGTTTTATATAGTAAAGATTGTATCTTTGCATCGGCAAGTCCTACACAACTAGCTCCTGTTGAATCCTCCAGGGCGGGAACGCAGCAAAGGTAGACGGTTGTAGCAGTGTGATGTAGGTAGCTTGCCTTTTTTTGTACACGAAAGTTAAGTACACATAAAATCTTTTCTAAATTTGTTAATTCCTATATTCTTTACATTTAATTAAATACTCATAATTGTATATTTGCAGGTATGGATAAGAACAAAAATGAAACGGTTGTTTTAGTCACAGGAGGTTCTTCTGGGATAGGGAAATCAATAGGAGAGTATTTAGCTCAAAAAGGATATGTAGTGTATGGTACTAGTCGTAATCCTTCAAGATTTCCTAATTTTTCTTCCTTTACCCTTTTACAATTAGATGTAGCAGATATGGATAGCATCCAAGCTGCAGTTAAAATTATTGAAGAAAAACATGGAAGGTTGGATGTTTTAGTTAATAATGCTGGAGCTGGTATAACAGGTCCTATAGAAGAAATTCCTAATGAAGAAATAGTAAATAACTTTAATACCAATTATTTTGGACCAATTAACGTTACTAAGGCTGTTTTGCCAATAATGAGAAAACAAGGTAGTGGTTTGGTTATTAATATTACTTCTATTGCAGGGTATATGGGATTGCCTTTTAGGGGAGTTTATAGTGCGTCTAAGGCAGCATTAGAGATGACTACAGAGGCCTGGAGAATGGAGTTAAAAGACTTTAATATTAAAATGACAAATATAGCGCCTGGGGATTTTGCTACCAATATAGCAGCAGGACGTTACCATGCTCCTGTACTTAAAGGTTCTCCCTATGAAAAACAGTATGGTAAAACTTTAGAACTCATGGATGATCATGTAGATTCAGGAAATGATCCATTAGAGATGGCAAAAGAAGTTTTTAAAATCATACATTCTAAAAAACCAAAAGTACATTATAAGGTAGGAGCATTTATGCAAAAATTCTCTATTGTGTTAAAACGAATTTTACCCGATAGAGCATACGAAAAAATCTTAATGAATCATTACAAGCTTTAACAGATTTTTGTAAAGAGTGGTTTTAAATAATCTAAAAGATTATGCGGGACGATACTGATTATTTTTATCTTCGCGCTGTAATAAGAATAGCATAAAATTTATACACAACAATTTTAAAAATAGTAATATGAAATTTTTTATTGATACTGCAAATCTGGATCAGATTAAAGAAGCGCAAGATTTAGGTGTTTTAGATGGGGTAACGACAAATCCATCTTTGATGGCAAAAGAAGGTATCACAGGTAAAGAAAATATAATAAATCATTATAAAAAAATATGTGAAATTGTAACTGGAGATGTTAGTGCAGAAGTTATCTCTACAGATTTTGATGGTATTGTTAAGGAAGGAGAGGAGTTAGCAAAACTTCATGACCAGATTATCGTAAAAGTACCTATGATAAAAGACGGTATTAAAGCGATTAAATATTTTAGTGACAAAGGGATCAAAACAAACTGTACATTGGTTTTTTCTGCAGGACAAGCTTTATTAGCAGCTAAAGCTGGTGCTACTTATGTATCTCCATTTATTGGCAGGTTAGATGATATTTCTACAGATGGACTTAATCTTATTGCAGAAATTAGATTAATTTATGATAATTACGGTTTTGATACGCAAATTTTAGCAGCATCTGTAAGACATACTATGCATGTAATTGATTGCGCAAAAATTGGAGCAGATGTAATGACAGGACCTCTTTCTTCTATAGAAGGATTACTTAAACACCCTTTAACTGATATTGGTTTAGCTAAATTTTTAGAGGATTATAAGAAAGGAAATTAAAGTGTAGGATAATGCTTTTAAATTAAAATAATATCAATACAAAGCTATTCTCTAAACAGAATGGCTTTGTTAGTTTTCTAAGCTTGCTAACTGTGTATACTGCATTAATTGCTTTTCAAACAAAGAGGCAAATAGATCTGTATTTGGATTTATAATCTTTCCTTCTTGGTCAACAAGTATAACTTTGTTTCGATAATGAATTACTAGTTCTTCAGAAGAACATTTTGGGTACTTAAATTCATATTCATAATTTAAGTTATATTGATGTCTTTTTATAGTTTTCAACCAATTCTTTGTTTGTTCGCTATCTGTATTTATGGCAATAAAATCAATATTTGGATATATTGTGCTTAGACGAGCTGTTTTTTTATGAGCCCTTACATGGTGGTCTTTACTTTCCATAGACCAAAAATATAGCGCTGTAATAGGTTTTTTGAAAAGAGAAGATAGTTTTACTGTTTCTCCTTTTGAGGTAATTAAATCTTGATTAGGAATTACTTTATTAGGTCTTAGTTTTGAAATTGATCTGGCAAGTTTTTTTAATTCCCGTTGGGATTTTTTATTAGAGCTAATACTTAAATAGTGTTTTAATACTTTATTGGATTCAAAATCGTTTTTGCTATCTAATAAAAAATCAGTAGTAAATCTTCTAAGAAGATTGTTTTTAATAAAAGGATGCTTTATTAAGCTATCTATTAAGCCTAGTTTATATAGTGTGCTTCCAGATTGGTCACTATATTTAGATAGTTTATTTGCATAATTAGACAGAGAGGAATTAATGAAATAATAATTTAAAAACCTGTTATAAGAATATAACCTTTTTAATTCATCATCATTAAAATTTATTTTGTTTCGATAGCTAAAAAAAGTGGTAGACATATTTTTGGTAGCATTAAGACCTCCCATTTCATAACGACTATTAAAGTACAACTCATGTCTTGTGTAATAATCGAAAATTAAACTAGCTTGTGTAAGTTTTTTAGCTAAGTTGCTTAAATTGTTTTTTTTAACTAGTTTTTCATATCTAATTAATTTAAGATTAAGTAAAGAGTCTTGCTTTTTTTTAAAATGATAAGTTGGGAATCTAAAATCAACTCTTCTTAATTCTTCACGCTCTATTTCGTTTTGTAAAAACAAATCAATTAAAAAATTATTTTTTTCTGCGCCATCCCCTGTAAAAACAAGGGATTCGTCAAATTCTAAAGTATTTAGACGGATAAGTATACTATCTCCTTTTTCAAGAAGAATAACTTGATTTTCAGGATTATGCTTAAAATAATATAATCCATCTTCGTAGTTTTCTATTTTGTGCATAAACCTATTATTCCTATCTAAAAAAATAGTGTCATTATGATCAAGGTCTTTAGATAAAATAACATAATTGGTGTTGGGGTTTACGATTTCACCTCCAAAATAAGTGTTCTTTCTTTTATTTTTTTCAGTAGTGTTACAACTAAATAAGAAACATGATAAAAAAGAAATTAGGGTAAAATATCTCAATATGTGAAACTGCATTTAAGTATTATATATTAACTGACTATTCGCTCAAAAATAAAGGGAAACATCTTTTAGGCATGTTAATTATACGTTAATTGTAATATGTGGAGTTACTTACTCTAATAATATATCCTGATTATAGTATTAAATACTAATTATTGTATCTAAATTAAATACAGATTAAATTTCAGAGTCTGAATCCATTTTTCTACTTTTGCGCAAAATTTAACTTTTCAATTTTTATAATCATGCTATCAGTTTCTAATCTTTCAGTACAATTTGGTAAACGTATACTTTTTGATGAAGTAAATACATCTTTTACGCAAGGTAATTGCTACGGTATTATTGGTGCTAATGGCGCAGGAAAATCCACATTTCTTAAAATTCTTTCTGGAGTAATGGATCCTACATCTGGTCATGTGCATTTGGAGTCAGGAAAAAGGATGTCTGTTTTAGAACAAAATCATTATGCATACGATGAATTTACTGTTTTAGAAGCAGTAATTATGGGAAACAAACCTTTGTATAAAATCAAAAAAGAAATTGATGCTCTTTATGCCGATTATACAGATGAGAATGCAGAAAAAATAGGAGAGCTTCAAGTGCAATTTGAAGAAATGAATGGCTGGAATGCGGATAGTGATGCAGCAGCAATGTTATCTAATTTAGGGATTAAAGAAGATTTTCATTATACACCAATGTCGGATTTAGACACTAAACAACGTGTACGAGTATTAATAGCACAATGTTTATTTGGTAATCCAGATGTGTTGATTATGGATGAGCCAACAAATGATTTGGATTATGAAACTATTTCTTGGTTAGAGAGCTTTTTAGCTAATTTTGATAATACCGTTATTGTAGTATCACATGACCGTCACTTTTTGGATGCTGTATGTACTCATATTTCAGATATTGATTTTAGCAAGATTAATCATTATAGTGGTAATTACACATTTTGGTATGAATCTTCTCAATTAGCAGCAAGACAGAGAGCTCAGCAAAATAAAAAAGCAGAAGAAAAGAAAAAAGAATTACAAGAATTTATTGCACGCTTTAGTGCCAATGTTGCAAAATCAAAGCAAGCTACTTCTCGTAAAAAAATGATAGAAAAACTTAATATCGAAGATATTAGACCTTCTAGTCGTCGTTATCCTGCTATAATTTTTGAAAGAGAAAGAGAAGCAGGAGATCAGATTTTAAATGTAGAAAACTTATCTGCAAGTTTAGAAGGAGAAATACTCTTTAAGGGTATTGATATTAATCTGGCAAAAGGAGATAAAGTAGTAGTTTTTTCAAAAGATTCTAGAGCTACAACAGCTTTTTATCAAATACTTAATAATAAACAAAAAGCAGATAATGGTACATTTGATTGGGGTATTACTACAAATCAGTCTTATCTGCCTGCCGATAATAGTGAGTATTTCCAAAATGACTTGTCTCTTGTAGATTGGCTTCGCCAATGGGCAACTACAGAAGAGGAGAGAGAGGAAGTGTTCATTAGAGGATTCTTAGGTAAAATGATTTTTAGTGGTGAAGAAGCACTGAAAAAATCAAATGTATTGTCAGGAGGAGAAAAAGTACGTTGTATGTTATCAAAAATGATGATGACAAGAGCAAATGTATTAATGCTGGATGAACCGACTAATCACCTAGATTTAGAATCTATAACAGCATTTAATAATTCCCTTACAAAGTTTAAAGGTACAGTGTTATTTACTACTCATGATCATGAATTTGCCCAAACTGTAGGTAATAGAGTAATAGAGTTAACTCCTAATGGGGTAATTGATAGGTATACTACGTTTGACGAATATATGAGTGATCCAAAAATTAAAGAATTAAGAGAAAAAATGTATGCAGTTAATGTGTAAATAGAATTTCTACTCGCTGTAATGTTGTTTTTATGAAATCTCTATGATATTAATGTATTATAGAGAGTATATATTATAATATGCTTAGGTTTGATTTGTTAAACCTGGTACTTCTGTCAATTTTGTTGTTTAGGTTTTTAAACAGTGTCCAATTCCTTTAATAGAAATAGTTTTAGATACTCTTAATCCCTATGTTTTAATGTATTCTAAGATCTTACTCCTTAAAGCAATAAGGATTTTAAAGAATACTAATGATCTTCTGTAGATTCTGATTATATAGACTTATTTTAATACAAAGCATTGATTATAAAACCACTACCATTTAAGTGGTTTTTTTGTGTTCAATTCAGATGAATATAAAAGGATATATAATCTTATCATTATGTATGAAGCCTAAAAAAAGTACAGGTGTTGTAAATACCTATATTATTAGCGTCTAGTAATCAATAATTTATATTTTAACTCTTTTCTTTTGGCTATTTTGAAAACAAAAATAGACATTAAAAAGGGTATTTCGAGAACCTGTTTTTAAACAGTTTATTCAGGTTTTTAAAACTTTTTTATTCGTTAAATTAGAAAAAAAAAGAAACAAAAAAATATAGAAAAACCCCTTTATTTACTATGGTTTAGAGTATCTTTTTTATAGTTGCATTATCTAATAAAAACCGTAAGGGGATTACTGTTTTAATAAATTAACAGGGTTAAAATTGAGTTTTTTAAAAATAAAACTTAAATTCGCGGTATAAATGGTTAATTTAGTATTAATTTTTTGATAATATAGTGAATGATATGTTAAGTTATTTAGTCTTAATATGTCTTTAAAAAAAATAAAAATAGTTATAGCTAAGCTAATTTTAGCATCTTTAATCTTCACCCCAAACCTATTGCATAAGAAGCTGTAACTATAAAAATAATATTGTCAAAATACTATGAATAGGTTGCCTTCATAATTTTAAAAATAGTAAGAGTAATGTTATCAAGAAAAATTGCAATTATTTTTTTTCTTATTCTAACGGTGTTTTCTTTTGGTCAATGTAAAACTGTTGAAAATGGTAATGCAGAGGATAAAAAATCAGAAGTTTTAATGATACAAGATGATAAAACCAATTCTAAGTTGAACGAAGATAAAACGATGAATCTTATTGTTAAAAAGAAGATTAAATCAGGAGATCCGGCAACTTTTTTTGAATATACTGTGTATAGTCAAAAAACAAAAGAAATTATTAAAAAAGGTTCTTTTAGAGGATCTGATATAGATTGGTACGATAATACTTCACTTCAGCTTATTCCTTATGTAGGAATGGAACAAAAACCAATTTCAGAAAATCCAGAAGACTTTCTTTCTTCAAAAAATGAAACTCAAATTACAATTATTAAATTAAATAACTAACTCATGACACACAAATTTTACTTTAAAAAAATGCTTGTCTTGGTTTTTTTGATGGTAGTGTATGCTTCTTGCACGACTACTAAAAAAGATCCACAAGATATTGCGAAAATTGAAACTGCGGATATTACTAAAAAATCTAAGGTTAAAAAGGATCATAATAAGAAAAAAGGCATCGAAATAATGGCAGATTATATCGAAAGCCTTTTAAAGCCTATTGGAGCTGAAAAATCTACTTATGAAGAAGGGTTTTTAATGACAGAGCATCAAAAAGCAATGAAAAATGCTTCTAAGTTTAAAAATTCTAGTATTATTAAATGGAATGAACGAGGACCTGTAAATGTACCAGGTAGAATTCGTGGTATTGTAGTAGCGCCAGATGACGTAAACAAATGGTATGCAGGTACAGTAGGTGGTGGACTTTGGGTTACCGAAGATGCAGGAAAAACTTGGGAAAATCTAACAGATTATAAAGTACCTAGCCTTTCTACATCTACTATTGCAGTGAGTAAAAAAGATCCAAAAACACTTTATGTTGGAACAGGGGAGCCATTTGGTAATCTAGATGCAATTGGTGGTATTGGAATTCTTAAAACCATAAACGGAGGTCGTAGCTGGGAATATTTGGACAATACAAAAGATTTTGGAGGAATAGGAAGATTAGCTATAAATCCTGCAGATGAAAATCATCTTGTTGTAGCTAGTAGTACTGGTGTTTATGTAACTACTGATGGAGGAAAAACTTGGCAGAACACGTATAGTGGTGGAAATGTTCAAGATTTAAACGCTTCTCCTAGAACTTTTAATACAATGTATGGTGGTGTTAATGGTGTAGGGGTTATAAAAAGTAAAGATGCCGGGCTTACTTGGGATTTAGTATTAAATAAAGATGATTTTAATGCAAATCATGCTCGTTTCGAATTAGATGTTTCTCCAGCAGATCCTTGTAGAGTATTTGTTTCTGTATATACTCCTAGTGGAGGAGCAACAACAGCAGTGAATACAGATCTTTATGTTTCAGATGATCATGGAGTAAGTTTCAAACTATTAGGGTTTGATGGCGCACCAGCAGCAGGTAACTTAGTTACAGGACAAGGATGGTATGATAATATGCTTATGGCACATCCTTTTAACAAAGATATATTTTATGTAGGAGGTGTAGTAGTACATAAAGTTGAAGTAATAAAAACTGGAGTAGATAAAGACGCTCCTTTAAAATATTCTTTTCAGCCAATTGCTGCGGGATATAATGGAGAGTTAAATAATTACGTACATGTAGATCAACATGGATTAACATGGGCATCAAATTATCCAGAAAAGACATTTAAGCTTATTCTTGCCAATGATGGAGGAATATATCATACAGATTTCTTAACTGATCCAGGAACCACTGTTAATGATTGGTCAACATCTGCAGTAGGACTTAACTGTACTCAATTTTATGGTGCAGATAAACGTAATGGTGTAGAGGATTATATGGCAGGTGCACAGGATAATGGTACTTGGATATCCCTAACAGGAGCGCAAGCAAATGATGAAACTCAATACCAATTTATAATTGGGGGAGATGGGTTTGAAGTATTATGGAACTATAATGATCCAAATAAATTTGTTGGAGGTTCTCAATACAACGGTTTTGTACGTTATGTAAATGGCCAAGGATATAATGCAAGACATGGGGATGCAGGAGCTGGCTCTTCTCCTTTCTATTCTAAAATTGTAAATGCCAATAATAATCCTGATGTATTATTTAGCCCTTCAATTAATGGAGTTTGGAGATCTGATAATTTTGCAGAATCCTGGAGCTTGACTAGTATACCAAATCAATTTGCTGTGGGAACAAGAGCATCAAGTGCACTAGATGTTGCCGTATCTATAGCCAATCCAGATATAGTTTGGGCAGGAAATGCAATGACAGAGACTGGTAGTTACGCAATACATGTTTCTAAAGATAATGGGGTTTCTTATGAAGCTACGCTTCCGTTTTCTGATCCAAGAAGTGATAGAGGTCATAATTTATTTATTTCAGGAATGGAGACTTCTCCTACTAATGAAAATAGAGCTTATGTATTGTTCTCTTCTCAGGGTGCAGCTAAGGTTTTAAAAACAAATGATTTAGGGCAGACTTGGGAAGATATTTCTGGTTTTTCTACAGGCGAGGACAGAGGTTTTCCAGATGTTGCTATTCATAGTATTGTCGAAATGCCTTTTGATGAAAACAGAATATGGGTAGGTACAGATATAGGAGTTTTTCAAACATTAGACGGAGGTAAAAACTGGGCTCTTTTAGCAGGATTACCAGCATTTTCTGTTTGGCAAATGAAAATAGTAAATAATCAAGTAGTAATGGCTACACACGGTAGAGGTGTTTGGACAGCTACTCTTGATGAGTTAGAAGGATATGAGCCACCAAAATATTTTGGACCTCCTACAATAGTTAATATAGCTCAGGAATCAATAGAGAATCAAAATGGAGTTGTTAGTTATGTTCATGGTAATGAGGATGTATCAGCAATTGTTGTATATTTGGATGGAGAAGAAGTAGCGCAGATAACAGATAATATTGCTCAAAACACACAATTTACTTATACTCTGGATAACCTTTCTGAAGGATTACATACTATAGGATTACAAGCAATAGATAATGATCAAAAGAGATCTACCATATCTTCAAAAACTTTTGATATTATAGATTTTAATGCACCAGACTCATTCATCGCTATTCAAACTTTTGAAGCATCTGATGTATATGTTTTTGGAGGAGAATTTGTAATTGATAATCTTAACGGAACAGTAAATCAATCTGTTCTTAATAATTCAGATCATCCATACTTAGATGATTCAGAATATCGTACTGTTTTAAGACAACCTATTGTTGTTTCTGCAGATAATGCAAACTTAACTTATGAAGACGTAGCGATTACAGAATTTGATCCTACACCAGGACAATTTTATGATTATGTAGCTATAGAGGCTTCAAGTGATTTAAGTAATTGGGTACAATTAGATGCTTATGATGCAGAAAAATTCCCAGAATGGACAGATTTTTATAACTCAGGAGCTACAGCAATAAATGATGATTTATTTAAAGAGCAAACAATTAATTTACTAAACTTTTTCCAAGCAGGAGAAACTATTGCAATACGATTTAGATTAATCTCTGATCCTAATACCAATTCTTTTGGTTGGGCAATACGTTCTGTAAACGCACAAGAAGAGGCTAAAGATCCAGAAGAGGAAGAAGAGGAAGAAATAGCAGAAGAGGAGGAAGAAAATATTATTATCGGAACTCCTATTAGAAGTTCGCAAGGACCTCTTTTATATCCAACAAGTTCTGATGGAAATGTAAAAATTTCGTCTGCAATTGTTATGAATAATACTACTGTAGAAGTTTACGGTTTAAATGGTACTTTAGTATATAACAAAAATATAGGGACTATTAATAGTTCTGATAAATCTTTGTCTTTAGGAAATCTTAACTCAGGAATTTATATGGTTAGAGTATATGGAGAAGGTGCGCCAGATACTATATCCAGGATTGTGATTCGATAATTTCGAGTTCCTTATACAACTAAAAAATTATTTAATACCCCTGCAAATTTTATTTGCAGGGGTATTTTTTAATCCCTCAAATTTTAATAAAATATAATCTTTTATAGTAGACTCAAGGGTTTGATTGGTTTTGTTAAAAAAATTATCACTTTTAATCAATTCCATAATAAAGCACTGATCAATTGCTATTAATAAATTAGGAGGTATAGGATGAAAAATTTTTTTCTCTATTCCAAAAATGTAAAATTGTTTTAAATCTTCTAGTAATACTAATAAAAAATCTTCAATAATTTTCCAAGCTGTAGGATAATGTTTTTGTAGTTGTCTTAAATAAAAGGACGAAATATCTTTTGTTCCTTCGGTTACAATATAAACCAGATTATCATATTGATAATCTAATTTAAAAATCTCTTTAGTTATCTCTTCTTTATAGGAATACAAATAATTAATTCTTAGTTGTGTTATATATTCAAAAAATTCTTCTTTTGTTGTAAAATATTGGTAAATAGTAGATTTACTTTTTTTTAATAATACTGCAAGATCATCTATAGTTAACTTTCCTAAATCCATATCCCTTAATTTAGGAAGTATGGCCAGACTCCATTGTTCTACTTTTTTATTTTTTTCTTTCCTATTTTTAAGTATAGACTTTCTTCCCATATTTGATGATTTATAAAAACCATTATGCTCTTGATATATAACTAGGTAGAATTAAAAATAGTATGAGGTGTATTTTAAACTTCTATATTAAATTGAAATCAAAAAGCTAAGAAATCAGTAATAATTAAAATTGAAAAATGAATAGACGCCATAAAATCGTTATGTTTAATTTGAGGATAGAAAAGAAAAAAATAATTTTTATTCTGTATGGTTGCAATACAGAATATTAAGCGATACTAACGAATTTAGTTCTGTAGCAGATTTAATATATAAAGGTTCATAACAGATATAAATGGTGATAGACTAAATGTGTCTTCTAATGGTTTTATTTTTAATATAAATCAAAGCTTAGAAATAAAGATAAAACACGAAAACTCCTTTTTTAACCTACTATTCTGCCTAATGATATAGAAGCAGAGTATGGTGTTTTTCAGGATTCAGGCTATCTGAAAAAACAATAATGATCGATCCTAAATCAATGACCACGAACCAAGCTCACTAGGTATGCTTCCGAAAATATATTTTGTTTTTAAGGCAAGCCTCGGAGAATTAAACTCCACAATGTGGATTAATCTTTAGAGGTATTTTGAAAATATCGATAAATTAAATATCCTCCATATCCAATAAATAATATAGTAAGCATAGATCTAAAAGACCATTCTGCTTCTGTCTGTAAACGGTTGTATAGTCTTATTCCTCCAAATAATACAAGAGCAATACCTATCATTAAATCCCAGTTTTTTCGGGGAGATTTGTTTTCTTCTTCCATAATTTTTTAAGATAAATTATTTTTAACGATTGGCAACGCTTCTTCTAGATCTGTTTTTTTAACAAAAAGTTGAATATGATCAGGAATACCCCCTCCAAATCCAGCCATCATACCAGATTTCATTTCATCTTTAACGATAGAATGGATTCCTTTTTCTTGTAATAAAGTTTGCAAAAATTGAATGTTAATCAAACTTCCTGTATATAATCTTTCATATTCACTTTCAGGAAACATATAGCACGTTATTAAGCATTAAAATATTTACTATTCCAAATAGCAGAATTAAAGTTTTTGCCTAGGGCAACTCCATAAAATAAAACTATAGCAGCTAAAGACTTAAACATAAAGAAAAAAATCATAATATGTGTAGAAGCATTACTATGTTTAGTAAACATACCATTAGGAACCATAAAAGTAACTAAAAGACTTATCAAAAAGGTAAGAATAAGTAAGTTTTCGAAACTTTTAAAAAACCACATCATACTTTTACGCATAGGGTGCAAATCGTTGCCCCATTTATGAACCAAATAAAAATAATCATTGCCCATAGGAACAAAGAGTAGGGGGTCGTCTGCATTTTCTAATTTAAAAAGCTTAGAAGGTGCCATTATTTTAAATCCAATAAGCTCTGTGTGATGTTTTTTCTCTAGCTCTTTAATAGCAGACAGTGCAGAAACAGGTAATTTGCCTTTAAAGTATTTAAAATCTAAAAAACGTAATCTATAATCAATACAGATATTTTTGATTTGATCCAAATGGTATATTCTATGGGTTTCTAAATGCTCTGGATCTAAGTAGTTTTTCACTATTACAGAAGAATTCTCTAAGTTTCTAAAAATTTTATTTTCGTGTTGTTCTTCTTTTTCAAAGATTTTTTGTACTTGGTGTTCCCAAGTTTCGGGATCAAATTCTTTATCTCTAAGAGCACTTAGTTTTTTTTCAATATTAGTTCTGGATACTATCATTTTCTTTTTCTTTAGCTCCACTAAATTAGTGATTTAGGTTAAATATTACAAAACTATAGAGGAGTAAATAAAGAACTATTGTGGTCGGCTAATTATAACCCCTGTATTGTTTTTTATCTTTTGGAGATAATCCGCCAGTGGTAACTCAGAGATTTCAACCTGTCCTTTTGTCGAAGCGTGTAGCAAATGTATTCTACCATCTTTTTCTCGGATAGCAATCCCGGTATGGGTGATATCCAATCCTTTTATAGAGGTGGTTAATGCAATAATATCTCCGGGTGCAATAGATTCTTCATTTTCTTTTACTTCCTCTTTTGGTAAAAAACAAAAAGAAGATTCACTAACTACTTTTTCGGATTGTAGTATACCTTCAAAATTTTTATCCTCTTTAAGAAAAGGGTACAGATCGCGGTGCGTACTCATAAAATTAATCTCTTTCTCTATTTCAACCCCACCAATATTTGCGGTATTATTTTTTATAATTCCCTTTTGTTGGTTATTCGCTATCCATTCTGAAAAATAGTGCAGGCGAGAGGCATACCCATTCAGTTTACCATCCTTATACCGTATTGTTTCAAGGTATTTGGTATATGCTTCAAAATCCTCTTCATTATTTTTAAGTAGTAAACCAAAAGCCAATACATTTTCTACAAAAGTAGTACAATCCAACCCCTGTAAGTTAATAACCAAGGATTCTTTTGTTCCTATTTCTAAAGTTTTTGCTACGTATGGAGTGCCTAAAAAGGTTTTGCCTACATACACTACCGTTTTTCCAAAATCTGCTGTAGGAGTATATCCTTTTTTAAGTAGTGCTATTTTTTGAGTAAAAATATCTTTATCCTTTGCCGAACAAGTAATTTGTTGCGCGGTTATAGAATTAGTTATTAGTAAAAGAATAATAAGTAAGCTTTTCAATTTCATTATATGGTATGTATTAAGTCTTTTTGGATGTATGTTTTCTAAAATACAAAAAGAGAAGACATCTTTATATACAATACATTTATTTTTTTTGAATCTATTTTAGATAGCCTACTGTTTTTTGGTAGTTCTCTTGTTTTCGTTGTCCGATGAAAGTGCCCTGCAGTGTACAGTAAGGTTTCGTTACCTGATGAAAGTGTCCTGCAGTGTGCTGTAAGGTTTTGTTACTTGATGAAAGTGCCCTGCAGCGTGCAGGAAGGTTTTGTTACTTGATGAAAGTGCCCTGCAGCGTGCAGGAAGGTTTCGTTACCTGATGAAAGTGTCCTGCAGTATGCAGTAAAGTTTCGTTACCTGATGAAAAGGTAGTGTTCATTAAACTGTGTCTCGTAGAGGATTTTATATAATAAAAAAAGCAGCTACACCTTTGTAACTGGTTCTTATCGTTTTCTTACTCTTACCTGCCAATCTTTACTGCCACTAGAAAAATTCTAGCGGTAGCGATCACTCTAGTGGTAGCAGGGGATTTTATATAATAAAAAAAACAGCTACATCAATGTAACTGGTTCTTTACTTTTATTTACTCTTACCTGCCAATCTTTATCGCCACTGGAAAAATTCTAGCGGTAGCAGGGGGTTAATAAAGATAAATACTTTGGGGTTATGAGTAATAAAGTGTGTTTATAATAAAAAAAAGCAACCAAAGACACCTCTTTGATTGCTTTTAAACAGAATCATTAATAAAAATCTTATATAATCGTAGACTGCCCTACGTGTATATTCTCAAAATTCATATTCGAATCTTCAGGATTCAAAATATAATCGGCAATAAAATCACCAACTTTTTCTGTAGTAAGTGGGTTATTGGTATTTAGATCTGGAGTGGTAAGGTTTAATTCTAAAGCTTTTTCTACCGCATCCTTAATAGCATTAGCTTCTCCTAATAAATTAAAATGCTCTAATAACATTGCAGCAGATAAAATTGCAGCAATAGGGTTTGCTATCCCTTTGCCAGTTGCTTGTGGGTATGAACCGTGAATAGGCTCGAACATACAACAGGTATTACCAACAGATGCAGAAGCCAAAAGACCGATGGATCCGCCAATAACGCTTGCCTCATCAGAAATAATATCTCCAAACATATTTTCGGTAAGGATTACATCAAACTGGCTGGGGTTTAAAATCATTTGCATTGCAGCGTTATCTACAAATAAGAAATCTAATGCAACGTCATTATATTGCGTGGCTATTTCTGTTACTACTTTTCGCCATAAGCGAGAAGATTCTAATACATTGGCTTTATCTACCAAAGTAAGTTTTTTTCTTCGCTTTTGAGCGGCTTTAAATGCCAGATGTGTGATACGTTCAATTTCTTCTTTGGAGTATTCACAAAGATCGGAAGCAACAGTACCATCTTCGCTTAATTTTTTTTCACCAAAATAAATCCCTCCTGTTAGTTCTCGATAAATAGAAATATCGGTCCCTTCTATAATTTCGCGTTTAAGAGGAGATTTGTCTATTAAGGTTTCGTATGCTTTTACAGGGCGTATATTGGCATAAAGACCAAGTTCTTTACGCAATTTTAATAATCCTTGTTCTGGTCGAACTGGCGCACTAGGATTGTTATCATATTTAGGATCGCCAATAGCACCAAATAGTACAGCATCGGTATTAACACAAAGTTCTAAGGTTTCGTCTGGTAAAGGATTTCCTGTTTGATCAATAGCTATAGCTCCTACTAATCCTTCTTTAAAAATAAAAGAATGATCAAAGGTGTGCGCAATTGCATCTAATGCTTTTATGGCTTGTGCGGTTACTTCTGGGCCAATACCGTCTCCTGATAATACTGCGATATCTAGTTTCATAAATTTATTTTTTTAGTACACCAAGCTTGTCGAAGTGTGTTTGTTGTTGGTTTTATTTATTTTGATAGGCTTCAACAAGCTCAGCCTAAAAAATGTATATGTTTATTCTATGCTTTCTCGTTTTCAAACTCTTCTATTGCAGCGGTATTGCTCATAAGAAAATCTATATCATCATACCCGTTTATCATACAGGTTTTTTTATAAGGATTAATTTCAAAATCAGCATAGGATCCAGTAGCTATAATGGTTATTTTTTGCGCTTCTAAATCTACTTCGATTGGTGTATTTGCATCTTTTTTGATTTCGGTAAATAACTCTTCTAAAAAGGCTGGAGTTACTTGTACTGGCAATACACCATTATTAAGAGAGTTTCCTTTAAAAATATCTGCAAAAAAACTAGATACGACTACTTTAAATCCATAATCATGAATAGCCCATGCAGCATGCTCTCTACTAGATCCACACCCAAAATTATCTCCTGCTACCAAGATACTACCACTGTAACTATCGTTGTTCATTACAAACTCTGTATTAGGAGTTCCGTCTTTATGATAACGCCAGTCTCTAAATAGATTTTCTCCAAATCCATCGCGGCTAGTTGCTTTTAAAAAACGTGCAGGTATAATTTGATCGGTATCTACATTTTCTATAGATAATGGTATGGCAGAGGATCTTAGTTTGATAAACTTATCCATAATTAGTTTAATTGTTTAGTAATGTCAATAATTTTTCCTTCTATTGCTGTTGCGGCGGCTACCAAAGGACTAGCTAATATCGTTCTTGCTCCTTGTCCTTGTCTGCCTTCAAAATTTCTGTTAGAAGTAGATACACAATATTCTCCTTCTGGTATTTTATCATCGTTCATAGCAAGACATGCAGAACAACCAGGTTGACGTAATTGAAAACCTGCTTCTTCAAAAACCTCTTTTAATCCTTCTTTTACAATTTGTTGGGCTACTTGTTGCGAGCCAGGAACAAACCATGCAGTTACATTGGTAGCTTTTTTCTTTCCTTTTATGTAATTGGCGGCAACTCTAAAATCTTCGATCCTACTATTGGTGCAACTACCGATAAATACGTAATTTATTTTTTGATCAATAAGCGATTGCCCTTTTTCAAAATTCATATATGCTAATGATTTTTCGAAAGATGCATTATTATCTGTAGGTATATTTTCGGTGATTTTGATTCCCATTCCTGGGTTAGTACCATAGGTAATCATTGGTTCGATATCGGCAGCATCAAAATGATATTCTTTATCAAATGTAGCTCCGTCATCGGTAGGTAAGGTTTTCCAGTATGCAACTTTCTTTTCAAATTCTTCTCCTTTGGGAGCAAATTCTCTTCCTTTAACATATTCAAAAGTGGTTTCGTCTGGAGCAATCATTCCGCCACGTGCTCCCATTTCGATACTCATATTACAAACGGTCATACGTCCTTCCATAGACATATCTTCAAAAACATTACCAGCATATTCACAAAAATATCCTGTACCTGCATTGGTACCCAGTTTTGCAATTACATATAATATTACATCTTTAGGCAGAACTCCTGTTTTTAGTTTTCCGTTTACAGTTACTCTAAGACTTTTTGGTTTTTGAAGTAGTAAACATTGACTGGCAAATACTTGTGCTACCTGGCTGGTTCCTATACCAAATGCAATGGTGCCAAATGCACCATGAGTAGAGGTGTGGCTGTCTCCACAAACCATAGTCATTCCTGGTTGTGTGATTCCTAATTCTGGTGCCATTACATGTACAATTCCGTTGTATTTATGACCAAGGCCGTATAGTGTAATTCCGTTTTTTTTGCAATTTTTGGTTAATTGTTCTAATTGATTTCTGGACAGGTCATCTTTAACAGGCAGGTGCTGATTTTCTGTAGGAGTATTGTGATCTGCAGTAGCAACAATTTGATCTGGTCTAAAAACAGGGATTCCTCGCTGTTCTAACTCACCAAATGCCTGAGGACTGGTAACCTCATGTATTAAATGTTTATCTATATATAATATTTGTGGACCATCTTGTATCTCTTTGACTACGTGTGCATCCCATACTTTGTCAAATAAAGTTTTCTTCATAAGGTACTATTATTAGACCTTCAGGTTTTTTTAGATTCCTGAAGGTCTTTTCTTTTTAGTATATATTTTATGCTACAGCTGCAGCTACATTTGTATTTTTCATTATTTGATGAATATCTTCATCAATAACTTCTTTTTTACGATCCGCAAATTTCAAAAATTCAGGATACACATCATCTAATTGAAGTTTGGATAATTCATATCCAACTTTTTTAGCTCTATATGCCAAAGCAGCTCTACCACTTCTTGCAGTAAGAACAATTGCAGATTCTGTAACTCCTACTTCTTCGGGATCTATAATTTCATAAGTTTCTCTGTTTTTAATAACCCCATCTTGATGTATTCCAGAACTATGTGCAAAAGCATTAGCACCAACAATTGCTTTATTTGGCTGTACAAACATACCCATGTTTTCTGAAACCATTTGGCTTGTTTTATATAATAATCTAGAATCTATATCTGTATTTAAATTTAAATACGGATGTTGTTTCATGATCATTACGATTTCTTCGAGAGCGGTGTTACCAGCACGTTCTCCTATACCGTTAATAGTACATTCAATTTGTCTTGCACCATTTATTGCTCCAGCCATAGAATTTGCTGTGGCTAAACCTAAATCATTATGACAGTGACAAGAAATGGTTACATTATCTATACCTTTTACATTTTCTTTCAAAAACCGTATTTTGGCACCATATTCTTCGGGTAAACAATATCCAGTTGTGTCTGGAATATTAAGAACTGTAGCTCCTGCTTTTATCATAGCTTCACAAACACGGGCTAAGAACTCATTATCGGTACGACCTGCATCTTCTGCAAAAAACTCTACATCTTCAACAAAGGATTTTGCATATTTAACAGCTGCAACTCCTTTTTCTATTACTTTATCTCTGGTAGAATTAAATTTATATTTGATATGAGAGTCTGAGGTGCCAATACCAGTATGAATTCTAGGTCTTTTTGCATAACTTAGAGCTTCAGCGGCAACTTTAATATCTTTTTCTACTGCTCTTGTTAATCCACATACTGTTGCATTTTTAACAATTTTTGCTATCTCACTAACAGAAGTAAAATCTCCAGGACTCGAAACAGGAAATCCAGCTTCAATAATATCTACTCCTAAGATATCTAGTTGTTCTGCAATTATTAATTTTTGTTGTGTATTTAATTTGCACCCAGGGACCTGCTCTCCGTCTCTTAAGGTAGTGTCGAATATTTGAACTTTATTATTACTCATAGGGATACAATGAATTATTACTTTTAGTACCTTTAAAAAATCTCTTCTTTTAAAAATATTATTAAAAGATGTTTCTTTAATCTATTACGAATTTATATTTTGGGAATTCAAAAAGGAAGTATTCAGTAGAAGGTTTTACAATGTTGAAATCTTTTATTTTATGTATAATATGCTTTTAATCAAATAATTATAATATATTTTCTTACAATGACTAATGATCAAAAAGATCCTTTGTTTGTTTTAGTAAAATCTCTTTCTAAGTCAGAAAAGAGACAATTTAAAGTATATGTAGGACGATTGGGGGTTAATACCGATTCTAAATTCCTGGCTCTATTTAATCATTTGGATAAAAATGATACTCTGGATGAGGACCTTATTGTTTCTAAAGGAATTGTGAAAAAACAGCAGCTATCTAATCTTAAAGCACATTTATATAAGCAGATATTAATTAGCCTTAGATTAAGCCCTTTACATCAAAATATACGATCTCAAATACGAGAACAATTAGATTTTGCCTCTATTTTGTACCATAAAGGATTATATAAACAAAGTTTAAAAATATTAGAAAAAGCTAAAGCACTGGCTACAGAAAATGAAGAGCATAATATTGCTTATGAGGTTGTAGAACTCGAAAAAGTTATCGAAACACAATATATAACCAGAAGTATTAGTAGCAGGGCAGATGAATTAACTATTGAAGCTAAAACATTAAGTATAAAAAATGTCTTGACCAGTAAGTTGTCTAATCTATCCTTACAGTTATACGGTTTAATGCTAAAAAGCGGTTATGTGCGTAATGATAAAGAGCACACAATAATTTCAGATTATTTTTATGATAAACTGCCAAAGTATGAATGGAGTATGCTAGGTTTTAGAGAAAAACTTTGGCTGTATAAAGCACATTTGTGGTATAGTTTTATTGTTCAGGATTTTTTGTCTTGCTATAAGTATTCTAAAAAATGGGTGGATCTTTTTTATGAGTATCCTAAAATGATAAATCAAAACCCAGTGTTTTTTCTTAGAGGGAATCATTATTTACTAGAATCTTTATACCTTATTAAAGATGAAACTCAGGTAAAATTAACATTAACTCAATTTGAGGAAACCATTACATCAGAAACTTTTCCTAAAGATGATAATATTGATGTTTTATCTTTTCAATTTATTTATAACAATAGGCTAAATGTGCATTTTTTAGAAGGTAGTTTTGCCGAGGGAGAATATCTGGTAGAGGAGATACTTAAAGGAATTGCAGAATATAAAAATCGCTTGGATGATCACCATATTATGGTGCTTTATTATAAAATTGGCTGCCTTTATTTTGGTATGGCAAATCATAAAAAGTGTATAGAGTATTTAGCAAAAATCATTACTAACAAATCTCTAAAAATGCGAGAAGATTTAATGTGTTTTTCAAGAGTATTAAGTTTAGTTGCGCATTATGAGGCAGGTAGGGATTATCATTTAGAAGTTCAGTTAAAAGAAACCTATCGATTTTTAATTAAAATGAATGATTTACATGAAGTGCAAAAAGAAATGATCAAGTTTCTTAAAAATTTGGGGGATATTTTTCCTCATCAAATTAAAGATGAATTTAAAAAACTACATAAAAGATTAAAACAATATGAGAATCATCCTTACGAAAAAAGAGCCTTTTTGTATTTAGATATACTTTCTTGGTTAGAGAGTAATATCGAAAACAGACCTGTTGCAGATATTATAAAAGAAAAATCCAGAAAACAAGTCAGATAAAAGCAGTTATCTTATCAGTCATTTTTTATACAAATAAAACAGATTATAAATAGGGAATACCTAAATGATTTCAGATTTTTGTATTGAAAATATATAGTATGCAGAAAAATTTACATTTTAGAAATATCCTTGAGCTAAATTTTGCAATGCTTCTTATTAGTACTTCGGGAGCATTAGGACGGTATATAGATATGCCTGTACCTGTAATCATTTGTTTTAGAGCAATATTAGCAGGGGTATTATTATTTATTTTCTGCAGATGGAGAAAAATTTCTTTTAGAACAAGCAGTAAAGACAGACCCACAATTATATTGAGTGGAGTTCTAATGGGATTACATTGGATTACGTATTTCTATGCTTTAAAATTATCTAATGTAGCTATAGGGATGCTTTCTATATTTACGTACCCTGTTATAACAGCCTTGCTAGAACCGATAGTCTTAAAAACTAAGTTTCAGAAAGCACATTTATTATTAGGATTACTGGTATTGCTGGGTATTTATTTTTTGGTTCCGGATTTGGATTTCAGCCATAGTTATACCAAAGCAGTGGTTTTGGGGGTTATTTCGGCTTTGTGTTATTCTTTAAGAAATCTTATAATGAAAACAAAGGTAGGGGAGTATAATGGCTCGGTATTAATGTGGTATCAATTAATTGTTGTTAGTATTTTGTTATTACCATTTTTGTTTATCATGAAAAGTTCTGGTATCACACAACAATGGTTTCCTATGTTAATATTGGCATTTTTAACAACAGCTATCGGGCATACGCTATTTTTAGCCAGTTTTAAAAGGTTTTCGATAACTACTGCAAGTATTATTAGCGGTATGCAACCAGTGTATGGAATTATTATAGGGATATTTTTTTTGAAAGAAATACCTGCTTTTTCTACCATTATAGGCGGAGTTTTAATTCTTACTTCAGTAGTAATTGAAAGTGTACGTACCTATCGTTGATTTAAAATATTGGTATATATTATTGTTATTTAGTGAATTAAATGTTGTGTGATATACCTTTTTTAAATTTCAAAAAATAAACAGTAAATTCGCATCAGTTTTTAAGATAAAACTAGCATTATTAATCCCAAATTTAATATCCTTATGAAGACTAAATTTTTAAGTGTTTTATTTCTATTTACTTTACTATTCACTTCTTGTTCAAGTGATGATGATGCAGGAAAACCAGATACAGGTGGCGAAACAGAGGCTACATTAGTTACATATTCTGATATAGAACTTTCATTAATAGGTTCTGGTAATACAAATGGTCGTGTTTTTTCTACTGCTTCAGGAAAAGTTTATAAAGATTCAGAAATTAATGCTGAAAATGCTGAAATTATAGATATAGTATCGGCGACCAGTCAGGCTTTTATAGCATTTGATAGCCCAGATAAAGCAACAGATCCTGCTATTGTTGGAGGAAGAGTTACTAAGTATCAATCTACAGGAGTATCTTTAACAGCAGTAGATTTTGATGCTATGACAGATGATAGTAAGCTAAAAATATTAACTATAGTAGATGATAACGAAACTATAAATATTTCTGGTCATGAGAATAAGATTGTTCTTTTTGAAAATGCAAGTGGAAAAAAAGGAGCTATTAAATTAAAAGCTTTAAATGCTAATAGATTAGTAGTAGACATTAAAGTAATTAAATAAGATTACTTTCTAATATACACAGATATAGTAAAAACCTTATGAATATTGTTTCATAAGGTTTTTTTAATTACAATCTTTCCAGATAGGATCCGTAGGAAGAGGAGCAATAATAGAGAGTTGTTCTTTTTTTACAGGGTGAATAAAAGATAATTTTCTGGCATGTAAATGAATACTTCCGTCTTTATTACTACGATCTGCTCCATACTTTAAATCTCCCTTAATAACACATCCAATACTAGAAAGCTGTGATCTTATTTGGTGATGACGCCCAGTATGTAAATCAATTTCCAGCAGATAATAATTATCTAATTTTTTAAGTAACTTATATTCTAAAATAGCCTTTTTACTATCCGCAACCTCATTAGTATACGCATAGGATTTATTTTGTTTGGTATTGCGTTTTAACCAGTGTGTTAAGGTGTCTTGTTTTTTTGGAGGAGGGTTTTTAACGACTGTCCAGTATGTTTTTTTAGCTTCTTTATTGGCAAATAAGGCATTAAGTCTAGGTAGAGCTTTACTTGTTCTGGCAAATACCACAATACCACTTGTAGGCCTGTCTAATCTATGCACTACCCCAAGATATACTGCTCCTGGTTTATTGTACTTTTCTGCGATATATTCTTTTACTATTTCACTAAGTGGTCTATCACCAGTTTTATCTCCTTGTACAATATCTCCTGGGCGTTTGTTTACTATGATAATATGATTATCCTCATAAAGAACCTGAAGATTGTAAATATTTGAAATAATTTTTGACATTCTTGGTTTTTAGATCGATATAACTAAACGCTAATACTGCTCATTATCATTAGGAAAATCAACAGTTTTAACATCGGTAACATATTGTTTAAATGCATTAGTCATTTCAGAATACAGATCTAAATAACGTCTTAAAAACCTAGGATGAAACTCATGAGTCATCCCAATCATGTCATGCGTGACTAATACCTGACCATCCACACCATTTCCTGCCCCGATACCAATAATTGGTATACTAACACTCTCTGCAACTTCTTTAGCTAATTTTGCAGGAACCTTTTCTAAAACAATAGCAAAACACCCTGCTTTTTCTAACATTAAAGCATCTTCTTTTAATTTTTGAGCTTCTTCTTCTTCTTTAGCACGAACGGTATATGTCCCAAATTTATAAATAGATTGCGGAGTAAGACCAAGATGCCCCATAACAGGAATCCCTGCATGCAGAATTCGTTTAACCGATTCTTTTACTTCTTTTCCTCCTTCAAGCTTCACCGCATGACCTCCAGATTCTTTCATAATACGAATAGCAGAACGTAAAGCTTCTTTTGGATCACTTTGATAACTACCAAATGGTAGATCTACAACTACTAATGCACGATCTATTGCACGAATTACCGAAGAAGCATGATATATCATTTGATCTAATGTAATTGGTAAAGTAGTTTCATGACCAGCCATTACATTAGAGGCAGAATCCCCAACAAGAATAACATCTACTCCCGCACCATCTACGATTTTTGCCATGGTATAATCATAAGCGGTAAGCATAGATATTTTTTCTTTATTGGCTTTCATCTCTACAAGAGATTTTACAGTAACACGCTTATAATCTTTTTTTGCTGTAGACATTTCTAATTGTTTTAGGTTTGTAAAAGTAAACAATTACCTATATGGTAACAAACGTAATTTATTTTTGATTTCCTTTTATTTTGTTTATGTATGGTAATACTATTTTGTAGTCTTAGATTTAAAAATACATCCATCCCAACCTTCCTTCAAAGGAAGGAGTGAAAGTCTCCCTTTGAAGGGAGGTTTAGAGGGATGTTAATGGTAAACCTTAAAATCGAATAAAAGCATATATATAAGATGACAAAGTAGGATTAAATATTTTATTTTTATAAATAATAAAATCAATAAAGATGATGTACAAAGTACCTTTTTATATAGCTCTATTTTTTTCGTTGGCTGTTTTTTCTCAGGAAACACTTTCAAAAAAGGAGCTTATTAACCATAAAGAAGAAGTTAAACAAACTATTTTAAATTTTTTTGAAGGTTTTCATAAAGCAGATACGGTTAAGATGAAAAACACTATGGATCAAAACATTACGATTTTGACAGTAAAGAAAAATAAAGAAGGTAGATTCGAAACCATTAAAATGGTGCCACAAACTTTTTTAAAAGCAATAAAAAACAGGCCAGAAGATCAAAAATGGGAGGAAAAATTATTGTCTTTTAAGATTGAGGCTAATAAAGGTATCGCAAATGTTTGGACTCCATATGAGTTTTATTTGAACGGTACATTTAGCCATTGTGGGGTTAATGTTTTTCAATTATTTAACGATGGTACCACATGGAAAATAATAGCTATAGCAGACACCCGAAATAAAGAAGAATGTAATGTAAGTAGATATTAGAATTGTTAAAAATATAGATTTAAAATCTTCAATTTAGATAAAGTTTTAGAGAAAAGGGTGAGATCATTGTTAAGAACGCTGAAACAAAAACAAATATTATAAAGAAGAAAACTCCTTGGTAAGTAAGGTTGTAGGTGCAAAAAGATATAAGCATAACTTGGTCAAAGCCCAAAAATGATTAAACAAGGTTAAGAAACAATCTCCTAACATATCCCACCCTTAGAGTATATCATATTTAAATTAAATCATAGATTTGTTTAAGAAGAGCCGTATGATGGAAAGCTATCCTGAACGGAGGGAGAGACTAGAGATGAAATCTCCTTCTTTGCTCGGCATAAACTATTAAATATGAGCATGACAAAAATGAAAATATTAATACCTATACTACTAACTTTTTTAACAGCAAATTTATTTAGTCAAGAGTTAAAAACAATCATCCCTGTTGAAGGAGAATCATTTGACTTTGGAATTGAAGTACAAAAGGATTGGAAAAAAAGAGATAAACTATTTGAAGATGTAGAAAACGGAAAAAAAAGTTGGGATAATTTAACAAAAGAAGAAAATGAACTTTTAGAAAAATATCCAGAAACATACTTTAGTATGTGGGATGTTGAAGGAGGTGGCTGTAGTTGGTATTGTGGTGCCGGGGAGTACACTGTAACAACTTCATCAGCACTCTCCTCTAATGGGAAAATAGATTATGACACCAAAAACCTAACAGATTTTAGTTATCAAACCGCTTGGGTAGAAGGCAAAAAAGGATATGGCATCGGAGAATTTATTAATTTCAGTTTTGCGCCAACGCATCCAAGAGTAACCACAATAATATTTGCTAATGGGTATATTAAAAATAAAAAAGTTTGGAAAGAAAACTCAAGAGTTCATAAACTAAAAATGTACGTAGAGGATAAACCATTTGCTATAATCGAATTAAAAGACATATACGCAAAGCAATTGGTAGAACTAGAAAAACCATTAGGTAATTCTGAGAGAGACGACCTTGATAAACTTAAAGAAAAAGAGAATTGGAATATAAAATTTGAAATTCTATCTGTTTATAAGGGAGATAAATATGAGGATACCGCTATAACCGAAATTTATTTTAATGGTTTAGACGTGCACTGCCTGGCAAAAGGAACTCTAATAACTATGGGAGATAAAACCTTAAAAGCAATAGAAAATTTAATAGTTGGAGATGAAATCATGTCATTTAACAATAGAACACAAAAATATGAAACATCAATTATCAAAGAATTGGCAAATCCGTTTCATAAAAACCTTGTAAATATTGAGTTTTCAAATGGTACAAAAATCACTTGCACAAAAGACCATCCATTTTTGCAAAGTAATTTACAATGGACTTCCATAAATCCTTCCAAAACCGAAAAAGACTATGAAATAACTAATGTAGTTCAGCTTAAATTAGGGAGTAAAATCAAAAATTTGAAAAATAAAATTGAAGTAGTGAAAATTCAAGAGATTGAAGGAGAACATAAAACCTACACTATAGTGGATTTGGATAAGAATAAAACTTTTATAGCGAATGGAGTACTAACAGGAATTGAAAGATTGCGTATGCCGAAAAAGTGTATAAAACATAGCAAATAAGAAGAGAAGATAATTCTAATTTAGGTAAAAGGGTAACTTTTTTAAGAGTTACCCTTTTTAGATTTATAACGATAATCTTTATAAATTTACCATGTAGTTTAGTTTTGCATAATTATTTCAATAGCTATATAATGCCGCTATTGATAGTACGATACGTATAAACAAGGACTTAATATTAGCAATCACTTAAACTTACTTTTACTGCCAAACCACCTTCGCTGGTTTCTTTATATTTAGTATTCATATCTTTTGCAGTTTCCCACATCGTTTCGATTACTTTATCTAAGGGTACTTTTGCATTTGCGGCATCTGTATCCAGAGCCATTTCACAAGCATTAATAGCTTTTATCGCTCCCATGGCATTACGTTCTATACAAGGTATTTGAACTAGACCAGCTATAGGATCACAAGTTAACCCTAAATGATGCTCCATTGCAATTTCACTAGCCATTAATACTTGTTCTGGAGTACCACCCATAAGTTCAGTAAGTGCTCCTGCAGCCATGGCAGACGAAACACCAATCTCTGCCTGACAACCACCCATTGCGGCAGAAATAGTAGCTCCTTTTTTGAAAAGACTGCCAATTTCTCCTGCAACTAACATAAATTGTTTTACATCATCAAAATTAGCGTCATGGTTTTCTATAACCATATAATACATCATTACAGCAGGAATAACTCCAGCGCTTCCGTTGGTAGGAGCAGTTACTACTCGCCCCAGAGATGCATTTACTTCATTTACTGCCAATGCAAAGCAAGAAACCCATTTAAGTATTTGGCGAAATTTAACTTCGGTGTTTCGAATAGCCTCAATCCACTCGGTCGGATTACTATAGGAAGCAGAATTTATTAAATTTTTATGAGAGTCGTATGCTCGTCGTCTTACTTTTAGGCCACCAGGTAAAATTCCTTCTGTATGACAGCCTGTATACATAGATTCTAGCATTACATTCCATATCTGTGCAATTCTTTCATCAATTTCAGCATCGCTTCTTAGGGAGCGCTCATTTTCTAAAACAATTTCAGAGACTTTTTTGTTTTTAGCAACACAATATCTTAAAAGATCTGTTCCTTTTTGAATAGGCATAGGGAACTCCTTAAATTCCTCTAATTTCTTTTTCTTTCTATTACGTTCTTCTTTTACAACAAAACCACCACCAATAGAATAAAAAGAAGAGGAAACTTTTTTTCCATTTTTTAGAGTAGCATGAAAAGTCATTCCATTAGGGTGGAACTCTTTAAATTCTCTATTAAAAATAATTTGTGTTTTTGGGTCAAAAGAAACTTCTATTTCGTTATTTAATATTAGTTTTTTAGAACTATTAATGCTTTCTATAATAGAGTCAATAGCAGAAACATCAATAGTTTGAGGATCGTAACCACATAATCCTAAGATAACTGCTATATCTGTGGCATGTCCTTTTCCTGTAAGAGATAAAGAACCAAAAAGATCAATAGTAATTGCAGTAACATCAGTAAAGGTTTTCTTTTCTTTTAGCTCTGCGGTCCAACGTCGTCCTGCTCGCCAGGGACCTAAAGTATGTGAACTAGAAGGACCTACACCTATCTTAAGCATATCAAAAATACTGATACATTCCATAATTGATAATTATTGATAAAATTATGGGGGTAAATATAGCTTTTTGGTAACAAAAAAACTTATTTTTTAAAGTATACTTAAAAGCTTCTTGCTGTTTTGTGGTAGTGATTTAAGAATCTATGTTTAAAAATATAAATATGACATCCTGTCATATAGATAGTAATGGCATAATCATTGACCTTACAGCAATAAAATATTAAGAATAATCGTATAACAATTTAGTATAAAGATGAGTAAAATAATAGGAATAGACTTAGGGACCACCAACTCTTGTGTTTCTGTAATGGAAGGTAATGAGCCTGTAGTAATCCCTAATGCCGAAGGTAAAAGAACAACTCCTTCTGTGATTGCTTTTGTAGAAGGAGGAGAAATTAAAGTTGGAGACCCTGCAAAGCGTCAGGCGGTTACAAATCCAACTAAAACCATATCTTCTATAAAAAGATTTATGGGGAATAAATTCTCTGAGTCTTCTAAAGAAGCGGAAAGAGCAGCTTATAAAGTTGTAAAAGGAGATAATGATACTCCTAGAGTAGATATTGATGGTCGTTTGTATACTCCTCAAGAATTATCTGCAATGACACTTCAAAAAATGAAGAAAACAGCAGAAGATTATCTTGGTCAGGATGTAACCAGAGCGGTAATTACCGTACCAGCATACTTTAATGATGCACAGCGTCAAGCTACGAAAGAAGCTGGAGAGATTGCAGGTCTTAAAGTAGAAAGAATTATCAATGAGCCTACCGCTGCAGCACTAGCATATGGTTTAGATAAAAAAGGAACAGACCAAAAAATAGTAGTATTTGATTTTGGAGGAGGAACACATGATGTATCTATCTTAGAATTAGGAGATGGAGTATTCGAGGTGTTATCTACAGATGGAGATACACATTTAGGAGGAGATGATGTAGATCAAAAAATAATTGATTGGTTAGCAGAAGAGTTTAAGAGTGAAGAAGATATGGATTTACGTAAAGATCCAATGGCTTTACAACGTCTTAAAGAAGCTGCTGAGAAAGCTAAAATTGAATTATCATCTTCTGCACAAACAGAAATCAACTTACCATATGTTACGGCTACAGCTAGTGGACCAAAGCACTTGGTGAGAACATTAACCAAAGCAAAATTTGATCAATTAATTGATGATTTAGTAAAACGTACTATAGAGCCTTGTCGTACTGCGCTTAAAGCAGCTGGCTTATCTACTAGTGATATTGATGAGATTATATTAGTAGGAGGTTCTACACGTATTCCTGCAGTACAAGAAGCCGTAGAAAAATTCTTTGGAAAAGCACCTAGTAAAGGAGTAAATCCTGATGAGGTTGTTGCTGTAGGAGCTGCAATTCAAGGGGGAGTATTAACAGGAGATGTTAAAGATGTATTGTTATTAGATGTAACACCACTATCTCTTGGTATCGAAACTATGGGTAATGTAATGACAAAGCTTATCGAAGCCAACACTACAATCCCAACCAAAAAATCACAAGTATTCTCTACTGCAGCAGATAACCAGCCATCTGTAGAGATCCATGTGTTACAAGGGGAACGCCCTATGGCAGCAGATAACAAAACAATTGGTCGTTTTCACTTAGATGGTATTCCACCAGCACAAAGAGGAACACCACAAATTGAAGTTACTTTTGATATCGATGCCAATGGTATAATTAAAGTTTCTGCTACAGATAAAGCTACAAATAAATCTCAGGATATTCGTATCGAAGCTTCTTCAGGATTAACAGAAGAAGAAATCGAAAAAATGAAAAAAGAGGCAGAGGCAAATGCTGATGCAGATAAAGCAGCTAAAGAAACAGCAGATAAGCTTAATGAAGCAGATGGTATGATTTTCCAAACAGAAAAGCAACTTAAAGAATTTGGAGATAAAATATCTGAGGATAAGAAAAAGCCAGTAGAAGAAGCTTTAGAAGAACTGAAAAAAGCATACGAATCTAAAGATCTTGCAGTAATCCAACCAGCTCTAGATAAAATCAATGAAGCTTGGAAAGTTGCTAGCGAAGAGATGTATAAGGCTCAGGCAGAAGCACAACAAGGCGGACAACCAGGACCTGATGCAGGAGCACAACAAGCTTCTGGAGATAGTACCTCTGAAGGAAGTGACGTAGAAGATGTTGACTTTGAAGAAGTAAAGTAATATCAAATTATATTTCTAATAAAAAAAGCAGATGGCATGTAAGTCATCTGCTTTTTTGGTTTGGGTACCTTGTTGTATTTAATTTCTAATTGAGGTACCAATTCCCTAAATCTTGCTCTGAGGTTGTTGTTTAATTTTACATTATAATAATAAACAAGTAAAGGGTATCTTAAAAATGAATCTGTTAAGAGTCTATCTAAAATATAAGTATATTAAGAAATAAATAAAAAGGATTGGCTTTAAGTTCTAAATTATGAAAAAAAGGGGAAAATACCCTCTAAAGGGTATTTTTAATCTGCTTAAATTTGATTAGTTTTAACAAATAAACGTCTAATCAAAAAACATGAAATATTCTTTACTTTTCATCTCATTTTTATTTCTTGCTCCATTTGCTGTAGCTCAAAATATAGAAACAACAGTGATTACTATAGATTTGTCAAGGCCAGAAAAAAATAGTGTTAACCATTCAGATGGTTTAAACAAATTAGTTGTAAAAAACAGACATTTATTAGCCGTTGACTTAAAAAATGGTAATCCTTTTAAATATACTTATAAATTAACCTATCAAAACATTAGCTTGTTTGATTCAGATAATTTTCAATTTAAACAAGAAGAAAAAGAGTCCGATAAGGAAAAAAAAATAAAAGGATTAATCGCAATGGGGCTCATGGATGAAGCAACAATCTCTAAAATAGATTTAGGTACAAAAGATAAAGTTGTAAATAAACTAAACTTATTAGAAACTAGCGTAGATAAACTTGGACTTGATTTAGATGATTTTATTTTGGAAATTTCACTGGTAGATAATTTAAACATAGAAGAATTTAAAGCAGAAAGAAAAGAAAAAACCAATGAATTCAATGCCTTAAATTTTAATATTGCTTTGATTGAAAATGCGATAGATGAATTAAAAATTGTAGAGCCTGCTATTTTAGAAAAATTAAAAAACGTTAAATCTTTATTGGAAGAAAATCAAAAGAAGTTAGTTAAAACTAATAAGATAGACTCTAATGCATATATACTACCAATAGATATTAATGGAGATAATGTTGATTATGTGGAAATTACGTTAGAAAGAATTGATAAAAATAACCCTACAACTCCCGAGATTTATAAATATAAGATATGGATAAGAGGAGGGTTAAAAATCGATGTTAGCGCAGGTACTTACATAACTTCATTGTTTGATTCTCAATATTCGACTACTACAACTACAACAACCAATGCTAATGGTAATACGGTAAATAATTCTACAATAACCGAAGATGATGCAGGTAATTATGATTTTGGATTTGGTGCAATGGTAAACATATCTTTACGGGGAGGTTCTTGGGTAAGACCTACAATTAATTTTGGTACATTGTTAACCTCTAATCAAAAGTTTCAAATATTAGCTGGCGGTGGTTTTATTTTAGGAAAAAATGAAAGGTGGATTATCCATGGTGGATTATCAATGGGGCAAGTAAGTGAAATTAAAAATACTTTTGCTGCAGATGGTACTACCGAATATGATTTAGGACAAGGTGCTAATGTACCAACTACAAATAAATTTAAATTTGGACATTTTTTTGGGGTATCTTACAATTTTGGAAAACAAAAGAAAAACAAGAATCCATGATACGTAATAATATGAAATATTTTTTTTTAATTCTTAGCTTTTCAGTATGTACTCTAAGTTATTCTCAGTCTAATAAATACTACTCAGAGTATCAGATATTAAGTGGTGATGAATTTTATGACGAGTATTCTATAAAAATTAATGGACAAGAGAGTATAATAATTGAAGATGATTCTGGAATCTTTAAAAATTTTAGTATTATTAGTAACATCGGAAATCAAGAATATAGACTAATGTCTCTTTTAGATACTTATACCTTTAGGGTTTTTCCATCAGAAGGAAGGAGCTCAAAAGGCTTTATATATAATTACATAATCGAGATAATAAATGAAAATGAAGACCAAGATGAGTTTTATACTTTTTATGTGAGATAATATAAAAAGCGTAACTAATAGACATATTAGAACCCAATAGCAGTATCATCCCCTCTTTTATCAGCACCACCTTCTAATCTTCCATCGGGTAATACAAGAATACCATCTACTTTTCCTATAATTTTAGAGTTTTCTTGGTTGATTTTATATCCTTTTTGTTTTAAGCTGTCGATCAAACTAGTACTAAATGATTCTGGTTCAAACACTACCACGTCTGGCAACCATTGGTGATGAAAACGAGGTGCGTTAACCGCATCTTGCATGGTCATATCAAACTCTTTTACATTCAATATGGTTTGTAATACAGAGGTTATAATAGTAGATCCGCCAGGAGTACCTACAGACATCCATAGTTTTCCATCTTTTTCAACTATGGTAGGAGTCATAGAGCTTAACATCCTTTTTTCTGGAGCAATAGCATTAGCTTCTGCACCAATTAGCCCAAACATATTAGGAGTACCAGGTTTCGCACTAAAATCATCCATTTCATTATTAAGGAAGGTTCCAATTTCTGGTACATATAACTTAGAGCCATAAGCCCCGTTAAGAGTTATAGTTGCAGAAATAGCATTGCCAAAGGAATCTACAATAGAGTAGTGGGTAGTCTCGTCGCTCTCGTAACCAGAAATCATTCCGCAATTAATATCTGAGGATAAAGTAGCTTTATCAAAGCTAAAATCTCTCATTCTATACGAAAGATATTCTTTACTAATTAACGTGTCTAAAGGAATATTTACAAAGTCGGGATCCCCTAGATAAAAACCACGATCTGCATAGGCTCTTCTTTCTGCTTCTGTAATAACCTGAATGGTTTTAAGGGAGTTATGCCCATATTGTTTTAGATCATATGGCTCTATCATTTTCATGATTTGGGCAAGACATACGCCACCACTAGATGGGGGAGACATTGATATAACAGAAAGCCCTTTATATGCAAAGCGTACAGGATTACGCCATTTTACTTCGTATTTAGACAGATCTTCCATAGTCATTATTCCCCCTTTGGATTGTATTCGCTCTACCAACTTTTTTCCTGTTTCCCCAGTATAAAATTCAGAAGCACCATTTTTAATAATACGTTTAAGGGTTTCTGCCAGTTTCTCATTTTTTAAAGTGTCTCCAGCTTTATAATTTTTTGCAAAAAGAATAGTATCTTGATTGACTTCGAGAAACAACTCTTTGTATTCGTCAAATCGTTTTTTTTGTTTTTCCGTAATAACAAAACCTTTATTAGCTAATGCAACCACAGGGTTTAAAATATCTTCGATGGGCAGAGAGCCCAATTTTTCATGTACTGCAAAGATTCCTGCAATGGTACCAGGTACGCCAATTGCCATAGCACCTAGTTGACTTTTTTCGGGTATTGGATTACCATTTTCATCCAGATACATATCTTTGGTTGCTGCCAAAGGAGCTTTTTCCCTAAAGTCTATAGCTCCCACCTCTCCATTTACTTTTCTGTATACCATAAAACCACCACCTCCCAGACTTCCTGCAAATGGATACGCTACGGCAAGGGCCATTTCTGTACCTACCATAGCATCAAAAGCATTACCTCCTTTTTTGAGGATGTCTGCACCAATTTTTGAAGCTTCTTCTCTGGCAGAAACTACCATTGCCTTTTGAGTAATAAGACCAGTAATAGGAGTAACCTCTGTTTTTGATTCGGATTTTGTATTGGTTTTACAAGAAAAGCTAAACGCTAATAAAAGAACGTAAAATAAGGGTTTGGTAAAATTTATCTTCATCTATTTAAAGTTTTACTGGCGATTGATTGTTAGTTTTAGTCCATATTTTGGAGTTTATTTCTCCAAAGCTTGTTTAAGGAAACAAAATATATTTTTACAGAAACATACATCGTGATGTTTGTTTCAAAGTTATTACTTTTTGGCACTTAATTAAATGCCTGTTATGGGTTTCTTATAGTAATCTTATTTCATTTTTTGTATATAGTTCTAGTTCTTCAAAAAAAGATTGAAACTCTTTGCCAAAATCTGTATAAAACTCTTCAAGTTCTATAACCGCAAAATTCATTTTAGATCTATTTTTTGTTCTTTGATTCATTTGGTATAAAATAGTGCCAATACCTTGTATAGATGCATAACTTAAAAGCCAGTTATCTTTAATCATGTAGGGCATAAAATTCTGAATTCGTCTAGGCAAAATTTCATAATGTTCGTGTAGTAGTGCGTAGAATGAAGAAATGTATTCCTCTAAAGGGGTGTCTGAATATTTTTTCCAATTAGCAGCCAAAAAATGATCGTAAAGAATGTCTACAATAACGGTACTGTAGTGACTGTATTTAGGAAACAATCGAGATACGCTTTTTTTTACAATAGGATGACTATCTGTATAGGAGTCGATTTTACGATGTAATGTAATTCCTTTTTGCACTTCATTTGGATATTGCAGATATGCTTTCCCTTTAACAGAGTCAGCAATAAAATTTCCTATAGTAAGTTCTGGATTACCCCCAGATAGATAAATATGGGCTAAAAAATTCATTGGGTTAAAATACAATTTTTTCAATAGTAATATCGATTAATTATGGTCGTTTGTAGGATTAAAAGTATCATTTGTAGAAAAACATAAGGGTAAAGATTAAAATAATTTAGTTTTGAGGATACACCCAAAAACTTAGACATGAGATGTATTCCTTTTTTTATCCTTGTTTTGCTTGCATCCTGCAAAAAAGAAATAACGAGTAAAGATTTTACAAGTCCTAATACATTTACTAGTGGTATTGAAGGTCCTGCAACAGATTCTGAAGGTAATATCTATGCGGTTAATTATCAAAAAGAAGGAACTGTAGGTAAAATCACTCCAGAAGGAGAGCTATCCTTGTTTTTAGAGCTGCCAAACGGAAGTATTGGAAATGGAATTAGATTTGGAAAACAAGGCGAAATGTATATAGCAGATTATACAAACCATAATATTTTGATGGTAGATATGGATACTCGAAAAATTTCGGTTTTTGCACATCATCCAGATGCAAACCAACCCAATGATATAGCTATTTCTCCATCTGGAATTATATATGCCAGTGATCCTAATTGGAAAAAAAACACAGGTAATATTTGGAAAATAACTAAGAGTAAAGGATTTGAGAAACTAGAAAGTGATATGGGGACTACTAATGGGATAGAAGTAAGTCCTGATGGAAAAAAGTTGTATGTTAATGAATCCATTCAACGAAAAATATGGGTATATGATATTCAGAATGACGGTACTGTAAAAAATAAGAAAATGTTGTATTCTTTTGAAGATTTTGGATTAGATGGTATGCGATGTGATACTAAAGGAAACCTGTATGTATGTAGATTTGATAAAGGTACGGTTGTTATATTATCTCCAGAAGGTAAGTTTTTAAAAGAAATAAATCTTAAAGGAAGTAAACCTACCAATATAACATTTGGAAAGGATTATAATACATTTTACGTAACAATGGCAGATAAAGGGTGTGTTGAAATAGTTGCACATAAACTATAACGCACTATAAACCTATACATCTCTGCTTTTATAAATCCTTAGTTCTTGAAAATTTACTATTGTTTTTTTGTAAACTTTAATCGTAAAGTTGTGGTACTCTGTAAGACCTTGTACATTTGTATCTATATCATACAATCAAAACAATAATACATGACATTAATAAAATCAATTTCGGGGATTAGAGGAACGATAGGAGGAACAGTTGGGGATAACCTTACACCGATAGATGCAGTAAAATTTGCATCGGCATATGGTAGTTGGTTAAAAAAGGAAACAAATAAAGAGCATCCAACTGTAGTAGTAGGTAGAGATGCACGTATTTCTGGATCTATGATCCAACAACTGGTAATGAATGGTTTAGTAGGATTAGGAATACATGTAATAGATTTGGGATTGTCTACAACTCCTACAGTAGAGATAGCCGTACCACTAGAAAAAGCAGATGGCGGAATAATATTAACAGCAAGTCATAATCCAAAGCAATGGAATGCTCTTAAGTTATTAAACAATAAAGGAGAGTTCTTAAATGCAGAAAACGGAAAAAAGATTCTGGATATAGCAGAAAATGATAGTTATGTCTTTGCAGAGGTAGATGATTTAGGAAGCATTACCGTTAATGATACGTATATCGATAAACATATAGAAGAGGTTCTTAATTTATCTTTAGTAAATGCCGAATTGGTAAAGAAATCAGGGTTTAAAGTTGTTGTAGATGCCGTTAATTCTACAGGAGGGATTGCTATACCTGGTTTGTTGAAAAAAATGGGAGTAGAGGTAGTTGAATTATATTGCGAGCCAAACGGGCATTTTCCTCACAATCCAGAACCTTTAAAAGAACATTTAACAGATTTATCTAAATTAGTGGTTAAGGAAAAAGCAGATTTTGGAATTGTTGTAGATCCAGATGTAGATCGTCTGGCTTTTATGAGCGAAGATGGAGAAATGTTTGGAGAAGAGTATACTTTGGTAGCTTGTGCAGATTTTGTGTTAGGTAAAACACCAGGTAATACCGTTTCTAATTTATCTTCTAGTAGAGCATTAAGAGATGTTACTCAAAAACATAATGGTACCTATTTGGCTAGCGCAGTAGGAGAGGTTAATGTGGTAGAGTTAATGAAAGCAAATAATGCTGTTATAGGAGGAGAAGGTAACGGAGGTATTATTTATCCAGAATCCCATTATGGAAGAGATTCTTTGGTTGGGGTTGCCCTGTTTTTAACACATTTGGCAGAAAAAAAATGTACGGTAAGTGCTTTACGAAACAGCTATCCATCCTATTTTATGAGTAAGAATAAAATTCAGTTAACTCCAGATTTAGATGTAGATGCTATTTTAGAAGGTTTTCATAACAAATATGTTTCAGAAGAAGTCTCTACTGTAGATGGTGTAAAAGTTGATTTTGAAGATCGTTGGGTGCATTTACGTAAAAGTAATACAGAACCTATTATTCGTATTTATACAGAAGCTTTAAGTCAGAAAGAAGCAGATCAATTAGCACAAGATACTATTGCTACTCTAAAAAATATAGCGGGGTTGTTCTAAATTATAGGTTCGATTAGACAACAGGGTATCGCTTATGGATACAAACGGGATGTATAAACTTTTTATACATCCCGTTTCTTTTTGGGTGTTCCCTGTATATGCAGTATACAATCCCTGTACTGTTTTATTGTTTTCTGGTAGTGTTTTTAAAGCTCCTAGGGATATTTATTCATGTCCTTGCTACATGTATACTAGTCCCGGCTACCGGGAAGCGTAAAAGTACCTACGGGATGGGTATGTATAGTGCAGGGACAAGCTTTACCACTTACGGGAAGCGTGTCTATAGCGCTGGGAAGTACAAAAGTACCTGCGGGATAGGTATTTATGGTGCCGGGATTAGATTTGCCATTTACGGGAAGAGAGATGTACCGTATGCAATGCAATATCTTTTAAGTAGTATACTCAAAAGAGTTGTTTTATACTGATTAGATTATGACGCGGTTTCATTAAGTTCGTAACTTAAAATACCAAGGATTTCTGGAAACTTCTATCTCTGATTCTCCTAAAGAAGTACGAACTTTCTTTTGAGAATAACCATTTCGAGAATTAGAAATAGTTGGTTTTCATGCTTATGGTAGCTAATGTTATCATTTAATTCACCTTCAAGCATTTTTTTAATATCTCGCTTTTGAATTTGTTTCACAAACTTACTAGAGTTCATCCTCATTCTTAAACTGTTTTAAAAATGCGTTAGATAATAAATTTTTTTTATGAGTGTGTGAAATTTAAAATAAAAACAACAGTCACTATTTTTATAGTATCACTTTGTTGTTTTTAGAACATTAACTTAGTTTTAATCTTTATATTTCTGTATAATCATATTTTTCCATGCTAAAGCTTCTTCCATAGTATCGAATTGTTCAAATTCTTTTCCAAAAAATATCTTTTCTACTCTGGTTTGCATTTTTTGTTTAGGGTCACTAGATACCACAACAAAACCTACTAGGTTTTTAATTTTTGCTGTTTCTAAGTAAATAGTAGGATCTACTGCATAGGAGTTGATCCTATGAGAAATGTATACAAAAGCTTTATTTTTAAAATGTTTTTCTACGATTTGCAGTAAAACATTATTGTGTTCAGGAGAAACTGTGACTCCTTCTTTCATTATTGCTTTTACATAGTCATCATATATTTCTATATGACAAAAATAAAAATCATATGAGGTGATCATTAAATACTTGTTAGCGTTTTAATTTTATTTTGGATTACAAAATTGCATAAAAAAATAAGATTTATCTAATTTAGAGCTTTTAATATGGAAAAAATGGTAAGTTATTATGGTGTATCTGTATTTTGTAGCATTTAGGGTGTAAATATTATTTTAAATGTATAAAAAAACCTGTAAAATAAATTTACAGGTTTAGCTTTTTTATAAAAAAGACACTAAATCTACTCTAATAAGTGTGTTACTAAAAGTTAGGATTCTGTAGATTTTTCAGCTTTTTTGATGGTGATGGTTAGTTCTTCTGAATCTTTTTCCATGTCCATAAAAATGGTATCTCCTTCTTGAAGTTGTGCGTTGATAATTTCTTCAGCAAGAGCATCTTCTATGTATTTTTGAATAGCTCTCTTTAACGGTCGTGCTCCGTACTGTTTATCAAAACCTTTCTCTGTTATATAGTCTTTAGCTTTTTCACTTAATGTTAAATCATATCCAAGATCTTTAATTCTTCCGTATAATTTGTCTAATTCAATATCTATAATCTTATGGATATCTTCTCTTTCTAGTGCGTTAAAGACTACTACATCGTCAACTCTGTTTAGAAACTCGGGAGCAAATGCTTTTTTTAATGCATTTTCTATAACCCCTTTTGCATAATCTTCTGCTTGGGTTTTCTTTGCGGTAGTTCCAAAACCAACTCCTTGTCCAAAATCTTTTAATTTGCGAGCTCCTATATTAGAAGTCATTATTATGATAGCATTTCTAAAATCAATTTTTCGACCTAAACTATCTGTAAGATATCCATCGTCTAATACTTGAAGCATCATATTGAAAACATCAGGATGTGCTTTTTCTATTTCGTCTAAAAGTATAACAGCGTATGGTTTTCTTCTTACTTTTTCTGTAAGTTGTCCACCTTCTTCATATCCAACATAGCCAGGAGGAGCTCCTATAAGTCTTGATACGGCAAACTTCTCCATATATTCGCTCATGTCGATGCGTATTAATGCATCTTCATTATCAAATAATTCTTTAGCTAAGACTTTTGCTAATTGTGTTTTACCAACTCCAGTTTGTCCTAAGAATATAAAAGAACCTATTGGTTTATTAGGGTCTTTAAGTCCTGCGCGATTTCTTTGTATTGCTTTAACTACTTTCTTAACAGCTTCTTCTTGACCAATTACCTTGCCCATGATTAATTGTGGTAATTCGGCAAGTTTATTGCTTTCAGTTTGTGCAATACGATTTACAGGAATTCCTGTCATCATAGAAACTACATCTGCAACATTATCTTCGCTTACAATTTCTTTATGTAATTTAGAGTCTTTTTCCCACTGTTCTTGAGCGACAACTAATTCTTTTTCAAGATTTTTTTCATCATCTCTAAGTTTTGCAGCTTCTTCATATTTTTGTTTTTTAACGACACTATTTTTAAGTTCTCTTACTTCTTCTAATTTTTTCTCTAAATCAAGTATCTTTTTAGGAACATCAATATTAGTAATGTGTACTCTGGATCCAGCTTCATCTAAAGCATCAATAGCTTTGTCAGGTAAGAAGCGGTCTGTCATGTATCGATTCGTTAATTTTACACACGCCAAAATTGCTTCGGGAGTGTAAATAACATTGTGATGCTCTTCGTATTTTTCTTTTATATTATTAAGAATTTCTATAGTTTCCTCGATATTTGTAGGCTCTACAATTACTTTCTGAAAACGTCTTTCTAGGGCACCGTCTTTTTCAATATATTGTCGATATTCATCTAAAGTGGTAGCTCCTATACATTGAATTTCACCTCTGGCTAATGCAGGTTTAAACATATTCGAAGCATCCAAGCTTCCTGTTGCACCACCAGCACCAACAATAGTATGAATTTCGTCTATAAAAAGAATAATATCATCATTCTTTTCTAACTCATTCATCACTGCCTTCATTCTCTCTTCAAACTGTCCTCTGTATTTTGTTCCTGCAACTAAGCTGGCTAAATCTAGAGTTACGACTCTTTTGTCAAACAGAATTCTAGAAACTTTTCGTTGAATTATTCGTAAAGCTAATCCTTCTGCTATTGCAGATTTACCAACTCCAGGCTCTCCTATTAATAGTGGGTTGTTTTTTTTACGCCTGCTTAATATTTGAGAAACTCGCTCTATTTCTTTAGATCTTCCTACTACGGGGTCAAGTTTGCCTTCTTCTGCCATAGCAGTAAGGTCGCGCCCAAAGTTATCTAAAACTGGGGTCTTTGATTTTTTTCCTGCTTTCGCTCCTCCACCAGGAGAATTAAAAGGATTTTCTTTTGAATCTCCCGTTAAATCATCATCATCTTCAGAGAAGGATTCAGCTTTTGGGGTGTCGATATATTCTTCTTCGTTAGTTATCATAAACTTAAATTGGTCTTTAACGTTATCATAATCTACTTTTAAACGATTTAAAAGTTTTGTAGTTGGGTCGTTTTCATTTCTTAGAATGCATAATAAAAGATGCGCTGTATTTATAGAAGAACTCTGAAATAGTTTTGCCTCTAAAAAAGTAGTTTTTAACGCTCTTTCTGCCTGCCTAGTTAAATGTAAGTTTTTTTTCTCGTTAGAAGCGACCGCTACATCCGGATTTGCCGGACTAAGGATCTCGACCTTTCTTCTTAAATTTGTTAAATCAATATCTAAAGCATCAAGGATACTGATCGCTTTCCCGCTTCCATCACGAAGTAATCCTAGCATAAGATGCTCTGTACCAATAAAGTCGTGCCCTAATCTAAGAGCTTCTTCTTTACTGTATGCTATAACATCTTTAACTCTGGGAGAAAAATTATCATCCATAAAATTATTCTCTTTCTTTTTCTTTATAACTAAAATAGTAATTTTTTAGAATTATAATGACAAAAACTATTCCTTTTTAATAGATGTTTACTATATATCTTTATTTAAAGGAGATTCTGTCATATAATTTTAATGTTTTTTACTTCTATATCGTAAATAGACAAAAAATGGTTTAATAATCAAAACCTACAAGAATAGACTTATTAACTATATGTATACTTATTATTGTTAATAAATTACGTATATTACATAGGTGAATAGGTGTTAAAACAGTCTTAAATTACTTAAATTAGCGCGTTTAATTAATCAATTTTAGAATAAAAAAATTTTTTATGGCAGAAGGAGAAAAGCTTATACCTATTAACATAGAAGATGAGATGAAATCCGCATACATTGATTATTCAATGTCTGTTATTGTTTCTCGTGCTCTTCCAGATGTTAGAGATGGTCTTAAGCCCGTACATAGACGTGTTTTGTTTGGTATGTATGAATTGGGCGTTAAAGCAAGTAGTGCCCATAAGAAATCTGCAAGAATTGTAGGTGAGGTGTTAGGTAAATATCACCCTCATGGAGATACCTCGGTATATGACACTATGGTTCGTATGGCTCAAGAATGGAGCTTGAGATATATGTTGGTAGATGGTCAAGGTAACTTTGGTTCTGTAGATGGAGATAGCCCCGCAGCAATGCGTTATACAGAGGCCAGGATGCGCAAAATATCGGAAGATATGTTAGCCGATATTGAAAAAGAAACCGTAGATCATACTCTTAATTTTGATGATACATTATTAGAGCCAACAGTTCTGCCTACACGGGTACCAGGGTTATTAATAAACGGTGCTTCTGGTATTGCAGTTGGGATGGCAACTAATATGCCTCCTCATAACTTAAGCGAGGTTGTAGACGGTACTATTGCTTATATAGAGAATAATGATATAGAAATAGATGAACTTATACAACATATCAAAGCTCCTGATTTTCCTACAGGAGGAACAATTTATGGATATGATGGAGTAAGAGAAGCTTTCAAGACTGGTAGAGGAAGAATTGTAATGCGAGCCAAGGCTAGTTTTGAAGAAGTTAATGGTAGAGAGTCTATTATTGTAACAGAAATTCCTTATCAAGTAAATAAGGCAGACATGATCAAAAAGACTGCCGATCTTGTAAACGATAAAAAAATAGATGGTATCTCTACGATTAGAGATGAATCTGATAGAAATGGTATGCGTATCGTGTATGTCTTAAAACGAGATGCAATACCTAATATAGTTTTAAATCTTTTATACAAATATACAGCATTACAATCTTCTTTTAGTGTTAATAACATTGCACTGGTAAAAGGTAGACCGCAGTTATTGAATGTAAAAGAAATGATTCATTATTTTGTAGAACACAGACACGAAGTAGTTGTTCGCCGAACAAAATATGAATTAAGAAAAGCCGAGGAAAGAGCACATATTCTTGAAGGTTTAATTATTGCTTCAGATAATATAGACGAAGTAATTGCTTTAATAAGAGCATCTTCTAATGCCGATGAAGCTCGTGAGAAATTAATTGAAAGATTTAAATTATCCGAACTTCAGGCAAAAGCAATTGTAGAAATGCGTCTTCGCCAGCTTACAGGACTGGAGCAAGATAAATTACGAGCAGAGTATGAGGATTTAATGAAGACTATCGAAGATCTTAAAGACATCTTGGACAAGAAAGAACGTAGAATGCAAATCATCAAAGATGAGCTAGCAGAAGTAAAAGACAAGTACGGAGATGAACGTCGTTCTCAAATAGAGTATGCAGGAGGAGATTTAAGTATTGAAGATATGATTCCTGATGAAAAAGTAGTAATTACTATTTCTCATGCTGGATATATTAAAAGAACTTCTCTTAACGAATATAAAAAACAACATAGAGGAGGAGTTGGACAAAAAGGAAGCACAACTCGTAATGAAGATTTTCTAGAACATTTATTTGTAGGAACAAATCATCAGTATATGTTGTTCTTTACACAAAAAGGAAAATGTTTCTGGATGCGTGTATATGAAATCCCAGAAGGTAGTAAAACCTCTAAAGGAAGAGCTATACAAAACCTAATAAACATACATAATGATGATAAAGTGAAAGCTTTTATTTGTACTCAGGATCTTAAAGATGAAGAGTATATTAATTCTCACTATGTCATAATGGCAACAAAAAAAGGACAAGTTAAAAAGACATCTTTAGAGCAATATTCCAGACCAAGAACTAATGGTATAAATGCAATTACAATAAAGGATGATGATGAACTTCTTGAAGCTAAATTAACAGATGGTAAGAGTCAGGTAATGCTAGCCGTAAAATCTGGTAAAGCAATACGATTTGAAGAAGAAAAAACAAGACCAATGGGTCGTGGCGCATCTGGAGTAAGAGGAATACGATTAGCAGATGATAAAGATGAAGTGATTGGAATGGTTGCTGTAAATGAAATGGACAGCAATATTCTGGTGGTTTCAGAAAATGGCTATGGTAAACGCTCTAATTTAGAAGATTATAGAGTTACAAATAGAGGAGGTAAAGGAGTTAAAACCATCTCTGTTACCAAAAAAACTGGTAATCTTGTAGCTATTAAAAATGTTACAGATCAAGATGATCTTATGATCATTAATAAATCTGGAATCGCTATTCGACTTGCTATAGAAGATTTAAGAGTAATGGGGCGTGCAACACAAGGAGTACGTTTGATTAATCTTAAAGGTAAAGATTCTATTGCTGCAGTAGCAAAAGTAGTGCATGATGATGAAGAAATAGAAGAAGATATGGTAGAGGATATAGAGGATTCTACTACAGACTCTGATATTTCAACAGATGGCACGAATATTGATAAGGAAACAGAATAATTATAAATACCATTTTAAAAACTCAAGTAATGAAGACTAAATTTATTGTAGTACTATTCTTAGCATTTAGTGCTGTTGGATTTTCTCAAAAACAAGCATTAAAAGAAGCCTCTAAGGCTTTAAAGTCCGGTAATATGGATATAGCTACAGAAGCATTAAAAGCTGCAGAAGGGCAATTAGATATTGCTGATGAAAAAATGAAAGCACAATATTACTTTCTTAAAGGACAGGTTTTGGCTTCTTCTGCAGGAGATTCTTTAGATAAAATTGAAGGTGCTGCAAATGCTTATAATAAAACTATCGAAATTGAAAAAGCTGGAGGTGGATCTAAATACGGATCAGATGCAACTCAAAAAATTCAGATAATACGTCAATCCTTAGTTGAAAATGCAATAAAAGATCAGAATGTAAAAGATTATAAAGGAGCATCAGAAAAACTTTATTTGGCATATACTACCAATAAAGCAGATACTACTTATCTGTATTATGCTGCTGGTAACGCAGTTAACGGTAAACATTATGATGAAGCTCTAAAATATTATAATGAACTAAAAGATCTTGGTTTTAGCGGTGTAGAAAGTGAGTATGTTGCAACTAATAAAGAAACCGGAGAGGTAGAGCCTTTTGATTCAAAGCAAACAAGAGATCTTTCTGTAAAATCAGGCGCATATATTAAACCAGAATTGCGTAAATCTGAATCTCGAAAAGGAGAAATAGCTAAAAATATAGCTTTGATCTATATGAGCCAAGGAAAAGATGAAGAAGCAGTAGCAGCAATTGAAGATGCAAAAAAGGAAAATCCTAGCGATTCTACTTTAATGCAAGCAGAAGCAGATCTTTATTATAAATTAGGAAATATAGCTAAGTATAAGGAAATAATGGAAAAGATTGTTGCTAACGATCCTGAAAATCCTGACTTGTTATATAATTTAGGAGTAAGTGCATCTCGTTTAGGAGATAATGATCAGGCATTAAGCTACTATAAAAAATCATTAGAATTAAGACCAGATTATGCTTCAGCTCAAATAAATATAGCTTCTATTCTTTTAGGAGGAGAAACTAAAATTGTTGATGAAATGAATGGTCTTGGTACATCTTCAAAAGATAATAAAAGATACGAAGAACTTAAAGTTGCCAGAGAAGATTTATATAAAAGTGCAGTTCCTTATTTAGAAGGAGCTTTAAAAAGCCAACCTGATAATGTAGAAGCAGTACGTACTTTAATGAATATCTTCTATCAGCTAGATGATCCAAAAGCAGATAAGATGAAAAACAAACTTAAAGCTTTAGAAGGAGGTAATTAATAAGTATCTTTTTTTTAATACATAAAGCCACCCTGTACGAAAGTACAGGGTGGCTTTATTTTTAATCTAATTTATATTTTCCAATATGGTTGATTATATCTCCACCAATATAAAGATAACCATTATGTTCCTCGATTGAGCTAGCTTCAGGAACAAACTCTCCAGTTGTATCGTAATAGGTTTTTAAGATATTCCCATCTTTACTTACATGCATAATCATCCCAAAAGATGCTACTTTAGGTTGTAACCAAAGAGGAAGACCATAAACAAGTTTTTTTACTATTGTTTTTGATTGAATTTTATCTAATAAATTATCCCTTTTGGTGGAGAATCCAAGCCAAAAGCTACCATCTTTTCTTCTTGAAATTCCATTAGGAAAACCAGGTAAATTTTCTAAGAATATATCTGTTTTTCCTTTGTTAATACCTTTTAGCCAATATCTAATTACTCTGTATTTAGTTAAGTCGACCATTAAAACAAATTCATCATTTTGAGATACTGCAACTCCGTTTCCAAAAAAAGAACCATCAATTAAAGTTTTAACTTCTTTTGTTTTTGGGTTAAAACTATAAAGACCACCATCTGGTTTAACTTCCATTAAGATTTTCCAAATATGTTTTCTGCTAAAAGGCACTTTAGAGGAGGTGTTTGAAAAATATATAATTCCGTCACTTGCTATATCTACATCATTGGGGATTAGGAACTTATTGCCATTTTTATCTTCACTTGCCAAAGTCGTGATTTTACCATTTTTGTCAACACTAATTAAACCTCTTTCTAAGTCACAGGCTATAAGGTTTCCATTTTCATCAAAATGTAACCCTGCTACCCAAGACTTTGTATCACAAAATACAGAAACTTTTCCTGCAGGGTCGATTTTTAAAATTTTTCCGTTTGTAAAATCTGTTTCAGAAACATGAACCCCACAATATAAATTTCCTTCTGTATCCACGGCAATATCTTCTGGACCATACCACCCATCTAAATCTATCCATTCTGTAGTATTTAATAATTCATTTTCGGCAAGTACTCCAGTAAGTTCTGGTTTTAAGGGTGGGGACCAAGCCAATGGTTTGAGAGAACAAGATTTAAACAAAATACTGGCTATAAAAAGAGCCATTATTGTTGCAATTGATAATTTAATTTTTGTTATAACTTTCATTATATTTCTTTTGTATTTATGAAATACAAAGGAACAATAGCGGTAATCTATCTACATTGACATTTGTTAAGAAATAGAAATCTCTTTTCTAACCCGACTTAGGGATTCAGGAGCTATTCCAAGAAAACTTGCAATTTGATGCTGAGGAACTCTATGAACAATTTTTTTATCATAGTTTTTTATGAAATCCAGATATTTTTTCTTAGCTGTTTTTGTTTGCATTGTTAATGTTCTTTCAAGAGCGCACAGATAATTTTTTTCAGCTAAAATCCTTCCAAGTTTTTCAAAATTTGAAGACTTTTTGTACAATTCAGTTAAGGTGTTATATGATAATTCATAAACATTACTATCTTCAATCGTTTCTAAGATTTCAAAAGAAGATGTTTGATTTATAAAGCTAGAAAAAACTGATATAAATTGTTTATCGCAAGCAAAATAAGTAGTAATCTCTTTTCCATCTAGAAAATGGTAAGTTCTTAGCAGTCCAGATTCTATAAAGTATAAATTATTAGCAATACTTCCTTCTTTAATTAATAATGTTTTAGCTTTAAATTCTTTCTTTTTTAGTTGAAGACTAAAGCTTTTCCATTCACTTTCGGTTAAACCAATTACTTCTTCTAGTATTTTATGTAGTTCGTTCATTTTTGTTTACTTGTGGATGTATTGTATAATATTAATTTAATTCATAATTATCTATAAATCAATAACTATATTATGTGCTTTCTTGTTTTTACTTACACTAAATATGTGTTTATTTGTTTTGTTTCTAATAATCAATAAATATAAATTATAATAGCACGCAACTTAATAATTTTTTGTAGAAGGTCTTTAATCTAGATATTTTGCTTTGTGTAGGTTTATTGATTACATAAAAAAGCTTTCAGGATAGGCTTAAAATAAGCAGGTTTTATATATAATTTGTACGTTTGTTTTAATACATGATTAGAATATGTACATAATTACTTTTATAATTTGTATAGACCAATAGAGTGTTTATGAAAAAAGAAAAAAATGAATTTAAAAGAATAAAAAAACCTTGGCCTACTAAAGATGCTATGGAGCAGGTTTATGCAATGAAACTTTGGGGAGGTCATACATATGATTTTTACTCGGGTGTAGGATCACACTATCCAGAAATAGTAAACCCATATATTGAAGTTGTAACATCATTTTTAACCTCTTTTAAAAATCCTCTTACGGTATGCGATTTAGGTTGTGGGGATTTTAATGTCGGTAAAGAATTAGTAAAGTACACTAAAAAGTATATTGCAGTAGATATTGTGCCAGCCCTTATAGCATATAATAAAGAAAAATTTAAGGACAAAAATTTAGAATTTTGTTGTTTGAATATTGCAGTAGATGATTTACCTTTTGGAGATTGTGTTTTATTAAGACAAGTGCTACAACACTTATCGAATACCGAAGTAAAAAGTATAATAAGTAAGTTAGTAGACTTTAAATATGTTATTTTAACAGAACATTTACCTGAAGGGGATTTTGTGCCCAATAAAGAGATTATTTCTGGGCAAGGAATCAGACTTAAAAAACAAAGTGGTTTAAATTTATTAGCTCCACCATTTAATTTTAAGGTAAAAGAAGATAAACAATTATTGTCTGTTACTTTAAATGATTGTAAAGGGGTTATAGTAACTACGTTTTATGAAATTTTTTAAATCACATATTAATATTTACAGGTTTGCATAATGGGTACCATTGTTATAAAACCTTTTAATTTTTAACAAACTGTCCTTTTATCAGGCGTAGGCTAAGTACTTATTTGCATTACTTTTGAATATAGGGGATTTTAAAATAATTATTCCTAAAACTATACCTTGGAATATTGCAATATTAAGAAGGGTTATTAATATCAATTGTAAATTTAATATTTAAAAGTTTTTTTTCAATGTTTTAGACCATTACAGATATGTCTAGTAGTAGTGCAAAAAGTTACAAAACTTTTAAAAAAGCTGAGAATATTTTATAAATGTAGTTATAAAATTATTTCGCTCTGGTAAGAATAAAGAAACTTTTTAATCAACATAGGTCTGTTACGTTTGTATATATAGTTTGGTTGCTTTACCGGTTGTAAAATGGTACTAGAATGTTAAGTTATTATAAAATAAAATAATGCAGGATTTTTCTTGATAATTATTATCATAATCCATTATATACCAAAAAAGGCAATGTACTCTTAAAAAGTACATTGCCTTTTTTGGTAAAAAAAATTTCTTATCGCAATTCAGCTCCTAATTTACTTTCAAAATTATTTTGTAGCTTATTCATAATTTTATCAATTTGTTTATCAGTAAGAGTTTTTTTATCATCTTGTAAAGTAAAACTTACGGCATAAGACTTCTTACCTTTAGGCAAGCTTTTTCCTTGATACACATCAAATAAGTTAATATCTTTTAAAAAGAATTTTTCTGTTTGCTTTGCAATGGTATGAATATCTTCAAAATTAACAGATTCGTCTAATAAAAGCGCAAAATCACGACGCACCTCAGGAAACTTAGGAATATCAGTATATTTTATTTTAGTATGTCTTGCATATTCTAAAATAATATCCCATTTAAAATCTGCATATAAAACCTCTTGTGATATCGAAAAGTGTTTTAAAACTGATTTTTTTACAATTCCAAAATCTACTAATTTGGCTTTGCCAATAGATAAGGAAAGACCTTCTGCAAATAAGTCATTTTGTATAGGAGATGATTTTAGCTTAGTTACTCCTAAACGATCCAAAACAGATAAAACAATTCCTTTTAAATAAAAGAAATCGCTGGTTTGTGAGGTAAGGTTCCAGGCTTCTCGAGATCTGTTCCCAGAAACAAGAATACTTAAATGTTTATTTTCTATCCTTCCGCTCTCGTAACTGTGATACGTTTTACCGAATTCAAATAGCTTAAGATCTGATCGTTTTCTATTTATGTTATATGATATAGCCTCTAATCCTGAAAACAACATAGATCTTCTTAATATCGCTAAATCATTGCTTAATGGATTTAGCATTTCTACATTATTTTCACTTTTAAGTTGTTCACTAAGAGAAGTATATTCTGGAGAAGTAAGCGAATTAGCTAACATCTCATTAAATCCCTGACCAACTAATTGGTTAGAAATAGTGTTTTGTACATTATGATCTGCAAATTTATCAATATTAGATATCGAAGCATTTAGTTTTTGTGTAAAACTAATGTTATTATACCCATATACTCTAAGTATCTCTTCGATAACATCTGCTTCTCTTTGCACATCATTTCTATAGGCAGGTATAGTTAAACCAACTCCCGATTCTGTGACACTATTAATTTTAATGTCAAGAGAGGTTAGTATTTTTTTAATAGTTTCTTGTGGTAATTCTTCACCTATTAATTTTGTTGCGTTTTCAAAAGATAAAAATACTTGATAATCTTCTATTTTTTTAGGATATAAATCTATAATCTCACTAGAAATAATTCCTCCAGCAAATTCTTGTATTAATAATGCTGCTCTTTTAAGTGCATATTCTGTGATATTAGGATCAATACCTCGTTCAAATCTAAAAGAAGCATCTGTATTTAAACCATGTCGTTTTGCAGTTTTTCGAATACTAACAGGATCAAAATATGCACTTTCTAAGAAAATAGAAGTGGTAGTTTCTGTTACCCCAGATTTAATACCCCCAAATACCCCAGCAATGCAAAGAGGCTTTACGGCATCGCAAATCATTAAGTCTTCTGGGTGTAGTTCTCGCTCTACTTCATCTAAGGTTATAAATTTGGTACCAGCATCTACTGTTTTAACTTCAATTTTATTCCCTTCGATATGTTGTGTATCAAAAGCATGTAAAGGTTGTCCTAATTCGTGCAAAACATAATTAGTAACATCTACAACATTGTTTTTTGGAGTGATCCCAATAGCTTTTAATCTATGCTGTATCCATGCAGGAGATTCCTTTACTTCAATATCAGAGATAACTAAACCACAGTATCTTGGAGCTAAATTTGTATTTTTAACTTCCACATCAATTTTATGTAGTCTGTTTTCAACTCTAAAACTACTAACCGAAGGAGTAATAAGCTCTAAATTAATATCTTTTTGGGATAGTCCAGCTTTAAAATCACGGGCAACTCCCCAATGGCTCATAGCATCTGCACGATTAGGAGTAAGTCCAATCTCAAAAATCGAATCATTTTCGACATCAAATATTTCTGATGCTTTTGTGCCGACTGGGATATCTGTATCTAAAATAAGGATCCCATCATGACTTTTTCCCAGGCCTAATTCATCTTCAGCACAGATCATGCCATGGCTTTCTTCTCCTCTTATTTTTCCTTTTTTTATGACCCACTCTTCCCCTTTATCGTCATATAATTTAGTGCCAATAGTAGCTACAGGAACTTTTTGTCCTTCAGCAACGTTAGGTGCACCACAAACTATCTGTACTTGTTGACCGTTACCTAAATCAACTTTTGTGATTTTTAACTTATCTGCGTTAGGGTGTTTTTCACAGGAAAGAACTTGTCCCACTATAACACCTTCTAATCCTCCTTTAACACTTTGATAAGTATCTATTCCTTCTACTTCTAAACCCAAATCGGTTAGAAGTTCACCAGTTTTTTCTACATCCCAATCCGTCTTGATAAATTGTTTTAACCAGTTATATGAAATCTTCATCGGTACTCTTTCTAAAATTCAGTGGGTAAAGATAATATATTGGGTAGAGGATACAAACTAGAACTATCTTATCTTCATAAAAAAAGAAAGTAATTTTTTTAATAATTTCATTGTAAGGAAATTGGATATGTGTTTTAAATTGATTTTCATAATTTAAAGACCTGATTTTTTATTATTTTTGATATACATAAAAATACATAATAATGAATATCCTTAAGTACATACTATTCTTAGCCTGTTTTGTTTTATTAACAAGTACTGCTTTTTCGCAGGAAAAAAAAGTAGAAAACTCAGATAGAACTTTGAGTACAATAGAAAGTAAAGAACCTAAGAATAAAAAGATTCAAAAACAAGATGGTTTAGAGATACAAAGTTTGCCTACTAAGTCCAATATTCCTGTCTCTATCAAAAATAAAAAAGAAAAAATAACATCCAATACTATAAAATCTTATCAAACAGAAGATGGAGATGAAGTATTTTATTTAAGTGAAGGAGATAGTAAAAGTTCAAAGGTTAAAAGTAAAAATACCGCTAATACCCCAGAGATATTAGTTATACGTGATCCTAAAAAATTAGAACAATTAAAAAAAGGAAAAGGGATAAAGACCAAAAAGCAATAGGTTTTTTATACTAATCAGAATTCAATATTCCATTTTCTATAGTATTTTAAGCGATGTATTTCGTGAGGTGTAAACATGAAAATTTTGAAATAAATAACTTAATATCAGTGTTTTAAAATTCACTTCTAAAAGTATGTTTATTTTTAAGATAAGCCTCAGGAAATGAAACTTTAAGTAAAGGATTAAATACTATTATTTTATATACACTAAAAAACAACCAATGATTATGAAAACAATATTTAGATTATTTGCATTATTACTTTTTATTGGAACGCTTTCTTGTACCGATAAGAAAAAAGAAGCAGAAGAAACAAAAGTTGCTGTTGAAAAAATTGAAGCAGTAGAGTCTGAACTAGAACAAATTTCTGAAGAAGTAGAATCTAAAGTAGAAGAGTTAGAAGACTCTTTAGAAGATTTGGATAGTATTTAAAAAACATGTGTAACATCATTAATTAATCAAAACAAAAAACTATGAAACCACTTAAATTAATAATGATATTGATGTTGATTTTCGTTTTAGGAAATCCAACAGCCTTTGCTCAAGGGAAATCTCAGGAAGCCAAACAAAAGGTTCTAGATAAAAAAAATAAAGGGCAAGAAAAGTTGAAAGAGAATAAAGAGAAAGTGGAGGAAGTAAAACAAAAAGGAAAAGAGAAAATCGAAGAAGTAAAAGATGATGTAGAAGAAATAGAAGATGATGTAGAAGAAAACGCAAAAGAAGCAAGAGAAAAAACGGATAAAAAAATTAAAAAAGCTGAAGAGAAAGCTCAAAAAGCCTTAGATAAAGCCGAAAAGGAAACAAAAGGAGAAGCGTATGGTAAGAATAAAGAAGGCTTAGTAGGTAAAGAATTTGGTATGGCTAGAGCAGAAGAAGCTAAAGAAATGGTAGAAGAGCGTAGCGAAATGATGAAAAAAAATGAAGAGAGAATAATAAAAGGCAGAGAAAAAATAGCTGCAGCCAAAGAACGTCTGGCAATTTCTAAAGAAAAAGAAGGAGAAGAAGCACTCACTCCTGAAGAAATTACAGAAAAGGAAGCTAAAATAGCTAAAGCCGAAGAAAAGTTAAATGCGTTAGAGGGAGCAATTTCTAAAGAGAAGGAAAAGTTGAAAGAAGGAAAAGAAAAACTAGAAAAGCTATATGTAAAAGAACAATAGATTTTATAGTAAAGCATAAAAAGACAGATTATCCAGAAAGTTATAAATAGCTTTCTGGATTTTTTTATATAATATCGCAACTATTTAAAAGTTGGATTTGAGCATAAATAATAAAATCACAAATCATTATTTTTAAGAGAGAATTAGTAGTTTTGGCTTATTTTTATCTTCTTAAAAATATACAGTTACCCTATGTAATTCTGTCAAAATAATAGAAAATAAAAGCTATTAAACACTTATTAAAAACATATAATGAAACGAATAGTAATATTACTACTTATAATTACAACTATTTTTTCTTCTTGTAAGAAAGACAAAAAAAACAAAGATGCCGAATTTAAAAGTGGCCCTTGGAGAGCTACGCTACAAGTTCAGGATAATAAATTTTTGCCTTTTTTAATGGAAGTGATGGAGGATCAAACACTACAGATATTTAATGCAGAAGAAACTATTGATATAAACGAAGTTTGGATAGAAGGAGATTCTGTAAAAATTAAGTTTCCGGTATTTGAGGGGTATATCGCAGCCCGATTTATAGATTCTGTAACGATCTCAGGAAGTTTTATTAAAGAAAGTCTGGATAGAGCAGTGCCTTTTGAAGCAAAATTTGGAGAACAGGATCGATTTGATATTCTTTCTAAACCAAAACATGACATAACAGGTAGTTGGGAAACCATTTTTAGTAACGATAAGGATGCAGATAGATATATAGCAAAAGGTATATTTACTCAAAATGGAAATATAGTAACCGGAACATTTAGAACTACAACAGGTGATTATCGATATTTAGAAGGGGTTATAAACAAAGATCAGCTACAATTGTCTACTTTTGATGGGGCACACGCATTTTTGTTTACAGCAAAAATAAAAGGAAATACAATGAATGGTCATTTTTATTCTGGTAACCACTGGAAAGAGCCATTTATAGCTAAAAGAAACGAAAATTACGAATTACCTTCAGAAGATTCTTTAACTTTTTTAAAAAAAGGGTATAAAGCCCTCGAATTTAGTTTTCCAGATAGTAAAGGAAATCAAGTATCACTTCAAGACAAAAAATTTAAGAACAAGGTTGTTGTTTTGCAAATAATGGGAACATGGTGTCCTAATTGTATGGATGAAACTAAATACTATGTAGAGTATTATAATAACCATAAAAATAAGAATGTAGAGTTTGTGGCTCTGGCTTTTGAATATGCAAAGACTAAGGAAAAAGCATTTTCTTCTATAGATAGACTACAGAATAAACTGAAAGTAGAATATCCAATTCTACTAGCCCAATATGGTACTTCGGATAAAGAAAAAGCACAAGAAAAATTACCGATGTTAAATCATGTACTGTCATATCCAACCACCATTATAATTGATAAAAAAGGACAAGTGCGAAAAATACATACAGGTTTTAATGGTCCGGCTACTGGTCAAAAATATATAGACTTTAAAAAGAATTTTGATAGTTTTATAAAGCAATTACTAAAAGAAGAAAAAGCACAAGATTAAAGTCCTTAAAATTTATTTAGTTTAGCAAAAGGTTTAGAAGAGTTCTAAGCCTTTTTTTAATGAAAAAAGAACCGAATTGTTAATATTATAGGAGTATGATATAAAGGGATTGGATACCCTAGTATTTTATGTCAAATAAGCGTATTAACGTATCTTTGTTATACCAAATTTATATTTATGAGTAAAGCTGTTTATATTGCCACCATAGAGCCTAATAGTGGTAAATCTATTGTTGTTTTAGGTATGATGCGTATGCTATTGGGTAAAATTGCCAAAGTAGGATATTTTAGACCAATTATCGATGACCCTGCAGAAGGAGAAGTCGATAATCATATTAATACCGTTATATCCCATTTTGAACTGGATATTAATTTTAAAAATGCATATGCGTATACCAGAAGCGAAGTGCTTCAGAAATATAATCAAGGTAAATCAGGAGAAATCATAGATGAAATCATAAAGAAGTATAAAAGTCTGGAAGAAAAGTTTGATTTTGTATTGGTAGAAGGAACAGATTTTTCTGATGAAGGTAGTATAATAGAGTTTGATATTAATGTTATAATTGCTAAAAACTTAGGTATACCAGCTATTATTGTAGCCAGCGGTATTGATAAAAAAAGTGAAGAACTTGTAGCAAACTTAAAATTAGCATTGGATACCTTTAATGGTAAAGATGTAGAGGTTTTAGCTATGGTGGCTAATAAAGTAACACCGGGATGTGAGAACGAATTAGAAAAAGGTTTTGAAAAAGAGTTTAAAAACAATGTAGATCGCATTATTATCCCCAAAGTAAATTCGTTGATTAATCTAACTATTAAAGAGATTGTTCATAAACTAAATGGTACTGTTTTATTTGGTGAAAAATATTTAAATAATCAGGCAGGAAGTTTTGGAGTAGGAGCGATGCAGTTACGAAATTATTTAACACACCTTAAAGACAACAGCCTTGTAATTACACCTGGGGATCGTGCAGATATTATTTTAGGAGTATTGCAGGCAAATATCTCGGATAACTACCCAAAAATTTCGGGAATTATATTAACAGGTGGGATTATTCCTGAGCAATCAATACTTAAATTAATAGAAGGAGTTTCTTTATCTTTTCCTATAATATCGGTACCTGAAGGTACTTTTTCTGTAACCAATAAAATAGGATCTATTAAATCTAAAATTTATGTAGATAACATTCAAAAAATAAATACTTCGATTAGCACTTTTGCAAAATATGTAAACGAAGATCGTTTGGCAGATCGTTTAATAACTTTTGAGTCAGAAGGATTAACTCCAAGAATGTTTCAATATAACCTGCTAAGGCGTGCTTTACAACATAAAAAACATATCGTTTTACCAGAAGGTTCTGATGAAAGAATTTTAAGAGCTACCTCCAGATTATTAGCCTCGGGAGTAGTAGATATTACTTTAATAGGTAATGCAAAAAAAATAAAAAGTAAAGTAGTTAAATTAGATCTTCCTATAGATTTTAGTAAATTAAATATTGTTTCTCCTACAGAGTCGCCCTATTATAACGATTATGTACAAACCTTTTATGAACTAAGAAAACATAAAGATGTTAACTTAGATATGGCAAAGGATATGATGGCAGATGTGTCTTATTTTGGAACGATGATGATTTATAAAGGGCATGCAGATGGGATGGTTTCTGGAGCAGTACATACTACGCAACATACTATAAGACCAGCTCTGCAGTTTATTAAAACCAAACCAGGAGTAAAAGTAGTATCCTCTGTGTTTTTTATGTGTTTAGAAGATCGGGTATCTGTTTTTGGAGACTGCGCTATTAACCCCAATCCTAATGCAGAGCAATTAGCAGAAATCGCAATTTCTTCCTCAGAATCTGCAGCAGCATTTGGGATCGAACCTAAAGTAGCTATGCTGTCATATTCCTCAGGAACGTCTGGTAAGGGGGAAGATGTAGAAACCGTAAGAGCCGCAACAGCCATTGTTAAAGAAAAACGCCCAGATCTTAAAATAGAAGGACCTATACAATATGATGCAGCAGTAGATATGCAAATAGGGCAAAGTAAACTTCCAAATTCTGAAGTAGCAGGACAGGCTAGTGTGTTGATATTTCCAGATTTAAATACAGGTAACAATACCTATAAAGCAGTACAAAGAGAAACAGGAGCTTTAGCAATTGGGCCTATGTTACAAGGATTAAATAAACCAGTTAATGATTTAAGCAGAGGGTGTACTGTAGATGATGTTTATAATACGGTGGTTATAACTGCAATTCAGGCGCAAGGACTATAATAAATAAAATATTTGAGTCTATTAAAAAGAAATAAATAGCTAGTTTAGTTTCTGGTTTTTTAGAAGTTAAATATCTTAAAGAAAACTATGCAAATACTTATATTAAATTCAGGGAGCTCTTCGATTAAATTTCAATTATTTACGATGCCAGAGGCAAAGGTTATTTGCTCGGGATTAGTAGAGCGTATTGGTTTAGAACGATCCAAAATCACATATACATCTAAAAATGAATCCTTAGAAAAAGAAGAAAAGATAGATACACATAAGGATGGCTTACATTTAATAGCAACTCTTTTGATGGATGCAAAAGTTGGAGTAATTCAATCTGCATCAGAAATACAAGCTGTTGGACATCGTGTAGTGCATGGCGGGAGTACTTTTGCACAAACAGTAGAGATTACCGAAGAAGTAAAGCAAAAAATCGAAAAACTTTCTTCTTTAGCACCATTACATAACCCTGCAAATTTAGAAGGAATTATCGTAGCCGAAGAAATTTTTCCTGCAGCAAAACAAATTGCAGTTTTTGATACCGCTTTTCACCAAACTATTCCTGTAGAAGCATATAAATATGCTATTCCAAATGCATTTTTAGAAGAAAATAATATAAGGGTATATGGTTTTCATGGTACCAGTCATAAATATGTTTCAGAAAAAGCGATCGGTTTTTTAGGGCAAAAACAATCCAAAGTAATTACCATCCATTTGGGTAATGGTTGTAGTATGACGGCAGTTAAAGATGGTAAAAGTGTGGATCATACTCTTGGTTTTGCACCTATGAACGGTTTAATTATGGGAACCCGCTGTGGAGATATTGATCCTGCCGTTATTTTTTATATGGTTAATTCTTTAGGATACTCTCTTAGCGAAGTAAATACACTGTTACAAAAAGAAAGTGGAATGCTAGGATTAACAGGATATAGTGATTTACGCGATATAGAGTCTGAAGCTGCTAAAGGAAATTTGGATTGCCAATTAGCACTACAAATGAACGCATACCGTATCCAAAAATATATTGGAGCGTATGCTGCGGCTATGAATGGATTAGATGCTATTGTTTTTACCGCAGGAATTGGAGAAAATTCTAATGTAATACGAAACCTGGTATGTAAAGATTTAGATTTCTTAGGGATAGAATTGGACACAGATAAAAACGATATAAGATCTAAAGATATACGGGATATTAGTACACCTACATCCAGAGTGAAAATTTTGGTTATCCCTACAAATGAAGAGTTAGAGATAGCAAAACAATCTTTTGAATTATTATCATAAAAGAGATTATTAGAACTAAAAGAAAGGATTTCTAAAAAGTGGTAATCTAAAAATTTTTAGAAATCCTTTTTTGTTGATTTTAAGATAAATGATTAACAAAACTATCGCTAATCAGAGAAACTTGGGATTTATTACGCATTTTGTAAATGCATGTTTAGGGTTATGCCCATATACAACTTCCGTTAGGTTGGCAATATCCATAATCACAAAATTCATTATCGCCAAATCGGACACAGCATCTTCTTGGTCCACCGCAATAAACTCTTGGTCTTGCAGCTCCCTTTATTTCTTGTTGTTCTACTTTAGATAGTTTTTGAACCCCTTGTAAGTTTAAAATTTTTTTCATTGTGTACTGAATTTAAGTTAGATTTAAATTTAGTGTAAAATATTGTAAATCAATTATGTAAATTCCTTTAAATATGTACGGTATTGTTATATTTTCGAATTGGATATTACTTTTCTATAGAAAATAAAGATTATTAGCTGTTAAAAACAACTTATTAACACCAGTATTTTTTATAATTTATTAATTTAAAAACGGTTATTCTACTTTTTTAGTAAAATTTCAGGTTTTCAACATACTAAGTAACAATTTGGTAACGTTCTGCTATAGTGAGTTTCATAAAATAATTTTAGTTTCGGAACCATCAAATTATTCTTAATAAAAACTCATCTTGATAATGAAAAAACTTATACTCTTATTACTCGCTATACCTATACTTGGATATAGCCAAATACCATCCTACTATAGCGATGTAAACCTTAGCACAACTGGTACAGCTTTAAAAAGTGAATTAAGCACTAAAGTAACCAACACACATTCTACATTTCTTTCCTATACCCCAGGAGTTTGGGATGCTTTGAAGCAAACGGATTTAGACCCTTCTAATTCATCCAAAGTAATTTTAATATATGGATACAGCGATACAGATGGAAACTCTGGTACCGATAGAACAAGAGGTGTTAATAATAACGGAGGAGGATCTACAGATTGGAACAGGGAGCATGTATATCCAAAATCTTTGGGGAACCCAAATTTAGGAACATCGGGTCCCGGAGCAGATGCACACCATTTACGACCTGCAGATGTAGGACGAAACTCCTCTAGAGGTAGTAGAAAATTTGCAGATGGTTCTGGTAATTCTGGGGCAACTTCTCAAGGACACTGGTATCCCGGCGATGAGTGGAAAGGAGATGTTGCGCGTATGATGATGTATATGTACCTTCGTTATGGTAATCGTTGTTTGCCAAAAAATGTAGGGGTTGGATCTACAGCTACAAATGATAGTAATATGTTGCAATTATTTTTAGAGTGGAATGCAGAAGACCCAGTATCTCAGCTAGAATTGCAACGTAATCCAATTTTGGAAAACGTACAAGGTAATAGAAATCCATTTATCGATAATCCCGCATTTGCAACACAAATTTGGGGAGGACCACAAGCCGAAGACAGATTTGGAAATGTGGGAGGGAGCGATACACAAGCACCAACCATACCTGCAAATCTGGTAGCAGTAAATACAACCACAACTTCTACCGTACTTTCATGGAGTGCCTCTACAGATAATACAGGAGTTACAGGGTATAGTATATATAGAAACAATACGCTAGTAAGTACTGCAACTACAACAAATTATACCATTTCTGGTTTAAGCCCTAATACATCATATTCATTTTATGTAAAAGCAAAAGATGCAGCGGGTAATGTTTCGGGAGCCAGTACTACAATTAATGTCACTACCCAAAATACATCTACAGGAGGGGATGCTACGGCATTATTTTTTTCTGAATATGTAGAAGGGTCGTCTAATAATAAAGCACTGGAAATAGCAAATTATACAGGGGGATCAGTTAGTCTTTCAGGATATTCTATAAAAAGACAAACTAATGGTTCTGGATCATGGTCTACAGGATTAAATCTTTCAGGAGTTTTAGTAAACAAGGATGTTTATGTAGTAGCAAATAACTCGGCTAGCAGTACAGTTAAAAACAAAGCAGATTTAGTATCTGGATCAGCAGAACTAACGTTTAACGGTAATGATCCTGTGGGGTTATTTAAAAATGGAGTTTTGATCGATGTTATAGGAACTTTTAATGGAGGGTCGTCTAATTTTGCCAAGGATAAAACACTTAGAAGAAAATCAGGAATATCCTCGCCATCTGCTACGTATAAGGTTATAGAGTGGGATTCGTATTCTCAAAATACTTTTGAGGATTTGGGAAAACACTCTTTTAATGGTAGTAGTACTACTACAGATACCAAAGCCCCAAGTATCCCTGCAAACGTGATTGCTTCTAATATTACAGAGAACAGTGTACAACTTTCTTGGACAGCCGCAACAGACGATACGGGTGTAGAAGGATATTCTATTTATAAAGATGCCGTTTTATTAACTACTACGACAGTAAATAATTATAATATTTTGGGGCTTAGTGCAAACACTACATATTCTTTTAAAGTGTATGCTTATGATGCAGCCGGAAATATATCTGAAGAAAGTAAATCGGTTACTATAACTACACAAGACGTTGTGGTTACTTCGTATTGTTCTTCTAAAGGAAATACGACTGATTATGAGTACATAGATTTTGTAGGAATAGGAGGGGTTTCTAATACAACACTTGCAAATGGAGGGTATGGAAATTTTACCTCACAGGTTGCAAACGTATCTTATGGTACTAATACTATTGTAGTAAGTGCTGGGTTTGCAAGCGCACCTTATAATGAATATTGGTCTGTATGGATTGATTTTAATAAAAACGGGACTTTTGAAGCTTCAGAAAAAGTGGTGAATGAATTTTCATCAAGCTCCGATAATGTATCCTATACTTTTGAGGTGCCATCATCTGCTGCATCGGGTACTACCAGAATGCGTGTTGCTATGAAATGGAATTCTATAGCCACAGCGTGCGAAACGTTTGGTTATGGAGAGGTAGAGGATTACACCGTAAATATAGGAGCTGCTTCAGCTAAAATAAAAGGAACATCTTTTATGAAAGTAAATGAAGAATTACAAAATGAAGAAAAGGTGTTTTCTGCAAAAGTATACCCAAATCCTGCTACAACAGATATTGAAATAGAGGTGAAAAATAATATAAACGCAACTTTTGTAATGACTAATATGCAGGGTAGTATAGTGAAATCTGGAAAAACTTCTACTAATAAAATTAATGTAGAGGGGCTAACCCCTGGTATTTATTTTATAAAGATAACAGATGGCAACCAAAGTGTTTCAGAGAAGATAATGCTTAGATAATTTTTTTTAAAGTGTATTAATTCGAAAAAACCTCATAGCAATATGAGGTTTTTTTACATAAAAAATTAAGTATAAAATACTTTAGTAAAAAACAGAATTGTATTTTAAAAGGCTTAACACTATTTTATTTTTGTTGTACGAATGCACCTATACTACTATTTGGTGCAGCATTATTAATGGTTTTTTTAAAAGATTTTGAATTAGAAATATTTGGTTTACAGTGATTTAAAAAAGGATAATTAGGTGGGTCAGGTACTGATTTGTCCTTTTCCTTTTCATATAGATTTTTTATATCTCTATTCTGTTTTATAGCTTGTTGTTTATATTGATTAAGTATGCTGTCTTGTACATTAACAACCATAAAAGATTTCTTACTATAATTATGTATACTATCCCGATATGCATGCGATAATTGATTAGAAAGCGAAAAAGAAGTTCTGTTTACCGGCTTGTAAAGAGAATAAGTTCCTGTAGTAGTTGATATAGAATTGTTTGATGGTATTATATTCGAATGGAATTGCGCACATAGTATTCCATATCGAAATACAAAAAAAAGGACAAAAATTGAGGTTTTAAGAATAGCCATATCTACTAAGATTATTGTTTATATTAACGGTAGGCTATTACAAATTTAATTAAAAAAGATATCGTGATTCTATTTTTTGATTGGTATTTTATTAGTATCCCATTGTTTGGTAAGTAGTCTTGTTAGTATATAAAAAGGGGGGCTTTATTTTTGAAGGTTTTGATGGTTTGCCAAAACATTTTAGCATTACGAAGACATTTCTTAGTAACCCGAGGTTATTTCTCAACACTCCTATATTATTTCCTGTAATTTCGAGGTTGTTTCTTAACTCTCCGAAGGTATTTCCTAACACTCTGAGGTTGTTTCTTAGCACTCCGAAGGTATTTCTCAACATTCCGAGGTTGTTTCTTGGTATCCTGATGACATTTCTTAGTACTCCGAGGATATTTCTTTCTATTTTGAATAAATTTTATAGCCTCTCATTAAAAAAGTTTTAGATCACTAGGTAGTTTCACAAATTAGAGTACTTAATTCTCTGGCAAATTCAGGTTCTTTATATAAACTATGTCCTTTTTTGTTTTTTATAGTAGCAGTACTATTCATTTTATCAAACCATTTTGTATTGGGGGCATAGGTATCGTTTTTGCCATAGTAAAGTTTAATATCCCCATCTGGTTTATTGGTTTCGTACCGTAATCTTGTAGAAGAAACAGCGTATAGAGAAGCTGCTTTTAAACCTTTTAGCATAGATTTCCATGCAATAGTACCACCAATACTAAATGCAAGAATATGTACTGTTTCTTTTTCTGTATCTAGCAGATTTTGTACTGCTAATTCGATGCCACTGTTCACAAATTGTTGATGAAGGGCATCTTCAGTATATGTTGAGGTATCTAATTTACCCAAGGTACAGCAATCGTAATATTTTATTTCAAATTTTTCGTTAAGTATATCGGTATAATAAGATAACCAATCTGATTTTTTTACCCCCCAAAGATCAGATAAGATTAGTAGTTTTTGTTTTGTCATATTGATTTTACTTAGGTGGTATTAGTATTGGGTTCCGTTCTTCAACAGAGATGATAAATTAACTCTTGTTTATGTTTTGTAAATTTTTTAAGAAGAAGATCTATCCACACTATTCTATGCTCCCAATAAAGGCAGGTGCTTAACTTTATGATAAGTTAATGCCAATTGTATACATTGCTTTACTTCGGCTTCTGGTATTTTATCCTTTAGCTTAAATACTATCGCTCTGCTTCCTTCAAAAGTAAATACATCCTTATAAAGAACCCTAAAGGTTGCAATCAGGCTGGAGGTACATTGAAAGTACATGGCATACTGTTCTGGTTTTTTTGCTTTCCAATCCATTCTTATAGTACTACCATGTTTTGTGAGATAACTTGGTTCTCCCCATTTTAGAGTTTCTTCTAACTCTGTAAGTCCTTCTATAGTCGATGCTGTTTCTACAATTAGTTCTCTAAGAAATTGCATTTGTGGCAATACAAACTTGGGATATTGGTTAAAAATGTCTTTGACCTTTGGGTTGCTTATTAATTGCATATAAATAGTGACTTATTGCGGATTATACAGGTTTTTGTTATAAAAGTTGTTTAATTTTTTTCAGTTATTAAGGAAGAGTTTTTTTAGTTTGCTATAACCAATAATAATCCAATTATTAAAAGAACTATCCAACCAGGATGTTTTCCTTTTGTACCTATTAATACCAACATAGATGCCAAAAACATTGCATACATAGTGATCGTTATTATAAAGTTTGTAATACCAGAATTTAATTCACTTTGTTCTAAGGATATTTTTACTAATATCCCTCCAAGACACCAACCAAAAACAGAAGTCAAATGCCATGTAGCCCATAGTATTCGTACATGTCTTTCTTTTAAATCGGCACTTCCTTTTGAAGGAACTAAATTCCCTTTATGTCTTTTGCTTTTAAAAATTAAATACTCTCCTATAATGGAGTGCGCTATGCCTAAAAGAAAGCATAAAATTCCTGCAATAAATACATATACATTCATAGATTAATTTTTATAAAAAAGTTAGTATTACTAAGAAATATAGTTCCATATATTTTTATGTTTTGCCATTTGTTGATAAGTATACATTAAAACTTTATTTTTTTCTAACGCTAAAGAAGGATCCTCATTAAGGATTTTAATGGCATAGTACCTTGCCGTTTTTAAAATATCATTATCTCTTACAATATCTGCTATTTTTAAGTTAAGTACCCCACTTTGTTGTGTACCCATAATATCTCCTGGTCCCCGTAGTTTTAAATCTACTTCGGCAATATCAAAACCATCATTGGTACGTACCATGGTTTCTAATCGGGTTTTGCTATCGGCAGATAATTTAAAACTAGTCATAAGTATACAAAAACTTTGCTCGGCACCACGTCCCACACGCCCTCGTAGTTGGTGTAATTGAGATAGCCCAAAACGCTCTGCACTTTCTATAATCATAACACTGGCGTTAGGAACATTAACACCAACCTCGATAACTGTAGTTGCTACCATGATTTGTGTTTCTCCTTTTACAAAGCGATCCATTTCATAATCCTTATCTGCGGGTTTCATTTTGCCATGCACGATAGAGATTTGATATTGTGGGGCAGGGAAGGAGCGGGCTATACTCTCATACCCATCCATCAAATCTTTATAATCCATAGCTTCCGATTCTTGTATTAAAGGGTATACAATATAGATTTGTCTTCCTTTTTGTATTTCGTCTGCCATAAACTTAAAAACCTTTAAACGGTTACTATCATAACGATGCACCGTTTTAATAGCCTTTCGCCCTGGTGGCAGCTCATCAATTACCGAAATATCCAAATCCCCATACAAACTCATCGCTAGAGTTCTGGGTATAGGGGTTGCAGTCATTACCAAAACATGTGGAGGATAGGTGTTTTTATGCCATAATTTAGCTCGTTGCGCTACGCCAAATCTATGCTGTTCATCAATAATTGCCAGCCCCAGATTTTTAAATTTTACTTTGTCTTCGAGTATAGCATGGGTACCAATAAGGATGTGTAAAGTACCATCTTCTAACTCTTGATGGATTTCTCTGCGCTCTTTAACTTTAGAGCTACCCATTAATAATTTTACATTAATATCCAGATCTTTGGTAAGCTCTGTAATTCCTTGGTAGTGTTGATTAGCTAAAATAGCTGTTGGAGCCATAAGGCATGCCTGAAAGCCATTATCCATAGCCAAAAGCATAATCATTAGCCCAACTATGGTTTTACCAGAACCTACATCTCCTTGCAAAAGACGGTTCATTTGTGCACTACTGCCAATATCGTTTCGTATTTCTTTTATAACCCGTTTTTGAGCATTGGTAAGTTCAAACGGTAGGTGGTTGTTATAAAAGTTAGTAAAATATTCTCCAACCTCGGTAAAAGGAAACCCTTTGATCTTTTGTTTTCGAATCAACTTTTTGATAATAAGTTGTAATTGTATATAAAATAACTCTTCAAATTTAAGGCGATATTGAGCTTTTGCCAGTAACTCTTGACTTTTTGGAAAATGAATATTAAAAACAGCTTCGCTTTTTGAAATCAATTTTAATTCTTCTAAAATCTCGCTAGACAACGTATCATAAAACCTAACATTGGTTTCCACAAAAAGCTGTTGCATCATTTTATTTAATACCCTGTTGGTAATACCTCTATTCGATAATTTTTCGGTAGAAGGGTAAATGGGTTGCATCGCAGTTCTTAGGTTTTGTTGATGCTCTGCCAGTAATTCCATTTCTGGGTGTGGCATACTAAATCCATTATAGTACTTGGTCTTACCAAAGATTACATACGGGGTGTTGATTTTAATATTTTCTCTAATCCATTTATGTCCTTTAAACCATACTAGCTCAATTTCGCCAGTATCATCTATAAATTTAGCAACTAATCGTTTTCCTTTTTTTTGCTCTACTGTTTTAAGATGAACAATTTTACCTACTATTTGTACTTCGGCAGAGTTACGTTGTAACTGATTGATTTTATAGTATTGTGTTTTATCCAGATATCGATTAGGAAAAAGATTTAATAAATCCTGATAGGTATGGATCCCAAGTTCAGAACGAAGCAAAGTAGCCCGGGTAGGTCCCACGCCTTTAAGATAATCGATCGGAGTTTGTAAGATATTAGGATTCATTAGGACGAAGATAGTACTTATTCAAAAATAGTTCAACTCCTATTAAAAATGTTCCTTGTAAAAATTGCCACATTAGGATACTAATTTCGTTATTTTGGCAAAACGTTTGGTTAAGAAGAAATAGAAGTTAGTACTGCTATGATTTTTTTTGAATTCATAAAAGTAGGAACTTTGTCAGATACCAAAAAAAATAACTGAAGTGGTTTAAACTTTTTTGATTCTGGCGAAAAAGAGCATTTTTATAGCGAATTGAAAAAAGTTTAAACCACTTCACTAAGTAAAAACAAATGAAAATTATTTTAGCCTTTTTTATACCGTTTATTTCATGTATTGGGATTGCACAAAAGTTGGATAGTAATATAAAAGAACAGCCGTATGTTGATTTTTTAGAAAGTACAGCTACTTTAAAAATAGATCCAGAAAAAAAAGAAGTAGATGGAAATGTAACCTATACCTTTAAGATTGTTAAACCAACTAAATCAATATACATCGATGCTCAAAATATGAACATCCAACAAGTTACTGTAAATGGTAGCAAAGCAGAGTATACGTATGACAATAAAAAGATAATTATCCCATCTGATTTTAAAGAAGTATCAGCAAAACAAAGCGTAACTATTCAATATACTACAAACCCCAAAAAGGCACTGTATTTTGTAAAGGATTATAGTGGTAACGATCAGATTTGGACGCAGGGACAAGGTAAATATACCTCTAATTGGCTGCCTAGTTTTGATGATATGAATGAAAAAGTAGTGTTTGATCTTACATTACAGTTTAATAAAGGGTACGAGGTAATTGCTAACGGAAATCTTATAAAAACTGAATCTGTAAATGACTCTGTACAACGTTGGTACTATGATATGCAACAACCAATGAGTAGCTATCTGGTAGCTTTTGTAATTGGTAAGTACGAAAAAGTAGTGGAGGTTTCTGCTAATGGTACTTCTTTAGAGATGTACTATTACCCAACAGATAAGGATAAATACGAACCTACGTATCGGCATAGCAAAAAGATATTTGACTTTTTAGAAAAAGAAATAGGATACGCTTTTCCTTGGCAAAATTATAAACAAATTCCTGTAAAAGACTTTTTATATGCTGGGATGGAAAATACAGGGACTACTATTTTTTCAGATGCTTTTGTAGTAGACGAAACCGCTTTTGTAGATCAAAATTATATAAATGTTAATGCACACGAATTAGCACACCAGTGGTTTGGAGATTTAATAACCGAAACCGAAGGGAAACACCACTGGTTACAAGAAGGTTTTGCTACCTATTATGCCCTTTTGGCAGAAAAAGAGATTTTTGGCGAAGATTATTTTTTATATAAATTATACGAAAGTGCAGAGCAGCTTACCGAATTGTCTAAAACAAAAAGCGCTACTTCTTTATTAGACCCCAATGCAAGTTCGTTGACTTTTTACCAACGGGGAGCCTGGGCAATTCATGCTCTTAGAAATCGGATAAGCGATACCAGTTTTAAAATTACCATTCATAATTTTTTGGAAAAATACAAGTTCGCCAATGCTACTACAGAAGATTTTATAGCAGTGGCAGAAGAGGTTAGCAAGACAGATTTAAGCACGTTTAAGAAATTGTGGATGGAGAATGTGAAATTCCCTTCGCAAGAAGCATTGGATATTCTGGCAAAATCACAATTTATTAAAGATTATTTAAGTCTGGCACAAGAACGAACCCAACCTTTGGCAGGAAAATGGAGTATGTTGGCAAAAGCTCTTAATGTGCCAACAAATGATTATATGGGGCAAGAGGTTATTTATCAGTTAGGTGGTGACACTTCTCCAGAAGTAATTGCATTGTATGATAAAGCTTTTGAGACGAATAATATTTTTGTTCGTCAGGCTATTGCAAATACGTTAAGTACCGTTCCAAAAGATTTACAAACACAATACGAATCGTTATTAAAAGACCCGTCTTATGCTACTATAGAAGCTGCATTATATCACTTATGGTCTGGTTTTCCTGAAAAAAGAAAAGAATATCTGGATGCAACAAAAGAAGTTGTAGGTTTTGCTAACAAAAATGTTAGAATGCTATGGTTGGTTCTTGCTCTAAGTACGCAAGATTATCATACCGATGAGCATCAAAAATATTACATAGAGTTAGCAGGGTATACATCCTTAAAATATAGCTTTAGTACGCGTGAAAATGCTTTTACTTATTTAGAAAGCCTACTGGCATTTTCAGATGGCTCATTAGTGTCTCTTGTTGAAGGAGCTACGCATTATAATTGGCGTTTTAGAGATTTTTGCAGAAAAATATTGGATAAATTACTACAAGATGAAAAATATAAAAAGAAATATGTAGTTTTAATAAGTAGTTTACCAAAAGATCAACAAGATTTTTTAGAAAAAAAAATAACCCCATAATATAAAATATGCGTGCATTGGTAATTTCTGGAGGCGGTAGTAAAGGAGCTTTTGCGGGTGGTGTTGCACAATATTTAATACAGGATTTAGGAAGGAAATACGACCTTTTTCTGGGGACTTCTACAGGTAGTTTATTAGTTTCTCATCTGGCATTATCAAAAATCGAAGAAATCAAAAGTTTTTATACCTCAGTAAACCAGAATTCAATATTTAAGAATTGCCCGTTTACTATTAAAAAGAGAAGAGGATATACCAACATTAATATTAATCATTTTAATGTTTTACGTAATTTATTGAAAGGCAATAAATCTTTTGGAGATAGTAGTAATCTTAGGGAGCTGATAGAAAATGCTATTTCTGAGTCTTTTTTCAAAGAGTTACAATCCAGTGATAAAGATGTAATTATTACCGTAACAAATTTGTCTGCTAATGAGGTAGAATATAAATCGATAAAAGAATGTTTGTACAAAGATTTTTTAGATTGGATATGGATATCCTGTAATTATCCTCCTTTTATGAGTTTGGTAAGAAAAAATAATTGTGATTATGTAGATGGAGGTTTAGGATCTATGGTTCCTATTGAAGAAGCGATACGAAGAGGAGCAACAGAGTTAGATGTAATCGTATTAGAAACAGAAATCAATTATTTAAACCGAATGCCTACTAAAAACCCTTTTTCGTTAATAACCAATATGGTAGATTTTATGATGGATAGGATAGAGCATCAAAATATTAGAATAGGCAAATTTAAAGCTTTACAAGAAAATGTAGGATTGGATTTGTATTATACACCAACGGTGCTTACTACAAACTCATTGGTATTTGATAAAGAAAAAATGACGCAATGGTGGGCAAAAGGTTATAAGTTTGCAAAACAAAAAAATATTTCTAATCCAATATAAAATATGCGGGCACTAGTAATTTCGGGTGGAGGAAGTAAAGGAGCGTATGCGGGTGGAGTAGCACAATATTTAATCCAAAAGCAAGGTAAAGAATATGATATATTTTTAGGCACCTCGACAGGAAGTCTTTTAATTTCCCAATTGGCTTTAGGTAACATCGATAAGATGTACGATATATATACTAATGTTAACCAAAATACTATTTTTAATGTCAACCCTTTTGTGGTAAGAAAAAAAGGAGACAGAGAATATGTGTCGATCAATTTTTTTTCATCGCTATGGCAGTTTATGAAAAAGAAACGAACCTTTGGGGAAAGTAAAAATTTGCGAAGATCTATACGAAGAAATTTCTCGGAAGCTGAATTTAACTTAGCACGTGAAAAAGTAGAGGATGTTGTTGTAACCGTATCTAATCTTACTAAAAACAGAACGGAATATAAATCTATAAATGATTTTTCATACGAGGATTTTTGTGATTGGATCTGGATATCGTGTAATTATGTTCCTTTTATGAGTTTGGTTACCAAAGATGGATGTGAATATGCAGATGGTGGTTTTGGATGTATGGTGCCTATACGAGAAGCAATACGAAGGGGAGCGACAGAGGTAGATGCTATTATTTTAGAGTCCGAAAATATGGAACACAATAAAGTATTAGGAAAAAATCCGTTTTCTCTTATGGTAAATCTGTTTAGTTATATGTTAGATCAGGTTGAAGGGCATGATACTGTTGTAGGGAAACTAGCGGCAATTAATAAAAAAGTACCGTTAAACTTATATTATACCCCATCTAAACTCACTGAAAATTCTTTAGTTTTTAACAAAAAACTTATGGGAAGCTGGTGGAGACAAGGATACGAATATGCTGCAAAAAAAGCAGAACTCGCAGAAGAAAATAAACTTAAGAATATAGATATGGCAGGGTAGCTAGTACATGAATTATTTTGTTTTAAAGAATATATTTCAGATTAAAAAACATCGCTAATTTCTTCTTTAATAAAAGCTAGTGCAGTATCACTAGGAGCTCCTTTTTCAATAAGTTCGGTAAGAATTATTTCTCTCATTTTATTTGCAGAATCTACTTCTTCCTTTAATGTGGTTTTTCTAATTAAAGCTATAGTGGCATTTTTAGCAGCTTTAATGGTATTCCAACAGTCATCAGAGATGTAGATTTGTTGGGTAAGATTATGCTCAAATTCTTGATCGATAGTACCTATTAATAAAGACTCGTAGTCTTTTTTATCTTCTCCCAAGGGGGATATTCGAATTAGTAACTTACCAGGTGAAATTCTTTCTAATAACAAAACCATACGCTCATATGCTTGCAGTTTAAGAGGCAAAGCCTGTTTTTTATTTTCTCTATGTAATAAAAATCTTCGACGCTTTTCTTCATTATCGGTATGTGCTTTAAAAAAATACATTGCAAGCAAAGTGACTAAAAGCGCAGGAACTAAGGAAATGATTAGGGGTAAAATTTCGATTTTCATGTATGGTTATATATTATTTTCTATATTCAAAAGTAATATAATTACTTATTTTACTCCCTCATTAAGGAAGTAATTTTAATTCTTTATAATTGTTTTAAAAAAAACATGTCTTTTGAGTTTATAGAAAGGTAATTGATTTGTATTTATAAAGCTTGATGATTTATTTGATTTTTATAGTATCCTCCTAGATAAGTACAATCTTTTAAGTCTTGTGCGCAGGTATATTCTACGGGAGTTTTGGTATATTTAAAAGACTCTTCCAGTGTTTTGGTAAGTTCCCCGTCATCTACATTAAGATCTATATCCTGCATGGTAAATTGACAAGGATGCTCATAGCCAGTAGCATGTGTTATTTCTATGAATTCTTTTCTAAAAGTTTTAAAGTATTGTGCCAGACGATCTGATTTTAAAGGAATATCGATTCCTTTTTGCAACCATTTACTTTGTGTAGCTATTCCACTAGGGCATCTATTGGTATGGCATACTTGTGCTTGTATGCAACCAATGCTCATCATAGCTTCACGAGCAACATTTATACAATCTACTCCCATTGCAAATGCCATAGCTGCTTTTGCAGGAAACCCTAATTTTCCGCTACCAATAAAAACAACTCTATCTGTGAGATTGTATTTCTGGAAGATTTTGTAGATAGCAGTAAATCCATATACCCAAGGTAAAGATACATGGTCGGCAAAACTAGGAGGAGCCGCACCTGTACCACCTTCGCCGCCATCGATAGTAATAAAATCAGGACCTCTATCAGTTTCTACCATTAGTTTAGCGAGAAGTTCCCATTGCTCGGTTTTTCCAATTGCAGCTTTAATTCCTACAGGAAGCCCGGTTTCTTTTGCGATATCTTCAATAAACTGTAAAAGTTCTGGAACGTTTGTAAATGCCTTATGAGAAGAAGGTGAGAGTACGTCTTTTCCAACTTCAACACCTCTGATTTCTGCAATCTGTGGAGTGATTTTAGCACCTGGTAAAACACCTCCTTTTCCTGGTTTAGCTCCTTGAGATAATTTAATTTCAATAGCTCTTATAAATGGATTTTTAGTAACCAGGTCTTTCATCTTCTTCATAGAAAAATTACCATCTTCACTTCGTACCCCAAAATAACCTGTCCCGAAATGAAAGATTACATCGCCACCATTACTATGATATGGAGAAAGTCCTCCTTCTCCGGTATTATGATACGCATTGGCTTTCTGTACCCCTATATTTAAAGATTCTACAGCACGGGCAGAAAGAGAGCCAAAACTCATGGCAGAAATATTGATAACCGATCCTGGGCGATATGGTTTTTCACGCTTATTATATATTCCCATTACTTTTGCACAAGGTAAAAAAGTCTTATCTTCCTTATTTGGATGGTCTTTATCCATTTTGTAAGGGATCATACAATTTTTTATAAAGATATGTTGGTGTTGATATATGTCTCTATCGGTACCAAATCCTTCATAATTATTTTCATTTTTTGAAGAAGCATAAACCCATCCTCTTTCAATTCTGTTAAAAGGAAGTTCCTCTCGGTTATTAGCTACCAGATATTGCCTCATTTCTGGACCAATACTCTCTAATAAATACCTAAGATGACCGATAATAGGAAAGTTATGGCTAATGGTGTGTTTTTTGTTTAAAAACATATCTCTAATAGCAACTAATACTAAAGCAACAATAATCCATACCCACCAAGATATAGAGCCTAAAAAATTAAATATATTTTCCATTTTAATCCACATTGCGGAGTTTAATTCTCGGAGGCTTGCCTCGAAAAAACATATATTTTCAGAAGCATACCTCGTGAGGGTACTCCGAGGTTATTGATTTTATCTATTGGGCGTTAAGATAATCTAATGTAAGTTGAGACATTACTTTTACCCCTAATAATAAACCGCTTTCATCGATATAAAAATCTGGAGTATGATGAGGAGCAGCTTCTTTAGATCCAGGTGTTTTTCCTCCTAAAAAGAAATAGAATCCTGGTACTACTTCCTGAAAGTAAGAAAAATCTTCTCCACCAGTAGTTGCTTTAGCTAAAAGTACATTTTCTTTACCAGCAACACCTTGAATGGTAGGAAGCATCATTTTTACTAAATCGGGATCATTATAAGTAATAGAAGTATTGTTTTGAAAAGCAATAGTAGCATCACCACCGTATGCTTTTGCAATAGATGGTACCATCTCATTCATTCTTTTAATGATAAGAGTTCTCATTTCTGGATCCAGAGTTCGTACCGTACCAATCATTTCGGCACTTTCTGGAATAATATTAAATCGAACACCACTGGTGATTTTACCAACAGTAATAACGGCTGCCTCATTAACTAAAGGGGATTCTCTACTTATGATAGTTTGTAATCCATCAATAATTTTTGCCGAGATTAATATGGGGTCTACTCCTGACCAAGGAGCAGAACCATGTGTTTGTTTTCCTTTTACATTAATTACAAATCTTTCTACGGCAGCCATAGTTCCTCCTGGCTTATAGCGAATTTTTCCTACATCGGTTCCAGAGTTTATATGTAAACCAAAAATAGCATCTACATCTGGGTTTTTTAAGACTCCCTCTTTAATCATTAATTTAGCGCCACCTTCTTCCCCTGGAGGAGGACCTTCTTCTGCAGGTTGAAAAATAAATTTAACCGTACCATTTATTTTATCTTTATGTTTAGAAAGCACTTCTGCAACCCCCATCAGGATAGACGTATGGGTGTCGTGACCACAAGCATGACTAACACCAACTTCAGTATTTAAAAAATTAGCTTTTGTAATAGATTTAAAAGGTATATCTACTCGTTCTGTTACAGGTAGGGCATCAATATCCGCTCTTAAAGCAACAGTTTTTCCTTCTTTTTTCCCTTTTAGAATAGCGACCACACCTGTTTTGGCAACATTTTCGGTTACTTCTAAGCCTAAATCGTTTAGATGTTTAGCTATTTTTTTAGCAGTTTCAAATTCTTGATTAGAGAGCTCTGGGTTTTGATGAAAATCGCGTCTCCATTCAATTACTTTAGATTCAATTTTTTCTGCAGAAGCATTTATATCCGTATCTATTTGTTGTGCATATGTGGTACAAAAGACCATTGTAATAATAAATAAAAATAGTTGTGTTTGTTTTTTCATTAGGTTTAAAAATTAATGAGTCTGTAATTTTCGTTCTGTAATTGTACCAAAGCTGTCATTGCAGATAATGCAATCTTCACGTTTGGTAGTGCTTTTTCTTTAGAAATAGTTCTATGCGCAGCAGTTTGTCCGCATAAAATAATTTGCACTCCTTTTTCTGCCAATGCAGAAAGCAATAGTGTATTAGGATTATCTATACCATACTTATTTTTATATTCAGTATTGTTTAATATATCATTTGCTGCAGCACCATGAACAACTAAAGCAACATGCAATTTGCTAATAGGGACTCCTGCATTTGCATGCATATTAAGATATCTGGCAGCAGTATTAAAAAGAGGGTTTACTTTAGAACTATCGTTAAATGTTCTGCCAATATCAAATACTGCTTTTAAGTCTTTTTGGGTGTTGGTTTTAAAATCGGGATTGTTTACCACATAGGTTTCGCCAAATTCAGATATTATTTCGCCTTGTTGTGTTTTTTGTTGCGAAAAGGCAAATATTGGTAACAGAACAAAGAGATAAGGTACTATTGTATTTTTCAAGCTTTAAATTTTGGTTTCTAAAGATATTCAAAAATCTATTAAAGGAAAGTTAAAATATTCCTTAGATTTTTTGCATAAAAAAACATATCTTCTTTTCAGGAAAGATATGCTCTATTTTTTTTAAGATAACAAACTATTGTCTTATAACTTTACCTATCGGTTTATTATTTATAAGTAAAATATATAAACCATCTGATAATTCAGAAATATCTATTTTAGATACAGGAGTAGATTGAATAACTATTTTTCCTTGCAGGTTAACAATTCTTACGTCATAATCTTCTGGTGTAAAACCTTCTATGTGTAAAATATCATTATCATTAACAGGGTTAGGGTAGTAGGTGAATGTTTTAGTATCTCTACTTAAATTAAGAAAAGACTGATCTACATTAAACACTTTAGAAATACTATTACAGCCACCTTCATTAGTTACTTCTATCGTATATTCTCCAACTTTTGTTGGTGTGTATTCTGATTGATCAGCACCACTAATTATTTCTCCATTATGATACCATTGGTAGGTGAAAAAATCGGAAGCAACTGTTAATTTTTGATTTTGATTAATCTCTATTATTGGTTGATCAGGATTTTCTGATACTATTATTTTAACCTCTGTTCTGGTTTGGGTAATACAATCTCCAATTATTCCTTCTATATAATATGTTACACTACTATCTAATACAGGGGTTTCATAGCTAGATCCAGATGTGATACTACTACCGCCTACAGGTGTGTCGTACCATTTGTAATTACTGTTTCCGGTTGCTATAAGGGTAGTAGATTCTCCTTTACAGATATTTTGAGTAGAAGATATAGGTTGTTCAGGACTTGCCAGTATAATTGCTTTTACTTCTGTTCTGGCAGAAGTACAGTTTCCTAAAAATCCTTCCACATAATAAGTTTTAGAAGTATTAAGTACGGGAGTTTCATAGGTAGCTCCAGAAGCTATACTGGTACCGCCAGAGGAGGTTTCATACCATTTATATTCACTATTACCAGATACCGCTAAAATTACAGATTCTCCACTACAAATACTTTGGTTTGTAGCAACTGGTTTTTGCGGACTAGGAGATACAGTTATATTTACTACGGTTCTTGTATTTGTAACACAACCATCAATAACACCCTCTACATAATATGTTTTATTAGAAGTCAAAACTGGAGTAATAAAAGTTGCTCCTGAAGCAATATTTGTACTTTCTGCTGCACTGGTGTACCAGAGGTATTCGCTATTACCAGATGCAGTTAGTGTAGCAGATTCTCCACTGCAAATATTTAAATCAGAAACAATGGGTTGATCTGGGTTTTGTATACGTATAAAATCTATTTTTTCTTTTGTATTATTTCCTGCATCGTTAGTAGTTGTAAGAGATACCGTATAATTACCTTGTGCAGCATATGTATGACTGGGGTTTTCATTTGTAGATGTTGTACCGTCTCCAAAATCCCAAAGATATGAGTTGATTTTGTTCGTAGAATTATTCACAAAATTAATAGTAAAACAATTTCTAACTGCTTCAAATTCGGATAAAGGGGGATTTTTATCATCTCCTGGGATATAACTACCAGATATAGTATAATTACCTAAAGAAGAAAAATCAGAATACCCATTGTTTACAGTTCCTTCGCCTACACCATCTATTTCTATATAATAGATTCCCTCGGTAAGTATTTGATTAATAGATGCACTAAGTCCGTTAGGATTAGAAATAGCAATTTCTTGCCCTAGTTCATTAAGAATTCTTGCCTGGATATTTAAATTAGGGTAATCAGGATCAGGATTAAAGTTTAGAGATACATTTCCAGTTTCTACGGCAAAAGTAAATACATCTTTGTCATCTCGAGTGCTGATTAATCCAAAATTTTGATCGGCACTAACAACTCCTGCTGGGGATACTTTTATAGAGGTAGCATTACCTATAATATTACCATGATCATCGTTTTGAAAACCAACTCCATTTCTGCTATTGGCGATAATTGCAATATCATCCTGATTACTTGTTGCATTATCATATTCGCCAGCGCTCCATTGTCCGATAGGTCTATTCGCACTCCATCCCATAATAGGACTCCATTGCCCGTGTCCTGCATAATATTCTGTACTTCCTTGTCCATCATGAGATAACCCCAAAGTATGTCCAACTTCATGAGATCCGGTTTCACCAGCTGCTCTTGTAGATAAATTATATATCCAGCAAGGATTGTCTACACTAGAGGAAAAAGAGTTTAAATAAGCAACACCTCCAGAGCCTGGTTGCGCATCATTAGTAGGAGTGAAGATACACATCATTCTACGATTTACAGGTGCTGCATCAAAAAGATCTCTTCGGGTAGTAACGTTAAGATTAAATGGTCTGAAGTCCTCTGCCATTATTTTCCAAACCTCTATTATTTTTTGATTAGAAAAATTAGGGGATTGTGCATCTATAGTTGCTCCTCCTAGCCACCATGTGCCAGAAACTAATTCGCCATCAAAATCTAAATAAATAATACCAGGTGCTCCTGGAAGACTTTCTAATATTGGTGGAGGAGGCATTTTTGAAGATTTATTAAGTGTAGTCCCCTCTTCGGTATGTGCTCTTTCAAAGTCTACACAGATAACTTTATTAATGTCTGTTTCTTTAATAAACACTTTACCATTTGTTTCAGAATATAGTATATATGCTTTTTTTGTACTGTGTACTATAATAGTACCATTTAAAATAGTATTTGTTCTGGAAATAGAAAAAGTAGATAATTTTTCTCCATTAACAGTTCCTAACAAAGTAAGGTTATTTCCTTTTTGTTTTTTAGTATTTAATTGAAAGTAAAAATCTTGATTTGCTGTCGTTTTAAAAGTGGAAGATTTATTTTTATTAGAATGAATTAAATTGTTTATAAAATTTTGTTGATTGTTAGATAGTAAATAAGAGCTTTCAGATTGCCCATAAGCACTGCAGTTTACCACGAAGATGACAAATAACAGGTAGTCTAGTAATTTTTTTTTCATGTTGAGTTAGGGGTATAATACTAATTAATTTTACGAACTTTATTTCTTTGAAGACTTGTTTAATCTCCATGATTATTAACGATTAAGTACCAAAATGCAAATAAAAACATTTCTATAAACAAAAAATAATATAGATGTATTTTAAATTTAAAATACATCTATATTATTACTATTAAAGATTTCCATTAGAGAGGAAAAAAGTTAATATATTTCTAAACTTAGAAATATTGGCGTTTAATTATAATACATAATTATGAAATACTTATTATTCTTTCTAGAGGGATAATGGTGGATTGTTTTAGGATAACTTCTTTATCTGTTATGCCCCACACAGTAGTCTCTACTTTTTTTAAACCTTTATCATCTACAAATACGATTCTAACTTTATGATGTTCTAGGTTTCCCAGAGTAAGTGCTCTTTGTAATTCTAAAAACCGATCTATTTGATCTTTTCTTCTATCTAATACATCTTCTTTTGGAAATTTTAGAAATTTAATCTGTTCTTTTTGTACTATTTGCACATTCATGTTTGGGGCCATAAGTGTTGAGTTTAGTTGTTTTTTTATAAAATAGAAATAATTTTCATATTCTTTTTTTTATAAATATATGAATTTTGACTTAAAATATTGCTTTTCATCTATTTTTTTTATTAAAAGATAAATTTTATGTAGGAAAATGTGTGTGATTAGTGTCAGGTAATGAATAGTGATAGTCAGGTATATTATTACCAATCATAAAATCAAATCTTCAGATAATTTATATACAATCTTAAAGCAACACCGCTGTCTTAATTTACATTTGATATTTTAATTAACTAAACTCAAAATCATAAAAAGTTCTATTGTGGTAGCATTGTTTTTTCATAAAAAAGTAAATAGTTAATAATTGGTTTAAAAGAAACTGGGTAGTTGTTTTTATAACCGTAGTTCTTTCCTTAAATTTCGCTTTTAAAACTTTATTACTTTGGAAGAATATATAGCAGAGCTAAATGATGCGCAAAGAGCTCCCGTACTTCAGATAGATGGGCCAATGATTGTGATTGCTGGTGCCGGTTCTGGTAAAACTCGTGTACTTACCTATCGTATTGCCTATTTAATGCATAAAGGTGTAGATTCCTTTAATATACTGTCCTTAACATTTACCAATAAGGCAGCCCGCGAAATGAAAAAGCGTATTGCAAGTATTGTAGGACCGAGTGAAGCTAAGAATTTATGGATGGGAACTTTCCATTCTATTTTTGCTAAAATATTAAGATTTGAAGCAGATAAATTAGGATATCCGTCTAATTTTACAATTTATGATACTCAGGATTCTCAACGGTTAATAGCTTCTATAATTAAAGAGATGGGACTGGATAAGGATATATACAAATATAAACAAGTATACTCCCGTATTTCTTCTTATAAAAACAGTTTGATAACTGTAAAAGCATATTTTCAGAATGCAGATCTGGTAGAAGCCGATGCGATGGCAAAACGTCCGCGTATGGGAGAAATTTATGAACATTATGTAGATAGATGTTTTAAGGCAGGTGCAATGGATTTTGATGATTTGTTATTAAAAACTAATGAATTGTTAAATCGTTTCCCTGAGGTTCTTGCTAAATATCAAAATCGATTTAGATATATTTTAGTAGATGAGTATCAGGATACAAATCATTCGCAGTATCTTATTGTAAGAGCATTATCCGATAAATTTCAGAATATTTGTGTTGTAGGGGATGATGCACAAAGTATATATGCTTTTCGTGGAGCAAATATTAATAATATTCTTAATTTTCAAAAGGATTATGATAATGTACAGCAATATAGATTAGAACAAAATTATAGATCTACAAAAAATATTGTAGAAGCAGCAAATTCTATTATAGACAAAAATAAAACCAAGCTGGATAAAGTAGTTTGGACTGCAAATGATGATGGTCCTAAAATTATTGTAAATCGCTTAATAACTGATGGAGATGAAGGACGATTTGTAGCAAGTTCTATTTTTGAAAACCAGATGCAACATCAATTAGGGAATGGTAAATTTGCAATATTATACAGAACTAATGCGCAATCCAGAGCTATGGAAGATGCTTTGCGTAAAAGGGATATAAAATATAGAATTTATGGAGGACTATCTTTTTATCAAAGAAAAGAAATTAAAGATGTCCTGGCATATTTGCGGTTAGTAATTAATCCTAAAGATGAAGAAGCACTAAAAAGGGTGATTAATTACCCAGCAAGAGGAATTGGCGGAACGACTGTAGACAAATTAGTAGTTGCGGCAAACCATTATGATCGATCTATCTTTGAGGTTATAGAGAATTTAGACCGAATTAATTTAAAAATTAATAGTGGTACTAAAACAAGACTAGAAAACTTTATTACAATGATAAAGAGTTTTCAAGTAACAAATGAAACCTCAGATGCATTTGTGTTAGCAGAAGTTGTTGCTAAAAAAACAGGGCTGTTACAAGAGCTTAAAAAAGATGGAACTCCAGAAGGAATTGCAAGAATTGAAAATATAGAAGAATTACTTAATGGGATACGTGATTTTGTAGAAGGGCAAAAAGAAGTAGCAGATGTTAGAGGATCTTTAGCAGAATTTTTAGAAGATGTAGCATTGGCTACAGATTTGGATCAGGACACAGGAGACGATGATAGAGTAGCATTAATGACTATTCATTTAGCTAAAGGATTAGAGTTTCCTTATGTGTATATAGTAGGGATGGAGGAAGATCTTTTTCCTTCAGGCATGAGTATGAATACCCGAAGTGAGTTAGAAGAAGAACGACGTCTGTTTTATGTGGCGCTAACTCGTGCAGAAAAACAGGCATATTTAACCTATACACAATCCCGTTATCGATGGGGCAAACTAGTAGATGCAGAGCCAAGCCGATTTATAGAAGAAATAGACGAGCAATATTTGGAGTATATGACTCCTGTAGACAGTTATCGATATAAACCATTAATTGATTCTGATATTTTTGGAGAAGTAGATAAAAGTAAATTACGGCTTAAAAAGCCAGTTACAGGAGCACCACCATTAGCGCATAAACCAACAGAAGAGCAGTTACGAAAATTAAGAAAACTTAGACCAGTTACTGATGGCGCTGCAGAAGCAAATGCTACAAATCTTTTTGATGGAGATCTAATAGCAGGAATAGCAGTAGAGCACATGCGATTTGGTAGAGGTAAAATTCTTAAAATTGAAGGTGTAGGACAGGATCGAAAAGCCGAAATTCATTTTGAAAAAGGAGGAATGAAAAAATTATTACTTCGTTTTGCAAAATTGAAAATAATATAGCATTTGTAGTCACTCAATTTTTATATTTAGCAGTATATTTGATTTATAACTATTTATATGGCAGAGTTTGTAAAATTATATAACGATAACCCTAATCCTAAAGACATAAAACGAGTGGTTACTTGTTTGCGTAATGGAGGACTGGTTATTTATCCAACAGATACTGTTTATGGATTAGGTTGTGACATAACTAATAATAGAGCTTTGGAGCGTATTGCCCAAATTAAAGGAGTAAAACTGGCTAAAGCTAACTTTTCATTTATTTGCAAAGATCTTAGTAATTTATCAGATTATGTAAAGCAGATAGATAATGCTACATTTAAGTTATTGAAAAGAACATTGCCAGGACCTTATACTTTTATTTTACCAGGAAATAATAATTTGCCAACAGTTTTTAAAAAAAGAAAAACAGTTGGTATTCGGGTTCCAGATAATAATATATGTACTGCGATTGTTGAAGAATTAGGAAACCCAATAGTTTCTACTTCTATTTATGATGAAGATGAAGTAATAGAATATACTACAGATCCAGAGTTAATCCTTGAAAAATGGAATAACCTGGTCGATATGGTTGTAGATGGAGGGTATGGAGATAATATGCCTTCTACAATTATAGATCTAACCAGTGGAGAACCTGTTTTAATAAGAGAAGGAAAAGGAGATATAGATATCATATGATTGATTGTTATCAAGATCGCTTTTTTCTATCCCCTGTATGATCTATTCCCTGTTTTCTTTCTAAAGCAATCATTTTTTTTGGCCTAAAATTTAATATTAAAGCCCTTCTTTGGCTATTAGTACTATTTCCATGGCTATAATGTAAAGTAAAACCATTATGAAAAGTACATCCACCAATATGAAGAGGTACAGGTATTGCATTAGTTGTATCTGTTTTACAGTATAAAGCTCCGCCGTTTGGTAAGTTATTATGCTCTATAACTTCCTCGTTTTTTACAGGAAGAAACCACATGCATCCATTACTTTCATAAACATTATCTAATGCTATCCAGCAACTTACAGCTCTTTTATCAGGCAAATCAATCCAATAAGCAGCATCCTGATGCCATGGGGTTGGAGTATTGGTATGGGGAGCTTTATTTATAAGCATATCAAAGTCTAGCTCCATATCGTCGCCTAATAACTGTCTTGCCCAAGTTAAAGCTTTTGTATAAGCAATATGTTTTAATAACTCAGGGGTTACTAAACTAGGTCTCATTATTTGTGTTATACGCTCCGTAGTTTTAGATTTATTTATATCTATGCCTGCCAGATCACTCCTTAAATGGATTGTTTTTTCTTTGTTTTTTAGTAACCCATCATAAATGGTTTGTAATTCTTTAACTTCTGTAAGGTCTAATAGTTGGTCAATTTTAGTATAACCATCTTTTAAGAATTGTTTTTGTATTGATTTCATTTCCACTGTTTTTTTTGTTCAAAGATGAATAAAACATTCTGGTAAATCTTCTAAAATTATACTACCTTACTTTTTTATACAAAAATGAATAAAAATTTAGAAGAACGCATTGTATATTTTTTGAAGGATTTTAATTTCAATAGATGTTTACAGTTTGGGTATTATAAATATTCTAAAGCACAGCCTAAACTGCCAACACACGAACATCTTAATGCAATAGAAATATGTTTTTGTAGTAAAGGGGAGCAGCACTATATAATAGAAGGAGAAGTTTTTAGATTACAAGGAAATGATATTCTTATCATTCCTCCCAATAAAAAACATAGTACAGGGGATTATCCAGAAGAAAAAGGGGAGTTGTTTTGGTTGCAAATTACTTGTTCTAATGATAAAGAAGGATTATGTAATTTATCTATAGAGCAGTCTAATTATCTTTTAGCAGAAATAGTAAAGGTATCTAATAAGGTTTTTAAAGGAACATTTCAGGTTAAGTTTATGCTTGAAAAGCTTTTAACCGAATTAAAAAATAATAGTATATTATCTACAATAATAGTCAATCAGCTTATTATACAGGTTCTATTAGAGGTTTTACATCTTTCACAAAGAAAACAAAATAGTCTTCCATCACAAAAGTTACATAGCATAGATACCTATATTGCAAAAAATATGTACCGCATGATTTATGTAGATGAGTTGGCAGAGATTTGTAAAGTATCTGTAGGGTATTTTAAATCTTGGTTTAAAAATACAGTAGGGATCCCTCCAAAAGAGTATATAAATAAACTGAAAATTGAGCAATCTAAGATTGATTTACTTAAAAAGGATACTATTACAGCAGTAGCTTTTGATTTGGGATTTAGTTCCTCACAATATTTTTCAACAACTTTTAAAAAGTTTACTGGCTATACCCCAAAGTTTTATATTTCGTCTAATAAACAGCCTTTGTAGCTTTTATTTTTCAAAATATATCATAAAATAAATAAATCCTTGAGAAGTATTCCCAAGGATTTATTTAAAGGATCTAATATAATTAGAACGATATAAGTTTATTCTCTTACTAAGTTTATTTCTACTCTTCGATTTTGAGCCCTTCCTGCTTTGGTTTTATTAGTAGCAATCGGTCTGTCTTCACCATATCCTATTGCTGATAATCTAAACTGATCCACACCATTTTCTACTAAATAGTTTTTTACAGAATTAGCTCTGGAATCTGATAATCTTTGGTTAAGAGTATTACTACCAGCACTATCTGTATGCCCTTCTACAGTAAACTTAGCCGTAGGATATTCGTTTAAGATATTAATAATATCACCAAGAGCTTGGTTAGATTCTTTTTTGATAGAGGATTTTCCTAAATCAAAAAGAATAGTTTTTGCATAATTATTAAGTGTTTTCTGAATTTCTTCAGTAACTTCTGGGCAACCATTATTGGCAACAGTTCCTGCTATATCTGGGCAATTATCATCTTTATCCAATACGCTATCCCCATCGGTATCAGGCCAAGGGCACCCCCCATTATCTATAGGGCCTGCTATATCTGGGCAGTTATCATCTTTATCTAAAAGGCTATCCCCATCAGTATCAGGCCAAGGGCAACCACCATTATCTACTTCTCCTGCTTCTTCAGGGCAATTATCATCTTTATCTAATACAGTATCTCCATCAGTATCAGGCCAAGGACAACCATAATTTTCTTCGGGTCCCTTAACGTCTGGGCATTCGTCAACTTTGTCTAACACACCATCTTCGTCTTTGTCTTTAGGTCTGGATTGATAAACAGGAACTTTAAGACCTACATATACATCAGCTGCTTTTATTTCACTTCCTATTAACGCAGACAATACAGATCCAGATCCTACGTATAACGGACCTGCTCTAAGACCTGCTCCCCATTGAAAACCACTATGCTGCACCATACTTAAAGGCGAATAAAAACTAAACCATTTGCTTTCAAAACGAGGAGTTAAGGATACAACATTTGCAATTCTACTTCTATTTATTTTATTTTTTGCAGTTAAAGATAAATCTCCATTTAGATTAACATAAAATTTTTGATTTATATTCCAATCTGCATTTATGTGTAATGCGGTCGGTAATATAGCTTTTTCTATTTCTGTTGAAGGTAAACTTACATACAATCTTCTTATATCTTCATTGTCCTCTATATTCTCAAAAGTATTTTCATCTATCGTGTTGGTAATATCATATCTATTTTGTATACCATCATCTTTATAATTAATAGATCCAAGATCTGTAAGGGATAAACCAAATTTCACCTTATATTTATTGATGTCTTTTGGCATGTAGGAGTTTCCTTTACTATCTGTAGAGGTATATTCCTCATAATCTGGTCTCCATTCGTATACAAATCCCAAATCTAAACCAATTCCATTTGCAGAGTTAACTACTTCAAATTCATCAAAATCTTCTTCAAGATTTTGGCTATATCCATAAGATAACTCCCCTGTAGTACTCACGCTACCAATTCTGTCTCCCGATGGTAATAAAGTGCCATTTGCATCATAGTTTAAATTAACATTTTTACCTACAGCATATGCATTACCAAGTCCTTGTAAATATTTAACAGTAAGACCTCCTTTAAGAAAATGTTCTTCTTTATTCATCATAACTCTGGCATAGGATATACCAAGTTCAGTCCATGCATGCATACTAGAAAATAGATCTCCTTCATTCACTATAAAATCTTCATTTTGATCAAACCCATCAATTACGTTATCAAAAGTTTTACCATTCACTTCACTTACATTATAGAATACTCTTCCTCTTGTAGAAATAGCAATAGAGTTTTTTTCATTTATATTAAACATAAATGATGGTCCAAGAATATCAATATTTCCTAAGATGTTATTATTATCTGTAGGGGATTTTTTTGCATCATCATCAAAATCAAAATTATCATCAAAGATATCGTTGAAATTTATTGCGTAATAATCATTACCAGCAAAAGCACTAATTCCTGCCAGATTAATATCGGTTTTAAATCTGGAATCCACAATATTTGCTGGGTTACTAATAATACTATGAACACCGCTGTAGTTATCGGTTAGAAACCCTATATAGGATTGAGATTTCATAGATACTACGACACAAATAAGAAGTATTGTTGTGAGTATAAACCTTTTCATTTTTTTAGTTTTAAGATTTGGTTTTTAAAGCGGCAAAGATATTAGTATTTTGTTAGTACAAAAACTTATTGTAGATAAAAGAGCGCATAAAAAAAAAGGATCATTATTTAATGATCCTTTTTTTTATACATAGTGTGGTATTATCTTAGTTACCTCCTTGAGAAGCTTTTTTCATACCATCCTCAATCATGTTGTAGAATTGATCTAGTTTTGGTAGAACAACAATTCTTGTACGTCTGTTTTTAGCACGGTTTTCTGCAGTACTATTATCAGACACAGGAATATAATAACTTCTTCCTGCTGCTGTCATACGTTTTGGATCTACTTTAAAATCTTTTTGTAAAACTCTAACTACAGAAGTAGCTCTTTTAACACTTAAATCCCAGTTGTCTAAAAGCACTTTGTTTTTAATAGGCACATTATCTGTGTGTCCTTCTACTAAGAATTCGATATCTGGTTTATCGTTAACTACTTTTGCTACTTTACCTAATACTTCACGAGCCCTAGAAGAAACATTATAACTGCCGCTAGTAAATAAAAGTTTGTCTGAAATAGAAACGTATACCACTCCTTTTTCTACATTAACCTGAATGTCTTCATCATCAAGATTTCCTAAAGCACCTTTAAGACTTGTTACCAGAGCAAGAGTTACAGAATCTTTTTTGGTTAATGCATCTTGCATTGTTTTGATTTGTAAATCCTTTTCTTTAATGCTTTCTAAAGATTTTTCTAAATTTTCTGCTTCTTTAGTAGATAACGTAGCTAAATTCCCTACATTATTTAATAGAGCAGAATTTTGATTTTTTAAATTAGATACTTGATCTTTCAGTACTTTAAGTTGTGAAGTTGAACTTGCTTTTTCTTCAAGACAACTATTTAATTTAACAGTTGCGGTGTTTAATAAATCTTGAGTTTCTTTTTGTTTGGACTCTAATTCTGAAAATTTCTTCTGTGAAACACATGAAGATAATAGAATTGCAAGGGAAGCCCCAATAATCATTACTTTTTTCATTAGAAAATTTGTTTTTAGTCTTATTCTGGTTATATAACTCAAAATTATTAAAAATGTGACGTATTACTTAGTCATTAACAATAATTTATTATATCCCCTTTTAAAATTGGTTGAAATGTTTATGCTTTAAAATAAAATACTGCCATACAACGGAAAAAACGGAATAATATTTCCCCCCTTTAGAAAGTTTTTTTCGTTTTTTTATCAAAGTGCTGAAATTCAAATAAAAGCTTAAATGTGCCTTGAAGATAGCAAAAAAATGGGAGAACCTCCCTTGTATTAGAAATCTAAATGCAGCAAGACCATCTAATAACATTCTTAAAAAAATTATAGACCAAACTTTACTACCAGGAACATTCTTGACCAAAAGATATAAACTGTTTCTAAAATTAAAAAAAGTTTTTTTTGGATTCATGGTATTTAAGGTAGCTCCACCTAGGTGATAAACAGTTGAAGAGCCTTCGTACAGTATAGTGTACCCTCGATTTTGTATTCGCCAACACAGATCAATTTCTTCTTGATGCGCAAAAAAATCTTCATCTAATTTTCCAACTTCTTCAAATACTTGTTTTTTTATAAACAAACATGCACCGCTAGCCCAAAAAATAGGAACCGTATCATTATACTGATCTGTATCTTTTTCGAGAGTATCAAAAATTCTTCCTCGACAATAGGGGTAGCCTAATTTATCAATAAATCCACCAGCAGCTCCAGCATATTCAAAATGAGTCTTTTTTTTATAATCTAAAATTTTTGGTTGTATAGCGGCAATATTGCTATGATTAGCGAAGTCTTTTAGTACGGGAACAAGCCAGTCTTTGGTTACTTCTACATCGCTGTTAAGAAGGCAGTAAATATCTGCGTCAATTTTGGATAAAGCATCGTTGTATCCTTTTGCATACCCACCATTTACCTTATTTTTAACAATTTTAACCTCAGGAAAAGTTTCTTTTACATACGATATAGAATCATCTGTAGATGCATTATCGGCTAAATATACAGTAGCTTCTTTAGAGTATTTAATTACCGGTGGTAAAAATTCCTTTAATAAAGCTTTTCCGTTCCAATTTAATATAACTATTGCTGTATTCACGTTTGCAAAGTAAATAGTTTTATTTGGTATAATTAGGTATATTTTTTAGAAAAGTATATTGTTTATCTATAAAATTCATTTGGCAATAATAATGTTCCATACCATTAGTAATCATTAAATATTCGGCATCAAGGACAAGATTATATCTTGCAATTTGATCAAATACATCTTGCGTGATTTTTATTTTAGAAGATTTACACTCTACAATAAGAAATATAGTGCCATCAGGATTAAATATAATAATGTCATAACGTTTGTTAAGATCATTATAGCGAATTAGCTTTTCTACATTAATTAGGCTTTCTGGATATTTTTTTTCTTCAATTAAATACTGAACAGTGTGTTGCCTTACCCATTCTTCGGGAGTAAGAAGAATAAACTTTTTACGAATTCGGTCAAAAATAGAAACTTTATTTTCGCTATTTTTGAACCGGAACTGATACTTAGGAAAGTTAAGTTTTTGCATAACACAAATTTGATGATTTTTTCTTAATGGATGAAGTAAAACAAATCGTAAATGATATAAAAAAAGGAGTTATCAAACCTATCTATTTTTTGATGGGAGAAGAGCCTTATTATATAGATCGAATTGCAGAATATATAGATAAAAACGTGCTGGCAGAAGAAGAAAAAGGGTTTAATCAAATGGTTTTATATGGCAGAGATGTAAGTATTGAAGATATAGTTGCCAATGCAAAACGTTACCCGATGATGGCAGAACGGCAGGTGGTGATAGTAAAAGAGGCACAAGAATTATCCAGAACTATAGAAAAATTATCAGATTATGCCAGTAACCCCCAGCCATCTACGGTATTGGTAATGTGTTATAAATACAAAAAGATAGATAAAAGAAAAAAACTCTATAAAATAGTAGCAAAAAACGGGGTTATTTTTGAAAGCAAAAAACTATATGAAAACCAGGTTGCAGATTGGATAAAAAGGGTTTTGGCTGGATCAAAATATTCTATAGAGCCAAAAGCAGCACAAATGCTCGTTGAGTTTTTAGGAACAGATCTTGGTAAAATAAATAACGAGTTAGATAAACTAAAGTTAATTATTCCTTCAGGATCCCAGATTACAGCAAATCAAATAGAAGAAAATATAGGGATTAGTAAAGACTTTAATAATTTCGAACTGCGTAAGGCTATTGGTACCAGAAATGATGTAAAAGCACATATGATCATACGGTATTTTGCACAAAACCCAAAAGATAATCCTTTGGTGGTTACCATTTCTTTATTGTATAGTTTTTTCTCGCAGGTGCTACAGTATCATGGTTTATCAGACAAATCTCCCAGAGGTGTTGCAAGTGCATTAAAAATTAACCCATATTTTGTGAAAGATTATTCTGAAGCCGCCCATAACTATCCTATGAAAAAAGTAAGCAGCATTATTGCCAGTTTACGAGATGCAGACATAAAAAGTAAGGGAGTAGGAGCAACAAACCTTCCGCAGGGGGATATTCTTAAAGAGCTTTTAGTTAAAATAATGAGGTAATCTTAAATCCATGTTTTTACTAAAAACAAGTAAGTTTAAGGAATTGGTAAGTATGAAAAATCCTTTACTTCGGTCATAACAAACGAGCTTTGTACTTTAGAAATATTTTCTAATGAAGCTAATTTATTGGATAAAAAATCCTGATAACGCTCCATGTTTTCTGCATATATTTTTATCAAGTAATCAAACATACCAGCAACATGGTAACATTCTACAACTTCAGGAAATTGCTGAATATCTTTTTCGAACTTTTTTAAATAATCTGTTTGATGCAAGTTTAAAGTTACATTACAAAAAACCATTAATTGAAGTCCTGCTTTTTTACGATCTAGAATAGCTTTGTAAGATTTGATATACCCTTCTCGTTCTAATTTTTTTACTCTTTCAAAAATGGGGGTAGTAGTTAAGTTTAATCTTTCGGCAATTTCTTTAATAGTAATTTTTCCATCTTTTTGTAATAAAAGTAATATCGATCGGTCTGTTTTGTTCATAATATTTTTCTATTAAAAGCTATTTAAATAATCAAATATAGAATAAAATTCTTTTCAGTGTTATTATTTGAACTATAATTTCTTAAATATTCAATCCGTATGGTTTTTAGTTCTTTTACCTGTAGTTTTAACACATCGATTACATAATGATAATTAATCCGAAAAAAGCAATTTCTTAATAGTTTTAGATACCCTATAAATTTATATACTTCAGATATTCTAAGGTAAAGGACGTATGTACTACAGAAAGATTCTTGTATGATAAGAAGTAAAGTATTGTTTTTGAAGATGATTTTTTTAAATAACTTAAAACGATAGTAAACATATGAAAAAACATGATTTCAGTCCCGAAAGTTTAATGATGACTTATGGTTATAAACCAGAACTGTCTGAAGGCGCTATAAAATGCCCAATTTTTCAAACATCCACTTTTGTTTTTAAAACAGCAGAAGAAGGAAAAGCATTTTTTGAATTAGCTTACGGGTTGCGGGAGAAATCACCTAAAGAAGAATTAGGTCTTATATATAGCCGAATTAATAATCCAAATCTGGAAATTCTTGAAAATCGACTATGTCTATGGGATAAAGCAGATAGTTGTGCAGTTTTTGAAAGTGGAATGTCGGCGATAAGTACAGTATTACTAGAATTTCTTAAGCCTGGTGATTTATTAGTGTATAGTAACCCTGTATATGGAGGAACCGATCATTTTATACATCATTTTTTAGATAAAATAGGAGTACATACTATTGGGGTAATGCCTAATCAAAGTATTGATGAAGTTATCACTATGATTGAAAAGTCTGGTAAAGCAGATCAATTAGCAATGATTTATCTAGAGACTCCTGCAAACCCGACTAATGATATTGTAGATATAGAAAAATATAGCCAAATAGCTGCAAAATATAGTACTAATGAGAAAAAGGTATTAGTCTCAGTAGATAATACGTATATGGGACCACTATGGCAACACCCATTACAATGTGGTGCAGATTTAGTGTTATATTCTGCTACAAAGTATATTGGTGGACATAGTGATCTAATAGCGGGAGCTGTTTTAGGTAATGCAGAACTTATGTTAAGAGTAAAAACATTGCGTACTTTTTTAGGTAATATGATAAGCCCGAATACTGCATGGTTACTTCTAAGAAGTCTGGAAACTTTAAAAATAAGAATGGATCAGCAAACGCAAAATGCACAGATTATTGCAGATTATTTAAATAACCATTCTAAAATTAAAAAAGTATATTATCTAGGTCTTTTACAAGAAGGAACAGAAGCCCATGATATATATGCAAAACAATGTTCTGCTCCCGGAGCCATGGTTTCATTTGATATTTTTGGTGGAGAAAAAGAAGCTTTTTCGTTTTTAAATAACCTTAAGTTAATGAAGCTTGCAGTAAGTTTAGGAGGAACTGAAAGTTTAGCAGAACATCCTAAAACAATGACACACGCAGGAGTAGATGAAACACAAAGGCAACAAATGAATATAACAGATCGATTAGTTAGATTATCAATAGGCGTAGAGTCTGTTAAAGATTTAATATGGGATCTGGAGCAAGCTTTAGATAAAGTAGTTGTTGCTAATTAAATGCAATTGGTAGCAATATAATTATTTGAATTTTAATGAGGATAAAAATGGGTTAGTGATTAATTGCTAACCCTATTTGCTTCAAATGTTTTGAACAAAACACTTTTATAGGCTCTTATATAGCAGATGTTTTTGTCTTCATTGTTTATCCATACTTTTACACTATAACTTTTACCACTATCTGCATTATATATTGTGCCTCCTGATAAAACTCCATTCTCATAAACTAGTTTATCCAGAATATTCATTCCTAATAAAGGTCGATTTTGAAGTTCTTTTAAAGGGTTGTTATTGTCTAGGCCATTAAGATTTGATATTGGGTTTTCTGCGCGTTTATCTATTTTTCCGTAGAAAAAGTCTTCATCCTTGTATATTTCTATAACTGAGCCTCCGGTAATTTTCCATTTTCCGATATAGGTATCAGAATTAACAGAAGAAGAAGAAATAAAAATGCATGATATAAGTAATAATATACAGTGTTTCATTAACGTAAACTTAACAATTAAATTAAGTTAAAGCTAAAAAAAAGAATAAAAATGATTTTGCAGTATAATTTTGTTTAGTAAGGGTATCGTGTATATAATTAAAAACAAATATAGGTTAGTTTAAAAAATTATACTTTTTGAACTAAAATGTACGGTAATAGCTAGCTTTATATTTAGGAAAATTAGTATGAAAAATCTTTAATTCTAGTGTTTTTTGTAATGAAATAAAGGCTAAATGTATCAAGAATAGCTTTCTTAAGCTAAATCCTTATTCATAATAGACTTCTTTTAAAGTAGAATCAATCAAATTGACAAATTATAGTTAAAATCATATTTATATATAATATGTTAAAGTAATATTTATAAAATTAGTTATCTTATGTTTTAAATTTTAAAAAAGTATACTATTATTTATAATACGTAGATAATAAAATTTAGTCAGTTGTTAATTTATCTAAGATTAAAATATAACGTATCATGTTTTATTAACAAATAAAAATAAAAAAAATATAACGTAGAATGTTAATTTATAAACTTAGTATATAGATAAAATAACGTAGCTAATTTATTTAACAAATTAGTATAATAAATAATTAGCGTATCTAATATTATTTATAGCGTAAGATATATAAATAATAACTATATGATAAAATTGATATTTAAAATATAATTTTTCAATATATAATAATTTGAAACAAGGGGTGAGCAAATTTATAGGAGGAGTAAATATTGTTCTCTTGATTTTTAGGTAATCATAAAAAATGGTTATAAAAAAACCTTCTGGAATATGATATCCAAAAGGTTTTTTTATAAGAGGGAGGTAGTTTGTATTATTTTAAAGTACCTACCATATCTTCAGGTTTTACCCAAGCATCAAATTCTTCTTCGGTTACATATCCCAGAGCTACGGCTTCATGTTTAAGTGTAGTACCGTTTTTATGTGCTGTATTAGCAATTTCGGCAGCTTTATAATACCCTATTTTTGTATTTAGAGCGGTTACCAACATCAACGAATTGTTTAATAATTCTGTAATTCTTTTTTGATTAGGTTCAATACCTTGTGCGCAATGCTCATCAAAAGAAACGCATGCGTCTCCTATTAATTGTGCACTTTGAAGCAAGTTTGCTGCCATTACTGGCTTAAAAACATTTAGTTCAAAATGTCCTTGCATACCACCCACATTTATAGCAACATCATTACCAAGAACCTGAGCACATACCATTGTCAATGCCTCACATTGTGTTGGATTAACTTTTCCTGGCATTATAGAACTTCCTGGCTCATTAGCAGGGATGATTAATTCTCCAATTCCACTTCTAGGTCCAGAAGCAAGCATTCTGATATCGTTTCCTATTTTATTTAAAGAAACCGCGAGTAGTTTTAAAGCTCCGTGGGTCTCAACAAAAGCATCGTGTGCTGCTAGTGCTTCAAATTTATTTTCGGCGGTTATAAAAGGTAAACTAGTAAATTGAGCAATAAATTCAGATACTCTTTTAGCATATCCTTTTGGAGTATTTAGTCCTGTTCCTACCGCTGTTCCTCCTAAAGCTAATTCTGCCATATGCGGCAAAGTATTTTCTAAAGCTTTGATGCCATGATCTAGTTGCGATACATAGCCAGATAATTCTTGACCAATAGTAAGAGGTGTAGCATCCATAAAATGGGTACGTCCTATTTTTACTACATTTTTAAATTCTTCAGACTTTTTTTTCAGGGTATCTCTTAATTGCATTACTCCAGGAATGGTAACAGATACTATTTTTTTATATGCTGCAATATGCATTCCTGTAGGAAAGGTATCATTTGATGATTGAGATTTATTTACATCATCATTAGGTTGTAATGTCTTTTCTCCTTCTCCAATTGTTTTACCTGCTAATTGATGTGCTCTGTTAGCAATCACCTCATTTACATTCATATTACTTTGCGTACCAGATCCAGTTTGCCATATTACCAAAGGAAACTGATCATCATGTTTTCCTTCTAATATCTCATCACATACTTGTGCTATAAGATCTCGCTTTTCTATAGGTAATGCTCCCAATTCACAGTTAGTGTAAGCTGCTGCTTTTTTTAAATATGCAAAACCATAAACGATTTCTAATGGCATAGATGCTGGCGCACCAATTTTGAAATTATTTCTTGAGCGCTCTGTTTGTGCTCCCCAAAGTTTATCGGAAGGTACTTTTACCTCACCCATCGTATCTTTCTCTATTCTATATTCCATTAGTAAAGATGATTTGTTTTTTTTAAGACTGCAAATTTAAGCATTTGCCTCGCTATTTCTGAATAAAGCAACTACTTTTTAGAATATAAGTTGTTCAAGATATTTATGCAAAATAAATTAAATTTCTGCTATGACATATAAATAAGAGTTACTATCTTTGACAAAATTTGAAAATTAGAATATCGTTATGTTTGAATTCGATCAGTATCTTGGTTTTTTAGCATTCTTAACTATCCTTACCATTGGTTTTTGGTTAATGATTTTTTTATTAACTTTTGTAATCCCTTATTGGATTATTGGAGCTAATATTGAGAACTTTAAATTATGGAAAGAATCTAAGCGTAAAGCAAGAGAAGAAGCATAAAAAATTATACTATATATACAAAAAAAGGAAGCCATTTTGGCTTCCTTTTTTTGTATATATAAGTTTGTGATGTATTAACTTCCAAAATCATCTTCACCATTAAAATCTCTTGAGGAGCGTTCTCTTTTCTTTTTTTGGTTAAATCTATAAGTAAAAGATAGATTAAAGCTACGTTCCCTCCATTGAAATTCATTATTAGAAATAAAGGTAGAAGTGGTAGAAGTACTAACTCGTTTTCGAGAGTTAAAAACATCATTGATATTAAAGGTTAAAGATGCTTTTTCTTTAAAAAGGTCTTTGCTTAATGCCATAGTCATGCTAAAAATCGCATCGCTTTTAGTTTGTGCGTTTTCACTGGGACCGCTATAAAAAATACTGGTTTGCCAGTCAATTTTAGCAGGTAAGGTAATTTTGTTATTAAATCTGGTAAACCAACTTGTATTATTAGCATCTAGATTCTCTCCATTATAATTTCCTTTACTATTATTTTGAAAAACATTAAAATTACCATTTATTCGCCATTTTTTATTTGGATTATAAGTCAAAGTGAATTCAAAGCCATATCGATCAGAGCTTGCCAGGTTTATTGGAGTTCTTCTTATAACAGGAACTTCTGTCCCTGGATTATTTTCATCTGTACCGATAAAAACAGTATCCCCCGTATCCTCTGATATAAAAGTAAAGATTTGTGTAGAGTGATTGTAGTATATCGAAGTATTTAAAGTTAATTTTCCTATTCTATTTAAATAACCTAGATCAAATGTATTGGCATAACTAGGATCTAGATCAGGGTTTCCCTGAAATAAATTAGTACTACTGGATCTGGATGGAAAAGGATTAATGAATCTGGATCGCGGTCTTTGTATTCTTCGATTATATCCAAGTGTTATACTTTGACGTTTAGAAATCTCAAATCCTAAATTTATAGTAGGAAATATATCGGTATAGTTTTTTCTACTAAGATCACTACTAGTTTGTTGGTGGATTATAATTCTGGTGTCTTCTGCTCTAAGTCCTAATAAATAAGAAAATTTATTCCATTTACTTCCAAATTGAGAATAAACAGCGTTAATTCGTTCGTTATAGATTAAATTATTGGATAGATTAGTATTTGTAGTTATGCTATTATTATCTTCTAATTGTACTAAATAATCTGTACTTAATTCATTAAAATTACCTCTGTACCCTAATTCGAATTGATTATTTTTTCCGATAGGAAGAACATAGTCGGTTTGTAATAAAATACGCTCTTGTTCTTCAAGTGTATTAACAAGCTCTATACTTGTGATGTTTTGTTGTGTAATTTTTGATTTTTCATTTTCATCACTATTTTCTAATTGAAAGTCAAAAGTTAGCTTATGTCCGCTATTCTTAAAATTTTTAATATAGTTTAGAGAGTATTGTTTAGTTATATCCTCTTCAGTTTCTGGATCAAAACGTAAATTTTGACTTACTATTTCTTGATTAGAATTTAGCTCTGCTATAGTGTTGGTTGTATTATTTTTATTGTCACTAGATCTATATAAAAAAGAGGTAGTTATAGAGGAACTTTCATTTACGTACCATTCTATCCCGATATTAGAATTTTGCCCTTTACGAACTCTGTCAAAATCACGTGTTTCATTAAGAAAAGAATCTGGATTATCTATTCCAGTCGTAGTATTATTTAAAAATTGAGTATTAGAAAATGAATTCCCAGGAGCTTCTCTGTAATTATACCCAGAAGTAGTAAAAAAATTAAAATCTCCTGTTCTATAATTCAGGTTTCCCGAGATTCCAGCAGATGCTGGATAACCAGTATTAATGGTTATGGCGCCATTAATGCCTTGTAATTTGCTTCTTCTTAATATAATATTTAAAATACCAGCAGTTCCTTCTGCATCATAACGAGCAGAAGGGGAGGTGATTACTTCAATTTTTTCTATAGATTCTGCTGGTAATTGCCGTAAAGCATCTGTGCTATTAAGACCAACTAAACCAGAGGGTTTACCATTAATTAATATTCTTACATTATCATTGCCTCTTAGCGCCACATTACCTTCGACATCTACAGAAACAGAAGGTACATTGTCTAAAACATCACTAACTGTGCCGCCGCTAACGGTAAGATCTTTTCCTACATTATAGATCTTTTTGTCTAATTTTATCTCTACGGTAGTTTTTTCTGCAACAACTATAACATCTTCTAAAGCCTCTGTGTTTAATGTAAGGGTTATATTGCCTAAGTCCGTGTCTTTAAATAATTTTTGCTTAAGCAAGCTTTTTGTTTTAAAAGAAATAAATTCGACATTAATATCATATATACCTGTTTCAATTTCTATCTTAAACTTACCTTGTTGGTTTGTAATTCCTCCAGTTACCACTTTTTGTAATTCTGGGCTAAAAAATGCTATAGTAGCATATTCTAAAGGCTCGTTCGTATCTTGATCTAATACAACACCAGTTATGGATACATTTGTCTTAAGAGAGCTTTTATTTTGAGCACATATAATATATATAGGTGCAAAAAAAAGTAAGAGTATAATTTTTTTCATTTAAAATAATATGTATAGAGCGGTTAAAAGTATGTAAGAATATATAAGAAGATGATTAATGGTCTGTTAAATATTTAGTATTAGACTACGGGTTTTTAGAAAGGTTTAATTTTTTGAACTACTTTTTATTAAAAATAACTACTTTTCTTTCACTTATGATGTGAGATCAATTATTAACTCTATTAACCTTTCTTTTTTTATTAAGTAGAAATTCAAATTTATTAAGGTTATTTTAAATAAAAATTATTAAAAACGTATTTATTACGAATAATTGATAATTGAAAGATTAAAAATCAGGTTAATGTTACTAAATCGTTAAGTAATTAAGTTTTTTTAGAGAAATCGATATTTACTTAATACGTATAAAAATCGATCAAACTTTAGTGAAAATATTTTTGTTTAAAGAAAGAGTTGCATAATTGAAAATTTTTGATTCATTTTATTGAAAACTTCTTATCAACTTATTGGGAATTAGCAAGCTTTCTCTATTTAAAATTAGATAACCTTTGAGTTTTGTATGTGTTTTTTAGATACTTTTGCCCCCGATTTACACTAAGATATTTAACTAACAGAACAAACTAAATTTAAAATGGCCCTTAAGAAACTTACATTATTAATCGTTATTGCTACCGTATTATTTTCATGTGAAACAGAATCTTTTAAAGATGACGTTTTGGTTGAAGTTGAAAACCCTACTGTTGATAATACTACTGAAAATGATGGGAAACCCGTAACGGAAAGAGAAACAGAAGTTATAGATGTATATAACGAACCAAATAATGGTTTATAGTAGATAAAATCTATTGGATAAAAATAAAAAATGTTCGGTTAAGTCTTACTTAACCGAACATTTTTTATTTTATAAAATATCTATTACTTTTTCAGGAGGCCTTCCTATAACAGCTTTTCCGTTTTTAATAATAATTGGTCTTTCTATCAATTTAGGATTCTCACTCATTATGATAATTAGTTCATTATCATTTAATTTTTTATTCTTATAATTTTCCTTCCAGATAGTTTCATTTTTTCTGACTAAATCTATTGGAGCAATATTTAACAGAGCTATAACTTCGCTCAATTTTTCTTTAGTCAAAGGGGTGTCTAAATATTTTACTATTTCAATAGTTTCATTTTTTTCTTCTAGCAAAGCAAGAGCTTGTCTTGATTTACTACATCTGGGATTATGATATATAGTAATCATTGTTATTTATATTTTTAAAATCATAAATTCAAAAATAGTATAGTAGGTTAGTAACTATTCTTCTATTTTGTGAACTTTGATTGTTAATTTACTCTTCATTTTTTTGCCCCATCATCATCAAATACGCTTTTAAGAATGCGTCAATGTTTCCATCCATAACTGCATCTACATTACCTGTTTCTTCTGTGGTTCGTACATCTTTTACTAATTTATAAGGATGCATAACATAATTACGTATTTGCGATCCCCATTCAATTTTCATTTTTGATGCCTCGATTTCATCTCGTTGTGCCCGTTGTTTTTGGAGTTCAATTTCGAATAATTGAGATTTAAGCATTTGTAGGGCTTTCAATCTGTTTTCTTGTTGTGATCTGGTGTCTGAACAAGAAATTTGAATACCAGTAGGAAAGTGAGTAAGTTGCACTTTGGTTTCTACTTTGTTTACATTTTGCCCGCCAGCGCCACTAGACCTAGAAGTTATAATCTCATAATCTGCAGGGTTAATATCTATTTCAATACTATCATCTGCTAGGGGATATACATAAATAGAAGCAAAAGAGGTATGGCGTTTTGCATTGCTATCAAAAGGAGAGATACGAACTAATCGGTGTACTCCGTTTTCTCCCTTAAGCCATCCAAAAGCATAATCCCCTTCTATTTCGAGTGTAACTGTCTTTATACCTGCTACATCTCCTCCTTGATAGTTAAGTTCCCTAATTTTATATCCCTGCTTTTCTGCCCACATTAAATACATACGCATAAGCATACTAGCCCAGTCACAACTTTCGGTACCACCTGCACCTGCTGTAATTTGTAAAACAGCACTCATGCTATCTCCTTCGTCACTTAACATGTTTTTAAATTCCAGATCTTCTATTAAAGATTTGGTCTCTTCAAAGCGCTCCATAACTTCAGGCTCAGTAGCGTCTCCTTCTTTATAAAATTCATAAAGAACCTCCAGGTCTTCTACTAGAGTTTCCCCTTTTTCATAATCAGAAACCCATTTTTTTTCAGCATTAAGAGTCCGCATCAATACTTCTGCCTCTTGTGCGTTATCCCAAAAATTTGGGGCGTATGTTTTTTCTTCTTGATTTGCTATTTCTATAAGTTTGGCATCAATGTCAAAGATACCTCCTTAACGCAACCAGGCGCTTTCTGAGATCTAATAATGTCTCGGTAGTAATCATAATTTAATTATTTTTCACAAAAATAGGATTTAACAGTTCAGTAAGAAACAATTTTGGTATTATTTTATAGTTTTAGAGATTTTACAAACATTTACACATAAACTATCATTCTATGAAACTATATTTTACTTGCGTATTGTTTTTAATTGGGAATATTATTTCTGCTCAATTTTTAGAACAACAAAAAAATCTAACATCATATGATGGGTATTTTAAGTTTCATTATAATAAATCAAAAGATGAGATTTATCTAGAAGTAGACAAATTAGGATCTGAGTTTTTATATGTACATTCATTAGCTACAGGTCTTGGATCTAATGATATTGGATTAGACAGAGGACAGATAGGTAATGGAGTAGTAGTTACCTTTAAAAAGGCAGGAAATAAATTGTTGCTAGTTCAACCTAATCAACAATATAGAGCCATAACCGATAATGTATTAGAAAAACGAAGTGTCGAGCAAGCATTTGCTAAATCGGTATTATTTGGTTTTCCTATTAAAGAAGAAAAAGCAAATACCTATATTATAGATTTAACTCCTTTTCTTTTACAGGATACACATGGTATAATCGATAGATTAAAATATCAAAAAGAAGGTACGTATAGTGTGGATAAATCACGAAGTAGTTTAAGCTTAGAAAGAACCAAGGCTTTTCCTAAAAATGTAGAATTCGAAGCATTAATAACATATAAAGGAGAATCGAGTGGAAAAAATATAGAATCAGTAGCTCCAGACTCAAAATACCTTACAGTTATTCAACATCATTCTTTTGTAGAATTGCCAGATGACAAGTATAAAAAACGAGAGTTCGATCCTCGTAGTGGAGCGATTTCTGTTTCCTATATGGATTATGCAACTCCTGTTCAGGAAACGATTACTAAGCGTTATATAATTAGACATCGTTTAGAGAAAAAAAATCCAAATAAAGAGATAAGTGAAGCAAAAGAACCTATAATTTATTATTTGGATCCAGGAACTCCAGAGCCTATTCGTTCAGCATTATTGGATGGAGCAAAATGGTGGGATCAAGCGTATGAAGCTATTGGATTTAAAGATGCATTTCAAGTTAAAATGTTGCCTGCAGACGCAGATCCTATGGATGTAAGATATAATGTTATACAATGGGTACATAGGTCCACCAGAGGATGGAGCTATGGAGCTAGTGTAGTAGATCCAAGAACAGGCGAAATTATTAAAGGCCACGTTAGTTTGGGAAGTTTACGAATACGTCAAGATTTTTTAATAGCACAAGCACTATTAAACCAACCTTTTAAAGAAAGGGATGATAATTATCAACCTATGTTAGAAATGGCACTGGCGCGTATTCGTCAATTATCGGCTCATGAGGTTGGTCATACTATCGGTTTTGCGCATAATTTTGCTGCCAGTACAAAAAATAGAGCATCTGTAATGGATTATCCCCACCCTACAGTAAGCTTAAAAAATGGTAAAATAGATGTATCTAATGCGTATAGTACTAATATAGGAGAGTGGGATAAGGTAACAGTAGCATATAGTTATTCTGAGTTTAGTAATGAAACAAAAGAAAAGGAGGAGTTAAATAAAATTCTAAATGAAGCTTACCAAACCGGTATGCGTTTTATTACAGATAGTGATGCAAGAGCTCAAGGAGGAGCCCATGAATTAGCACACTTATGGGATAATGGTAAAAGTGCGACCGAGGAGTTAGAAAATGTATTAAAAGTTAGAGAGGTAGCGATGACTAACTTTTCTATAGATAATATAAGAACTAATGAACCTTATTCAGTCTTAGAAGATGTTTTTGTGCCTCTTTATTTCTTTCATAGATATCAAACAGAAGCAGCAGTAAAATTTATAGGTGGATTGCGTTATAATTATGCAGTAAAAGGGGATCAACAAACGATTGTAGAAACCGTTACTTCTAAAAAACAAAAAGAAGCACTTACTCAGGTTATTAAAACATTATCTCCAAAAGTATTAGCTATTCCTGAAGATAAATTAAAATTATTTCCACCCAGAGCTTATGGATATCCTCGCACAAGGGAGTCTTTTACAGGAAAAACAGGGGTTGGTTTTGATGCATTAAGTGCGGCTTCAACAGCAAGCGAAATGACTCTAAATTTATTATTGCATCCAGAAAGAGTTTCTAGATTAGTACAACAAAAAAGCTTAGATCAAAACCAATTAGGGTTGTCAGAAACTTTAGATGAACTAATTAAAGCTTCTTTTGGGAAAAAAACTGAAAATACTTATGAAACAGAAATTATGTATACTGTAAATGCAAATGTCTTAAAACATATAATGAATTTAGCAATAACAGAAAAAGTATATCCACAGGTTAATGCAATTGCATTTGCTAAAATTAATAGTCTAATACCTCTTCTTAAAAAGAATGCAGGAAATGTAAATGAAACAATGTATAATACATATTATCTAAATCAGATAAATACATTTTTAGAAAAACCAGAAAATTTTAAAGTATTACCTGCTTCTCCAAAAATTCCTGATGGATCTCCTATAGGTAGTTTTAGATGTGATTTTTAAAGTATAGTAGTTTTTGTCGATTTTTAAGTAAAGTGATTTAGTAGGAAATAACAAATAAGATGAATATTAAAGATCGATTTAAAAGTAAATTACAAGAAATAAGTAATATCCTGGATATTGAAAATTTATATAATAAAGATGTTGGGGTTCTTTCTGGAACATTTGGAGTAGCCTTATTTCAGTTTTATTATTCAAAGTTTACAGGGGATGATTCTCATGCAGATAAAGCAGTAGAAACCATAAGTAATACAATAGATCGAATTAATAAAGGATTGTTATCTCCAACTTTTTGTACAGGTATTGCGGGAGTATGTTGGACTATAGAAATTCTTAAAGAAGAAGAGTTTATAGAGTTAGAGGACGATTTTTTTGATAAAGATTTGGATTTATATTTGTTGGAAGCCATGAAAGTAGATATAGAGTCTGAAAACTATGATTTTTTACATGGAGCTCTTGGTTATGGATATTATTTTTTAAAACGATATCAAAATACCAGATCAATAGTAGTAAAAGATACTTATAAAAAGTATTTGGAAGAATTAATAGAAGCGTTAAAAGAGTCCTCTAAAAAAAGTAGTTTAGGAATTTACTGGAAATCGGTTTTGAAAATAGAGGAAGAACTTGAAGGCTGTAATCTAGGTTTATCTCATGGCATATCCAGTATTGTTAATTTTTTGTCCAGATTAGCAGAATATGAGGATTTTTATATAAAAGTGGAGGAAATACTGAAACAGACATTAGATTATATAATGAGTTGTAAAAATAAAGACACAACACTTACATCTTCATTTCCAAATTGGATTGTTGAAGAAACTCCTTCAAGCGAAAATTCTAGACTAGCTTGGTGTTATGGAGATTTGGGCATTGGAATATCTCTATTACGTGCGGCAGAAATATTAAAAGATAACCAGTTAAAAAATGAAATAATAAAAATACTTAAGCACTCAACTAAACGAATGGACACTGAAGAAGCAGGAATTAAAGATGCCGGATTGTGTCACGGAGTATATGGAGTACTTCATATTTATAATTATTTATATAAAAAAACAAAGGATATAGTATTTAAGAAAGCCTCAGATTTTTGGGCTCAGAAAGCGCTAGACATGGCAATACATAAACAAGGATATGCTGGCTATATGGTATGGCGAGGGGGGGATAAAGAAAAATGGGAGCGAGAAGTAAGTTTATTAGAAGGAATGGCAGGAATAGGTTTATCTATTTTATCTTATTTGGCTCCTTTTGAAACAAAATGGGATGAGTCCTTACTGATTGGATAAATAGTGAAAATAGATAATAATAATTTTATAAAAAATATAAATGAAAATAGATCTTAGAAGTGATACAGTAACAAAACCTACACCAGAGATGTTAGATGCTATGATGAATGCTGAAGTGGGTGATGATGTCTACAAAGAAGATCCTAGCGTGAACAAACTAGAAGAAAAAATTGCTACTATGTTTGGTATGCAGAAAGCATTATTTTTTCCGTCAGGAAGCATGGCAAATCAAGCGGCAATTAAGTTGCATACACAACCAGGGGAGCAGTTGATTACAGATAAATATGCTCATATTTATAATTATGAAGGAGGAGGTATTTCTTTTAATAGTGGAGTGTCTTGTAGATTACTAGATGGTAATAGAGGTATGATTACCGCAGCACAGGTTGAAGAAGCTATTAATCCTCCAGATTTTTATCACAGTCCATTAACAAGTTTGGTTAGTGTAGAAAATACAACGAACAAAGGAGGAGGGGCATGTTACGAGTTTACTGAAATTAAAAAAATAAGGCAAGTTTGTGATCGCCATCGCTTAGGATACCATCTGGACGGTGCCCGACTTTGGAATGCTTTGGTCGCAAAAGGAGAAAATACTATTGAGTATGGGGCAATTTTTGATACTATTTCTGTATGTTTAAGTAAAGGTTTAGGAGCACCCATGGGTTCTGTTTTGATTGGTAATGCAGAGATTATGGAAAAAGCTATTCGAGTTAGAAAAGTTTTAGGGGGAGGAATGCGTCAAGTTGGTTATATGGCAGCAGCAGGTTTGTATGCTATAGAAAACAACATAGTTAGATTGTCTGAAGATCATAAAAGAGCGAAGGAAATAGGAACTGTGATAGAAAAATTACCTTTTGTGAAAAAAGTAGAGCCTATAGAAACTAATATTATAATATTTACCATAGATGGAAATGAACAGGATTTTATCGATAAAATGATGGAAAAAAACATTTATTTTTATGGAATGGGACAAGGTAAATTAAGATTTGTAACCCATTTAGATTATACGCAAAAAATGCATGAGTATTTTTTAGAGGAGCTAAAAACTATTACTTTAAAATAGAAAACAGGCTATTTGTATATATACAAATAGCCTGTTTTTTTATAATAAACACTAAAAAAAAATTAGATTTCTTTGGTGCCAGAATCAGGAGCATTTTCTTTTACAGAATTTATACCATTTTCCATTCCTGATTCAGAAGCATACATTTGACTACTACCTATTATCTGACCATTACCAGCTTTTAGATTAAAATAGAACTTGCCATTTTTTGCAGTTTTACGCTCATATTTACCATCTTCAGATGCATTTTTCTTTACGGAAGCAATTCCGTTTTCGGCAGCAGATTTACTATTATAAACCTCGCTACTTAAAATAATTTGTCCGTTTTTAGCCTTTAAGGTAAAATGATAGCTAGACCCTTCCTTATTTTTGAGTTCAAACATATTATCAGATTTTTAGTTAATTTTTTAGCTTTTGTTAAAATTATGTAATTAAAAGGAAAAACAAAAATGTATTGTAACCGAATATTAGGCCTTTAATGTGTTTTATCGAAAAAAAACACTCATTATCGAAAAACTATAAGTTATAAAGGAGTGAAAGAAAACTACTTTTATTAATACATTTAATTTCGTCGTTAAATGTTAAAATTTGTAAGTTTATATAATTATAACTTAAAACCATCAATAATGAAAAAAATTATTTTTTTAGTAGCTCTTACTTTTCTAGGAGCTAATTTACACGCACAACAAGATTTACCAGAAAACCCAGAACCAGGAAAGTGTTATGTTCGCTGTACCACTCCAGATGTTTATGAAAATAAATCGGTACAAGTTAAAATAACACCAGAGTACAAAAAACTAAAGACATATCCAGCAAAATATGAAACAGTTACTGAAAAAGTAATTATAAAGGAAGCATCTAAGAGGCTTAAAGTGATTCCTGCAAAATATAAAACAACGACAGTAACTTTTGTTAAAAAACAAGCAGCATCTACATTAAAAATTATTCCTGCAAAATTAGGAAACGATTCAGAAACTGTAGAGATTAAGCCAGCCTTTGCACAATGGGAGCTAGGGACATCTGCACCAGATTGCGCGTCAGGAAACCCAGATGATTGTCGCTATTGGTGTTATAAAGGATATCCTGCGGAGTTTACAACTATTCCAATTCAGGTACTAAGTTCGGATGCGACTACAGAAAGCATGCCTATTACAGAGCAAGGAGGTACCTACACAAAACGAGTGATTGAAGAGCCAGCAAAAGTTGTTGAGGAAGAAATTCCTGCAGAATATGCAACAATAACAAAAACTGTATTAGTTAAAGATGCATATACAGAAGAAGTTGTAGTACCAGCAACCTTTAAAGATGTTACTAAAGAGGTGTTAACTCAAAAAGGAGGATTAACAACTTGGAAAGAGGTAGAATGTTCTTTGGTAGAATATTCTGCTTTACCAATTAATTGGAATTTGGGGAGTGCTACTTTAACGGCTGAAGCAAAAAGAATTATAGACACCAGATTAATGCCAGTATTAGCTAATAACGAAGGAGCAAAAATGGAAATAGCCTCTCATACAGATGCAAGAGGCTCAGATACTAACAATAAAGATCTTTCTGACAGAAGAGCGCAATCTGTAGTAAGTTATTTAATTTCTAAAGGAGTTAATAGCAGTCGATTAGTTGCTAATGGGTATGGGGAGACAAGACTTAAGAACAGGTGTGCAGATGGAGTTTCTTGTACAGAAAGAGAGCATGCAGCAAATCGTAGAACAGAGTTTAGACTTATTCAATAAAGAATTTAAAGGCTAGACAATTTAAGTAAGGAACATAAAAAAATCCGATAAGCATTAGTTTATCGGATTTTTAATGTTTTGCAAGTATTTTTATTGTAAATATGTATCTAATAATTCAAAATGAAATCTAGGATCTCTTAAATAACTATATCCCGATACCTTATTAAGAATCTTACCTTTTGAGGACAAGACTATCACTAAAGGAAAAGATTTATTTTTATTATAGGTATCTAACAAATCATAATTTTGAATTCTTTGCTCTTCTGTTAATAAATCATTGTTTCTAGGGATATCCACCAAATGAAATATAAAAGAATCTATGTATTTATTAAACTTTTCAGTTTCAAAGAAATCTTCTTTCAGCTTTTTACAAGGAGCACACCAATCACTTCCGCTAAAATAAAGTACAATTGGCTTTTTTTCTGATTTAGCATTCTGCATGGTTGCTGTAAAGTCTTCATGCCAATCTATATTGCTTGTTTCTTTTTGAGAAAACACAATAAGACTAAAAAAAAATAAAATTATAGTAAGTTTATTCATTCCTTTCTTTTAAGAATTTACTTGTGAAAAGGGTATTCAAAAATTATTCCATAAATTTATCCAACCCAGGGATATTTGGCATTCCTTCTTTTGCCACTGCAGCTAATTCGGTTTCATTAATTCTTGAAGCTTTAGAAATAGCTTTGTTTAAAGTTAAAATTAGATAATCTTCTAATTGTTCTTTATCCTCAAGTAGCGAATCGGCAACATCTATGTTTTTTATTTCTCTATTAGCAGTAAGCGTAATTTTAAGTAAGCCATCTGCGCTTTCTTCATCTACTAAAACAGTATTTAACCTTTTTTTAGTTTCCTCTACTTTTTGTTGAGCTTCTTTTATTTTGCTCATCATTCCCATCATATCTCCAAACATGTAAATATCTTTTTAAAATTTATAAAAACAAAATTAGTATTTTGGCTGTTAATAAACTAGAAAGATTATTATGAAAACCTCACATGTTATATTCTTATTATCTCTTATTTTTGCAACTTCATGTAAAAAAAATACAATGAATACATTGGATACCAAAGTTCAACCTCCTGTTGCAGATAAAAAACCTACAAATCTAGAAAAGCATGATGATATTCGTGTAGATGATTATTTTTGGTTAAATGAGCGTGAAAATCCAGAGGTAATAGATTATTTAGAAAGAGAGAACGACTATAATGAAAAAATGACTGCTCATACAGAGAAGTTTCAAAAAACTCTTTTTGATGAAATGAAAAGTCGTATTAAAGAGGACGATTCTTCGGTGCCATATAAATTAAATGGATACTGGTATTTAACCAGATTTGAAAAAGGAAAAGATTATCCTATATATTCTAGAAAAAAAGAAACTCTAGAAGCAGAAGAAGAAATACTTTTTGATTGTAACAAAGAAGCAGAAGGGCATAGTTATTATAAATTAGCAGGGCTTAATATAAGTCCTGATAATAAACTTGCGGCATTTGGTGTAGATACAGTTAGTCGTCGTAAGTACACCATAAAAATAAAAAATATAGAAACAGGTGAGGTGTATCCAGAAACTATAGAAACAACCACAGGGGGTAGTACTTGGGCTGCAGATAGTAAAACTTTGTTTTATACCAAAAAGGATGAGGAAACCCTTCGTTCTAATAAGATTTACAGACATGTTTTAGGGACACCAGTTTCAGAAGATGTAGAAGTGTTTAATGAAACAGACGATACTTTTAATACGTTTGTTTATAAAACCAAGTCTAAAAAATACCTTGTGATTGGTTCTAGTAGTACATTAACTTCAGAATATAGAATTTTAAGAGCAGATAATCCAACTGGAGAGTTTAAAGTTTTTCAACCAAGAACACGAGGGTTAGAATATGGAATTGCGCATTATGAAGATCATTTTTATATATTGACCAATGCAGATGAAGCTACCAACTTTAAACTAATGAAAGTTTCTGAAGAAAGTACAGCAAAGGAAAACTGGAAAGATTTAATTCCACATAGAAAAAATGTTTTATTGGAAGATATAGAAATTTTTAAAGATTATTTGGTGGTTAGTGAAAGGGATAATGGATTAAATAAAATCAATATAAAAAAATGGGACGGAACCGTAGATTACTACCTTCCTTTTGATAATGAAACGTATACAGCTTATGTAAGTACTAATCCTGATTTTGATACAAAAAGCCTTAGGTATTCCTATAATTCACTTACTACTCCTAATTCCGTTATTGATTTTGATATGGAAACTAAGGAAAAAGAATTGAAAAAAGAACAAGAAGTTCTTGGAGGAAAATTTGATAAAAATAATTATGTGTCCGAAAGAGTATGGGCAACTGCAGATGATGGAACTAAAGTTCCTATGTCCCTAGTGTATAAAAAAGGAATAAAAAAAGATGGAAACAATCCTTTGTTACAATATGGGTATGGGTCTTATGGAGCGACTATTGACCCGTATTTTTCTACTGCTAGATTAAGTTTATTAGATAGAGGATTTATTTTTGCAATAGCACATATACGTGGAAGCGAATACTTAGGGAGATCTTGGTATGAAGATGGAAAACTTTTGAAGAAGGAGAACACATTTACCGATTTTATAGCGTGTTCTAAATTTCTTATAGATAAAAAATATACTTCGCCAGAGCATTTATATGCAATGGGAGGATCTGCAGGAGGTTTGTTAATGGGGGCGATAGTAAATATGGCTCCAGAATTATATAATGGGGTAGTAGCTGCAGTACCTTTTGTAGATGTAGTAACAACAATGCTAGATGATAGTATTCCTTTAACAACAGGAGAGTATGATGAATGGGGTAACCCAAATGAAGAGGAGTATTATATGTATATGAAATCATATTCCCCTTATGATAATGTTATAGCTCAAAATTATCCAAATATGCTTGTAACTACAGGTTTGCATGATTCTCAGGTTCAATATTGGGAGCCAGCAAAATGGGTTGCGAAATTAAGAGAGTTAAAAACAGATGCTAATTTATTGTTATTACATACTAATATGGAGGCAGGTCACGGAGGAGCTTCGGGTAGATTCGAAGCGCTTAAAGAAGTAGCAGAAGAATACGCCTTTTTATTAGATTTAGAAAGTATAAGAGAATAATTAAAAAAAATAGTGTAACTTCGTACCGTTTTTATAACAGCATATGTGGTTCCCTCAGTTTATCCATGTATCTGTTAAAGCAACAATTATATGAGAGAAGATATTAAGGCTTATAATAATGTTTTGGAGCTTATTGGCGATACACCGCTTATAAAACTAAACAGAATTATGAAAGACTTTCCGGGAAATTACTATGCAAAAGTAGAATCTTTTAACCCGGGACACTCCACTAAAGACAGGATAGCACTTTATATAATAGAAGAAGCTGAAAGGAAAGGTATCCTTAAACCAGGAGATACTATTATAGAAACAACCAGTGGTAATACAGGCTTTAGTTTAGCTATGGTTAGTGTTATTAAAGGATATGATTGTATTCTTGCGGTTAGTTCAAAATCTTCTAAAGATAAAATAGCTATGCTTAAAAACATGGGAGCCAAGGTGTATGTTTGTCCTGCTCATGTAAGCGCAGATGACCCAAGATCCTATTATCAAGTAGCAAAGAGACTTCATGAAGAAATAAAAGGTTCGGTTTATATAAACCAGTATTTTAATGAGTTAAATATGGATGCTCACTATAAAACTACTGGGCCAGAAATATGGAAGCAAACAAATGGTAAACTTACTCATTTTATAGCTTGTTGTGGAACAGGAGGTACTATATCAGGTACTGCCAGATTTTTAAAAGAAAAAAATCCTGAGATACGTGTTTTAGGTATTGATGCTTATGGATCTGTTCTAAAAAAATATCACGAAACTAGAGAATTTGATGAAGAAGAGATATATCCTTATAGGATAGAAGGATTGGGTAAAAATTTAATTCCTACTGCTACAGATTTTGATGTAATAGATAAGTTTGAAAAAGTAAGTGACGAAGACAGTGCGCATACTGCGAGAGAGTTGGTAAAGAAAGAAGGTTTGTTTTTAGGATATACTAGTGGTGCCGCTCTGCAAGGAATAAAACAATTAGCAGAACAAGGAGAGTTTGATGAAAATAGTAATATTATTGTTATCCTTCCTGATCATGGATCGAGATATATGAGTAAAGTGTTTAGCGATGATTGGATGACCGAGCAAGGCTTTTTTGATAGTAAAAATGAAATTGACGCTACTAAAGTTCAGTTTATAAAATAAAAATTGAAATAAATTTAGAAAAATTAAAGCATCCCAAATAACTTTGGGATGTTTTTTTTAATAAAAAATTTCTTGAAACCGACTATCCTCGAGGCAGAGCCATAGAGGTATTTCGCCAGTTTCATTTTGGTCTTGGGACCAAAAACCGAAATTTTGTATTTTACCTCACCCAGAACTGCCGAAAATGGCAGTTCTGACCTCTCCCAAGGAGAGGTGAATCGGAAACCCCGAGGCAGAGCCTTCGAGGAATTATTTAGATTAAAACTATTTTTTTACTCGGTATATATTTTAATGTAGTACTAAAGCTTTTGTTTTCCTAAACTTGCGTCGAAAACAAAATATATTTTCAAAAATATACCTTGTGAGCTTACTTTTAAGATATTGATTTTTTCTTCACATCAAGTATAGACTGTTTTTTTTAATAAAATGACACTTTCTAAAAGTGAATTTGAATATAATTATGTCATCAAATCAATTTTCCGTATTTTCGCACACTTATAAGAAACAATTTTTTGATAAATGAGAGATTTATTTGATAAAATTTATAAAGATAAAGGGCCATTAGGAAAATGGGCAGATCAAGCAGAAGGATATTTTGTTTTTCCTAAGCTAGAAGGGCCTATATCAAATAGAATGCGGTTTCAAGGCAGAGAAGTTATTACTTGGAGTATCAATGACTATTTGGGATTAGCTAATAAGGAAGAGGTTCGTAAGGTAGATGCAGAAGCGGCTGCAGCTTATGGTTCTGCATATCCAATGGGAGCTAGAATGATGAGTGGTCACACCGATTTACATGAGCAACTTCAAGATGAACTAGCACAGTTTGTCGATAAAGAGGCAGCATATTTATTGAATTTTGGGTATCAAGGTATGGTTTCTACTATAGATGCGTTGGTAAGCAAAGATGATATTATTGTTTATGATGTAGATGCACATGCATGTATAATAGATGGTGTTAGGTTACATCAAGGACAACGTTATACATATCGACATAATGATATGGATAGCATTGATAAAAATTTAATGAGAGCCACAAAAATGGCCGAAAAAACAGGAGGAGGTATATTATTAATCTCTGAAGGTGTTTTTGGTATGCGTGGCGAACAAGGAAAGTTAAAAGAGATTGTAGCTTTAAAGCAAAAATATAACTTTAGGTTATTTGTAGATGATGCACATGGGTTCGGAACACTTGGTGCTACTGGAGCAGGAACAGGAGAAGAGCAAGGTGTTCAAAATCAGATAGATGTGTATTTCGCAACTTTTGCTAAATCTATGGCAAGTACTGGGGCATTTATAGCTGCCGATCAAGAAATTATTGATTATTTAAAGTACAATCTACGATCGCAGATGTTTGCAAAATCATTGCAGATGCAATTAGTAGTAGGAGCACTTAAGCGTTTAGATATGCTTAGGACAATGCCTGAGTTAAAAGAGAAGTTGTGGGAAAATGTTAATGCATTACAAAATGGCTTAAGAGAACGAGGTTTTGATCTTGGGACTACACAAAGTTGTGTAACCCCTGTGTATTTAAAAGGGAGTATACCAGAAGCAATGGCTTTGGTTAAAGATTTAAGAGAAAATCATGGAGTATTCTGTTCTATCGTTGTGTATCCAGTAATACCAAAAGGGTTAATATTACTAAGATTAATCCCTACAGCATCGCATACAATGCAAGATATAGAAGAAACTTTAAATGCATTCTCTGCTATACGAGAGCTTTTAGAAAATGGAACGTATAAGCGTATTTCTGCTTCTGTAGCTGCAGCTATGGGAGAGTAGTATAGAATAAAAAAATAGAATAAAAAAAATCCGCTATATTTTAGCGGATTTTTTATTTAGGAACAAATTAAGTTCTGAATATGCGTTTTTTTTATTTTAAATACTTTTTCTAAATGTTCTACGGACCTTATGTTGTTTATGCTCATAATCACTCCAAAGTGCCTGAATAGCTTTGTTTTCTTCAAGTTCAGGGTTTGTTTCTACGACTTCAATACCATTTCGTAAGAAAGCTTCATTCATTTCTTTAAAAATAAGAGCAGTAATTCCTTTGTTTTGATATTTTGGATCAACACCTATAAGATAAAAAGCGGCTGTGTTATTTCTGCGTTGTGCCTTTAAAATATGTAAAAATCTAAGAGGATATATTTTACCATTCATTTTTTTCAGGGCTTTAGAAAATGAAGGCATCACGATAGAAAAAGCTATAAGCTTCCCTGTTTTATCGGCAATACAAGTAATGTATTCTGGGTTTAGATATGGTAAGTATTTTTTCTTATACATATCTATCTGGTACTGTTGTATAGGTACAAAAGTTTGTAAACTACTATAGGTTTTGTTTAAAAGGTCAAACATATCATCTGCGTATTGCAGAATCTCTTTACTTTTATTAAATTTTAAAAGTTTTAGTTGGTAGCGTTCCTTGATAACCCTTGCGAATTTAACTACTTTTTCTTTTGTTTGTTTTGGAATTTTAATTTTATATTCAACCCATGTAGCTGCGGGTTCAAAATTAAGTTCTTCAAGATGTTTAGAGTAATATGGGTAATTGTACCAAGTGATCATGGTATTTAATTCTTCAAAGCCTTTTATTAATATACCAGCTTTATCCATGTTAGAAAAACCAACAGGGCCTTCCATGTATTCTAAAGAATGTTGAGTGCCATATTCTGATACTTTTTGTAATAAAGCTTTGGTAACTTCAATATCATCAATAACATCAAACCATCCAAAACGGACTTTGGATTTTTTTTGTTCTTTTACTTCAATCCAATTTATGATTGCGGCAATTCTTCCGACTATTTTATTATTTTTATACGCTAAAAAGTATTTTGCATCCGCGTTTCTAAAAACAGGATTTTTCTTTGGATTCATTACATCCACCTCTTCTTTAATAATAGACGGAACATAATAAGGGGAATCTTTATATAATTCAAAAGGAAATTTAACGAACGTAGTTAAATCTCCTTTTGAAGTAATTTCTTTAATCGTAATCATATATCATCTCTAATTCGTCACAAATATATAATCCTTTTATTAAATATTGTGATGCACGTGGATCATTTTTGATAAAATGTAATCTTAATCTCTTTATTTTGTTGTTAAAAAAGAGATGTATTGTATATTAATACATTTTATAGATCTATCTCTTTTAATTCTTTGTCAATATCTGTATCGGTATTATTTTCTTTTTCCTCTTGTTTCTTACGTTTTTCTTCTTCTTTCTGTCTCTTTTTTTCTTCTTTTTGTCGCTTTTTTTCTTCTTTCTGAAGTCTTTTTTCTTCTAACTTCTGTGCTTTTTCTTGCTCTTTTTGATATTTTTCATACTCGGCATCTACATCTTCTTCTTGTTTTTGCTCCGTTTGTTTTTTGTCTGTTTTTTCTTCTTGTTTTGTGTTTTTCTTTTCTTCTTCGAGCTCTAGTTCCTTTTCCATTTTTTCAAGTTCTTTTAGCTCTTTATCTATATCTTGTAGTTCTTGATCCACACCTTGTTCTTTTTCCATTTTATCTAATTCGGCATCGATATCATCTACTAATTTTTGTTTTTCTTTTTCAGCTTGTATGGCTTCTTTTTCAGCTTTTCTAGCTTCTTTTGCTTCTCGTTTTAAACGTCTAGCTTCTTCCTTTTTAAACTTTTTATCTTCTTTTTTAGAGATTTTCTCATTTTCTATACGCTCCCGCTCAAGTCTTTCTGCAGTTCTTCTTTCATCCAGATCTTTTTCAATATTTTCTCTTAAGCTATCATCTTCAAAGTCATTAATAAAAGGAGTTTTTTCTAATTTAAGACTATCGTTTTCGATACCTTCTCCTTCTTCTAATTCATCAAATTCTCTTTCGTCATTACCTTCATTTTCACCATCAATTTTTTCTTTTGATTTTTCATCTTCTTTAACACCACCTTCTAACCCTGGTTGCTCTATAATTTCATCTTTGGTGTGCCAGTCAAAACGATAGGAAGCGCCAAAACTAACGGTAAATATAGAAGGAGTATCTTTAAAGTTAAATGCAACATTTGCATCTAATTGTAAATTTTTATGATAAAGATATGCTCCACCGAGTCGTAATATGTTGTCACTATAAAAATCACTTTTTTGTCCTTGATATTCTCCAAATGCTGCCCATTTATCATTTATAGTATGGGTAGAAGTAACGATCCATCCAATAATGGGATCTTCTGTAGTAACTTTGTCTACAATTAGATTAGTTACTAAAACCCAGTCTCCATTTAAACTAGTAGACCAGTTGTTTTGGGTCATGATTACTATTTTGGGACTAATAGGATCATCATTAGGTGCAGTAAAAGGATTGTCTTTAGATACAAAATTTGCACCTAAATATGCAGAAAATGCGGGGATTAGGCTTTTCCATTTAAACTTATGGCGTGCTTTCCAGCTTTTTAATTCATCGTAGTTAGTAGAATCCTTTTTTGGTCTTTTATATGGGTCATAAATTAAATATTTAGCACCAATAGTATTTACTTCAAAATTACTTCTCTTTATCTTTTCTTCATTAGCACCAATAGTTTGCTTTACACCATCGGCTCTAAATCTTCCATTTACTCTAATTTCTAATTGTTCAATTAAAAGACCATATCTGGCAGAGTAATCTAAATTAAAAACATTTGTTTTGGTGTTTAAGAGTTTATGTTTTTGTTTTCCAAAACCAAAACCTCCTTCAAATTGTAACACATTGTTCCCTACAGAGAAAGCTCCTTGAGAAGTTCCTGGTCGGTTAGTGTTAATTTTTTCAGTGTATTGTGCAGAAACCGTTATACCAAATAAAAAAAGGATAACTAATAACAGAATAGACTTAGGGTTCATATGCAATAGATTTGGTTCAAATATAGCAGATTTTATCATTTTTTTAGGACTGTATGCCTGTAATTGTATGCAGAGTTCATTATTTTTGAAAAAAAATGATATGCAAGAAGCATCGTTGCAAGGGGTATTGAAGATAATTCTCATTATACTATTAATATATTATGGGCTAAAAGTAGTAACGCGTTTATTTGGTCCTCTATTGCTTAAGTATGTAACAAAGAAAGCAGGAGAAAAATTTCAACAACAATTTAGTCAATATCAACGACCTCAACAATCTACAGAAGGTAAAATTACTATCGAGAAAAAACCAAAACAAAATTCTTCGAATAAAGACGTAGGAGAATATATCGATTATGAGGAAATTGATTAATTTGGCTTTTCATTTAGTAAACTTACATACATCATGTCTTTAATTAAAAGATTCTTACCTCATATACTTGTTATTTTTGGTTTTATTATAGTTTCGCTTGCATATTTTAATCCTGTTTTAAGTGGTAAAAAAATAAGACAAGGAGATATTGTTCAGTATACTGGGATGGCGAGGCAGCAAACTGATTTTAGAAATCAAACAGGAGAAGAACCATATTGGGCAGATAATGCTTTTGGAGGTATGCCTACTTATCAAATGGGAGCGCAATACCCGCATAGTTATATAAAAAAAATAGACAGGCTTATACGTTTTTTACCCCGACCAGCAGATTATTTATTTTTATATTTTATAGGATTTTATATTCTTTTACTAGTGTTAAAAATAGATTATAGACTTGCCTTTCTGGGAAGTTTAGCTTTTGGGTTTTCTACTTATTTTATAATTATTATAGGAGTAGGGCATAATGCCAAAGCACATGCGATCGGTTATATGCCTTTGGTACTTAGTGGTATTTTACTTGTTTTTAGAAAAAAATATATTTGGGGATTCTTATTGCTAACGCTATCTATGGGATTAGAGATTGCGGCAAACCATTTTCAAATGACATACTATTTGTTTTTATTAGTACTTGTTTTAGGTATTTCTTATTTAATAGATGCATATAAAAAGAAAGAGATTCCAGATTATTTTAAGTCGATTGGTGTTATGGTTGTAGCTGTTTTGTTTTCTTTACTACTTAACGCTACAAGTCTTTTAGCCACAAAAGAATATACAAAATATAGTACAAGAGGAGATACAGGTATTACTATTCAGCCTAATAATAAAGAAAAAAAGAGTGCAGGTTTAGATTTTGATTATATCACACAATACAGTTATGGTAAGTTAGAGAGTTTTAACCTTTTTATACCTCGCTTTATGGGGGGAGCCTCTTATGAAAACTTAGGAACTAATTCTAATACCTATGATGAGTTATTAAAATTAGGGGTATCCCCAACTCAAGCAAAGTCGTATACAGAACATGTTCCTACTTATTGGGGAGATCAACCTATAGTAGGAGCACCAGCATATATAGGCGCTACTGTACTGTTTTTATTTGTTTTTGCATTGTTTTTGGTAAAAGGAAGATTAAAATGGTGGATTGTAGGCGGATCGGTATTAGCATTAGTATTGTCATGGGGAAAAAACTTTAGTTTTTTAACAGAGTTTTTTATTAATTACTTTCCTATGTATGATAAATTTAGAGCTGTTTCTTCGATACAAGTTATTATAGAACTGTGTGCTCCTATATTGGCAATAGTTGGAATACATAAATTGTTTAGTGATTCTGTTTCTAAAGAAGAAAAAGATAAAGCCCTAAAATATACTACAGCAATTACAGGAGGAATAGCATTATTGTTTTTATTATTTAAATCTAGCCTATTTAATTTTAGCGGACTAGGAGATGGTATGTTAATAGAACAAGGTGGTCCAGATTATCTAAGAGCAATTAAGGAAGACAGAAAAGCAATATTTACAACAGATACCTTGCGGTCTTTATTATTTGTAATATTAATTGCAGCAGGATGCTGGATGTATTTAAAAGGAAAGTTAAAAGAAAACTTTTTAATTATAGGGCTGGGAGTATTAATCGTTTTGGATTTAGTATTAGTAGATTGGAAATATGTAAACAAAGATAATTTTGTTTCTGCAAGAGAGTTTAATAAACCTTTTGTAGCAAATCAAGCTGATAAAGAAATTTTGAAGGACAAAGATCATTTTAGGGTATTTGATTTAACCGCGAATCCTTTTAATTCAGGTAGAGCATCCTATTTTCATAATGCATTAGGGGGGTATCATGCTGCAAAACCAGGAAGAATACAGGATTTGTTTGAGTTTTATCTTGCCAAAAATGATGTTGGAGTAATGAATATGCTAAATGTAAAGTATATTATTACTGAAGATGAGGATGGTGTAAAAGCATTAACTAATCCTTATGCAAACGGGAATGCATGGTTCGTTTCGGATATAAAAATGGTAGATTCTGCAAATGATGAAATCCTAACTTTAAAAGAAGTAGACACAAAAAAGGAAGCAATTATTAATTCTAGTTTTAAAGAGGCTGTTTCTAGTACTAAATACACTGTAGATAGCTTAGCATACGTAACTTTAACAAACCACAAGCCTAATCATTTAGTATATAAATCTAATAATAAAGATCAAGGGTTCGCTGTTTTTTCTGAAATATACTATCCAGGTTGGAACGCATATATAGATGGCAATCCTGTTACACAGATACAAGCAAATTATACACTAAGAGGGTTAGCTATTCCTGCAGGAAAACACCAAATAGAATTTAAGTTCGAACCACAGGTGGTAAAAACAGGAAGTACTATAACACTTGCAAGTTCTATTCTTTTTATAGTATTGCTTATAGGAGGTCTGTATTTTCAATATAAAAAGACAGGGAGTATATTACCTTTTACAAAAGAAGATAAGTAGGATATATTTTGAAGGTTCTAATCATTACATATTATTGGCCACCTGCTGGTGGTCCCGGAGTACAACGCTGGCTTAAGTTTGTAAAGTATTTTAGAGATTTTGGTATAGAACCAGTAGTATATGTACCAGAGAACCCAACTTATCCCTTAGAAGATAGTTCTTTAGTATCCGAAATTCCAGAAGGAATAGAAATACTAAAACAACCCATTTTTGAACCCTATCGATTTGCAGAGATTTTTTCTAAAAAAGAAAGCAAAACCATAAGTAAAGGTATTATTGCTGGTAAGGAAAAACAATCTTTTGTACAACGATTATTATTATACATACGGGGAAACTTTTTTATTCCCGATGCTCGCAAGTTTTGGGTTAAACCCTCTGTGGAATATTTGAAAGGTTTTATTTTAGAAAATAAAATAGAAACCATAATAACGACAGGCCCTCCACATAGTGTGCATTTAATGGGGAGAGAGTTAAAGCGTCAAGTAGGTATTAAATGGCTTGCCGATTTTAGAGACCCTTGGACTACTATAGGGTATCATGATAAGCTAAAACTTACCAGACGATCTGTACAAAAGCATAAACGTTTAGAAAAAGAAGTTTTACAAGAGGCAGATCATATAGTAGTGACTAGTTTTATTACTCAAAAAGAGTTTCAGAATCTAACAGAAACCTCTGTTTCTGTGGTTACGAATGGTTTTGATAAAGAATCAATCTCTGAAACGGTTTTGGATACTAAATTTACAGTTTCGCATATAGGATCCTTATTATCGGGTAGAGATCCAAAACTTCTTTGGAAAGCCTTACATGAACTAACACAAGAAAATCAAGCATTTGCAAAAACTTTTCAATTGCAACTAGTAGGTGCGGTTAGCGAGGATGTGTTATCTTCTATAAAAAAAGCAGGATTATCTGATTTTATAGTATTTAAAGGGTATGTTTCTCACATCGAAGCTATTCAAATTCAGAGAAGTTCTCAGGTTTTATTATTAATCGAAATTGATAGTAAAGGAACAAAATGTATCATACCAGGTAAGCTATTTGAGTATATGATTTCTCAAAGACCAATTATAGCATTAGGACCTGCAGATGCAGATATATCCAAAATCATTAAAGAAACAAATTCAGGAGTCTTTTTTGAGTATCATGAACACGAAAAGATAAAAATGCAATTACTTGAGTACTTTAACCTCTTTCAGAAAAATAAACTAAAATCCTATGTTATCGGAGTAGAAAAATATAGCAGGAGGAATTTGACACAAATTATGACTGAAATAGTAAAGAATCTTTAAATATAAATCTGTATCCTACTATTTTTTTAGCTTATTCAATCTACTTTTAAGTGTTTGATTACTATTAGTTTTTCTATTATAGAATTGGTTTTTTGAGTTTTTATATAAGGCATTCTTAATCCCATCCATACGCTACAAATATCAATTAAAGCATAACGAATATCCAAAAGCATAAGGCGAATAAAAAACAACGCCTTTTCTTAGTAAACATCTTTCTAGGTTTGCATCAAAATATAAACCATTAGAAACAAAATTACGTGCACTTTCTTGGTTTTTTAAACCAGGGAGTAGACCTCAAATGAAAGTAAATATGATGAAACTAAGACAAGTTAAAACAAGCCTTATAATCCTGTTAATGCTAGCAATATTAAGTATTGGATGTAGTAAAGATGATGAAAATGTAACTCAGATTACTGTGACTACAGAAGATTTTTCTGTTACTATAGATGAAAATCCTACTGAAGGACAAAGTATAGGGAAAGTAACAGGAAAAGCCAGTGAAGGAGAAGTCTCTTTTAACCTGAGTACTCAAACTCCCGATGGTGCTATGTCTATAGATACTAAAACAGGGGAACTAAAAGTTAAAGATGTATCGCTATTTGATTTTGAAATCTATACGTCTATTACAGGAGTAGCAATAGTGAAAAGTGGTACGATATTAAAAGAAGCAAATATTACTGTAAAAATAAACGATGTAGATGATAACGAGGTGGTTAACCGACCTCCTGTAATTAACGCCCAAACCTTTACCGCAAAAGAAGATATCAAAGATGATGTAGTGATTGGTAGTATGGTAGCCACAGATCCAGAAAGCGAAGCACTTACATTTACATTAACTCAAAACAGTAATGATCTTTTCGAGCTTACAGATACAGGAGAACTTAGTCTGGTAACCGATAAAAAACTGGATTTTGAAACCACTACCTCACATACACTTATTGTAGAGGTGTCTGATGGTAAAAATAAAGTTAATGCAGAGATTACCATTACAGTAGAAAATGTAGCAGAACCTTTTATCACTACCTGGAAAACAACTATGGTAAACGAAACCATTGCTTTTCGTATTATGGATGGTTTTGCGTATGATTTTACTATAGATTGGGGAGATGGTAGTATTGAAAATAATATAACCACCAACAAAACGCATACCTATGCTAGTGCTGGGGTTTATACCGTTTCTGTTTCGGGTACTTTTTCCGCTTTTTTGACAGGAGATGCTGAAAAATTGCAAACAATTGAGCAGTGGGGAGATAATGTATGGGAAACCATGGTAGATGCTTTTCGCGGTTGTAAAAACATGACGTACAATGCCATAGATGTACCTAACTTGTCAAAAGTGACCAATATGACCAATATGTTTTCTGGTTGTAGTAAGTTTAATGCAGATCTTAATAATTGGGATGTAAGTAAGGTAGCGAAGATGGGAGGTATGTTTTTAGATGCATCATCTTTTAATGGGGATATAAGTGCATGGGATGTGAGTAAGGTTACAACTATGAATGGAATGTTTAGTGTAGCTACATCTTTTAGAGGAAATATAAGTCAATGGGATGTAAGCAAAGTAGAGAAAATGGGGTATATGTTTAATGGAGCTACATCTTTTAATGGAAATATAAGTGAATGGAATGTAGGTGAAGTAGACGATATGAGGTATATGTTTAGAGACGCTACTTCTTTTAATAGAGATTTAAGTAATTGGGATGTGAGTAAGGTTAGAGATATGACAGGCATGTTAAATTACACTAAAATTTCTGGAGCTGATTATGACAAGCTTCTTACCGAATGGGCAGCATTACCAAACTTACAAGCATTTGTTGATTTTGGGGCAGCAGGATTAAAATATTGTAATGCAGTTTCTGCTAGAAATACTTTAGTAAATGATAAAAAATGGTCAATTACCGGAGATATTGGCTGTCCTAGATAAATGATTTGAGTAATATTTATATAGAAAGAGGTTGTCTTTGAGTAGACAACCTCTTTTATTTTTTTGAATGCTTAAATAGTATTTATATACATGATAATATTTTTTGAAATAAAAATTTTGCGGGAACAATAATCTAGTATTGCTAATCCTGTATTTTGTACTTTTGAGCTTTAAAATTAAAAGGTCGAAGCAATATATAAATGGGAGTAGTAGTTAATCAAACCATACGAAATATTATTATTACTTGTCTGGGTTTTGGAATTGGAGCCATAAACACCTTGTTCTTATTCACCTATTTTATGGATAAGGAATATTATGGATTGATATCTTATCTTATGACAGCCTCTAATTTGATTTGGCCGTTAATGGCGTTTGGGGTGCAAAATACTTTAGTGAAGTTTTTTTCGTCATACTCAAATAAAGAACAGCAGGATAAGTTTTTAACAATCATGCTTATCAGCCCGTTATTGGTAGCATTGGTTTTAGGGGCAATAGGAACTATATTTTATACTACAATTCTAAGCTTTTTTGAAGAGAAAAATACGATAGTACAGCCCTATATTTGGACTATTTATATTCTGGCATTTGCAGCATCTTATTTTGAAGTGTTTTTTGCTTGGTCTAAAGTAAAATTAAAAAGTGTTTTTGGTAATATAATGAAAGAGTTGTTCTTAAGAATTTGTATAAGTATACTTTTGTTCTTGGTGTATTTTAAAATATTAACAATTCCTCAATTTATTTATGCTCTGGTTATTGCTTATTTAGTAAGAACTTTAATCATGAAAATATATGCACTTGGACTTCATCGATTTACACCACATTTTTCGTTACCAGATAATTATATTTCTGTATTCAAATATTCTGGATTAATATTGATTGCAGGATCTGTAGCAAGTTTGTTAATCGATATAGATAAGGCAATGATCGAAAGATATTTACCTATAGAGAATTTGGCAGATTATCAATTATGTGCTTTTATAGCAATAGTAATCTCTATTCCATCTAGGGCAATGCATCAAATAACCTACCCGTTAACAGCTAAGTTAATTAATGAAAAGGCTAAAGCGAAACTAAAAGATTTGTACCAAAAGAGCTCTTTAAATCTATTAATAACCAGTGGATTGCTTTTTATCTTGATAGTGTGTAATGTGAATGAATTATATGAAATTATACCCAAAAATTATAACTTGTTTATTTGGGTTATAATTTTGATAGGAAGTGCAAAATTATTTGATAACCTTTTAGGAAACAATAATTCTATTTTATACAGTTCAGACTATTACAGAATGATATTGTATGTAGGGGTAGGGATGGTAGTTCTTACTGTTGTGTTAAATATGTTTTGGATTCCTGCTTATGGTATTACTGGTGCTGCAATAGCAACTTTTATAGCAGTCTTTTGTTATAATTTGGTAAAATTATGGATCGTATATACTAAATTTAAGATGCATCCTTTTTCAAAGAAAACCTTTTTAGTTATTTTATTAATTATAGGTATAACTTTTAGTTTTTATTTTTGGGAGTTACCATTTCATCCTATACTTAATATAGTTGGTAAAAGTATTTTGATAAGTATGGTGTATGTATTTATTTTTTATGCTTTTAAAGTATCTACAGATATTAACAACCTTATAAAGAAAATCCCCAGAGGTGCCTAAGCATTAAACTCTAAGGGATTTTCTAAACTAACCAACCAAAAAGATAAATATCTTTATATTTTTTAATTTCTACTTCTACTACGAGATCTTGATTCGTTAGACCTTGATGCTCTGCTAGTAGAGTTTCTTTGCGTATTTGTAGCAACTCTAGAGTTTGTTCTTCCTCTTGTTACATTACCAGAGTTATTTCTACTCGAGTTTCTTTGTTTTTGTACTTCATTTGTTCTAGCAGCAGGTTTTTGTATTCTGCTATTGTTTTGACCAGATCTGTTTGCTACAGTACTTCTACTTCTTTGAGTATTTTGTACTCGTTGTCTAGAAGGAGTACCATTGTTAGATTGAACTCTCTGTCTGGTTTGTGTATTTTTATTAGTATTTCGTGTTCTGTTATCAGAATCTACAGAACGGGTTCTACTATTATTGTTATTCGATCTGTTTCTTTGAGTAGTTTGTGATCTCTGTCTGGTTTGTTCATTGCCAGCAGTACTTCTTGTTCTACTATTAGATGCTATAGAACGCGTTCTGCTATCATTGCCATTCGATCTACTTCTTGCAGCTACATTATTATAGTTGCTTCTACTGCGATTAATTTTGCTATAATTTCTATCATTTCTTTGATACATTGCGGCTCTGTGATCTCGATTTCTATAACCTAGATCCCGAGCATTAGATACTCTGTATCCTCTATTATAACTATTTGCTCTACTGTATGGTCTGTAGTAATCCCGACTCCTGTAAGGTCTACTGTAGTATCCATTATAATAATTACTTCTATAGGTCGTATAAGAACATCTGTAAGGTGTATAATATCTTCTATATGGTCTTTCATATACAATACATCTGGTAACTACAGGTACTGTAAAATATGCATGATATGGTCTGTATTGATAATGTCTATTATATCTGTTAATATAACCAGTAGCGTTTAAGAAATTTCCATAATTATTATAGTGTACATATAACTCCCCAACTCTGGATATACGCCCATAATTGTTATAATTAATATAAACGTCTCCTGCTTGTATAATTCTACCGTAATAATCATAAAACACAGGTACTTCTTCTATCTGTACAACAGCGCCATAATCATCATATTGTACATATTCATCATAATCATATCCCGAATTAAAACTTATATTTACTCTAGGAGTATTAACATTAATATTTACGCCGTTTCTTGGTCTATTGATATAAAAATCGAACTGACCATCTGCATATATCGAAAACTCAACGCCACTTTCTGTAAATATGAAAGATTTACTGTTATTATAACGAGTAGACGATTCGGTATTAGTTTCTGAAGCATTAACATGTAAAGATGCTAATAATAAGCCTGTGAATAGTATAACAAATTTTTTCATAATCTGTGGTTTTAAAATAAGAATAGAAATTAATTTTTCATTCTCATTTTAATAATATCAAGCAACGTGCCAAAAATATAAAATACTGATAATCAGATATTATGTGTGTAGGATAAGTTTTGAAAAGGATATGTTTTACGCTTTGTTCTTTTAGAATTTAATTCTATTTAACAAATTGTATCAATTTAGACCTTCAAGATTTTTTGAAAATCTTGAAGGTTTGCGTCGAAAGCATAACAACGTGAGTTCGGTGTAAGAAAATTTACGTCAGTCAGAGTGATTTTTGATAGAAAATTGTATCGAAGACAAGTAAATTTTTAAGCAAAAGCCTAATTTCGATACAATTTTTCTCCGTTTCACTATGAAAAATCACTCAATTTGACGGCTTTTTAAAACTAAGTCCTTACGTAGAACTCACGTTAACAGTTTGGAAATTAGACTTAAAAAGAACATTTTATTCTGGTAAACTAAAATGATAAGTGGTACGATATTATAATTAAAGTGGACTTGAGTAATGAAAAGGCGATGATAAAATACATATCGCAATTTTATATTTAACAAATAGATATGCAGATAGTAGAGAAAACACATTTTAAAAAACTATTTCTACTTTACAGGTAAAAAGTTAAATTTATATAGGTTTAATCTCGTTTTTTTTGATTGAGAAATAGATTTCAGTCCCTTTCTTAAAAGGGATGACAAATTACAGGAATGACAAAACCCTACAAAAAACAAGTCAAAACCCTTTTCTTAACATAGAAGTGATTTAAACTTTTCTCAATTCGCTATAAAAATGCTCTTTTTCACTCAATTTTTATATTTTTATTACTTCGTAGCGCTGCTATGAAGTGTAAAAAATACTTCAATGGATCAAAAAAATAACTATTTTTCGCCAGAATCAAAAAAGTTTAAACCACTTCATATATTGATCTTAAATGTGTTTGCTTGTTTGGAAATATTTTTTTAAACTATCGATATACTCACTACAACAGATAATAGGTTTGTCGCTTTATTTGGTATAATACCATAAGGATAAAATAATACTGTTGTTTTTAAAACAGAAGTCTGGTTAACACAAAATCCCGCTATCAAATATTCCTGATAACGGGATTTAAACAACTAACCAATTTTTGATCCACATTGTGGAGTTTAATTTTATAATGCTTCTCTTTAAAATGAAAGAGAAAATTTTTGCTGAATTTCTCGTAGGCTTATTTCAAGATAATTGACTATTTTAATCATCATTGGATCTTTTTTTTCTTTTTCGGTATTTATAATTGTCATCATCGTCATTGTCATTGTCATCATCATCATCGTCATCATATTTTTGTTTCCAATTCTGATTATAGTGAGGATTATGAGTCATATCGCACTCATGTGTTCCGCAATATCCACATTCGGTATAATGAACATTACCTTTGGTGTATCTTATTCTTCCATATCGATTATAAAAAACTTGTAGACTTCCTAATTGGTGAACCAATCCATTTCTGTTATATCTTATAGATACAGAGCCAATTCTGCGAACCCTATTGTATCTATCATAACTAATATAATTTGATCCAACTTTTTTTAGTCTACCAAAATGATCATATTGAACAAAACGATTATATGGATTTCGATCTCTATAAGTTCCGGGACTATTATTTGCATTACGACCCCAATTGTTTTGATTTCTATATCTTCTTAATATTTTATAATCAATATCCCCATTTGGATACACAAAAAACTGTATGCCTTTTTCTACAAACGTAATAGGTTGTGCATTTGTATAGCGTTTTGTAACCCTTTTTTTATGATCCGAGTTTGTTTGGTCGGTTGCTCGTGCAGTTGTTCCTGTTAGTAACAATACTGCAATAAAAAGTATCATTTTTTTCATGACTTACATATTTTGGGTTTATACCTACTCATTAGCTTTTCGGTTTCCGCTATTTGATTAAATATATCTCAAACGGTATGCCAAAAAATATTAAAAAGCAAAGAGGTTATGTGCAACAGGTTTGTTATTAGGTGTTTGATGGTTTTTTTAAAAGCTTGTTTTTATATAGTCTTCTTAAATAAAATCATCATAATTTGCCTTTAAAGCCGAACCAATTGTCTGTCTGTAGACCCAAAACTATAAAAATCACAAAACATTAATAAACAACATCTTAGATATCTCCAGCACCCTGCAGGAGATCGATGTAAGAGTTGCAGAGACTTTTCACTAAAGTGTGGAGATAATAGGCTGTCTACAAAGAAGATTTTGATTTTACAGTTTTTCTTTTAAATATTGTGCGGTGTAGGAGTTCTTTGTTTTTATAATTTCTTCAGGAGTTCCCTGAGCAATAATGTTACCTCCGTTTTTACCACCTTCGGGGCCAAGATCAATAACATAATCTGCACATTTTACAAGATCCAAGTTATGTTCGATCACAAGGATAGAGTGTCCTTTATTAATTAATTCATTAAAGGATTTGAGTAATTTTTTAATATCATGAAAATGAAGCCCAGTAGTAGGTTCATCAAAAATAAAGAGAGCTTTATCTTTGGTATTTCCTTTTACTAAAAAGGAAGCAAGCTTAATACGTTGTGCTTCTCCACCAGATAGGGTAGAAGAACTTTGCCCTAATTGAACATATCCCAGACCTACATCTTGTAAAGGTTGTAGTTTTCGTTGAATTTTTATTTGGTTGTGTTCTGAGAAGAAATCAATAGCGGTATCTATGGTCATCGATAATATATCATGAATATTTTTATCCTGAAAAGTAACTTCTAAAACATCTTTCTTAAAACGTTTACCTCCGCAAGTTTCACATTCTAGATGCACATCTGCCATAAATTGCATTTCGATAGTTACCTCGCCTTCGCCCTTACAGGTTTCGCATCTACCACCATCAACATTAAACGAAAAATGTTTTGCTTGGTAGTTACGAATATTAGATAACTTTTGAGCAGCAAACAAACTGCGAATATCATCGTATGCCTTTATATAGGTTACAGGATTAGATCGTGAAGATCTTCCAATAGGATTTTGATCTACAAATTCAACATGCTTAATATTGCTATAATTCCCTTTTAATTCTGTGTATTGTCCTGCTTTTTCACCATATCCTCCTAATTGTTTTAAGATGGCGGGATAGATGATTTTTTTTACTAATGTACTTTTTCCGCTACCAGATACACCTGTTATTGCTGTAAAAACCCCAAGCGGAACATTTACATTAATATTTTTTAGATTGTTTTCTCTTGCGCCTAATATTTCTAAATAATATTTTGATTTTCTTCGGGTTTTAGGAACTTCAATTTCTAGGCTACCGTTAAGGTATTTTGCGGTTAGGGAGTCCGCTTTTAAAATTTCTTTAAAAGTACCAGTAGCAACTACGTGACCTCCAAAAGTACCTGCTTCTGGACCTATATCAATAATTTCGTCTGCAGCTATCATAATATCTTCATCATGTTCTACAACTATTACTGTATTACCCAAATCCCGTAACGATAAGAGTACTTTAATTAGTTTTTCGGTATCTTTTGGGTGTAATCCTATACTAGGTTCATCTAGGATGTACATAGATCCTACTAAGCTACTACCTAACGAAGTTGCTAAATTAATACGTTGTGATTCTCCTCCTGATAATGTATTGGATTTACGGTTTAGAGTTAAGTATTCTAGTCCTACGTTTTGTAAAAACTCTAACCTGCTATTTATTTCTTTAAGAAGTCGTTTCGCAATTATAGTATCGTGTTTATCTAAAGTAAGGTTGTTAAAAAAATCTGCTAATTCGTTTAAAGGTTTCTCTACTAAATCGGTTAAGGTGGCTTCTCCTATTTTTATATAATTAGATTCCTGGCGTAAACGTTTTCCTTTACAAGTATTACATTTCGTTTTTCCGCGATAGCGAGAAAGCATCACACGGTTTTGTATTTTGTATGCTTTTGCTTCTAATTCTTCAAAAAAGGCAGTAATACCTTCAAAATACTCATTTCCTTTCCAGAGTAGTTCTTTATCAGAATCAGATAACTCAAAATATGGTTTATGTATAGGGAAATCAAATTTATAAGCATTATTTACAAGTTGATCTTTATACCAACCCATGCTGTCTCCTTTCCAAGGAAAAATAGCTCCTTCATATACACTTAAAGCAGTATTTGGAACAACAAGATCTTCGTCTACACCAATAATATCCCCGTAACCTTCGCATTTTGGGCAAGCACCATATGGGTTATTAAAGCTAAATAAATGTACGTTCGGTTCGAGAAAAGAAATTCCGTCTAATTCAAATTTATTACTAAATTGTCTTAAATTTTCGTTACTTAAAGTTTCAACAAAGCAAGTTCCTTTGCCTTCAAAAAAAGCAGAATCTACTGCGTCGGCTAATCGATTATAAAAATCTTCTTCTTCTCGTTTAATGATACGATCTACGACCAGATATACTTCATCTTTATCCTTTACAGTTGCCTCTTCTATTCTGGATACTACACCATTAGCTTTTATACGAGAAAACCCTTGTTGTTGTAATACATTTAGTTTACCTTCTAAAGTACGACCGCTTTCAACAATAATAGGAGCGAGTAATAATAATTTTTCACCTTCGTTAAAAGACTTTACGTATTCTACAACATCGGTTACTCTGTCTTTTTTTACTAGGTTTCCAGAAACAGGGGAGTAGGTTTTTCCTATTCTGGCAAAAAGTAATTTTAGATAGTCATAAATTTCGGTTGTTGTTCCAACGGTGGATCTGGGGTTCGTAGAATTTACTTTTTGCTCTATTGCAATGGCAGGAGCTATACCTTTAATATAATCTACTTTTGGTTTGTTTAGTCGACCTAAAAATTGTCTTGCGTAGGAAGAAAGACTTTCTACATACCTTCTTTGCCCTTCTGCATATAAAGTATCAAAAGCTAAGCTCGATTTACCAGAACCAGATAATCCTGTAATTACAACTAATTTGTTTCTTGGTATAACAACATCTAAATCTTTAAGGTTGTGAAGTTTAGCACCTTTAATGATTATATTTTGTTTAGGATCTGCTTTTGTAATGTCTTGAATCATAGTAAATATGCGGTAAGAACGCAAATATAAGGATTACAAAACAAGTATTATACAGTACATAGATTGAAAGTTTAGTTAAAAAAAATAAAAAGAAATTGTTTGAAATTCATAGATAGTTGTTATATTAGCCCCTGTTAATGAATCAAAAAACTAAATAGAACTGCCTATTGCACACCTTTACTTTTTAAGTTTAACATAGCACGAGCCCCACGCTTGTTGGTACTATAATAAAGTCAAGGTATGAAGAATAACACCCTATCAGACGCAGTTCTGGTCAACAATTACATTAAAGGAGAAGAATCTGCTCTTTCCTTACTTATCGAACGTCATAAACAACGTATTTACAGTTTTATTTATTCTAAAGTTTTTGATAGAGATATCTCTGAAGATATTTTTCAAGATACTTTTATTAAAGTAATCCGTACTTTAAAAAACGGAAAATATAATGAGGAAGGAAAATTTCTTCCTTGGGTAATGCGTATTGCCCATAACTTGGTAATCGATCATTTTAGAAAAGGAAATAGAATGCCAAAGTTTGAGGACAATGGTGAGTTTAGTATTTTTTCTGTGATTAGTGATGGAGATCTAAATGCTGAAAAAAGAATAATAAAAGATCAGGTAGAAGAAGATTTACGTAATTTGATTCAAGAGTTACCAGAGGATCAAAAAGAAGTTTTAATCATGCGTATGTATAAAGACATGAGCTTTAAAGAAATATCGGATAAAACAGGTGTTAGTATTAATACTGCTCTTGGAAGAATGCGTTATGCTTTAATTAACTTAAGAAAAGTAATAGAGAAAAATAACATAGTTTTAACAAACTAATAACTCTTTAAAACAATAAAGTATAAACAGTGCCGTTCTTATATTATTAATAACCTTTATAATTTAAGATCCAATAGTATGGCAAAATTTTACTTTAAGTATTCTGAAAAAGAAGAAAAACATTTAGTACCAAGTAGAAGAACAATCGATTTTCTTCTTAGCTATTCAAAATCGTTAAAAGTCTTAGAGTGTCAAAACTTTAAGTTTGAAACAATTTTAAATTAAACTTATAAAAAATCAAAAGCCAGTTATTTAACTGGCTTTTGATTTTTTTGGTATGCATTAAGAACAGTTTTTCTACCTATAGTTTTGGTAATTATATCTTTGTTAAGATCCCAACCTCTTGCAGGGGAGTATTCTCTACCATACCATATAATTTGAAGATGAAGATCATTCCATAACTCTTTTGGAAACAATCTTTTCGCATCCTTTTCAGTTTGGGTTACATTTTTACCATTTGTAAATCCCCATCTATACATTAGTCTATGAATATGTGTATCTACAGGAAATGCGGGTACTCCAAAGGCTTGAGACATAACTACACTTGCAGTTTTATGTCCAACTGCAGGTAACTCCTCAAGAGCTTCGAAGCTTTGAGGGACCTCGCCATTATGTTTATCTATGAGTATATGCGATAATCCATAAATGCCTTTTGCTTTCATAGGGCTTAATCCAACTGGTTTTATGATTTCCCGAATTTCTTCTACAGATAATCGGATCATTGCATGTGGATTATCGGCTCTAGCAAATAGGAGAGGAGTAATTTGATTAACTCTAACATCTGTACTTTGCGCACTCATTAAGACTGCTATAAGCAATGTATATGGGTCTTTATGATCTAGCGGGATTGGTATTTGAGGGTATAATTCCTGAAGTGTTTTTATAGTAAAATCTATTTTTTCCTGTTTGGTCATTTTTCACACTTATTTTTAAGCTAAAATACTAAATAATGAGGTTTGCTAAAGAAATTGTCTAAAACTCTCATGAAAACTAATTAATGCTATCAATAATTTTTAATAAGACTTCTTTTTTTCTGGTAGCTAACGGAATTTTATTACCATCTTTTAAAACCAGATAATCTCCATCTCGTTTATCATATCGTAATAAATAGTTCAGATTAATTAAATGGGATTGGTGACACCTAAAAAATTGTTCTTTCGAAAGTATATTTTCATAATCTTTAAGACCTTTCGAAACCAAAAGGTTATCTTGTTTGTAAATATAAAACTTGGTGTAACTACCGTTGGCTTCTAGATGTATAATGTCTTTAACAGGTACAATTTGAAGACCGTATTTATCTTTTAATACTAGTCTGTTAGGATCTTTTTCTTGATTATTTGTATTGTGCATTAATGCTTGTACTTTTTGCGAAGTTTTGTGATTGGCAAGTTCTGATTTTGCTTTTTTAATAGCATTTACTAACTCTTCGGGATCGATAGGTTTAAGTATATAATCTATTGCACTAAATTTAATTGCTCTTAATGCGTATTTTTCATGAGAAGAGACAAAAATAATCTGAAAATTTATCTCTGGTAATTTTCGTAATAAATCAAAACTAGTGCCATCTGGCATTTCAATATCAAGAAATACGATATCTGGCTTACAATTTTTTAATAAATCTAATCCTTGGGCTACATTTTCTGCTTCTCTTATAAGTTGTACATCTGGGCAGTACTGATCTAGTAGTTGCGAAAAATTTCTTCTTGCTGCCGGGTTATCTTCTACGAGGACTACTTTCATTTATATATATTGAAAAGGTAAATTAAAGGTTATTTGTGTTCCTTGCGAAAGGTTTTGGATCTCAAATGCTATTTTTTTCTTTCGCATTTTACGATACAAATCAATTCGTTCTTCAGTAATTTTTATGGCATGGGATGCATGGTCTTTGCGCTTTATCTTCATAGCTTCTTCTATTCCTGATCCATTATCTGTAATTTTTAAAACCAAATGATCTTCTTCCATAGAAAAATGAATGGTAATAACAGCACCTTCTTTTATCGAAGTAATCCCATGTTCGATTGCATTTTCAACAAAGGGTTGTGCAAACATAGGTGGTATAGCAATTTCCTCACAATCCAAATCATCTTCAACTTCGATAGTAAAAGTAAAAGGATAATCTCGTTTTAAGTTTTGGATGCTCAGGTAATTATCCAGCATATTGATTTCTTGCTCTAAGCTAATAAACTCACTCCTCGAATTATCCAATACTTGCCGAATTAGTTTGGAGAATTTTACCAGATATAAGCTTGCTTGTTTGGCATTTCCTTGATTCATATAGTCTTGTATAGAGGTCATGGAATTAAAGATAAAATGCGGGTTCATTTGTACCCGTAATAAGTTTTGCTCTATATCTTGTGCTCTTTGTTTTAAAGCCAATTGCTTTTGTCGGTTTATTAAATACAGTATTAATCCTATAAGTAACAAAACAACACTTACTATCCCAAAAATAGTTTTATTAAAATTTGCTTGTTTAAGTTCCAGGGATTGTATTTCTGCTTGTTGTGCCAGACTCTTGATTTCTTGTTCTTTCTTCTCAGTTTCGTATTGTATTTGTAGTTGGGATAGTTGCTTGGATTTTTCTTCTCCTAAAAGGGAATCATAGGTTGCATGATATAACTCATAGGACTCCAGAGCTGCTTTATGGTTTCCTAATGCTTTTTGAACTTTAGACAGGGTCTGTGCAGCATCTCTTAATCCAACAGGAAACACTATTTTTTTAGAAAGTTCTATGTTTTGTTTTAAATATTCCTCAGATTGGATATAACTTCCGGATTTTAACAGGTTATCCCCTAGTGCGTTTATGGTTTCTATGATTTGTACTTGGTTCCCTGTTTTTTGACTAATAGATAATGCTTTTTTTAAATAGACAGAAGCCTTCTCATGTTTTTTTTGAGCAATATAAACGTTTCCAATATTGTTTAATGCAGAAACTATACTTATTTTATAATCTAAACTTTCGGCTAGTTCTAAAGATTTAAAATAATTATCTAAAGCCAAAGTATATTGTTTCAGTTCTTTATGTATATTCCCAATATTGTTATAGTCATCAGAAATTCCAGTTATATTCTCTACTTCTTTATCAATTATTAATGCTTTGTTGTAATATTCCAATGCGGGTTTGTATTTTTTTTGTTGCATATATACTAATCCTACATTCGAAAAAGAGGAAGCTATCCATTTTTTGTCTCCTAACTCTTCTTTGATTTTTATTGATTTTATAAAATACTCTAATGCTTTGGAATAATTACCTTGATAAAGATAAACTACACCAATATTGTTAAAAGTGTATGCTATATCTCTAAGATTATTAGATTCTTTACTGTTATCTAAAGCGTTAAAATAATTATGTAAAGCTTTAGGGTAATCCCCCTGTTCTTCATATATAATACCAATATTGTTTAGTATATGGGATATCTGTTTTTTGTCTCCTAATCTTTTTGCTATATCAAGGGATTTTTTGTGGTACTGTAGCGCATTTTGGTAATCTCCTTGTATCTCATACATTTTCCCTATATTCGATAATATAACAGACATTCCTTTTTTATCATCCAGCTCTTTTTTGATATCCAAAGATTTTGTGTAAAATTTTAATGCTTCTGTATAATTACCTTTATTTTTATTAGCCGTACCTAAACCATTATATGCATTTGATTCTCCTGCGATGTAATTAGAGTTTCTGGATACATCTAACACTTTTTCAAATAATTCAATAGCTTTAGTCGTGTTTCCTGCTATATTGTTTGTCCATCCAATTTGAAAATAGGCATCAGCAATACCTTTAGGATACTTACTCTTTTTTGCTATTTCTATTGCTTGATTAGCAAAAAATATTGTTTTAACAGAATCTTTGAAAGAATATACTTTTGCTATATCATTATAGATGTCTACTTTTTCTTTAGCTGTAATTTTAGTTTCCAGTATTTGTAAAAGAGAATCAACTTTGGTTTGATTTTGCGCAACAGAATTTAATGCATTTATAAATATGAAGATGATGAGAATGATCTTTTTTATTCTAAATGGCATATAGAAAAAAGATGTATTGCAGGATTTATAATTCATAGAAGGGATTGTAAAAAAAAAAAATCAGTTATCAATTTAATAGGAACATTTATTGTCAAAACTTATACAAATATAAATTAATGAAATATAAAATATAAAAGTAATATACCTTGATAGTATGTTTAATTAAATAATACTATTATGAATACGCTTAAAAAATTTAGTAAATTCAAAATGAAAAACCTTACAGATGTAAAAGCAGGAAACCCTACATCCTTTACTTGCGAGAAAACAGTTGGTAATTTAACACTCGTACAAACGGTTAAAGATGCTAGTTTTCTTCATGATCATGGATGGCATTGTATAGTGAATTATGAATAATACTTTTTAGGTAAAATCAACATCTTTTGAGCTTACTCAAGGGGTATTGGTTTAATTAGTGAAATAGGATACTTTTTAGGGATAAATTTTAAGAGCTAGAAACTGTACATTTTTTTGCTATAAATAAATGTTTGTATATTTTTGAAACTATAAATTAGATATAACACAACATACAATGACAATATTAAAAGTAGGGGATAAGGCGCCCAATTTTTCAGCATTAGATCAAGATGGTAATACCATTACATTAAAGGATTATGAGGGTAAAAAATTAGTGGTTTTTTTCTATCCTAAAGCCAGTACTCCAGGATGTACGGCAGAGGCTTGTAATCTTAAAGATAATTACCATACTTTTCAAAATAAAGGATATGAGATTTTAGGAGTAAGTGCAGATAGTGAAAAAAGACAACAAAATTTTAAAAATAAATATGAATTGCCTTATCCATTATTGGCAGATGAGGATAAAAAAGTTATTGAAGCTTTTGGAGTTTGGGGACCTAAGAAGTTTATGGGAAAAGAATATGATGGGATCCATCGTACTACATTTGTTATTGATGAAAACGGAATAATATCTGAAGTAATTACTAAAGTTAAAACCAAAGATCACGCAGCACAAATATTATAGAGTATAATTAACACAAAAAAGCAGTAGAATATTATTCTACTGCTTTTTTGTGTTAATTATATAAATTAGGATACTACTTAACAGGTTCAATTGTTTTATATCCAAAGAAGTTATTCGCTTTAATCATTTCAGGAATAAGTTCAGGAAGCTGTTCTTCCCATCCAGATTCTCCATCCTGAATTTTTTGAAGAACTTCTCTCGAAAAAATATCCATTATAGTAGGGTCATGATCTGTAATATCCTGCAATTTACCGTTGTATTTAAAAAACTTATAAAGCTCTTTCATTCTAGGATGAACTTTAAGAGTGTCACTATCTGTTACTTCGCCAGTTTCATGATCTTTTAATGGATAAAGGTATACCTTAAGGTCTTTAAAGAATAATTTGCCAAAAGCTTCTAAGATACCACCACTAAGATGTCTATAGTATTTTTCATCAAAAATATCTACCAAATTATTTATTCCCATAGCTAATGCCATGCGCTCTTTAGTATAATTTGAAAAATACTCAACAACACGATAGTATTCTTTAAAATTAGAAATCATAACTGTTTGTCCAAGAGAGCATAGTAATCTTGCTCTAGCCATAAAATCTTCTTCATCAATTTCACCTTCAGCTCTAAGATTAGAAAGTGTTATTTCAAAAATTACTACGGTTTTATCTTTTTTAACTTTATTCTCACTCAAAAACATATTGAGTGATGTTTTATAGATATCCATATTAACCTTAGTAACAGGTCTAAAACTTCCACGAAGCGCTAAAATATTTTTCTTATATAGTATTGCTGCTGGTAATATGTTATTTCCGTCTGGACCAAACATAACTGCTTCGGTCATCCCGTTTTTTACTAATTGTAGACTCATTAAACGATTGTCAACTTTTGTAAATCGTGGTCCCGAAAAGTTAATAGTATCAATTTCTATTTGATCTTTATCTAAGTGATCATAAAGGTATCGTAATAATTTTTTAGGATTATCATATTTGTAATAGGCTCCATAAATTAGGTTAACCCCCAAAACACCTAAGGTCATTTGTTGCAATCTAGCATCATTTTCATGAAAACGAATATGCAATACAATTTCGTTGTAGTCTTCATTAGGGGTAGTTTGGTACCGAATACCTACCCAACCATGACCCTTATATTTTTTTGCAAAATCTATAGTAGCTACCGTATTGGCATAACTAAAAAATAATTTATTAGGATGCTTTTCTCTAATAATTCTTTCTTCTATGAGAGTAACCTCATGCTTCAGCATTTTTTTTAATCTTGCTTCGGTAACATAGCGTTTATCATCTTCTATTCCGTAAATAGCATCACTAAAATCTTTATCATAAGCACTCATTGCTTTTGCAATAGTACCAGAAGCACCACCTGCTCTAAAAAAATTTCTAGCAGTCTCTTGTCCAGCTCCAATTTCTGCAAAAGTACCGTAGATATTTTGATTTAGATTAATTCGTAAAGCTTTACTCTTTAGGGAAGGGACAGATTCAAATTCTTTATCTCCCATTATCTTAATAGGCATAGTAAAAAGGGCTTTTTTTGTTTACCGTAAAGGTACTAATACCGTAAGTATAAAAAAAGCTTGAATGTAAATTTCTATATATAGTTATGTGTTAATCATTATTTATAGATGCGATGTGATTTTTGACCAAAAAAATATAAGTACATTTGTTCTGCATATATAAGTTTATGGAAGTAATATTTCTAGGTACAGGCACATCACAAGGGATTCCCGTAATTGGGAGTACTCATCCTGTTTGTTTAAGTGATGACCCCAGAGATAAGCGATTGCGTGTTTCTGTTCTTGTTTCTTGGGATGATTATCAATATGTTATAGATTGCGGTCCGGATTTTAGGGAGCAAATGCTCTCTAATAAAGTGTCTAAAATAGATGGGATTGTTTTTACCCATGAGCATGCAGACCATACTATGGGATTAGATGATATTCGTCCGTTTTTTTTTAGACAAGGAGATATACCAGTTTACGCACATAAAAGGGTTTTACAAGCTCTTAGAACTAGATTTGATTATATTTTTTCTTCAGAAAACAAGTACCCGGGAGCACCAAGTGTCATAGAAAATGAGTTGGTTAATCAGCCTTTTTTATTGGGCAATATAAATGTAGTGCCTATAAATACTTTGCATAATCGGTTACAGGTTTTTGGTTTTCGATTTAAAGATTTTGCTTATTTAACCGATGTTAAAACGGTTGAAGAGAAGGAAAGGTTAAAGTTGATAGGTGTTAAGGTGTTAGTAATTAATGCCTTAAGGATAGAGCCTCACCACTCACATTTTAATCTGGAAGAAGCTCTTCGGTTTATAGAAGAAATACAACCAGAAAAGGCATATTTAACCCACATTAGTCATATGCTTGGATTTCATGAAGAAGTAGAAAAAACATTACCAGAAAATGTGTTTATAGCGTACGATAACTTAAAAATTACTATTTAACTATGAAAAATAAGATCTTTTTATATTTGTTTATTTTTGCCTCCTTATTTATCCTTTTTCAGTTTATGAATGCTAAAAAAGCAAAGGAATCTTATGATTTAAAAATTGATAATTTAAAAGAAAAAATAACTACAAAAGAAACTATAATAGATTCGTTAACTAATGCCAATATGGATCTTACTTATTTTTCTTTAGATAGCAATGAAGATGCGATTAGTTATTTTGAGGAAATGGGATATGATGCAAAAAAATTGGCATTAACAATAAGCGATCAGATTATTAGTCAAAACAAAGCAGGTAAAGACAATCCTATTATTCCTTTTGTGGGTATGGAAGGCAATATGAGTATTAATAAGGTTAGATTATTAAACCATAAATGGATCATTGCAGATTTTACAGATGGTGTTTATTGGGGCGAACTTTTTATTATTTATGAAGTAAAAGAAGGAGGAGTAGTGGATTTTGAAGTAGAAAAATCATTCTTGTATCCTAAAAATTAGATAAAACAAGATAGTTTATACCAAAAACAGGCTATTTAGTAGCCTGTTTTATTTTGTTTAGAGTGTAATATATTAAAGTTAGTAATACAATACTATTACTTTTTTAATAGTTTTTTCTTGATGAATTCTCCATCTATTTCGATAACCGCTATATAAATTCCATTAGCAACGTTGTTTCCGTTTTTTAGAGTACCATTCCAGGTAAAGGAAAAACCGTTTTGTGTTTGTATATGATCTGCTAATTTGCGAACAAGATTACCTTGTAGATCATAAATATGTATAGACACTATATTATCTTTTGCAGTATCTCTGGAAAAAGTAACCTGCTCATTAAATGTATTTGGATATACTTTGATGTCGTTACCTGTTATTAGATTTTTAGTATTGGTTTTTTCTTTTCTCCAAGGTCTTCCTAATGGTTCATCTAACCATAAAAGTATAAACTCATTATCATCTGGCAGACCTGTACCAACATGGCGACCAACGCTAAAAGGATAGTTATTGTCATTTATTACTCCTATTAAAAAAGGATTAAATACCACTACACTTTCTATCGTTACAAAAGGAAAAGCAAAATCTTTTCCGATGCCAACATCACCATCTAATCCAGGCTCAGAAATCCTGCGAATATCTTTAATTTTTAAAAGGTCGGTATTTAGTTTTTTCTTTACTAATTTCTCGTTTTTAGACAATTCTACTTCGTAGATGGCTTTAAACCCATTTAGGTCTCCTTGTGATCCATCCCGTTCTATAATTAATCCTCTTTTAGAGTTAAATAATATAAAATCCCCTATAGCAGTAGCTTTTTCATGAAGTGGATATTCATATTTTTTACCAGTATAGGATTTACTAGCCAAATCAAATTCATGTATCAATAAGTTGTTGTTACCGGCACCTTCCAAAGGTTTTTCTAATATTGGCAATACTGTTTTTTTGTCGGTAGAGATTGCCATTCCTTCAAAACCACCGCTACCTTTTACTCTAAAAGGAGTATCTAATTTAGTATTGCGGTATGGCCAGTATAGTCCTCCTAACCAAGGTGTATTATTTCCATTTTGGTCTTGTAAATTAGTGCCATCTCCAGAATTCCCAACTTTAGGAAAATCACCAAACAAACATACGGTTCTAATTTCTGGGTATTCTTTGTGTGTAATTAGTAAAGTACTAAAATCAAAACTTTGTATATCTGCACGATCAGTAAGGTTATTTGCGACAATAACCTCTGCAATGGCTTTTGTAAAAGTTTTGGCATCTACGGTTCTTTCTGCAAAAATATCTCCTCTATCATCGGTATCTGTTCTTGGGTTAATTTTAGTTTCTATATTAAAACGAACTTTAGACGCATTTTTCCAACGTTTTGTTGCTTCTGGATGAGATATCCCGATGCCATTTTTATAATAATTTACATAAAAATCAACAAAATCAAATAATTGCTGTAGCGATGGCATTATATATGGATTTATAAAACCATTTTGATTTGCAAAAGATACGGCAACAGGAGATAAAGACAGATCATTAGTTTGGTCTGGTCTTCCATTCAAAATTTTATCTGCAATAAATGTATTTTGAATTTGGTGCAAAGAAAGGTTTTTTACTAAAACCTCATCTTTTATTGCATAAGGAGTACCATCTGCTTTTCGGGTTTTTGCAGTTTCAATATGAGGGTCATGATCCAAAACAGGAATACCGTCTAATGTGATACCACAATCAGTTTCTAAAGTTGGCATTAAAAAGTCTAATGCAGCCTCCATTGCTGGCAGAGTATTTTCTGGTCTTAAGTTTCTGGCACCTCTGTGTCCTTGTGCATCAAATAGAGTAACATCAATTAACCCTTGATTATCTATAAAATCAGGTTTCCCATCTTTGTTTTTATCAAAATTTTGCAGAGCTTCTAATAGTATATCAGGGCGATCAGAAATAATTCCCTGTACCCCAAGATCCAAAAGCAAGTTCATGTTCTCTAAATCATTAACCGTGTATACCACTACTTGGTGACCAGCACGATTTAAAGAAGAAACATTAAATAATTCGCTAGAAGCCGTTTTAAGCCCTGAAGTAGGGTTTTTTCGATTACCTAGAAAGGTAGCACTGTTTTTGTCATCTAACATAACAAACCAAGGCGACATCACAGGGGGTTTACTTCCATACGATTGTGCATGAGATCGCATAGCATTCATTATCCGTAATGCACTATACTCTTCGCTATATGGATTTTGTGGCGCACGAAGTTCTTTTCCTGAATTATCAAAATCTGGTAAAGAAAAAGGAGGATCTATTAATATTCCGTTTTTATCAAAATGCAATAAAAAAGGACCAAATTCATCTCCAATCCAATAATCCCCATTAGGGGTTCTTTGTATAGATTCTATATCAAAATCAGCACCAGTAAGGATTCGGGAATCGCTAAAATGATTCGTAATAGCAAAAGGAATTAGCTTGTTGGGGTCTCTTAATTCTATAAAATTTAAAACTTCTATAGATCCATCTCCCCAACCAATAATACTTTTAAAATTTGGGCGAATTGTATACAAACGAAGATGGTAATCTGAAGAGTTTTCGATACTTCCAAAACCATTATCCGATAGTACCGTAAAGGTTCTGTCATAGTTATTGATTACAGAAGAAAAACCTTGTATAGGTTGTTTGTTAAAAAAAGGAACTGGCTGTTGATTGATTAATCCTTGATTTATAAATTGTCCTGAGGTAGGGCCTTGAGAGAAGCTAGCAGCAGGCAAAACTGCTCTGGATATCAATATATCTCCAAAGTTAATATAGGACTTACCAGTTCCTTTTGGATAAGTTTTAGTGTTAAAATAATTATCTGTAGGAATATCAAATTTTGATTTCTCTGTATTTTGTTCTTTTATAATAGGCTCTTGAGCATATACTGCAATCCCTGTACATAATATGCCGAAAAGGATTTTACTCCTTGTTTTTGCTATGATTTGGTGATGACGTTTCATGTGTAATGCGTTTAAGTTTTGACTGGTTAATGACAATCCAAAATTACAAGCTTAATATCTTTTTATTGTTTGTAATTTTTAAACAAATGATTAGTATAAGGTTAAGGATACTCTGTTTTTGTAGGAAATAAAGCCCTAATTATTGTAACGAAATCGTTGTAGTAGTTTTTTAAGATTCTTATTACATAAATAGAAAATCACTGAAAATTTAATAATTCTAATTCCTAAGGTATACCAATACCCTTGTCCTTATTTGTATTCTCCTATATTTGATTTCTTTCATTTTATTGAAAACTAAATTTATATCAGGATGTATATCAAATCACTTTATTTCTTATTATTTACAGGCGTTATTATTACTACAGTTTCTTGCCAAAAAAAATATGAAGGAGCATATCAGGGATATAAAAATGAAGGAACTCATATCGAGGTTTTTAAAACAGACGGAAAATATAGGATAACTGCATACTCTGATAAAATAATAGAAACTTCCTTTATCCCTAAAGGGGAAGTATTTGATCCAGAATCTCATGCAGTAACCCTAGTTCCAATTAAAAATGAAATTAGTATACTTGAAAATGACAGTGTGTTAACAATGCAAACTAACGGAATAGAGGTTCGTATTCATAAAGATCCTTTTCAGATCTCATATATATATAAAGGAAGAAATTTAATCTCCGAAAAAGAGGGATATGTAAAAACAGACTCTACAGAGATTTTAGATTTTAATCTGGATAAAGATGAGGTCATTTATGGAGCAGGAGCAAGAGTGGTGGGGATGAATCGTAGAGGAAAGAGGTTGCAATTATATAATAGAGCTCATTATGGATATGAAACACATTCAGAATTAATGAACTATACAATGCCGTTGGTATTGTCCTCTAAACTATATGCAGTTCATTTTGATAATGCTCCAATAGGGTTTTTGGATATAGATAGTAAAAGAGATAATACCCTTGCTTATGAAACAATAAGTGGTCGAAAAACATACCAGGTAATAGCAGGCGAGAATTGGAAAGATTTAATACATCAATATACCAATCTTACAGGAAAACAACCATTGCCTCCCAGATGGGCATTTGGTAATTTTGCCAGTAGATTTGGATATCATTCTCAAAAACAAACAAAACAAGTAGTAGCAAAATTTAAAAAAGATAGTATACCACTAGATGCTGTAATTCTGGATATTTATTGGTTCGGAAAAAATATTAAAGGAGAGATGGGGAATCTGGAATTCTTAAAGGATTCTTTTCCTGATCCAAAGAAAATGATTAATGATTTTAAAAATCAAGGAATAAAAACCATTTTAATAACCGAACCATTTATATTAACAACGTCAAAGAAATGGGAAGAAGCCGCAGAAAAAGGAATTTTAGGTAAAGATTCTCTGGGCAATCCATATACTTATGATTTTTATTTTGGAAACACTGGTATTATAGATATTTATAATCCAAAAGGTAAAGATTGGTTTTGGAATGTGTATCAAAATTATGTGCAGGAGTATGGTGTCGCTGGTTGGTGGGGAGATTTAGGAGAGCCAGAAGTGCATCCTTCAGATTTGCAACATGCTACAGGTAGTGCAGACGAGGTACATAATATATACGGGCATGATTGGGCAGGATTGATTCATAAAGGATATCAAAAACATTTTGCAGATCAAAGACCATTTATACTTATGCGAGCAGGATACTCGGGGTCGCAACGCTACGGGATTATACCTTGGTCTGGCGATGTAAGCAGAAGCTGGGGAGGACTACAGTCGCAAACCGAAATAGCACTGCAAATGGGGATGCAAGGATTAGGATATATGCATTCTGATTTAGGAGGATTCGCAGGAGGAGAAACCTTAGATGCTGAGTTATATACCCGTTGGTTACAGTATGGCGTTTTTCAACCAATATTTAGACCTCATGCACAAGAGCATATCGCCCCAGAACCTGTTTTTCAAGATACAAAAACAAAGGCTTTGGTAAAAAAAAGTATCGAACTTAGATATAGTATGCTACCATACAACTATACTATTGCTTTTGATAATAACCAGACAGGTATACCACTAATGCGACCTTTATTTTTTGAGAATTCTAACACCAAAGAATTTGATGAAATAAGTTTTGTATATATGTGGGGAGACAATTTCTTAGTTTCACCTATTGTAAATCCCAAAGTAGCATCTGTAGATATCCCTTTTCCTAAAGGAGCTAATTGGTATGATTTTTTTACAGGAAAGAAATTCAAGGGAGGAGCATATACCACAATAACCACAGCAGAAGATCATATCCCCGTATTTGTAAAAGCAGGATCATTTGTGCCAATGGTAGCTCCAATACAAAATACAGAACAATATTCGACCAAAGAATTAATCCTGCATTATTACCAAGATAAAATTGTGGAATCAAGTTTTGGTAAGTTATACGAGGATGATGGTAAAACACCAAATGCCTATGAAAAAGGAAAGTACGAAATATTAAACTTTAAAAGTAGTACTACGAATAAAAAACTATCTATAGATTTATCAGCAACGCGTGGTGCTGATTATTTTGCAACCAATAGAAAAATAAATTTAATAATACACAATATACATATCGCTCCAAAATCAGTTACAATAGGAAAGGAGCAAGCCTTCTTTAATTGGAAAGAAACCGATAAGGTATTAAAAATCTCTTTAGACTGGAATTCTGCAGAAGTTAAAAACATCGATGTTTTATTATACGAATAATATCGGTTACACTTTGGGATACTATAAAAGTTGTTATTTATTTTTTTAGTTTTGAATGACTATAAATGCTATGAAATAACTTTAATCTTAATATGGCAAAACAATTTAGCGAAATAAGTCTCGAATTAATTGAATTTATAGAGGGACAGAAAATATTTTTTGTAGGTACTGCAGCAACAGAAGGCAGAGTAAATATTTCACCTAAAGGAATGGATACATTTAGGGTACTAAGCTCTAATAAAATTGTATGGTTAAATTTAACAGGAAGCGGAAATGAAACGGCAGCGCACCTGGTTAAAAACGACAGAATGACCATTATGTTTTGTGCTTTTGAAGGAAAACCACTTATATTAAGGTTATATGGCAAAGCGACCATTTATCATCATCGGGATAAAGAGTATCATGAACATATAAGTCTGTTTCCAGAAATAATGGGATCCAGGCAAATCATAGAAATGGAAATAGATTTAGTACAAACCTCTTGTGGATATGCAGTGCCTTTTATGGATTTTAAAGAGGAAAGAACAACCCTGAATTCATGGGCAGAAAAACAAGGGAAGGATCGATTAGAAACATACTGGAAAGAAAAAAACACAAAAAGCATTGATGGTTTTGACACCAGAATGATAAATGATATATAAGATAAATTTCACTAAAGTGTCTGTCTCGAATAGTCTACCACTTCTTGTCATTCCGTTTAATAACGGAATCCATTATCAATGGTAACCATACTTACATCGATCTGGCGCAGGGTTGCAGGAGATCGCTACAACACTTATATCGATCTGCTGCAGGGTTGCAGGAGATCGCTATAACACTTACATCGATCTGGCGCAGGGTTGCAGGAGATCGCTACAACACTTACATCGATCTGCTGCAGGGTGCAGGAGATCACTATAACACTTACATCGATCTGCCGCAGGGTGCAGGAGATCGCTACAACACTTACATCGATCTGCCGCAGGGTGCAGGAGATAGTTAAGGTGTTGTTAGTTAGTGTTTTATCGGTTTTTGCTATTTAGCCTTTTAGGATAAAGATTTTGGAAAACTCCTCTGCTTCTAAAACCATTAAATATTCTTCAAATATCAAATAAAGTCTATCGAATATCTGCGATAGTCCAGCGAATAACAATTATAACTTTTGTTACCTGTACAGTTGCTTAATTTTGATTGTAAATGGTTTAATAAGAAATATTAAGTAACAAGAAACCCAAAATGAAAAAAAGACAAAAGAGTGTATGGTTATTGATAATCGGTTTATTTTCGATTATATGTTTATTATCCTGTAAAAGCGATGATGAAGATACAATTATACCACCAGTAATACCCACTACAGAAGGATTAAAGATTAACAGTTTTACACCAACATTAGCAGAAATAGGAGCAGAGGTAACTATTACAGGTACTAATTTTAGTACCACTACAACTAATAATAAAGTATCGTTTAATAATATAGATGCTACAGTTAAAGAAGCAACAGCAACTTCTCTAAAGGTTATTGTGCCAGAAGGTGCTACTACAGGTAAAATAAAAGTAAAAGTGGGAGATCTGGAGGTAACAAGCACTACAGATTTTACCGTAGTGTTGCCTCCTGCAATTACCAAATTTTCTCCAGAGATTGGTACAATAGGTACAGAGGTTATCCTTACAGGAACAAATTTTAGTCCCACAGTATCCAATAATGAAGTAAAGTTTAATGAAACTGTAGCTACTGTAAGTGCAGCTACTACAACTTCCTTAACAGTTATTGTGCCAGAAGGCGCTACCACAGGTAAGATATCCATAAAAGTTGGCGGTAACACTGCAATTAGCACAGGGGATTTTACAGTAGAATTTCCACCTGTAATTACAAGTTTTGCACCTGTATCGGGAGAGATAGGAACAGAAGTAATAATAACAGGTAAAAACTTTAGCACTACAGCTACAGAAAATGAAGTAAAAGTAGGGGAGACAATAGTAACGGTAAGTGCTGCTACTACAACATCTTTAACATTTACAATTCCTGATGGAGCAACAGGAGGAAAAATTTCTGTAACTACAGATAGTAAAACAGTAGAGAGCAGTGATCTGTTTACTGTAACTAATATTTGGGTACAAAAAGCAGATTTTGGAGGTATGGCAAGAGATGGAGCTTCGGGATTCTCTATTGGTAATAAAGGATATGTAGGCTTAGGATTAGATAATAACGCTCGTACCAAAACCAAAGATTTTTGGGAATACAACCCAGAGAATAATACTTGGACTCAAAAAGCCGATTTTGGAGGTTTGGCAAGAGATCAGGCTGTAGCATTTACAATACAATCCAAAGGAAAAGGATATATTGGAACAGGGTGGACAGATACTAATTTTATTCGTGATTTTTGGGAGTATAACCCAGATACTAATGTCTGGACCAAAAAAGCAGATTTTGGTGGTGGAGCTAGAGCAAATGCAGTAGGATTTTCTATCGGTAACAAAGGATATATTGGCACAGGACTAGGACCTAATATTTATACTAGGAATAAGGATTTTTGGGAGTATAATCCAGATGCAGATATCTGGACCAAAAAGACAGATTTTGGTGGAGTTGGAATGGTTAGAGGAACTGGCTTTGCTATTGGTAATAAAGGCTATATAGGATTAGGAGAAGATACAGGGTTTGCCAGAAAAAAAGATTTTTGGGAGTATAATCCCACAACCAATCAATGGTCTCAAATAGCCGATTTTGGAGGAAATGGAAGGTATAATGCGACAGGCTTTTCTATCGGTAATAAAGGATATTGCGGGCTGGGAACACCATCACAGTCTGATAAAGATTTTTGGGAGTATGACCCACAAGCAAATACGTGGAGTCAAGTTGCCGACTATGGCGGAGGAAACCGTGATAAAGCATTTGGTTTTGCTATAGGAAATAAAGGGTATATTGGTACAGGAAAAGGTAGATCAGGATCTGGAGCTGGAATCATGACTTTTCAAACCAAAGATTTTTGGGAGTATGTTCCTAAAACAAATTAATAACTTGTTACAAAGTTGAGATAAAGAAGGAGCTGTAAAACTCTCCTTCTTTATTAATTTTTTAAAATGAAATAATATGAATTATTTTAAATATTTCTCCCTCCTTTTATTACTTGCAATTTCTTCATGCTCAGAAAAAAAACAAAAACCAGAAGAGAAAAAAAACATTCACCCAAATGAAGAGAGAACTATGAATAAAGATGTAGTTTTATTAACCTATAAAATCACCAAATCAGAAACCACAGGATATGGGTATGCTATTATGATGGATAATCGTTTGTTTATTAATCAACCTACCATCCCGGGGCAACCAGGAAATAAAGGCTTTCAAACAAAAGAAAAGGCTGTTAAAGTAGCGCAGCTTGTAATCCATAAGATTAAAAACAATCAATTTCCGCCATCTATAGCCAGAGAGGAGTTGGATAGCTTAAATGTTTTATGAAATAATAAGCGTTATACCAATTCTTTAATAAATTTACAGCAAGAGATTGAAATATATTTAATGCATTGCAGAACTTGTTTTAATATGATTAGAAAAATAGTTTTTTAAACTATTACTATCTCTAATAATATAATTTGGAGATTGTGTAATTAAGTTTTCTTCTTTTCTAAATCCCCAGGTAACCGCAATACTATCGATACCAGCATTTTTGGCAGTGAGCAGATCTACCTCGGTATCCCCAACTAATACCAATTGGTCTAAAGGGGTTTTAAGTGAATGTGAAATATCTAAAACTCCTTTTGGATCTGGTTTTTTATACAGGTCTGATTGACCAATAACTGCAGCAAATTTAATATCAGGAAAAAAATGATTAGCACATTTACATGTTAAATCATGAAATTTATTAGATAACAAAGCCAATTTTACTCCAGACTCTTGTAATTCGTCTAAAATTTCTAAAATCCCTGTATATACTTCGGTATGTTGTGTGTACATGTTTTCATAGAGTAAACGAAATTCATGTAATAAGTTTTCAATTAGTTTTTCTTCTCTGTATTTTTCAGGAATTGATCGTATTATAAGGTTTTTAGTTCCGTTTCCTATAAAATCCCGATAGTTTTCTATAGTATGTGTTGGAAAATTATTTTTTATCATAAGCCCATTCATAATATGGGTATATACCCCAAGGGTATTTAAAAGAGTACCATCTAAATCAAAAATTACTCCTTTGTATTTCTTTTTTATCGACATATAGCCATTACTTTTTTAACGTTCTAAATATAATTTTTTTTATTTCTGTAAACTCTTACTCTTTGTAAATTAAACGTTATTTAATCAAAATAATTCCTCGAAGGCTCTGCCTCGGGGTTTCCGATTCACCTCTCCTTGGGAGAGGTCAGAACTGCCATTTTCGGCAGTTCTGGGTGAGGTAAAATACAAAATTTCGGTTTTTGGTCCCAAGACCAAAATGAAACTGGCGAAATACCTCTATGGCTCTGCCTCGAGGATAGTCGGTTTCAAGAAATTTTTTATTTCTTAAGGCTTACCTTAAAATCAAAATATATTTTTAGCAACATACCTTAGTGTAATGTTATTTTAAGGTTGTTATATCCTTATAAAAGTTAAACATTGTATTGGTATTGGCTACATCTTTTGTAGGGATATCTTGATAAATACTCCAATGGGATACTATCTTTCCTTGCTCTAAGCTAAACAGATCATATAGAGCAGAATTTTTTTCTAAAAACAATCCCTCGCTAATCGAAAGAACAAAATTACCTTCTCCAAAAACAGCATGTTGTTTTTTGTACTGAGGAAATAATGCTTTCTCTCGAATAGTTTGTATAAGATTTTGAAGACCATCCCCCAGTGCTGCATTATGTTGATGAAAATCAGTCTGAAAAAATTGCGGTAGTGCGGCTATTATCTTTTCTGTAGATTGGCTTGTTAGAATATTAAATAACTGTGTGATTTTAGATTTATTGATATCTGTTTTCTTTATCTCTTTTATTTCTGTCTCTCCATCAAGTAACGATCTGCCAGATAGGTTTGCAACAGTCATTTCTGTCATAACATTCCAATGTTCGGCAATTAAACCATTGTAATCAAAACGAATAATATGAAAGGCAGCTGTTGTATCATAACCAAACGGAGTAGCATTAAGCCATTTATGATGCATGATTATGTGCTGATCATCCTCTAGCATGCGAATATTCTGGATTGTACTACCGTATTGTTTTAATTTAGGGATCATAGAAAGAAATGCCTCTCTTCCTGAAGCAACTTTTGGATTATGCTGGATATAGTTTTTATCCACCATTTTCTTAATGGTGGATTCATCATAGTTGCTTACAGCAGTATAGTATGCTTTAGCTTTTTCTTTATTATCCATCTAAGTAGTTTTTCAAGTATTGTTTTTTTCTTTCTTCATTTCTGTTACAGTCTTTCCTCCAACAGCTATATCATCATCTGGGATTTCTTTTATAGAAACCAAGAATAAATGTTTTGGGATTCCTGTTATATCTGCGGATATATCTGTTAGCTGTTCGATTAATTTTTGTTTCACTTTTTTGTCGAGCGTACCAGATTCAAATGCTATATATGGCATATTATTAAGATTTTAAGTTTATGATTATCTCGTTTTAATTTTTCATCCCTCAAAGCTAACCTCAATGTGCAGCTTTGAGGTTGTTCATCAAGAATGTATACTATGTTTATTTATCGAATACTTATTCATAAGATCGTTAATTAAAGAATCTACTTCGCTTAATGCCCCCGCAGATTCTATATAAGAGTCTGGTCGCACTACAATAATCTGATCCTTATAGTATTTACTTTCAGTCCAAAATCCTTGTTGTGAACTATCTGGATGGATTTGTATTAGCTTTGCAAAATCTGGCAATTCTAAATTAATTTTTTGATCACTAAAATAAAGAACAGTGAATTTCGTATAGTCAAGAAGAGAGTATAATCGTTTTTTTTCTTTCCCGTTATTCACTATAAAATCATAAACCCTTGTTCCTGCTATTCCATTTTCACTATAACGAATTCCCATACCTGTAATATTACCAGCTCTATTTTCTACTATTTTAACATAATCTTTTGCATGGGTACCGGTATTTGAATATTTCGTAGAACGTACAAGCTCTCCAGAACTTTGAATAACACTTAGAGCCACAGGTTTTCTTTCGTTTTCGTACGAGTGAAGCAAGTTGGGATTCGCTCCATGATTTTTTATCATGTTTAATTTCCAAATCAGGTTAAATGAATCTGCAAGACCTGTATTTAAACCTTGTCCGCCATTTACAGAATGAATATGGCAAGCATCCCCAGCAAGAATTACCCGGTTTTGGATAAGGTAGTTTTCTGCAACAGATTCTTTTACAGAAAATTGAGAATACCAAACCAGTTCTTTTATTGTAACAGTATGCGGGGTCATTGCAGTATTGATTTTTTTCATGGCATCTTCTATCACAAAATCTTTACGATCCATTCTTACATAAAACCTGTCAATATTTCCTTCTCTGGGGATCCATGCTACATCAGATGTTTCTGATTGAAAAACAATGATCTCAGGTACTTTTGAAAAATCGGTGTCGAGTACCGCATCGATTACTGCCCATACAATTTGCGGGCGTGTGATCTCGAAGGGTATATTAAAATAATTTCGAACAAAAGAGTGAGAACCATCTGAGCCGATGAGATAATCAGACTTTATAATGTCTCCGTTAGAGAGCGTAGCAATACATCCCTGATCTGTAACCTGAATATCTTCTAAGGTTGTCTGGCGTACTACAGAAGCATTAATTAAGTCAAGTTTTTCATTTAGAAATTTCTCTACAAAGGATTGTCCTAACATTAAAAAATGTTTATGAAAACAACCTTCGAGTGCTTCCCACCAATGAGACTGTCGGGACACAAATTTTCCGTTTTCCCATATCGAACTTGTATTACAGGGCAACCCAAGAGGGTAAAGTTCTTCGAATAGATCTGCGACCTCTAATAGCTGCAGTGTTCGACCATTAAGCGCATCTGCTCTTCCTACTTGTAGTGGACCTTCAGACTTATCTACAATAATTGTTTTTAGCCCAGAAAGCTCTGCAAGATAGGCACATGCCAGTCCAACAGGTCCAGCCCCTACAATAAAAATATCTGTTTCTGTTGTTATCATTTTGTATATATAAGATGTGGGTTACCAAGCGTATTTTTTCCTACTAATTGTACTCGCCTAAGATGTCTGGGGGCACCTTTGGTAAAAGGTTCGCGACCGTGTAACAAAGTGCTGTTATCTGAAAACACAACGTCACCTGTTTCCCATCTGTGGGTATAAAGATATTCGGGAGAGTAAAGTGTTTTATTAAGATTTTGAAGAAACTCCCCGACTTCTTGTTCCGGGATACCTTCGATTTCAAAACCAGGGTGATTAACAAAAGATTCATCGGTATCCAAAGGGGGTTCGCAATAGCGAATTACAGAGTACTCTCTTTCGGGGTGTTTATTAAGAATTGGAGCGATAGTTTTGCTATCATAAAACTCCATTTTTCGTGAATAAATACAACGTGCTTTACTCCAGGATTCCAGAACACTTTCAGAAGCATTTTCTATAATCATTTTTGTATTGCTAAAAGTGGTTCCTCCTTTGTTGTCAATACCAGGGGCGCTTACACAATGAAATACTTGAGTTTCTGGCACTTGTTTACGGTACATACCATCCCAATGCATAGGGATATAGGTATTGTCAAAAATGTGATCCTCGGGATTTTCTTGTTCCACAAGTTCCAGAACTTTTCCAAAAGGCCATAAACAAATTTCTCCAAATTTTTCGCAATAGTTCGAGAAATCTTCTGCTGTATCGAAGCTTTTAAATCCTCTTAAAGCAATTAAATGTTCTTTGGATAAAATATCTTTCAATTCCTCTGTACTTAAACCCCGAATATCTTCTTTTTCGGTAATAGGTTCTATCAATACACCAAATGGATTTAATTTTGTGGTTTTAAAATTCATGATCTGCTCTTTAATTTTGTTGCCTAAAAAAATTGTAGTTTACTTCTTAATTTTGAGTAATAAGTTCATAGTGACTGGAGCGTCCATTTTTATCTTGAACTAATTTTGTATTTAACTTTTTAGCTTCGCGGTGTTTCATTAATATAAATTTGTTGCCAGTATCAACAGCAACAGCATGCCAAGGAGTCATCCATGTTTCGACCCCGATAAGCTGGATCCCTATTTTTTTAGAACCACACGCTTGTGGATGAATAGATAAACGAATTGCCTGAGGATATTTTTCTGCAATCAAAGCAGTCCAGGCATTACTTCTTATAATTGCCAGATAGGCTTTTTCTTTACATTCTTTTTGAATAGAACTTTTAGATCTCGTTTGCCCGGGAACCATACGATCTTCTACTAAAAAACGTGTAAGACCACAATACATTCGATTGGCTTCTATTTCTTCAGGATTGTTGGAGTCTTTACCTCCTTTTTTTATTTTGTCTTTCAAACTTTTTATGTCTTGCCCATAATTTTTTATAAGCTTAGAACGAGCCTGATCAAAATCATTATTAATATTTATATCATCGAGGTTAAAAGTAGAAAGTGAAGTAAGGTTTAACTCTTCAATAAGGCGATCAATTTCGATTTGATAAGAGGTAACATCTTTTTCAGAAATTCCTACAACATCGCTAAAAACTCTGCCGTCTGAGCATATTATTATTTCTGCTCCCAGTTCATAAATCTCTTGGATTTGTTTGCATAAACTATTTAAAAATTTGAGGGCTTGCTTTTCTGCCATATCTGGCAGATGTCCTAAAACTTTGGCAGGGTTAGGAGATTTTCCTGGAAATGCAGGTAGGACAAATCTAATTTTCTTTTTTTGTATAATTGCGGTAACCACTTTATCCAAGTGTGGTTTATGGCATTTTTTGCAAGTAGCAGAGCAAGTGTTTTTAGATTCTACCATTCGTCTAAACTGCATGACTTTGGTCAAAATATTTTTGGCCAGATCTGTAGCTTCATCAACGCTAATGGGTTTGATTAGTTCATTGTTTGAGGTTTTCATAATGATTTGATATTTAAGTTGGTGTTTTTAAATAAACTTTTTTGAAAGAGTTTTTAAATGAAAGGAATACAAAGAGATGTAATTCCTTGTTGAGGTTTTCTTCTCCAAAGGATTATAGTATTGACAAGTATACTTTGTGAGTTTGCTTTGAGATTGTTGATTAACCTTTGTATAAAAATAGTTTTGTGTCTAGTAAGAATTTTTGTGACACTAATTTCTATCAACAAGTTTTTGTTGATTAATATGTAGGGGCGTGCTCTTAAAAACTGGATAGTTTTATGAGCGCAATTTTTTATACTAATTTTATCCTCGGTTACATGAATGTAATAATAGTTGGTTATTACATTCACTACCGATTTTAGAATTCTGGATACTTGCGAAGTGGCATAGTATATTGCCTTTTGAGTATGTGGCATAGTTGAGTTTGGTTTTAAGAAAAAGTATTTTTTTACATAGGCATAAAGCAGATTTATATGTGTTAAGAGATATATTAGATGTTTATTATTTAGCTAATGTATTCTTGTACGTTCTATTGAAAAATAAAAATCTATAAGTAGAAGCAGATTTTCAGTTAAGCATAATTTTTTTTAAGTAAAATAGAGTTATAGTTTTTACTGATGTTTTAAAGCAATTCACTTAAAATAACAGGTAATTGATAGAATAGGATATTTTGTAATTATAGGTTAGATTATATTTGTTTTACAAAAACCTTGTTAAATAGATTTCATTTGAAAAGTAGACATATATTGTTTTGGATATTGTATAGCGTATTCATATACATGATATTCAATCTCCTTACAGATTCTTATCAAGCTCTGTTAAGAACTATAGGTATGGTAAGTATGCAATTAATAGTATTTTATTTGAATCTAAAAATTTTATTACCTAGGTTTTATAAGCAAAAAAAGAACTTGAGTTATAGTTTTTTTAATATACTATTTCTTTTATTAGGAGTTTTTGTTATTGATTTTTTGATACGAGTTTCCTTATACTGTGATAAATCTGGTTATGGATTTACTTTTGATACTATATTTAATTATAAATTTTTTGATTTAACTAGTTTAGAGATCATCTTTAACCATATGATGCCCGTGCTTTTAGCAATTTTTATAAGTTTTATTATTTATACGTATACAGAACAAAAAAAACTAAAGGAGCAGGAAATTCTATACATAAATGCAGAAAAAGACTTTTTAATATCTCAAATAAACCCGCATTTTTTGTTTAATATTTTAAATAATATTTACTCACTAACACTTAATGATAATAATAAAGGAGCCGAAGGAATAATGCAACTATCCAAAATGTTAGATTATTCTTTATATGGTGCCAAAAAAGGAATAGTAAGCCTAGAAGAAGAAATTAATTACATCACTAATTTTATACATTTATTTAAACTTAAAGATGATGAAATTGAAAAAGTTTCTTTTGTGTATGATGATATCGATAAAAATTTAAAAATAGCACCAATGCTACTTATTCCTTTTGTAGAAAACGCTTTTAAACATGGTAACGTAGAAGATGTAAAGAACGGGTATATCGAAATTAGTTTGAAAACAAACAAAGGAGTTTTACAATTTATTTGTAGAAACACGTATGCGCCTAAAAAATCTGTAGATGCGTCCAGAGGAATCGGAATTAGTAATGTAAAAAGAAGATTAAAATTGATATATGATAAACAATACCAATTGCATATAGATATTGAAGATAATATATATAGTATAGAGTTAAATATAGATACTAATGACATTTAATGTTATAATAATAGATGATGAACAACCTGCACGTAAACTTATTGAGAATTATGTTGCCAAAATAGAATTCCTGAAGCTTTTGGGGGCTTTTAAATGCGCTTTGGGGGCAATACCCATTTTGAAAAAAGAACAAGTAGATATTATGTTTTTGGATATAAGAATGCCAGAAATATCCGGACTTGATTTTTTAGAAACTTTAGATAAAACCCCAGAAGTTATTTTAACAACAGCATATCGCGAGTATGCATTAGAAGGGTATGAGTTTGATGTTTTAGATTATCTGCTTAAACCAATAGAGTTTTCTAGATTTTTAAAAGCCATTAATAAAGTAGAGAATAAATTTAAATCTGTGCCTATAGCACATAATGTTATACCAGAAGAAATAAAATATATCTACCTAAAGCAAAAAAGTAAGCAGATTAAAGTAGCATTATCTGATGTTTTATTTATTAAAGCCGAAAATGAGTATGTAGATTATTATCTTAAAAACCAACAAAAAATACTTATTCTTGGAGCCTTAAAAAATCTAGAGGAAGAATTGCAAGATTCAAATTTTATTAGAATACACAGATCTTATATTGTTAATCTAGATGCAATTGAGTATATTGAAGGTAACCAGATTTCTGTTGGTAATCAAAAAATACCTGTTAGCGAAACCTATAAAAAAATATTATTTTCTAAATGGGGTAACTAATAAAATGAGCATCCTTTAGTAATTAGTTAAAAGGTTGCTTTTCAACTCTTGTTAAAAGTACTCTGTTTTTTATAGGAACTATTTCAAAATACTAGTCGTTAAAACATTAAAACTTAATCTAAATAATTCCTCGAAGGCTCTGCCTCGGGGTTTCCGATTCACCTCTC